>NZ_CP009279.1:6150802-6765883 GCF_000758545.1 Paenibacillus sp. FSL H7-0737 | reverse complement strand
CCCAGTAGGCAATATGAAGAGACAAAAAAATATGGATAAATTTGATTTGTTCACAACTTTATCCACAGCTTGTTGATAATTAAGAGAACAAACAAATCTATTCACATTCAAAAGTAATACCATCATAGCAAAACGCCCCTTATTTTTCAATGAGCAGGGCTATTTTATCCACAAATTCAAGCACTTGTGTACAATTATTAGGAACACCACTACATATTGTTGATAATTTGTTTACGGTTCGACACTTTACGCCAAAGCTTCGATAATTTTATACACAGGTTGTGCTCATCTGTGAGTAGTCGACTTTATTTTTTGATCACAGGTGGATAACTGTCATATCTTGTGGATTACTTTTTTTCTAATGGGAGTTGTGGATAAGCGGCTTGAATTAGAGGGAGGGTCTGGAGCCAGCAGTAGGTTGACTTTTGCGCATAAAATATGTTTAAATATATAAAGGTGTTTTCTGTAAGGATATGTCTCGATAATTAAATGATGATTCATGTAGATACTGTCCCTACTATAAGGACGGCTTAGACCGTTTCTGCTTATATGACAGTAATTAAGTTCCTGTAAGGGAGGTGCAATTATGAGACCGACATTTAGACCAAATGTGAGCAAACGCAAGAAGGTTCACGGTTTCCGTAAAAGAATGAGCACGAAAAACGGCCGTAAAGTGCTGGCAGCTCGCCGCTTGAAAGGCAGAAAAGTTTTGAGTGCGTAAGTTAGGCCACTAAGGGACCACTCCGGTGGTCTTTTTTTACTGCTTTTTATTATTATTTGCTCTGCAAACGACTAGGATCTCGCTTAATGCGCTAGCTACACTTTGCGGGGCTATTTAACGTATATACAGAATTATTTTGTGAGAAGTTGAGAATATTTTTCTTTCTATAATATAGAAGGGAAATTTCGGCGTTGTAGTCGCGGTCGTTTATGGCGACATCCAAATGACTATACTATTAGAAGAAAAAAATTCGGAAGGATACTTTTAACCGGATTTATGAAGGAGATTCCCGTGCACAAAAAGTTACGATTACGAAACCGTGCCGACTTCAGTCGTGTATATCGCCATGGGAAGTCATTTGCGAATCATCAATTTGTAGTGTATTGGTTTAGCAAAAAAGAGGTAGAGCGATTTAGAGTTGGGGTATCGGTCAGTAAGAAGGTTGGAAACGCGGTTGTCCGTAACCGAATGAGAAGATTGGTGAAGGAAATCGTCCGTCATCATGAACCTGAAATTGCAGGTGGACTCGATATGGTGTTTATCGTAAGAAAAGGAGCGCTTTCCATGGAATACGCAGAGCTCGAAAAAAGCGTGCTGCATGTACTGCGCAAAGCCAAGCTACTCAAGGCTTCCCGCAAATAAAGGACGCATAAGAGGCTTGTTTATTTGTATTCATAATTATGGTATGATTTACGGTGGAATGGAATGTTCAAGAGAGGGGTTTTGAAGTGTCTCTAATGAAGACTAGACGGGGAAAATGGTTTCTCCTCATCACAGTGATGGTGTTGTCGTTAGCTGTTCTGTCGGGATGCGCTCCGTCAGCTGCTGTTACGCACACTACGGAGGATTTAAAGAATGGAGGCTTCTGGCAAAGTAATGTAGTGTATTATTTCGCCATTGCCTTGGACAAGTTTGCTGATTGGTTTAACGGAGAATATGGTTTAGCCGTACTTGTGATGGTTATTATTGTCCGCACGTTGATTCTTCCGCTTACGATTAAACAGGTGAAGAGCTCGCGGGCAATGCAAGCCATTCAACCGGAACTCCAAAAGATCCAGAAAAAATATAAAGACACACCTGAAAAGGTGCAGCAAGAAACGATGCGTTTGTTCCAAGAGAATAAGGTTAATCCAATGGCGGGTTGTTTACCGCTGATCGTACAAATGCCTATCTTTATCGCTCTCTACAACTCGATCTACTATAATCCACATCTACGGGAGCACTCCTTCTTATGGCTGGAGCTAGGTAAGCCGGATCATCTGTTTATCTTACCAGTGCTTGCAGCATTAACAACATTTATACAAACTAGAATGATGACTAAAATGAACCCGATGCAACAACAAGGGCCAATGCAGTTCATGATGATGATCTATCCAGTTCTGATTTTCGTTATGTCCTACAACTTCCCAGCAGCATTGCCGCTATACTGGGTTTACAGTAACATTTACACTATTGTTCAGAACTATTTCTTATATCGCAACAACGATAAACATAAATTGGCAATCGCAAGTGCTGTGAAAAGTACAGATGACTCAACTGCTGTGAAGAGCAAAGGCGGCAGTAAAGCATCGAAGGGAGCCAAAAAGTCAAAATGAGCAAAGTCGTCGCAACAGGGAAAACCATTGAAGAAGCTGTAGAACGGGGACTAACCCAGCTTGGAGTTCAAAAGGACCGGGTAACGGTCAACGTACTTGAGCAGCCATCAAGAGGATTCCTGGGATTGATCGGTGCGAAAGGTGCCAAGGTTGAGTTAACCTTGATAGCCGAAGCCGCACCGGCATCAGCGGCGAGTGCTCCGTCACTGCCTCAGCAGTCAACAAGAGAGAGCAAACAGGAGGCTAACGGCGGTGTGCCACGCCAAGATTCCGGACAACCGGTGGAGGAAGCTTACCAAGAAGCCGTTCATTTCATTGTGGATGTCGCTAAGAGCATGGGGCTCGAAGTGGAAGTCGAAATCGTCCACACTAAGGAATCCACGATTCTGCAGATATCAGGTCCAGATTTGGGACTTTTGATTGGTAGAAGAGGACAAACTCTCGATGCTCTGCAGTATTTGGCTAATATCGTAGCTAATCGTTACTCCGACAGTTTTATACGGCTTGTGCTAGATGCGGAGAACTTCCGTGAGCGGCGTAAAAAAACTCTCGAAGAGCTGGCTGATCGTTTAGCCAGTCGTGTCATTCGGACTCGTAAAGAGGTAGTACTGGAACCGATGTCACCTCAGGAACGGAAAATTATTCACTCCAGATTACAGGATCATCGGCAAGTGAATACCCTTAGTAAGGGCGAAGAGCCAAATCGCCGCGTCGTTATAACTTTGAAGTAAAGACTATATGATGCAATGACTCCTTGACCAATGTAAGGGGTCATTGCTTTTTTAACAATATAAGACCGTTTATGATCAAAAAAATATAGGTTTTGGGGTGAAAAACAGCATGCTTAGTGACACCATTGCTGCCGTATCGACGGCATTAGGCGAGGGAGGAATTGCTATTATTCGGGTAAGTGGCCCTCAGGCTATTTCCCAAGTGGCGCCTTTGTTTCGTAGCCGAGTTCCGTTAACTGAAGCGGAATCGCATACCGTTCATTATGGGCATATCGTTAGTCCGGATAACGGAGAGAAGATGGAAGAAGTACTTGTAACCGTAATGAAGGGCCCACGTTCTTTTACGACCGAGGATGTAGTAGAGATCAGTGCTCATGGGGGTGTAATTTCTGTAAGAAGGGTGATGGACTTACTTCTTCAGCAGGAGATAAGGTTAGCCGAGCCGGGTGAGTTCACCAAGCGTGCTTTCTTGGGTGGACGTATTGATTTATCACAGGCTGAGGCGGTTATTGATCTCATTCGCTCGAAGTCAGATCGTGCGTTTTCTGTGGCTTTAAAGCAGGTTAGTGGATCCTTGTCGGATCGAATTCATGCTTTGCGCCATACACTTATTGAGATGCTGGCTCATATCGAAGTAAATATAGATTATCCAGAGCATGATGTAGAATCCATGACAGCTGAATTTATTAAAGATAAAAGCAGTGAAGTGATGGAAGGAATCACAAAGCTTCTTAAGACTTCTAATGAAGGAAAAATTCTACGTGAGGGGATAACGACAGCTATAGTTGGTCGTCCCAATGTTGGTAAATCTTCTTTATTAAACGCGTTAGCACGTGATAACAAAGCGATTGTAACAGATATTCCTGGAACAACACGTGATGTCATCGAAGAATATATAACGATAAACAACATTCCGCTTAAGCTGCTTGATACGGCGGGAATTCGTGAAACGATGGATGTAGTGGAGAAGATTGGCGTAGAACGTTCCAAGGCGGCAGTTAGTGATGCGGATCTGATTCTACTTGTGCTAAATGCTAACGAAGAGCTGCATGAGGACGAATTGGCATTGATGGAACAAATCCACGGTAGACAATGCCTAGTGATCATGAATAAAATGGACTTACCGCCCAAACTGGATAAGGATAAGTTGCTCTCGTTCTTTGAGGAGTCCAATATCGTACCGATGTCCGTTCTGGAAGAGGAAGGTCTAGACAAACTTGAAGATGCCATTTCGACACTCTTTTTTGGTGGAAAGCTGGAATCGGGTGACTTGACATATGTAAGTAATGTGAGACATATTGCACTGCTTAAAAAAGCCTATAAATCACTACAGGATGCATACGATGCGGCGGAACAGTATATTCCAATTGATATGATTCAAATCGATGTACGGCTAGCATGGGAACAACTCGGTGAAATTATAGGCGATACGGCAGCGGACTCGTTGTTAGATCAAATATTCTCACAATTTTGTTTAGGAAAATAGGTTTTACATTTTAATATAACATTAGGGGGAAACAGGACATGAGTTATGATGGAGGCAACTATGACGTAATCGTCATTGGCGCCGGTCATGCCGGTTGCGAAGCAGCTCTAGCGTCAGCACGAATGGGCTGCAGCACGTTGATGATCACAATTAACCTGGATATGGTTGCATTCATGCCCTGCAATCCGTCCATAGGCGGACCTGCCAAAGGACATGTGGTGCGTGAGATTGATGCGCTAGGCGGAGAAATGGGCCGTAATATAGATAAGACTTTTATTCAGCTTCGTATGCTTAACACAGGGAAGGGACCTGCGGTGCATGCATTGCGTGCACAAGCTGATAAGTTCTTGTACCAACATACAATGAAGGAAACGATGGAGAAAACGCCTAATTTGACGCTTCGTCAAGGGATGGTTGAGCGTTTAATCGTTGAGGATGGACGTTGTGCGGGTGTAGTTACGAAGACAGGAACGGAATACCATAGTAAGACTGTTATCCTGACTACAGGTACTTACCTGCGTGGTAAGGTGATCATGGGTGAACTGACATATGAGAGTGGACCTAACAATCAACAGCCATCAGTGAAGCTATCTGAGAATTTGCGGGAGCTTGGTTTTGAATTGGTGCGTTTTAAGACAGGTACACCACCACGTGTACATCGCGATACGATCGATTTCTCGAAGACAGAAATTCAACCCGGCGACGATGAGCCTAAATTCTTTTCGTTTGAAACGAAATCATCCAACAATGAACAGCTTCCTTGTTGGTTAACTTATACCTCTGAGGTTACTCATCAGATTATTAATGACAACCTTCATCGTGCGCCGATGTTTACGGGTATTATTGAAGGAACAGGTCCACGTTATTGCCCATCTATTGAAGATAAAGTAGTAAGATTTAGTGATAAATCTAAGCATCAGATCTTTTTAGAGCCAGAAGGAAAAAATACATCGGAATACTATGTACAAGGTCTGTCGACTAGTCTTCCTGAGGATGTACAGCTGGCGATTCTGCGTTCCATCCCTGGTATGGAAAAGGTAGAGATGATGCGTAACGGCTATGCTATTGAATATGATGCAATGGTTCCTACACAGCTATGGCCATCTCTTGAAACTAAACGTTTACCTGGTCTTTTCACTGCTGGACAAATCAATGGTACTTCCGGTTATGAAGAAGCAGCTGGCCAAGGTGTAATGGCTGGAATTAATGCAGCACGCAAAGTGCAAGACAAAGAACCCGTAATCTTAGATCGTTCACAGGGATACATTGGTGTACTCATTGATGATCTGGTGACTAAGGGCACTAATGAACCTTATCGTCTGCTTACTTCACGTGCAGAATATCGTTTGTTGCTTCGCCATGATAATGCAGATTTAAGACTTACACCTATCGGTTACGACATTGGTTTGATTACACAGGAACGTTTCGATAACTTCACGGATAAAAAAGAACGGGTGGAGCGTGAAATTGTTCGTCTGCAAGAGACAAAGGTTAAACCTGTTGAGGTAAACCATGTACTAGCGCAATATGAATCGGCACCTATTGTAGACGGCAGTAATTTGCTTGTTTTGATGCGGCGTCCAGAGCTTGTATATAGCTTCGTAGATCAAGTCTCGCCATCACCGGAAATGCTGGATGCAGAAATGAAGGAGCAAGTGGAAATCCAAATCAAATATGCCGGATATATTGAAAAACAGCTCCAACATGTGGAGCGCTTGCAAAAGATGGAGAAGAAGAAAATTCCAGATGACATTAATTATAATGAAATCCATGGATTAGCGATGGAAGCGCGGCAGAAGCTGACTAAGATCCGTCCAATCTCTATCGGGCAGGCCTCTCGGATTGCGGGAGTCACACCTGCCGACATTTCTATTCTCCTCGTATATCTCGAGCATTACAACCGGGTAACCGCGGCGAAAGGATAATCTATGGATAATACGGAAGTTCAATTCACACAGCTTTTACAAGAAAGAGGCATTACACTTACAGCAGAACAATTGGAGCAATTCGATCTTTACTATAAGGAACTCGTATCCTGGAATGAAAAAATGAATCTCACTGGAATAACAGAGCGTGAGCAGGTTTACACGAAACATTTTTATGATTCGATCTCTCTAGCCTTTTTCCTTAATATCAATGAGATAAACAATTTAGCAGATATCGGTTCGGGAGCCGGGTTTCCAGGCATTCCGCTTAAAATTTGTTTTCCACATTTGAAGCTGACGATCATTGATTCACTGAGTAAAAGAATCTCTTTTCTACAGCATGTCTGTACTACGTTGAAATTAACGGATGTGCAATTGATTCATGGTCGTGCGGAGGATATTGCCCGGCAATTCAAGCATCGTGATGCCTATGATTTGGTGACTGCGCGTGCGGTGGCGAGATTATCCTTGTTGAATGAATTTTGTCTTCCTTTTACACGTAAGGATGGAGTTTTCGCTGCCATGAAGGGAAGCGATCCTTCTGAAGAATTAGATGAGGCAAAGTACAGCTTAAAGGAACTTCGTGCTCAACTCGGCAAAGTAGATTCTTTCAGCTTACCTGTGGAAGAGTCGGCGCGACATATTGTCATTATTCGTAAGACAGGTGCCACTCCTTCTAAGTACCCACGAAAAGCGGGAATTCCTGCCAAAACACCACTTATCAAATAATGTTTCACGTGAAACATTATAGATTGGAAAATATATTTAAGGTCATCCTCATTTTAGAGGGTGACCTTTTTTTGAGTGGAATTAGGATAACGATCTCAAATGAACTTTAATTAAAAGATAAACTAAATTGATATGTTTATTAAGCGGCTATCATTATGAAAATGCAGGAAAAATAGGTCTTTACGGAGAATATGATTATGTAGAGAAAAGTGATAGAATAGCATAGTAGACTTTTAATTTTGTATATAACTCCTTCTCTGTACTCTTGTTCGAAAGAAGGAGAGATTATGATGCCTGATAGCTGCAGGCCATTTCATAATATCAGAATGTTTTTTATTGCTGTACGATACGCTTTCCGAGAAGAGGGTCAAGAAGATCGTACTATAACGAAATTAGGTGGTTATGAACGGAATGAAAGAACAATTTACCAAGCTATTTGGATTTACCGAGCGGAGCAGCGGAGAAGAGATTAAACAAATACCAGTTCATGAGGTCATTAGCAGTCCTTACCAACCACGGACGATATTCGATGACGACAAGATCGATGAGTTGTGCCAGACGATTAAAACTCATGGGGTCATTCAACCCATAGTTGTACGCATGCGAGATTCCGTGTACGAGATCATTGCAGGTGAACGACGCTGGCGTGCGGTCAAAAAGCTTGGTTTAGAGACGATTCCAGCCATTGTTCGTGAATTCAATGATTCACAGGCCGCATCTATTGCGCTTATAGAAAACTTACAGCGTGAGGGCTTGACCTCTATTGAAGAAGCTGTTGCTTATCAAAAGTTAATTGATCTTCATCAATTGACGCAAGAAAGCTTAGCACAACGACTAGGTAAAAGTCAGTCTACCATAGCTAATAAAATTCGCTTACTTAATTTACCTGAAGAGGTTAAGATGGCGTTAATGGAGCGTCAGATTTCTGAAAGACATGCACGTTCATTATTATCACTCGATAGTGTGGAGATGCAACTGAAAGTGTTGGCAGAAATCATTTCAAAAGGCTTAAATGTTAAACAAACAGAAGCTCGTATTGCTTTCTACAAACAAGTCTCACAAACTAAAAAATCAAAGCGGGTCTCCTATACCAAGGATGTTCGTCTAGCTCTTAATACAATTCGTCAATCTATTGATATGGTGTCAGGCTCAGGGATGGAAATCAAAACGTCAGAAAATGACCGTGGTGACCATTACGAGATTGTAATCCAAATCCCCAAAAGATAAATTGTTTCAAAAGCTGAAGGCGGCCTTGAGGTGATTGGCCGCCTTTGGTGTGGCTAGAACCGGGATGTGTTGGCCAGGCCTGTAATTTAAAGTTCCAGTATATAATAGTTGTCTATATTCTTCATAAAGTGTGACGCTATATCAGCGTCAGGAACATTTGTACTTGCGATCTACGAGAAGATTCTTCCTAACTATTCGAGGTGAAATAAGTGTCCAAGATTATTGCCATAGCAAATCAAAAAGGCGGTGTCGGTAAAACAACAACCTCCGTGAACCTAGGTGCCGGTATGGCTACATTAGGAAAAAGAGTGCTTCTAGTTGATATCGATCCTCAAGGTAACACTACTAGCGGCGTTGGCGTCAACAAGGCGGACGTGGCGAATTGTATATATGACATTCTTATAAATGAGGTAAATCCTCTAGAAACCATACTGGAAACTCAAAATGAAGGACTGCATATCATTCCGGCGACCATTCAATTAGCGGGTGCGGAAATCGAGTTAGTATCGACGATTTCCAGAGAGCTAAAGCTAAAAAAGGCGCTGAATGCGGTTAAAAACAATTATGATTATATTATCATCGATTGTCCTCCTTCACTTGGCATTTTAACAATCAATTCTCTTACGGCAGCGGATTCGGTAATCATCCCGATCCAGTGTGAATATTATGCACTTGAGGGTTTGAGTCAGCTTTTAAACACAGTTCGTCTGGTGCAAAAGAATCTCAACCCGCATCTGAAGATAGAGGGAGTATTATTGACTATGCTTGATGCCCGGACCAATCTGGGAATCCAGGTGATAGAAGAGGTTAAGAAGTATTTCCAAGAGAAAGTATATAGAACGATTATTCCTCGGAATGTCCGGTTAAGTGAAGCGCCTTCACATGGACAATCCATTATCACTTATGATCCTCGCTCTAAAGGAGCGGAAGTGTATTTAGAGTTGGCAAAGGAAGTGATTTCTTATGAGTAAACGTTTAGGAAAAGGTCTGGATGCGCTGATTCCATCTTTATCTATTAATGAAGATGATAAGGTAGTTGAGATTCCCTTAGCTCAACTACGTGCTAATCCATATCAACCACGTAAAGATTTTAATGAAGAGGCCATTCAAGAACTGGCAGAATCTATCAGACAACATGGCGTGATTCAGCCGATCATAGTCCGTAGCGTATTGAAGGGGTATGAGATCATTGCCGGCGAACGCAGATTCCGGGCTTCGCAATATTGTGGCAAAGCTACAATCCCAGCAGTTGTTAGAAATCTTAGTGATCAACAGGTTATGGAGATTGCCTTAATTGAGAACTTGCAACGTGAGAACTTAAATGCAATGGAGATCGCAGTGGCTTACCAAGGCCTAATGGATCAGTTTTCACTCACGCAGGAAGAACTCTCGCTTAAGGTAGGAAAGTCCAGATCTCATATCGCCAACTTCCTGAGATTGCTTTCTTTACCTGAAGAAGTAAAAGAATATGTTTCACGTGGAACAATGTCAATGGGGCACGCGCGGGCAATTGTTGCTTTAAAGGATCCGGAAGTAATTAAACAACTGGCCGAACAATGCGTGGAACAACAGTGGAGTGTAAGAGAGCTAGAAGAAACAGTGAAGAACTTGGACCGAAAACCTACTAATGGAGTTAAAGTCAAAGTTGTTAAACGTGATCCCTATATTGATAATGTAGAGGAAGTATTGCGTGAACGTTTTAAAACAACGGTGAAAATAAAACAGGGCAAGGAAAAAGGAAAGATTGAACTGAATTACTACAGTGCTCAGGATTTAGAAAGATTGTTGGAATTATTGGGTAACTAAATGGGTATCTATGCCAAGAACATATCCTGAGATATCCTTAATCGGATAATTAGGGGTATGTTTTTTTGAATAAGTTGATTAAAAAAGGGTAATAGACGAGGAGCGAGGTTATGGAAGACTTCGTATATCTGGATCACGCAGCAACCTCGTGGCCGAAACCACCAGAGGTTGCAGCTGCGATGATGAATGCTCTGCAGTCAGGAGCGAATGCTGGTAGAGGTAATTACTCGCTAGCGATAGGAAGCGGTCGAGTGTTAGTAAAGACGCGGAGTGTGCTGGCGGGATTGTTCGGTGTATCTAATGCGCAAAATATAGCTTTTACCCATAATACTACGATGAGTTTGAATATGGCGATCAGAGGGACGCTTAAAGTGGGAGATCACGTGATTTCAACGATGACAGAACACAATTCTGTGAGACGGCCGCTGGAATACTTGCGTAAGACACTTGGGATAAAAGTTGACTATCTAAAAGTGGATCGTGAAGGGCAATTGGATTTAAAAGAACTCAAAAATGCTTTCCAGCCGAATACCAAAATGGTGATCTGCAATCACAGCTCGAATTTACTAGGAAGTATACTCCCTATCGGTGATATTGGTGATATCGTTAAATCGCATGGTGCTGTGTTTCTAGTGGATGCAGCTCAAAGTGCAGGCTCACTTGATATTGATGTTAAAAAAATGAATATAGACTTATTGGCATTTCCGGGGCATAAAGGACTACTTGGACCACAAGGAACCGGTGGGCTTTATATATCACCTGAATTGGATCTTGAACCCTTAATGCATGGAGGAACGGGGAGTCAATCTGAAAACAGTGATCAACCCTCTGTTCGTCCAGATCGATATGAAGCGGGAACACAAAATACGGTAGGGATTGCCGGTTTACTAGCAGGTGTTCAAAAGGTACAATCTTTAGGGACGAATGTTATCCATGAGAGTGAATGGACATTAACTCAAAAGCTAATGGAAGGGTTGTCCAACATCCCAGGCATTAGAATATTAGGACCCTCTCTAGGGGCTCCGAGAACTGGCATTGTATCTTTTGTGGTAGATGGAGAAGAATCGGCGAATATTGCTCACCGTCTAGATCGTGATTATAAAATAGCGGTCAGAGCGGGTATGCATTGTACCCCTTTGGCACATAAGGCGGTTGACACGCTAGAGAGTGGTGCTGTTCGGGCGAGTGTAGGTGTAGATACGACAGAGCATAATATAAGCAGAATGCTGGCTGCTATGGATGAGTTATATGGCAATGCCCGCAGCAGATGAATAAAAAGGATGGTCCATTCATGTCTGAATTAAATCAATTAATTAGTGAGCAGTTGCAGTGGTTTGTGTTTGGTTTTACAGTAATTATGTTGGTGCTGATAATCACTGTGATCGCCCAGGGGGCTAAGCTACGTGCTATGCGGCGTAAATATGAGGCCATGATGGCTGGAAGCGGTGTGGAGGATCTGGAAGGCCTTCTAATTGATCTGAAGAACCAAAGCGACATGCTGGAAGAAGAACAACGTGAACAAAAAACCGTATTAGAAGCAACTCAAACTAGAATGCGTGGCATGAAGTCCAATATTGCGCTGAAACGTTATAATGCCTTTGGTGAACGTGGCAATGATCTGAGTTTCTCAGTCGCTATACTGGATGACAACAGTAGTGGTATTGTATTAACCAGTCTTCATAATCGTGAGAATTCTTACATTTACTCTAAACCTATGCAGAATGGCGAATCACAATATGTCTTATCACCTGAAGAAAAAGAAGTAGTTACTCTCGCGTTGCAGCGGACCTAGCATGAAGATTCCATTGCTTTAAGGCAGAATATAGACTCGTAGCTATAATATCAGATAATCGCATAACTAAACTTAATCGCGTGTTCTGTAATACAAAATACTCCATAAAGCCGCCGACATTAACGATTCCCGTCAAATGGATATCACCTACCGGCGGCAATTGTTTATTTACGCCAGCACCTGGTCTCAAAGGCCCTTCAACGACTTGGATGCATCCTACACTAGTAGAGTGACCTAAACAAGCATCTATACCGATGATAAAGGGGTTACTATATCTTTCGTTGATTAGGGATAGAGTTTCCTCAAGGTTAACAGCATGGACAGGCTCCTCAAGAGTTCCATATAAATGAAACAGCGGACTATGAAAACGTGACAATGCAGTGCCAACAAGAGGGCCAAGAGAATCTCCTGTGGATCGGTCCGTACCTACACAAATGACGACAATCTGTGTTTCCGGGCGTGTACGTGCAAAGTGAAACAGTAGCCGGTGGGTAATAGCAGAATAGATATCGGGATCGGTATGTGATATTTTTAAACAGGACGTTTCTTGCGCTGATGTAGCTTTCGATGAAAAATTCATACCATCTTCCTTTCTGAAGCTGATTCTATTTGATGGTATCTAGTATATGGATAGAAGAGGGGTTTTATACTACAGCGGCAAGAGATAGGACGATAAACCTATGGGAGGCGTAACGTATATGCAGGAAGAGATGTTGATCGCGTTTGACTCTACCCAGCAGGCGCTTCGTGCTGAAATGCTGCTTGAGTATGCGGAAATTGAAATTGATATATTTCCAACCCCGAAAGAGATCACGGCAGGATGCGCGATATCGATTCAGTTTTATCAAAGTGCACTGGAAGAGGTACAAAGGATAGTAACGGAACAGAATATCGAAATACGCGGTATCTACGGAAAACACAACGAGAACTACATACTGATTGAGAGGTAGGGAGGACTATACAATATGAATAGGTGGATATTAGAGGCTACTACTCCCGGTGATGCTGTAAAAGATGCCTTGCGTTTTAAAGATAAGGTGTGGAATTGGTTTACCGATGCTGATATGTGGGCCAATGCCTTATTCTCAGGACTACGAATTCTTATTATTTTTCTCTTAACTAGGGTTATTATTAAGATTGTTTCTAATATTATTGATCGTTCGCTTGAACGTAAAACGGGTGGCAGAATTCTGTCTAACACACGAAGGTTTACTACGGTAGGGGAATTGATGAAAAATGTAGTAACGGTTATCTGTAATTTTGTGATGATCATGCTCATTCTTTCAGAGTTCCACTTCGATTTAGCACCCTTGTTGGCCGGAGCAGGTGTACTTGGTCTGGCAGTAGGTTTTGGAGCACAAAGTCTGGTGAAGGATGTTATTACAGGGTTCTTTATTATTTTGGAGGACCAATTTGCGGTTGGTGATGTAATTCAGACAGGTACTTATAAAGGGACTGTAGAATTAATCGGATTGCGAACAACAAGACTGTTAAGTGCAACCGGAGAAGTATTTATTATCCCTAATGGACTAATTACGAATGTAACGAACTATTCTCTTTCCAATGCATTGGCTGTAGTTGATGTTCCTGTTAAAATGGAGCGAAGCTTGGAAGCTACGTTAGGATTAATTGGCGAGGCGCTAAAAGGAATAGAAGAACGTAACTCCAATGTGCTTGCTTACCCTAACGTGCTCGGAATACAGTCCATGAGTACCTCGGAATATGTGATTCGTATAGCTGCCAGCTGTGCTCCTAATGCAAGAGATGCAGCGGAAAGACAAATTCAGAACGACATAAAGCAGGCATTAGAGAAACAGAGCATGCTGGAACTAGCTCAAGCTGAAGAAGAAGCACGTAAGAAAGCAGAGGCAGAGGCGAAGGCTGAAATAGATCTTGCGAAAACAGAACATGCACTAGAAGTTACAGGGTCGGCAAACACTGGATCAAGACGGCAAATTGCAGCTACACAAGAAGGAGAAGAGGGGGAAGAATAGTGGAACGTAAAGTTTTTCAGCTTGGGGATATAGTGCAAATGAAGAAGCAGCATCCTTGTGGATCTAATGAGATGGAAATCATTCGCATGGGGATGGATATCCGAATTAAATGTACAGGCTGTCAGCATAGTGTTCTGATTCCCCGTGCTAAATTCGAGAAGAATATGAAGAAGGTACTGCGCTCTGCGGAGGAAAATACAGACAATAATTAAGCTTGCAAATGGCATGTCTGCATGATACAATTATTTTTGCTGCGGAGAGGTACCCAAGAGGCCCAAGGGGGCTGACTCGAAATCAGTTAGGCGTGTCAAAGCGTGCGTGGGTTCGAATCCCACCCTCTCCGCCACTTCAGCATATATAACATTTAATGAATCCTTCGTTCCTGTAACGGAGGTTTTTTTGTGTCTATAATTGCCGATATACAAAATAATATATAACGCAAAAAGAAGGGCCCTTTCGGGTCCTTCTTCAGGAGGCAGTACATCAATGATGTTTGGAATTTCTCTGTTTATAGCGACTAAAGTGATTTAGGCGTTGCTGAGGCTAATGCTTTTTTAAGGCAATAACCCACTACTCTTCCCAGCTTACAATAGATGCTGAATCAGATCTCCTGTGATTGTGTTCGTCTACGACGGCCAACGGAACCACACCTCTCTTTTGTACTGCCTGAGTATAGTATGTGTAATGTCGGGCTTTTTATACACATTTATTTTTAAAATATTTTTGAATTAGTGGACCCGTGCTTTTTCAACCTTTTTCCACTTTCGATTTTTGTTGGTGGTCTCAGGGAAGGTGTCCCCTTTTTCCATTTTAATGTGCTGTGGATTCGAAATCTCAGTATGGAAGCTTCGGGCTTCGCCTACCTCTGTGTACATGCCTGGATTGGGGGCCTTGTCGCCTTCTTCATATTCCGTTTTCTCACCCATCATTATTCCTCCTTTTTTAGTGTAGATGAATTCGTAATTATTGTGCGCAGGTAGTGATTTTTTCATGTAAAAAGAGGGGGAGGAGTTGTCCTGTATTAATATTGCTTGCACTCTGCTGTTCATTTTGGTATATTAATCAGGTGCGAGTCTATGTTTGTGCTCGTTCCTTGCTCCTGACGTGATTAGGGGCCTCAGACCATAAGGAGGTGAAAATTATGCGCAAATATGAAGTGATGTACATTATTCGTCCTGACATTGAACAAGAAGCCGTTCAAGCAGCAGTCGATAAATTCCAAGGCATCATCTCCAATGGCGGGGAAATTACAAAGCACGAAGTGCAAGGTAAACGCCGTCTTGCGTATGAGATCAAGAAATTCCGTGATGGCGTTTATGTTTTGGTTAACTTCAATGCAGAACCTGCAGTAGTTACTGAATTAGAACGTCTTATGAAGATTTCTGACGAAGTTATTCGTTATCTCATTACGAACGACGTTGCTTAAGATCTTGACAAGCTTTGTAATGAATCGCTCTAAAGGAGGGGACCAGAATTGTTGAACCGTATCATTTTGATCGGACGGTTGACCCGTGACCCGGAACTTCGTTATACTCCCGCTGGTGTTGCCGTAACGCAATTTACGCTAGCCGTAGATCGTAACTTTACGGGCCAGAATGGTGAACGTGAGGCAGACTTCATCCCGGTTGTAACCTGGAGACAGCTAGCAGAAACCTGTGCCAATTACTTGCGCAAAGGTCGTCTGACAGCAGTGGAAGGACGCATCCAAGTGCGGAATTATGAGAATAACGAAGGCAAACGTGTATACGTAACTGAAGTTATTGCTGATAATGTTCGTTTCCTGGAATCTTCACAGAGCCGTGAAGGTGGAAATACTTCAAGTGGTGCAAGTAGTATGCCTGAAGAGCCAGCATATGGTGGCGGTGGTAACGCTGGACGCGGAAATAACAACAATAATTTCTCGCGTAACAACAATACTCAAGATCCTTTTTCGGGCGATGGTAAACCGATTGATATATCGGATGATGATTTGCCATTTTAATTAGGAAGGACTGAAAAGAATATGGCTTTTAAACCAAGAGAAGGCGCTGACAACGACAAAAGACCAGCACGTCGTGGTGGACGCAACAAGCGTAAAAAAGTTTGCTTTTTCACTGTGAACAAGATTACTCACATTGATTATAAAGATACCGAACTTCTTAAGAAGTTCATCAGCGAACGTGGAAAGATTTTGCCACGTCGTGTAACAGGTACAAGTGCAAAATACCAACGCGCTCTTACCATTGCTGTAAAACGCTCGCGTCAAATCGCGTTGCTTCCTTACACAACGGAATAGGACGTTTTATAAAAGCAGTCGGGAAACCGGCTGCTTTTTTTGTATGCAGAAAAGGAAGTATTAATAGTAGGGTAAGCATGAAATCGAATTATTTGGGCGTTGAATCGTTTGACGTTGGCACTTTATTATGTTAAATTACAGCTATCCTATAACTAAAGGGGAAATTTTGATGTCGGTGACCGTTCTTAACTAGCAATTTCATAACACTTGATTAGGAAGGCTTTAGCAGGCTCGTTATGAGGCGATTACGTGCTCTATTTGAGTTCGTATTACGCAGCAGTCTGTTGTTCCTTACGGGTGGATGATTTAGTTAAGAACACACGAAGCGTCAAATGGCCTCTTTACGGCTGTTGTTCTCTTTGTAATTAACCGTGCTCTTATTGCACGGTTTTTTTGTTTTTCGGCACCTGTTCTCATTTCGGGGCCTTAGGACGATAGAGGGCATCAGTATAAAAAGAAGGGCAAGGACTGCCATAGTGGCATTCTTTGCCCTTCTTTGCGTTATGGAGAATTAGATCCAAACCAATAGAGATTTGAAGGAGGATTTGCTGTGAATTTACAAAGTCTAAACACGCTGGAATACGAAATCATTAAAACAGAGCTTGGGCGCCACGCAGTATCTTATGTAGGAAAAAAAGCTGTAGAAGAGCTTATGCCAATGACCTATTTGCCGACGATTCAAAGAGCAATGGAGGAAACTTCTGAAGCTAAAGAACTGCTGGAACGAGGATCGAGTGTACCCATTCCTTCATTAGAAGGCATTGAGTGGATCATGTCATTAATGGGGACTGGATATTTGTACAGTGAACAAGATTTGACTGCGGTTGCTACATTTCTTAAGAGCTGTAGTCAACTGCGAAAATATATGGTCTCTAAAGAACAGAGCGCTCCACGGATTGCTTCATATGCATCCTCGTTGATGGAGTTAAATCACGTGAGGGAGGCTATTGATCGTTGTATCCGTTTCGGTGCGATTGATGATGGAGCAAGTAAGGGGTTAGAGCGAGTTCGTAAACGGATTGTAGTGGCTAAAGAACGTCTTCATAAAAAAATCGACGGAATTATGTCACGCCATCAATCGATTTTGCAGGAGAATATTTATAGTCAGCGAGGTGGACGTTACGTTATCCCCGTAAAACGGGAATATCATAAACAAATAAAAGGATCGGTGCTTGATCAATCCACAAGTGGACAGACGGTGTTTATTGAACCAGACGAGATCGCTGCTCTCCAAATTGAGCTTGATTTGCTTTTGGGTGAAGAGGCGCGAGAAGAAGCCGTAATCCTCAGCATGCTGACTAGCTTGGTAGAACAGGAACAGGCTGCCCTGCACCTTAATATTGAGGCTACGGGTACGTATGATTTTATTTTTGCTAAAGCTAAATATGCACGAACGCTGGGGGCATCTTCTGTTACGCTGAATGCGAAAGGCTTTCTAAAGATGATTGGAGGCAGGCATCCCATGCTGAAGGGGATGATTCCGATCAATCTGGAGGTAGGTAAGGGGTATAAATCCCTCATCATTACAGGCCCAAATACAGGTGGTAAAACTGTGGTCCTTAAGACACTAGGGCTGCTGACGATCATGGCTCAATCAGGGCTGTTGATTCCGGTCGAGGAGGGCAGCGAATTCACTATTTTTACGGATGTAATCAGTGTAATTGGCGACGGACAAAGTCTGGCACAATCACTCAGCACATTCTCGGCGCAAATGAAGAGTATTGAGGGAATGCTGAGAGATGCATCTAAAGGGGTGCTGCTGCTCATTGACGAGCTGGCGGCTGGTACGGATCCCGGGGAAGGCATTGCGCTCTCTATCGCGATTCTGGAAGAGCTGAGCCGTAAAGGGGCGAATATTATTGTTACTACACATTTTAATGAGCTAAAAGCCTTTGCAGCCGCAACGACGGGCTTTCAAAATGCGCGAATGGAATTTGATAAAGAAACGCTACAGCCGTTGTATCGATTGACGATTGGAGAAGCAGGGGAAAGTTACGCTCTGCAGATCGCTAAAAAGCTGGGGATACAGGATAACGTTATTAAGAGATCATGGGAAATCGTAGAGGCGCAGCAACAAAGGCTACAGAAAGGCAGCGGAGAGGCATGGGGAAATCTTTTCAGCAAAGATGGAGAACAGGAATATGATGCACTTCCAGTAGAGGAACATGGCAATGCAGAAGAAGAGGCTGCTCCATCTGACCGCAGCAAGGAGAAGCTGATTCAATTTGAAATTGGAGATGCAGTTGTGGTAACGTCACTCGGCCGGACAGGGATCGTATATGAGAAGAGAGATCATTTAGGAATGGTTGGGGTGATGATCCAGAAGCAAAAAATGAAAATTAACCATAAGCGGTTGAAGCCCTATCTTTCAAAAGAAGAGCTATACCCGGAGGAATATGACTTTGATATTATTTTTGAGAGTAAGGATACACGTAAAAAGCGCAAGCTGATGCAGCGTAAGCATGTTGAGGGTTTAACGATTACGCACAGAGATGAAGAATAGATTCAAATGAAGATCTGTCCACGAGACAGGTCTTTTTTTATAGATATAACGAAATAAGTGAATTTCAAGCAGGAGTAAAGGCCTAGGGCTTAGAAGTTATTGTAACCACCATAAAACTTTGTTACAGTAAAAATATTTATGTTCCATAACTTAAATGTAGATATACGTTCAACTAGAGAAGGGAAGAAACACATGAATAATAAGAAAATATGCAGGTTGTTGTTAACGCTGCTCGTGATGGCAACTCTATTGTCAGCATGTAGTAGAACAACTTCTAGCAGTAATCCATTATCTTCGCGGCATAATGTAGTAGACGATAAGCCACAAGCTGGTGGAGTAGTTACCTACGGATTCTCCTCACCATTTACGGGTTTGTTTGAGCCTGCTTTTTATGAAGGTGAAGATGATTTTCATGTGCTGGAATTTATTACTGAGCCGATGTTTCAGGTAAATGATGAACTAGTGACGGTTCCTAATATCGCCTCTTGGCAGGAATCTGATGATCATAAAGTATTTACCTTTAAAATTAAACCGGGAATCCGTTGGCATAACGGTGATGAATTAACGGTAGAGGATTGGAAATTCGCAATTGAAACTATTGCTAGTCCAGATTATACGGGCTCGCATTATTATAGTGTTGAAATGATTCAGGGTGCAGAGGCATATCATGAGGGAGAAGCGAAGGGCATATCCGGATTGAAGGTTATAGATCCTTATACTTTGAAAATAACTGTAACTGCTGCACGGGTAAACACCATCGATAGTCTGTGGCCCTATCCGATGAATAAAAAATACTATACTGGAATTGCTGTTAAAGATATGCCTGAAAGTGACCAGATGCGAAAATCTCCTATAGGTATTGGCCCTTTTGAGGTTGAACATATTCAGCCTGGCCAGAGGGTAGAAATGAAACGTTTTGATCAATATTACAAGGGCAAAGCGCTATTGGATGGGATAGTGTATAAGGCATTTGACGATAAGGAAGTGGCTGAACGCTTTCAATCAGGAGAGATTGACATAGAGTCAGCCCCTCGGGATGCTTATGATGATCTAAAAGAACTGGATAACATTAACATCCTGCAAACTGCTGAGCTAGGCTATGAATATATAGGTTTTAAATTCGGGCATTGGGATACGGAAACCGAGACCATCGTAATGGATAACCCTAAATTTGAAGACAAAAGATTACGGCAAGCTATGTATTATGCTTTAGATCGTGAAGGGATCATCAAAGCATATTCCCACGGTCTAGCTGAGGCTGTAGAGACTCCAATATCTAGCACTAGCTGGGCGAAGATCCCTGATACTGAGATTAATGCTTATCTGTATAATCCTACAAAGGCCAAGGAACTGCTGGATGCTGCTGGGTTCTTGGATCTAGATGGTGACGGATTACGAGAAGACCCAAAGGGCCAGAAGCTGATGATCCATTTTGATTCTATGCTAGGCAGTCAAACAGCAGAGCTACGTACTAATGCCATTTTAAGAAATTGGCGTGATGTTGGACTCGATGTACAGCTGAACGGTGGAGCCTTAAAGGAATTCCATGCTTTCTACGATGCAGTGGAAGCCGATGATCCGTCTATCGAACTATTTTACGGAGTATGGGGGTTAGCGAGTGATCCCGATCCAACAGGTCTATGGAGAGAAAATGATCTATGGAACTATCCCCGTTGGTCTTCCGAGCGGAATGAAGAGCTGATTCGTGAAGGCGTAAGTATGAAGGCATACGATATGGATTATCGTAAAGAAATATACTATGAGTGGCAGAAGCTGGTTAATGAAGAGGTGCCTATGATCTTTTTTGCCGAACGAAAAGCGATAGTTCCAGTAAATAAGCGCCTACAGGGCGTTCGCGTGAATTCTATGAGTACGATTATAGACCCTTATAAATGGTGGATTAAGGAAGAGGACGAAAAATAAAATAATAATTTTTTGTGAAAAGTGAAATCAAATTGTAGTTTCATTCGTCATATATAGTATGGAGGATGACGACGATGAAGAGACGGATAGTAGTGGGGGCAATCGCAGCTGTATTAGTCGTTGTCTTAATTGCGGTATGGAGGCCAACTGGGCTTGGTTTTAAACCGAATATTGACGCGGAATCAGCAGTGCTTCTAGATATGGATACCGGAGATATATGGGTGGATATTAATGGTGATGTACCCATGCCACCGGCCAGTGTATCTAAATTAATGACAGAAATGATTGTGCTGGATCAAATCTCCTCTGGAATGATTAGATGGGAGGATAGAGTCCCAATTAGTGCCTATGCAAGTAAAATGGGCGGCACAAGCCTCTCATTGAAGCGGGGAGAATTCTATACTATAAGAGAATTATTCGAAGGAGTCACTATTTATTCTGCCAACGATGCTACTGTTGCATTGGCTGAGTATATGGCTGGTTCAGAAGCCTCTTTTGTGCTCATGATGAACGACAAGGCACATAGTCTAGGCTTATCTTCTCGTACAATATTTACTAATGCAACGGGCCTATCAGGTAAGGATCTTGGTTTCACTGATCCGAATATGCATATCAGCGGTGAGACTATGATGACAGCTCGTGATACCGCTAAATTGGCTGCCGCACTAATCCATCATCATCCGGATATTCTCAATATTTCCAGCCGTACACAAATGCATTTGAAGAATAAGGGGCTATATGTAAGTAATAGCAATTTCATGTTGCCAGCTATGGGTGGCATTTACGCTTATGAGGGTACAGATGGTTTAAAGACTGGACATAATAACCGGGCAGGATACTGTATTGCAGGCTCGGCTCAGCGGGATGGGCATAGGCTTATTGCAGTCGTTATGGGGGCAAAGACTTATGAGAGCCGATTTGAAGGGGCAGCAAAATTATTTGATTACGGATTTTTCCGTGGTTTACAATCCGGTGATCGGGTTAAACATATGATGAATCCGCTCAGAATTAGGAACTAAAGTCGGAGCGCCATACCAGTATTTATTACTTGGTTTGGTGCTTTTTCCCTATTCATGTCGTTATTTGTGGTTTCTTTTTATCCATTTAGTGATTACAATAGAAATATTGTTTTAGTGCACATTATTTTAGAACCGCAAAAAACTTTTTTTCTATAATTTTGAATGACCTGAATTTCTTGAAAGGGGGGACAATAAGATAATGGAATAAGGGTCAGTTGATCGCCGTGAGAAATAAAGTCATGACTGCCTGATAAAGATTCAGGAAGCATTATATATATGGCAAGCAATTATTCTACAATAAAGAAGGAATCAAAAATGAAGGAATCAAAGATGAAAAAAATAAAGAAAAGATATATCGCCCTCATTGTTCTTGTTGTTATTATAGCGGGAGGCTTTCTGTTTCGTAATTCCCTGGCTGTATTAGCCTTCGACCTCTTTTTGTCTGATCGGGTTGAAACTAAGCTAAAGGAAGAATCTTACCAGCCGCTTAAGGATGATAATAAGGTTAAGCCAGAACCGGTTGTGTACAAGAGCGATCCGTTCTCAATTATGCTCTTAGGTACCGATCAACGTGATAATGAAACGGCACGTTCAGATACCATGATGTACGCTGTTGTTCGGCCTGAGGACTATAAGATCCTGCTCATTTCTATTCCGCGTGATACGTATACGGAAATTATTGGTCATAAGGATAATAAAAAGGATAAGATTACACATGCCTATGCTTTTGGGGGGCAACAGATGGCCAAGGATTCTCTAGAAGCTCTGCTTGGTCATGATATTCAATATTATGCGACAATAAATTTCCAAGGACTCAAGGATGCTGTAGATGCTATTGGAGGCGTTCCGCTGCCGATTAAGAAAGACATTGTGAACAAGGGTAAGGATCATGAAAAGTTTACAATTGAAGCTGGAAAGTCGCTTTATAACGGACAAGAAGCACTGAACTATACGCGCTATCGTGAGGATAGTGACTTTAACCGTACCAAACGCCAACAGGTTTTTATTGATGTTGTAGCGAATAAAATGTTATCGATCAGTCAAATTGGCAACATTCCGAAGTTGCTGGATATTATGGGAGATAATTTCAAAACCGATATAGAGCCTTCGATGATCATTAGTCTAGCCAAAAAATTCATGGGCGGAAAAGGCATGGATATCTCAAGCTTCACAGTTATGGGTGAAGGTAAACGTATGGATGGTGTTTATTATGATATCGTTGATGAAGAGGATTTGAGTGAAGCTAAGGCGATGATCGACAACTGGATGAGTGCAGCAACACCTGTAGATCAACTAATTGAGCCGGGAAAAGCAAGTAATGCACTGGAGCCTAAATCAACAGCAGTTACGCAATAATTCTAAAGTGGAGTTCAAACTCATATAATTAATTGCAGCAGCCATTCACATTCTTATGGCTGCTGCTTACTGTCTTCATGCTATAATGTATTGGAACGATTATTAAGCTGCCACGTATTAATAATTTTGCATGGTAGTAAAAGGAAGTTAAAGAACCGTAATTCCTTCGGAACTCTTTGAGGAGGATCAAGAGATGAATATTGCATTTTTTTTACTTCCGAAACAGGAAGTCGCTTGCGTAACGATCGATTCAACGCTACGCCAAACGTTGGAGAGGATGGAGTATCACCGTTATACTGCTGTCCCTATTTTGAACCGAAATGGAGAATACGCTGGTACGGTTACAGAGGGTGATCTGCTCTGGTATATGAAGGAATCCGAGGGCAAGGTTACTTTCGAGAACGCTTCAAAATTCTTGCTTAAAGATTTGCCGTTGAGGATGAATAACAGACCTGTCTCGATTGATGCGGATATGGAAGATCTGATTAATTTGGCTAAGGTACAGAACTTTGTTCCTGTAGTCGATGATATGAACCGGTTTATTGGCATCGTTCGCCGGAGTCAAGTCATAGAATATTGTGAGAAATTTGTATCAAAACAATCTCAAGAGTCATTATAGCCCAATTTATTCGCGGTAATAGAAGCAATCGGAACAAGGCCTGTATTTCCGGCGATAACGGAAAGCAGGTCTTTTTTAAAAATGTAAGAAGTACTAGTTCATCCCCTGTTGAAGCATACTTAAGGTGCGTGGGGCGCCCTTGTGTGACACGGAATTTTTTATGCTATAATGGAGAATAAAGCTTTTTGCCGGAGGTAGAGAGACGTGTCCAATGTGCCGAAGGATCTGGATGTCGCTAAACGCGCCAAGGTAATTGAATGGTTAAAAACAGAAGTGATTGACCAAGTTTCACGGTTATTTAAAGCGTTATGGGAAGGCAGTACTACCCGTGTGGGCGACAGCCTGGCTAGTTTGATTATGAGCTCTTATATTTTGGGCCGCAGACTAGGGATTCCCTATCGTCAATTAGATGACTTGCTACTCGAGAAGCTCAGAAAGCATAAGCAGGAAGGGCATCAACTGGAAGAATGGTATCAAGATATATCTGCTTTAGAAGAACATATGCGTAAGAGGTGAATACTGTTGAAATTTCGCTGGTCATCTGTGGCTTGGAGCGTAGTATATTTACTTTTGCTGCTTAGTTTAACGACTCCACTGCTCATCATCACTACCCTATTTATGATTGTTCCGGCAGTAGTGTTATTCACTACGCTGAACACCAAACAATTCGTTATACACGTATTGCCGGTGTTGCTGATTGTTGGTCTGATTACACCTATTTATGTGCTGATCGCGGCGTATTTCTTAATACCTGCTCTGGTAATGGGACGTTGGTATAAAAGACATGCTTCAGCAGTATCTACCGTGATTGCAGGTACGGTTACGATTCTTGGAGAATTCCTGTTACTCTTATTACTCGGTACGGCGTTATTTAACTTTGATTTGTCTAACTATGTGAACGATGTGCTGCAGATGGTTAACTCGCCTCTGTCTGATCTTGGTACTGCTAATCCACTGTTTACTGATCTTGGATTTACGACTGAGGATGTAAACAAGCTAAGTCATATGACGGTTCAAATGATCCCAATGACTCTAATCGTAAGCTCTTTTATGATAGCTGTCATTACGCATTCTATTGTTCGTCCGATTCTGAACAGTATGAATTATGCAGTGCCTAAGATGAAGCCTGCTCGTGAATGGAGACTTTCGAGATCGTTTATTTGGTATTATTTGATTGGTGTGGTTCTTCAGCTCTTCTTCTCAGGATCAGAGAATAATTACATCCTCATGATTTCTGCCAATCTACTGCCGTTGCTACGAATTGGCTTTATGATTCAGGCGATTGGATTTTTCTTCTTCCTGGCGCATGAACGCAAATGGAACAAGATGGTTGCCATTCTGCTAGCAATACCGGTCATTTTGCTGCCGCCGCTACGCATTATCGGTATTATTGATCTTGCTTTCCCACTGCGGGAGTATGTGACGAAATCGAAACGATAGGGTGAGAGTTCATGCCTAAATTTCTGCAAAGACGCTGGCACGGCTATCATACCGTATGGGCGTTCATGCTGCTGTTGGCCCTTATTATAATTGTTAGTATTTATAACTGGGCTCTTGGGGTCGTTAGCCTGTTTCTGGCAGGTACATTATGCTTCTATATGCTGAAGACGGAAATTTCGTTCCGCCGTAATCTGGTGGAATATATTAATGGATTAACTTTTCGTATTAAGCGAGTGGAGGGAGAAGCAGTGAGTATGCTGCCCCTCGGAATCATTCTGTTTAGCGAAGATCGAACAGTAGAATGGAATAACCGCTATGCTGGTGATATTTTTGCGCGCAAGTCTTTAGTTGGGGAACCGCTACTGGAATTGCTGCCGGATATGCAGTCTTTTTTTACGACGAATGTATCGGGAAAAAGGGATGTTCACAAAGAAGGCGTATTGCATGACACTCGCCTTGAGCTCACTGTGGATGAACGATTTTACCAAGCTGTCATTATTCCAAGTGAACGTATTCTTTACATGTATGATATCACTGAGCTTGTGGTGCTACGTGAACGTTATGAGGATGAGAAGCTGGCGATTGGCATAGTGATGATGGATAATCTAGATGAATCTGCTCAAGGAATGGATGATCAACAGCGTACTTCTCTGATCGCTAAGGTAGCGAGTGAGATCACCGAATGGAGTAAACAGTTTGATGTTTATCTGCGTCGTCTGTCGTCTGAGCGTTATCTAATGCTACTTAATCATCGTAGTCTGCAAGCACTGGAAGAAAGTCGATTCGTTATTCTCGATGAGATTAGGGAAATGACTGCCGACCTTAAAGTGCCTATGACACTGAGTATTGGTATGGCATTTGGAGCGGACTCTGCAAGCGAGCTAGGTGCCTTAGCACAATCCAGTTTGGATATGGCGCTCGGCCGAGGTGGAGATCAGGCTGCTGTAAAAGCAGGTCAGAGGTTGTCTTTCTACGGTGGAAAGAGTAATGCTGCGGAGAAGCGTACACGAGTGCGGGCACGAGTGATTGCGCATGCGCTACGTGATTTAATGCAGGAGAGCGACCGTGTGCTGATCCTCGGCCACCGCACACCAGATATCGATGCTGTTGGTGCTGCGATTGGCCTTCTGAGAGCCGCACAGATGTATAATGTAGAGGCTAGCATTGTGATGGAAACTCCTAATCCTTCCATAACGAACATGATGGAGCAGATTCGGAAAGACGATGAATTGTTTAAGTCGTTCATCACAACGGAGCAGTCTTTACAAGTGATGACGGAGCATACACTGCTTATTGTTGTAGATACCCATAAGGCATCTATGACAATGGAACCGCGGCTTGTGCAATATGCGAGTAGAATTGTGGTGGTGGATCATCACCGTAGAGGTGAAGAGTTCATCAACGATGCTGTACTTGTCTATTTAGAGCCTTATGCTTCATCAACCTGTGAGCTGGTGACAGAGTTGCTTCAATATATCCATGAGAAGGTAAAGATTAGTCCATTGGATGCTACAATGCTCTTAGCGGGAATTACTGTAGATACGAAGCACTTTGCACTGCATACAGGCTCACGTACATTTGAAGCTGCAGGGTTTCTGCGCCGAAATGGTGCGGATACCGTTCTTATTCAGCGTATGCTGAAGGAGGATTTACAGGAGTATATTTCAAAAGCCGAAATTATCAAACATGCGCGTATGATTTATGATCAAATCGCATTGGTCGTTACGGCACCAGGTATGAAGATTCCTCAGCTACTTATCGCTCAGACTGCGGATACATTACTTGGGATGACGAACGTAGTCGCTTCATTTGTCATTAGTGAGCGACCAGACGGCCTGATAAGCATTAGTGCTCGATCACTTGGGCGTATGAATGTACAGGTCGTGATGGAAAAAATGGGTGGCGGTGGGCATCTATCGAACGCCGCGGTACAGCTAGAAGGAACATGTAAAGAAGCAGAAGCCAGACTGCTGCAAGTGCTGGCTGAAATCGAATCGAAAGAGGGTTTATTCGAATGAAGGTCATTTTCATAAAAGATGTTAAGGGTCAAGGTAAAAAAGGTCAGGTTAAAGAGGTATCCGAAGGCTATGCTTCGAACTTCCTATTACCACGTGGATTAGTTCGTCCGGCAACGGAAGGCAATGTGAAGACGCTTGAGAATCAAGCAGCTGCTGAACAACGCCGTAAAGATAACGAAAAAGAAGAAGCTCAGCAACTGGGCAAGAAGATAGATGAGCTTACTCTTACTATGAAAGCAAAAGCAGGTGAAGGCGGCCGTCTATTCGGCGCAATCACGAGCAAACAAATTGCTGAAACGCTAGCTTCCACTCAAAGCATTTCCATCGATAAGCGCAAGATTGAGCTAGGAGAGCCGATTCGTCATTTGGGAGTGTTTCAAGTAAGTATAAAACTACACACTGAAGTAAAGGCTACCCTTAAGGTTCAGGTAACGGAGGAGTAACATGGGTGGAGATCTCTTTTTCGATCGGGTTCCCCCGCAGAATCTTGAGGCGGAGCAAGCGGTAATTGGTGCTGTTCTGTTGCAGGATGAAGCGCTCATTACTGCAATGGAACGGGTGAATACCGAAGACTTCTACGATAAAGCGCATCAAATGATTTTTGAGGCGATGGTGCAGCTCGGAGAAGAGAGCCAGCCGATTGATCTTGTTACGCTTACTTCTAGACTGCAGGACAAGGGAGAGCTCGAAGATATTGGTGGTGTTAGCTACCTAGCTAAGCTGGCGCATGCTGTGCCTACTGCGGCTAACGTAGAATACTACGCGCAGATTATTGAAGAAAAGGCTATGTTACGGCGTTTGATTCGTACAGCGACGCAAATTGTAAGCGAGGGTTACACCGGCGGTGAAGATGTAGCCGATATGCTGAGTGATGCAGAACGGCGAATTCTTGAAATCTCTAACCGGCGCAGCGGCAGTGGATTTATCGCAATCCGCGATGTTTTGATGGAAGTATTTGATAAGGTTGAACTCCTCCATCAGAATAAAGATAAGGGCGGCATGTCAGGTATTCCAACGGGATTTGTGGATTTAGACCATATGACTAATGGATTCCAGCGCAATGATTTGATTATTGTTGCAGCCCGTCCTTCTGTAGGCAAGACAGCATTCGCGCTAAATATTGCTCAGAATGTGGCCGTACGTGCCAAAGAGACGGTTGCCATATTTAGTCTGGAAATGTCTGCGCCGCAGCTAGTACAGCGGATGATTTGTGCCGAAGCTAATCTGGATGCGAATACTATGCGTACCGGTGACTTTAAGAGTGATGATGATTGGTCGAAGCTGACTATGGGCATTCAGTCCCTATCGGAGGCCGAGATTTATATCGATGATACAGCAGGGATTACTGTAACGGATATTCGTGCGAAATGCCGGAGGCTCAAGAAGGAAAAGGGCCTGGGGATGATCGTCATTGACTACTTGCAGCTCATTCAGGGCCGCGGTAAAGGCGGGGAAAACCGTCAACAGGAAGTATCGGATATATCCCGTACTTTGAAGCAGATCGCTCGTGAATTGGACGTGCCGGTTATCGCCCTGTCGCAGCTTAGCCGGGGTGTGGAACAACGTCAGGATAAACGACCGATGATGAGTGACTTGCGTGAATCCGGTTCTATCGAGCAGGATGCCGACATTGTTGCGTTCTTGTATCGTGACGACTATTACAATCAGGACACTGAGAAGAAAAATATTATTGAAATTATTATAGCCAAACAGCGTAATGGTCCGGTTGGGACAGTAGAGCTTGTCTTCCTCAAAAACTTCAACAAGTTCGTTAACTACGAGCGAGCACATGCAGAACCATTTGCTGGGTAACCTGTCATGTATGATATCCGAACGATTGCACATTTCTTTGTGTAATCGTTCGTTTTATTTGACTTTGAAAAAAACGGCTGTTACACTGAGTATTGTCCTTTAGTGGGTAAATCCGCTTGGAGTCCGGAGGGCTACGTACATAAGAATGACGTACAGGGCCCATATTATGAAAAATAATGGTGCTTGCTAGCACCTACGGAGGAATGAACATGTCAACGGTAGTCGTCGTGGGAACACAATGGGGAGACGAAGGTAAAGGGAAAATCACTGACTTTCTAGCGGAAAGTGCAGATGTGGTTGCCCGTTATCAAGGGGGCAATAATGCCGGTCACACGATTCTGATTGACGGTGAGAAGTTTAAGCTCAGCTTAATCCCTTCTGGTGTATTTTATAAAGAAAAGACTTGTGTAATTGGTAACGGGATGGTTATTAATCCAGCTGCCTTGATCCAAGAAATTAATTATATTCATGAGAACGGATTTGACACTAAAAACTTAGTGATCAGCGACCGGGCTCATGTTATTATGCCTTATCACATGGTACTGGATGCTCTGGAAGAAGACCGTAAGGGTCCGAACAAGATTGGTACAACACGCAAAGGCATCGGTCCATGTTACATGGATAAGGCTGCACGTAACGGTATCCGTATTGCTGACCTGATGGACGCTGAGGAATTCGAATTGAGACTTCGTCACTTGATGGAAGAGAAGAACCAAGTAATTACTCAAGTATATGGTGCGGAAGCTCTTGATGTTGAAGAGATTCTGACTCAGTACCTGGAATATGCGGAAGTGCTACGTAATTATGTGACAGATACGTCGGTCATTCTTAATGAAGCTATTGATGCAGACCGCAAAGTATTGTTTGAGGGTGCACAAGGGGTAATGCTTGATATCGATCAAGGTACGTATCCGTTTGTTACTTCTTCTAACCCTTCTGCAGGTGGCGTATGCATAGGTTCTGGTGTTGGACCTTCTAAGATTAAACAGGTTATCGGGGTTGCTAAAGCCTACACTACTCGTGTTGGAGATGGCCCGTTCCCTACAGAACTGAACGATGCAACTGGTGATTATATCCGTGAAACAGGTCATGAATATGGAACAGTTACAGGACGTGCTCGCCGTGTAGGTTGGTTTGACAGTGTTGTTGTAAGTCACGCTCGTCGTGTAAGTGGAATCACAGGCTTGTCTCTTAACTCGCTGGATGTGCTGAGTGGACTTGAGACTGTGAAGATCTGCACAGGCTACAAATACCGTGGTGAAGTAATCACGCATTACCCAGCTAGCCTTAAGATGCTGGCAGAGTGCGAAGCGGTATATGAGGAGCTTCCAGGTTGGAGCGAAGATATTACTTCTGCAAAAACATTGGACGATCTGCCAGCAAATACACGCAGATATGTTGAACGTGTATCTGAGCTTACAGGGATTCCGATCGCCATCTTCTCAGTAGGCCGTAACCGTGAGCAGACGAATCAAGTAATGCCAATTTATATCTAAATATATTTAGTCATTTATAAGGGACCTCGCGAGAGGTCTCTTTTTTATGTTTACTTTTATGCGTATGTTTCCCGAAGCCGGTTCTAGTCAATACTGGGAGTATAGAAAAACATGGAAAAAATATACCAGATAGACTTGAACATAGGTGAGAGGAGAGAAGAAATGAAGATCGTGAAGCGTGCACTGGGAGTATGTCTAATTGTAGTACTCGCAAGTACACTTTCAATTCTAACTACGGGCGTGGTTGTAAATGCTTATATTCAGTCGGTGCTGGCGAGCTTCGATATTAAAGTGGATAGTCCAGGCCCAGGTTTAGGTGGGATGGTCAAGAGCATTATTGGCATGGATAGCCAATCGGACTCCAATAAAGCGAATAAAGAAGCGACGACAACAGGCAGCGCGGTAAACAAGGATAAAGATAAAAGTAAGGATACATCTGAAAAAGGGGAGCCGGTGGAGGAAAAAGCACCCGAGGATGCTTTACCGGTTATGGGCCAAGCCTCAAATGAGTCTTCTACTAACGAAAGCCAGAGTGGAAGTTTAGAGGACCAGAAATTGGTAATGACACCTGAGGCAATAGGTGACTTAAAAGATAATCTCCCTTCGGCGGAGAAGGTAAATATATTCAATATCTTGATGTCCAAACTACCGCAGGATGAGATGCAGAAAATCTCCACGGCGATGGAGGATGGTCTAACGGAGGATGAGGTTAAGGAGCTGCAACAAGTCATTGCCAAATATGTTGATCCCGATGAATACGAGAGTATAATGAAAATGCTTACACCAACTACAGAAACTCTACAGCAACCATAGTAATTGTCAATTTCTAGACACAAGAAAAAGGCTAAATTTTCATATTTGCGCAAAAAACCCGCGTATTTCGTGGGTTTTTTTATGTGTACAAAGTTGAAATTTTCCGCTCAGCTATGGTACATTAGACAAGGATGTTCAAAGGGTTAATTTTTTGTAACCAATTGTAACCTTTTTGAGGGTCCATTAGAAGCAGGAAATTAGAACTAGGATAAGTGGAAATATTCATGGTCGTAATCTATATACTCGAGATCGTATAACTAGCTTGGCCGCTCGTCTCGGATGACCGAGCGGACTGAAAGGGAGAGTTTCATGAAGGGATTTAAGTTCATGCGCCGGATGGGGAAACTGCAGGATAGCGACACAGCAGAATCCGGAGCAGATGTTCAGCAGAGCCACAATTTAGATCACGACTCCACACACTTTCATCAAGAAAAAGGCACTCGTAGATTCCGGCACTCTTGGATTTTGGGAGCTGTTGGTTTAGTACTTCTAACCACTGTGTTGATTGGTGCAGAGAAAAAGTATGTAGCAGCCAATACTGAAACCTTCTATCAAGTGTTGGTGAAGGGTAAGGAGATCGGGAAGCTTAACGATCAGGCACAGCTTAATCAGCTGTATGATAAGAAGCAACAGGAATATCAGGACAAGTATCCAGATTCAACGATGGTGCTTCAGACAGAAGGCATTACAATTAAACAGGAGAAAGCGTACAAGCCGGAAGTTGATAGTGAAGCAACGCTTAATAAACTAGATGGAATGCTGAAGGCTTATGCCGTAGGTGTACAATTATTGGTAGATGGCAAGGTGGTTGGCATTGTTAAGGATCAAGAGACCGCAAATGCGGTGCTTGAAGGGGTAAAGAATCATTATGTTCCGCAAACTAAAGTAGCAACGGCTAGTAAGCTCACAAGAACAGCAGCCTCAAGTTCAAGTGCTGCGAAAGCAAAAGCTCCTAACCAAGTGGAGTCAGTCAAAATTAGTGAAGAAGTTGCTATTGTTCCAGTGAAGACAGATCCTAACAAAGTGTTGGATGTCGAGGAAGCGGTCAAAACTCTTACCGAGGGTAAAGAAGCACCACTTCTTTATACCGTTCAAGAGGGCGATACGATTTCGGGGATTGCCAAACGGTTTGAAATTACACAAAAAGAGATCTATAGTAACAACCCGGATGTGAAAGAGCTAACGTTGAAGATTGGAGATACACTGAAGCTGAAGGTACCACAGCCAGATGTTACAGTTGTTACTGTAGAGCAAGTGTCAGAGCAGGTGGTTACTGAGCCTGAAGTGATCGTGCGGAAAAGTGACCAGTTACCAGCAGGCAAAAGTAAGGTGGTTCGTCCAGGACAAACGGGCCTTAAAGAAATGCAGTATCGGTTAACAAAGAAAAACGGAATGGTCGTACAAGAAGAGTGGTTGGGTCAGACCGTTATTAAATCTTCTCTCCCTGAAGTGGTTTATCGGGGTACGAAGGTAGTTGGTGAAGGAACAGGCATGTTCAGTTGGCCAGTAAGCGGAGCAACCCTTACTAGTAGTTTCGGTGAGCGCTGGAGCCGTGCTCATAAGGGTCTAGATATGGTATCTGGCAACCGGAGCATTAAAGCCTCTGATGCCGGAACTGTAATCTTTGCTGGTGTGAAGAGTGGATATGGAAATGTGGTTATTGTGGATCACCGTAACGGATACGAAACCTATTATGGCCACTTAAACAGCATCTCCGTTTCTACGGGACAGCGTTTGGAGCAAGGCGCCAAAATTGGCGTAATGGGCAATACTGGACGCTCGACGGGAACACATCTGCATTTTGAGATTCGGAAGAATGGCACTGCGGTAAATCCAATGAAGTATTTGCGATAATTCATACTTTAACCTCAACTGCTCGATTAAACTCGAGCGGTTTTATTTTTTTTAATATAGGAATGACGATATAGCTGTTTCTTTTTGCTGGGGAAGCCGATTCCTTATTTCGTAGGATGTGACGGTAAGACAGGTATGTTAAAATAAAGGAATGATCTTTAAGTAGGGATAGGAAGGTGAAGCTGAGACATGCAGATGGGAACGATTCTGGTAGTAGACGATGAACAGCCTATTGCTGATATATTGAAGTTTAATCTAGAAAAAGAAGGCTACGAGGTTATTTGTGCTTTTGATGGTAACAGTGCAGTAGAATTGGCATTGTCCAAAAAGCCTGATCTTATGCTGCTTGATCTTATGCTGCCTGGTAAGGACGGGATGGATGTTTGTCGTGAGGTTCGTTCTGCACATTTGGACATTCCTATCATTATGCTTACTGCCAAAGACGGAGAGATTGATAAGGTGCTTGGTCTAGAGCTTGGTGCGGATGACTATGTGACCAAACCTTTTAGTACACGTGAGCTACTCGCCAGAGTGAAGGCCCAAATGCGGAGACAGCACAAACCGTCACCGCCGGGAATGGCGAATGAACCTGCAGAGACCAGACAGGGTATATACCATTTTGATCTATTTATTGATACAGATATGTATCTGGTTTATAAGGGTGGGGAGCCGCTTGATTTGACCCATCGTGAATATGAGCTGCTCTACTATATGATTAAACATGCGGGTAAGGTGATGACCCGGGAGCATTTACTGCAGGCTGTGTGGGGATTCGAGTATTTCGGCGATGTGCGGACCGTAGACGTGACGATCCGTCGTCTAAGAGAGAAAATTGAGGAGAATCCCAGCAAGCCGGAATATATTTATACTCGGCGCGGACTTGGCTATTTGATGCATAGCCCTAAAAGCGGAGGACTGTGATGAAGTGGTGGTCCTTTTTCCGGACAATTCAGGCCAAGCTTATTATTATTTATGTGCTGCTGATTCTGATAGCTATGCAGTTAATTGGAGTCTATTTTGTCAGCTCGATGAAGAACTCGTTAACGGATAACTTCACGAAGGATCTTAAAGCACGTGCGGAGATGCTGTCCATCCTGACTGCTGATAAATTCGGTAGTGAGGCTGGTACCGTTGACGAGGAAACGGCTGTAGAAAGTCTGCGTGGTATGGTTAATAATCTTTACATTAACGGGGCCGAGATTCAGGTGCTTGATGCCAGCGGCAAAATCATCACCACCTCCGTGCCCTCACAGAATGACTATGTCGGACAGCGCAACACTCAGACCGTAGTGAATCGCGCCTTGCAGGGGATCAGTGATAATGAAGAATATATTATTGCTGATGATAATGTGCGGAAAAAGGTTGTGGCCAAGCCGGTACTTTCCGGTGACAAGGTAGTAGGTGCAATCTATATTGCTGCTGACATGAAAGATTTATATGCGACCATGGGCAGGATCAACAGTGTATTCATCTCTGGTTTGCTGTTAGCCTTGGGACTGACAGTTGTCCTATGTGTTATTCTTGCACACACCATTACGCAGCCGATTAAAGAAATGACTAGGCATGCAACAGCTGTTGCTGAAGGTCGGTTCAATCGAAAAATGCCCGTACTCGGCAACGATGAAATTGGACAACTCAGTCAGGCATTCAATTATATGACCGGCAGATTGCGTGAGGCGCTCTCTCAGAATGAGGAAGAGAAAGAGAAGCTTACCTCTATTCTGACGAATATGAGTGACGGTGTGGTAGCCACGGATGAGAATGGTGTAGTCATTCTTATGAACCTTCGAGCAGCACTTATGCTGGGAACAGAAGGTCCGTTGCCGGAAGGTGCCCCACTGGATAAATTGCTAGGTCTTGATTATGAGCAGAGTGGTTCCTTGGCTAAAGGAAATGCCCAGTCTGCAATGCTTCATCTGACACATATGGGTGGAGAAGATTCTAATATCGTGAGAGTTACGTTTACTCCGATTCATCGCCGTGAAGGTGGGATTGCCGGTACTATTGCCGTGCTGCAAGATGTAACTGAGCAAGAGAACCTGGAGGAATCACGCCGAGAGTTCGTCGCGAACGTTTCGCATGAGCTAAGAACACCACTTACAACGATTAAAAGCTATGTGGAGGCACTTGATGATGGAGCGCTTGAGGACCCGCAGTTAGCGGTTCGTTTTGTTGGGGTTATTCGTAACGAAACCGAGCGTATGATTCGTCTGGTTACGGATCTACTGCATCTGTCGCGTCTGGATTCCAAGGAGGCACTTCTCAGAATTCAGCAGACGGATATTACTGAAATGCTAGAGGATGTAGCAGACCGCTTTTCTTTTCAGATTCGGCAGAAGCGGATCGACATTAGTACAAGGGTCCGTAGGGATGTCAGCACAGCATGGCTCGATCGTGATCAAATCGATCAGGTCTTGGGGAATTTGGTCTCCAATGCATTAAAATATACGCCAGAAGGCGGTACGATTGAATTGGAAGCCTTGAAAAGTGAGGATGGAATGCTCTCCATTTCTGTACGTGATTCCGGGATTGGTATACCGAAGAAAGACATCGAGCGGATCTTTGAACGTTTTTATCGGGTGGATAAGGCGCGTTCACGGAATATGGGAGGCACCGGACTTGGCCTTTCCATTGCCCGGGAAATTGTGAAAGCCCATGGAGGCTCTATTTCCCTGCAATCCGAGCTTAATGAAGGCTCTAAGGTAACCTTTACACTACCTCTGAATGCGCAAAGGGGGAGTGAGGCATGAAGGAGAGATTGAAGTCATGGATTCTAGCCTTGCTCGTGCTGGGAAGTCTTGTTGAGAGTTACTATTTGATTTATCGCTTGCCTGGTGCAGACTCAGCGGTACTTTCCGAGAATCTATATGTGAAGACAGACAATATGGGACCGGAGGAAAAGGTTGAGAACCTGCTGTACCCTGATAAAATGATCATCCATATGGGCGATAACAAGCATACGCTTTTTTATCCAGACTCAACGTTCTATAGCTTGATTATGAATCGGTTAAAAGGGCGTGGATTTGAAAGCTTCCAGCGGCACTCGGTACAGGATTATGATTGGGATAAGATTCGAAATGAGAATCCGGGGATTGAGCTTTCGTTCGGATCCGGCATTCCGGTAACGTTACTTCAGCGGGTTATGCAGCTGTCACCTGATTCCCTATTTGAAGGAGAAAGCATTGATCGCATTTGGATCTATAACATTAAGAATGACTCCAAAGCGCATGCCATTTTCTTCAGTACGAGAGGCGACATTATATATGAAGCGGCAAAAGCGGATTTAACTGTGCAAGACGTGCAGCAGCATGTGGATTTCGGCAAGAACTGGACGCCTTACAAGTCCGTAGATGGTGATTATTATGTGCCAGACAGCAAGATTTCTCTGGTTCAGGTTGAGATGCCTTCAGGCATGTATACCATAGAACAAATGCAGAACAATCTTTTCTTCGATGTTGGAAGCACTAGATATATTCGCGAGAAAAATGGCTCGGAGATTTATACGGATAGCAAACGGAGTCTTCAGGTCGATAAGGAACGGAATTGGATGAGCTATAGCGATCCTGCCGCACTTCCAGCCGGAGACAGTACACCTGCCAAGGATGCGCTTGAAGCTGTAGAATTTGTGAACCAACATGGTGGATGGAATGGAACCTATCGTCTTGAAGCCACCGAGGAGGGGAGACAGGAGAGAAAGGTCTCTTTTCAACAATATTATGGCTCCTATCCATATGGCTCCTATCCGATCATGAGCAACTCGCAGCTGCAGTATGGTGTAATTAATCTGGAATTGCAGCAAGGCACCGTATCCTCTTATGAACGCTCGTTAATCTATATTGATGAGAGTAAGGCAGAGAAGAAAATCGTAGAGCTATCTGGAGGCGTGGAGCTAGAGAATCAATTGTCTGCGGTCAGCAAAACTTCGGCAGTGAAGGATTTAACGCCTGCGTATGTACCTGTAGTGAAAGAAGAGAAGCTGCAACTACTTCCAGTCTGGAAGGTTACGCTTATTGACGGCAGCGTTCTTACATTAAATTAATGTACAAGTTGTTCATATAACATTTAGGAGGTAAGGGTATGGATTGGGGAAGAGCCAAAAATGTACTAATTTGCGCCTTTTTAGGTCTAAATCTGCTGCTATGTTATCAGCTGTGGATTGATTTGCGCGATCAGGTTAGTGCCAATCTCGATTTCACTTCCCTGTCCGAAGAAACCCAGGCGGTCATGGAGCAGAAAGGGATTCGTGTGTTGTGTCCCATTCCGGCTTCTACCCCGCAGCTTCCTAATATAACTTATCGATATTCTGCTGAAGAGCAGAATGAACCACCCATTAAATTAGATGTTCCTATAGACAGCAAGCTGATCTATTCTTCCTTCACTGACCTTAGCAAGGCGCTTGAGAGTCAAATACCGGATATCGCAAATTATCGTTTTGATTCTCAAGAAAGTGAAGTTGGGAAGTTCGTGCTTCACCCGCTAGTTCAGAATCAGTGGTCGCTATTCCGAGTTAGGTTAGAGTTGATTAATAGTGATCAGAAGATTGTAGCTTTCCGCTCACCTAAGATTGAGATAGGGGCAAGCAGTAGCGATAAGGAACAGAAGGTACTGCCGGCATCGCAAGCGCTTAGCAGTTTGATTGAAAAATATTTTCCGGCAGACTCCGTAGTAAAGGAGATTGAGCTTGGTTATTATGGTGAGTTGTTCAACTCCGAAAGTCAGGTAGCGTCGCCAATGTGGCGGTTCATGCTGGAGAACGGCAATGCCTATTATGTGGATGCTATAAGTGCGGACATCATCAGTCCGAAGACAACAGATTAGAAGGAGTAAGGAAAATGGGGATTTCATTTACAGTACTGTCCAGTGGTTCTACCGGAAATGTAACGGTGGTTCGGAACGGGGAGACAACACTTATGATTGACGCGGGACTAAGTGCCAAGCGGATCGATGAGCTGTTGGCCATGCGCGAGCTAACGGGTAATGATATAGACGGGATTTTAGTCACACACGAGCATTCCGATCATATTAAAGGACTCGGGGCAATGGCCCGTAAATACGATCTTCCGATTTATGCGAACACCAATACCTGGGGAGCCATTGAAAAAGGCATTGGAAAAATACCCGACTATAACCGAATCATTATGGAGTCGGGACAGCATAGGGATTTTGGTAGTCTGCGTGTAGAATCGTTTGCAATTTCTCATGATGCGGCGGAGCCGGTGGGTTACAATTTTTATGATGGAAAAGAAAAACTGTGTGTAGCTACAGATCTGGGATATGTTAGCGACAAGGTAAGAGATGCGATTTCAGAGGCAGACGTATTGGTGCTGGAGGCGAATCATGATATTGAAATGCTGAGGATGGGACGTTATCCGTGGAATACGAAACGACGCATACTTGGCGACATGGGTCACCTTTCTAATGAAGCAGCGGGAGCAGCACTAAGTGAAATTCTCACAGGACGGACTAAACGTACCTATTTAGCGCATTTAAGCCGGGATCATAATATGATGGATTTGGCTAAAATGTCGGTACGTTGCGCAATGGAGGATCGGGGCTGTTTCTTTAAAGATAGTGAGTTTAAGCTTTGCGATACGTATTATGACCAACCTACGCCATGGGATAAGTTGAGCCAGTTGTCATAAGCTGATCAAGCTCAGCAGTCTTTCGTTCTAATTCTTGGCGGGAGATCAGGCCTTTATCGATCATCAATTCGATCATAGCACTGAAGGCAAGGGTCATATGGTAGTGTTCATCCTTCAAATCGCCAAGCTTACCGATAAACTCCACCAGATCCATACTTGTGGAAAAAGAATTCATAATTATACCTCCTTATGTAGTAAAAACAGAACTGGAGTTGTAAAAAATTCGCAGGCTTTTTACCTCAGGAAAATCACGAATTGAGGGTTGCCTGTGATACAATTATAGACGTGATAAGCAAACTCTAAATTTATGGAACCTTTCTATTAGTGTAGTCTTTTAAGTTGCAAAATATTCCTAGTAGAGAAGATATATTGAAAGATTCTAAAATTCTTTCGATTAACTGAAACTATTGTGTGGTTAATGGATAAAGTGAAACTTTTTAGTGATTGTTGGAGTCTAAAGGATGCAGAGGTATATGCTTGGAACGTGATTGCTAGAGGTTCAGGTTTTAGATACTGTGAACGGTTGGCAATAGAAGGGGGAGATTTTCGGTGGGATTGTTTGATGACGATTTCTATTCAACTAAAGTATCACGGTCCAGAGGGGATGAAGCATCAAAGGGATCATTTGCTAACCGCAAGCATTCTGTGCGAAGATCGCGCAAGGGCTTATCCACTTGGCAAATATCCGCCGTCTGCTCCTTAATCAGTGCTGTGGTGGCAGTCTTTTTATTCAGTATGCTTACTGGACAAATGAGTCACGAAACTGCCCCGAAGTCGGTAGTAACAACTGGGGAGGTTGCCCCAAGCAGAGATCCGTTTGACCGTATCATTCAAGCCGCTGCTACGGTTCGTCCTGCAGTAGTAAGCATTATCAACCATAAAGAAGATAATAAAGAATTGAACATTCTGGATGAGTCAGCATTAGGCTCTGGAGTGATTTATAAAAAGGTAGATAATAAAGCATTTATCATTACTAATAACCATGTCATCGAAGACTCTAGCAATCTTGAAGTCGTAACAGTAGATGGCGAGACACGTAAAGCTACACTCGTTGGAACGGATAAAGTGAGTGACATCGCGGTCCTTTCTATTGATGCCAAAGGGATCAATACAATCGCAGAGCTCGGGGATTCCTCGAAGCTTCGTCTAGGTGAAACGGTCATTGCCATCGGAAACCCGTTGGGACTTGGTGACACATTGACTTCAGGTATTGTCAGCTATACTGAACGGAAGGTTCCCGTATCCTTGAATCAGGACGGCGTATATGATTGGGAGCAAGAGGTCATTCAGACCGATGCAGCAATTAATGAAGGCAATAGCGGCGGGGCGCTTGTGGATCTGGATGGTAAAGTCATCGGTATTAACACGATGAAAATCTCCGATGCAGGTGTAGAAGGGCTGGGTTTTGCTATTCCAGCTAACCATGTGATAGATACCGCTAATGAACTGGCTGAGAAAGGGCGGATTGCCCGTTCCTACTTAGGCGTATATTCGGTAGATTTAAACAATCCTTACATTCCTCTCGCAGAGGACCAACGCAAGGAACTGAACCTACCGAACAATGTTAAGGATGGGGTTGTCGTTCTGGATGCTGTTGGACCTGCACAAGAAGCGGGAATACAGTTCAATGATGTAATTACGAAATTTAATGATGAACCTATTACATCCACGCTTTCCCTTCGCAAGTATTTATATAATCAGACGAAGATTGGTGAGGATCTGAAGATTACCTATTATCGAAATGGGAAAGTTAATCAGACTACAGTAAAACTTCTTGAAAAACCAGAGGAATAATATGCTGGAAGTCGGCATATAATGATATAGCAGTAATGACAAGTAGAGCGAACTACCCCTTCGGTTGAGAAGGTAGAGCTTCCTGAAATAGCGATACTCTGTATCGCTATCGGGGATCTATTTCTTCTAAAGTTTTGATAAATATGGCAATTATAAGCTGATTTAATCAATTTTGGGCTGACTGGCAACCCTTACATTGGAAGGTAATACTTATTAGGGTAGAAACGGATATATACGGATGCCAGCTTGCCTTTGCTAATCAGGTGTGGTAATATGATATCAATCATACATTTAGTCCCTAATTTTCGCATTGAAAAGGGCTGTTATATTCGGTAATACAACCTTTTTCAATGTGTGAATTTTTTCTTTGTTTGAAGATAAAAAGAACATATTAATTTAAATTTGTGGAGGTAACACACATGCAAACAGGTACAGTTAAATGGTTCAACGCAGAAAAAGGATTCGGATTTATCGAAGTTGAAGGCGGAAGCGACGTATTCGTTCACTTCAGCGCAATCACTGGCGACGGCTTCAAAACTTTGGACGAAGGCCAACGCGTTGAATTCAACGTTGTTCAAGGCAACCGTGGACCACAAGCCGAAAACGTTGTAAAACTGTAATAATAGAAGAAACCGTCCCAGCTTGTGAAAGTTGGGACGGTCTTTTTATATCTAGTTAGTCACTATTGACTTACAGGATGGGAGGAACGGCAATGAACTACCGGAAGAAACCTTTGGAAGAAATACCGGAAGAAAATACCGCGATTTGGGCGTGTACCAATGATGGATGCAACGGATGGATGAGGGATAATTTCGCATTTGAACATGCGCCTTCTTGCCGTCTATGTGACTCTCCAATGGTTCGCAGCACGAAGATGCTACCACAATTGCTTAATTCGAATGGCGATCTCAAATCGCTGAAGAAGGGTATTTCCATTACCTAACCAATGCCTTTATGAGTCAAGCTTGTTATAGAGCAGTGAACAACTTCAAGACGGTCAAACCGTCTTATTTTTTTTGCTTTTTTTAAGGTAAATTGTGATTTTTGTCACAAATCATTTGAATTTCACCGTTAAAAGTACCCCTTTGTGTGACATTTATCACAAAATGACGTCTAAATTTTTGACACAATATAATTAACGAAAAGGGGAGAAGGAAGGGAAAAATATGGATACAGTAATGCTGTCGCGTATACAATTTGCGTCGACGACAATATTCCACTATTTCTTTGTACCGGTATCAATCGGACTAGCGCTCTTGATTGCGATCATGGAGACCATGTACGTTAGAAAAGGCAATGAAGAGTACAAAAGAATGGCACAGTTCTGGGGAAAGCTGTTTCTCATCAACTTTGCAGTAGGGGTAGTTACAGGTATTTTGCAGGAATTTCAGTTCGGGATGAACTGGTCTGATTATTCACGTTTTGTGGGTGATGTATTCGGGGCTCCACTTGCAGTCGAAGCATTGGCAGCTTTTTTTCTGGAGTCTACTTTTATTGGCATCTGGATATTCGGCTGGGACAAAGTGTCCAAAAGAGTGCACTTGTTATCCATCTGGCTAGTAGCTTTCGGTACGATGTTATCCGCTTTCTGGATTCTAGCAGCGAACTCCTTTATGCAGCATCCTGTGGGATTTGCGATAAATAATGGACGGGCAGAAATGAATGATTTCTTCGCGCTCATTACGAACGGACAATTGCTGGTTGAATTCCCGCACACGGTTCTTGCTGCGTATGCAACAGGCGCCTTCCTCGTAACGGGTATTAGTGCGTATAAAATATTGAAGAAACAAGATGTATCTTTCTTTAAGAAATCTTTTCAAATTGCAGCAATCGTAGGTATCATTTCTTCTATTGGTGTAGCCGTGGCAGGCCATGCGCAAGCACAGTATTTGGTTGAGACTCAACCTATGAAGATGGCGGCTTCCGAAGGACTGTGGGGTAAGAGTGGTGACCCGGCACCTTGGACCGTATGGGCAAATATTGATCCTGAGAAGCAAGAAAGTACTGGAGAATTTCAAATTCCGTATATGCTAAGCTTCCTTTCATACAGTAAATTTTCCGGTGAAGTTAAAGGTATGCTTGAGCTGCAAGCTGAGTATGAGCAAACCTATGGCCCCGGTGACTATATCCCGCCAGTACGTACGACATTCTGGAGTTTCCGGATCATGGTTCTAGCAGGAACGTTAATGATCGTAATGGGTATGTACGCAATGTATTTAATGTGGCGCAAAAAGATGGACCGTCCAAACACTTGGTTTATGCGGTTTATGTTATGGGGAATACTGCTTCCTCCAATTGCGAATACAGCAGGTTGGGTCATGACCGAATTCGGGCGTCAGCCATGGACGGTATTCGGATTGATGACAACGGAAGACAGTGTGTCGCCTAACATTACAAGTGGTCAGGTTCTATTCTCTGTTATTTCTTTTACAGCGATTTACGCCATTCTCGGATTAGTTCTAATTGGTTTGTTTATGAAAGTGATTAAAAAAGGTCCTTATGCGATGGATAACGATCACGGGGATTCGCATGATCCATATAACGAGGAGGGCGCCCAATGATGTCTCTTAATGAATTGTGGTTTGTGCTCATTGCAGTTCTGTTTATAGGGTTCTTCTTCCTGGAGGGTTTCGATTTCGGCGTAGGGATGGAAACACAAATTCTCGCTAAGAATGACACTGAGCGCCGGATTCTGATTAACTCGATCGGACCCTTCTGGGATGGAAACGAGGTATGGTTAATTACTGCTGCGGGTGCAATGTTTGCGGCTTTCCCTGAGTGGTATGCAACGTTGTTTAGCGGATTTTACATTCCCTTTGTCTTTGCTTTATTAGCTTTGATTGCACGTGGTGTTGCTTTTGAATTTAGAGGTAAACGGGATTCAGTAGCTTGGAAAAAAACTTGGGATGTTTGTATCTTTTTCGGCAGCTTCCTCCCACCTTTCCTCCTTGCTGTGGTGTTCGCCAGCTTCATCAAAGGTTTGCCGATTGATGGCGATATGCAAATGTACGCAGGTTTTACAGATATCGTAAATGTGTATACCGTAGTAGCTGGTGTGACTGTTGTCCTTCTTTGTTTGGTACATGGTCTCATGTTCACAACGTTGCGTACAGTGGGAGATCTACAGGCTCGCGCTCGAAAAATGGCGCAAAGATTGCTTTTGCCACTTGGGGCTTTATTGCTTGCTTTCGTGGTAATGACTTATTATATGACTGATATTTTCGAACAACGTGGTTTAGTTCTTATGATTATAGTAGCGCTGGGAATTATCGCGTTTATATTATCGGGTTATTTCATGACGAAGAAGAAGGATGGCTATGCTTTTGGTATGACAGGAGCGGTAATAGCATTGTCCGTAACTTCTATCTTTGTAGGATTGTTCCCACGTGTTATGATTAGTTCAATCGATCAAGCCTTTAATTTGACAATCACCAATGCGGCTTCGGGACATTACTCTTTAAAGGTAATGACGATTGTGGCACTGACCATCCTTCCATTCGTATTGGGATATCAAATTTGGAGTTACTTTGTCTTTCATAAACGCGTTCACGAGAAGGAGCATCTTGAATACTAATGGATAAAAATTTGCTTGGGTATAAAGGAGTTAAGCCGGTATTTCTGATCGTTGGCCTCCTTACCCTGGTGCAAAGCATGTCCATACTTCTGCTGGCCAAATGGCTGGCAGAAGTCATCTCTGCGCTATTTGCAGGAGAACCTCTGAAGGAACAATGGGCTACTTCGCTATTGTTCCTTCTTGCATTTCTAGTGCGCCATGCTTGCGCCATGCTGATGAGCCGTATCTCTTACCGCTTTGCGGAAGCAACAGGCAGCAACATGCGGAGGGAAATGATGGATAAGCTCTTCCAGCTTGGACCCAGAATGGTGGGCGGGCGTGGAACCGGGGATCTTGTCACACTTGTGCTGGAAGGCGTAACAAAGTTCCGCACATATTTAGAAGCGATTATCCCTAGAATGGTAGGGATGTCAATTACACCGATTTTGGTGCTTATTTATATCTACAAGATGGATACCGCGAGTGGGATAATTCTAACGATCACCATGCCGATTATTATTGTTTTTATGATCTTGATCGGGATGACGGCTCGCAAGCAGATGGACCGTCAGCTAAAATCTTATCGCACCTTATCTAATCATTTCGTAGACTCTCTCCGTGGGCTAGAAACGCTGAAATTTCTGGGCCGCAGTCGTAGTCATAGCACGAGTATTGCCACCGTCAGCGATCGATATCGCTCGGCGACGATGCGTACACTGCGAGTAGCCTTTTTATCTTCGTTCGCGCTGGACTTCTTTACGATGTTATCCGTTGCTTCCGTCGCGGTAAGTCTCGGCCTGCGTCTGGTCAACGATCAGATGACACTGGTTACGGGCTTAACCATTCTGATCTTGGCACCGGAATATTTTTTGCCTGTACGATTGGTAGGTTCGGATTTCCATGCTACTCTCGATGGTAAGGAAGCCGCTGAGGCAATGAAGAGCATTATAGATCAGGATGAAGTGAAAGCTGAAGTAGTAGGTTCTAATGGTGACCAAGCATTGAAATCAGCATCGAAAACACCAGAAGAGATATTCACTTGGCATAAAAATAGCACACTTACATTAAATGATGTCAGTGTGAAATACGAGGAAGCTGGTCTTTCTTCGCTGGAAGCGGTGAACCTGCAATTTAAAGGAGCAAGCAAAATTGGGATTATCGGAGAGAGTGGGGCCGGTAAATCTACGTTAGTGGATATACTAGGGGGCTTTTTGCACCCTACTTCAGGAAGTATCACGGTTAACGGTACAACGGTTAGCGCATTAACGGATGAGGCTTGGCGAAAGCAGACCTCGTATATCCCGCAGCGCCCTTATATTTTTAGTGGTACATTGGCTGATAATATTCGCTTCTATTACCCTGAGGCTTCTATGGAAGCTGTGGCTGCAGCTGTGAAAGCTACCGGATTATCAGAGCTGGTGGCAACCCTTCCAAATGGCTTGGATGAGATGATCGGCGGCGGCGGTCGTTCGTTCAGTGGCGGGCAGGAGCAGCGGGTTGCGCTGGCTCGAGCTTTACTCAGCAGTCGTCCAATTATGTTATTAGATGAGCCAACGGCGCATCTGGATATTGAGACGGAATATGAGCTGAAGGAGACGATGGTGCCTCTTTTTGAAGGAAAGCTGGTCTTTCTGGCTACACATCGCCTGCACTGGATGCTTGATATGGACATTATTGTAGTAATGAAACAAGGAAAAGTGGCAGAAATCGGTACCCATCAGGAGTTGCTTGCCCGCAAGGGTGCGTATTATGAGTTGATTGGGTCGCAATTGGAGGGAATCCATTGAAACGTGAAGGATGGTTTGCTCCGTATGTATCGTCGTATTTTTGGCGTTTTGTGCTTATTATCGTGCTTGGAGCGTTGACGATTTTTACAGCCTCATCATTAATGTATACTTCAGGATTTCTGATCTCAAAAGCGTCTACACCCGTCGAAAATATTCTAATGATTTATGTACCGATTGTAGGTGTGCGTACGTTCGGAACGAGTCGGGCTGTCATTCATTATGTAGAACGTTTAGTTGGGCATGACACGATTTTGCGAATTCTATCTAAGATGCGTGTGCGTCTGTACAATATTTTGGAGCCACAGGCTTTGTTCCTGTCGTCACGCTTCCGCACTGGGGATATTCTCGGGATGCTTGCGGATGACATTGAATATTTGCAAAATGTATATCTGCGCACCGTGTTTCCAAGCATTATTGCTTTGCTGATTTATGGAGCAGCTGTGATTGCACTGGGTACTTTTGATATCGCCTTTGCGCTTTTGATGGCTCTGTATATATTGGTGTTAGTAGTGGTGTTGCCGTTCTTATCTCTATTGTTCACACAGAAGCGCCAACGTGAAGTGAAAGTAGAGCGTAATCGTCTCTATCAAAAGCTGACTGACGCCGTACTTGGTATGGGTGACTGGGTCATTAGTGGACGACAAAGCCAGTTCGTAGACACTTATGAAGCAGATGAGAGAAAAGTAGCCAAAACCGATGCAGCGCTGCGCAGCTGGGCACGTATTCGTACGTTCATTGGGCAAGCGGTAATTGGGATTGGCGTGCTTTCTATGCTGTATTGGGCCGCTGGAGAGTTTGCAGATGGTGCTATTGCGGGTACATTGATTGCGGCGTTCGTACTGGTTGTTTTTCCTGTAGCAGATGCCTTTCTTCCAGTGTCTGAAGCGGTGGAGAAAATCCCGCAGTACCGTAACTCGTTGGAGCGATTGTCTGGTGTAAATGGAACTGAGCAGAACATCGTCTCTGAAAAAGCAACTGTAGTCGATGCTCTGCCTCAGGCCATGAAGAGTGCTCACATCAAGCTCGAAAATGTAGGTTACCACTATGGTTCAGAGGCTAACTGGTCGGTTCGCGATCTCAGCCTCGATATTCCACAAGGTAAAAAGATTGCGATTATCGGCCGAAGTGGTGCGGGTAAATCGACGTTATTAAAGGCTATTCAAGGTGTTATTGAACCTTCTGACGGCTCGGTTACGATTAATGGAATCGCTGCAGATGCCTATGGCGAGCATATTCCTTCTATTATAGCGGTGCTTAATCAGAGTCCACATTTGTTCGATACTACAGTAGCTAACAATATTCGTATGGGTGATCCGAAGGCTTCCGAACAAGCCATTAAAGAAGCTGGCGCCTTAGCCAAAATGGATACGTTGATCTCCTCGTTGCCAGATGGATATGATACCTTTGTCCGTGAAGCAGGGCAACGATTCTCTGGTGGAGAGCGTCAGCGGATAGCGTTAGCTCGTATTTTGCTGCAAAATACACCTGTTGTCATACTCGACGAACCGACTGTAGGGTTGGACCCGCGGACGGAACGTGATCTTTTGAAGACAATGTTCGAAGCCATGAAGGGTAAGTCACTAATTTGGGTAACGCATCATTTGGTCGGTGCGGAGCAGATGGATGAAGTGATTTTTATGGAAAATGGCTCAGTAGAAATGCGTGGAACCCATGCGGAGCTGATGAAAAAAGAACCACGTTACCGCAGATTGTATGAGCTGGATCGTCCGGTGGAGTTTCTAGGGTAGGATGGAGAGTTTAAAATAATATTTATAGAAAATAGAGAGAGAGAAGTGATGAGATTCCTTTTGCCCTTCGGGGTGAGAGGAATCTTTTTTTGGTGAAGGGCAAGAATATAGACAATGGATGAACAGATCGCTGGAATGGATAGATAGGAGTTCCATTTTCGTGGGAAGTATGGTAGAACAATAGAAGGAGTATTAGGCCGTAGCGGCACAGAAAGGGATGCTTGGTTGAATGTATGTAGTATGTAAAGAACATGTAGAATTAGCTATTGATTTGTTTGTGGACGAATATGAAGATGCACCAGATGTAGTGGATTTGAAGGAAACGGAATTCTCTGACTGGGACCCGCCGGCAAAGTGCACCCAATGTGAGAAGAACGCTGAATATTTGGTGGTCTAAAGGACCTTTAAGACTTATAAAAAAACACCTTGCAGTCCCGGAAATGGGCCGCAAGGTGTTTTTGCGTGGAATAATTATAGGTGCATTGGAGGATTAATCTTATGCATCAGCTGCATCTGCCATATTGGTCAGGGAGCTACCTCGGTTATTCTTGCGGTAGACAATGGCTGAGATGATGGCAAGCATTGCTGCAATAGAGAGTCCCCAGTAGATGTTCGAGTAAGCGGCCCGGAGCGGCAGCCCACGCTGCCATTCCAATGCACTTGCGGCCATAGCTACGCTGAAGGCGCCGCTAAAGAATTGCAGTAGCTGGAACAGTCCCATCCCGGAGCCTATTTGTGAGGAAGGCAGAATCCGTGAGATTTCATTGGATACACTACTGGACAACGTCGTGAAGGCAAGACTCATAATCATATAGATCAGCATAACGGCAATCCAGGACCGCCCAGCGAAGAATGCGAAGAGCACAGTAGCAGTCAACACAAGCAGTGGAGCGAAGCGTAATATCCCCGCATTGCCATAACGGTCGATGATTCGTCCGACGGAACGGGAAACGAAGATTGCGAGCAACGAGCCCGGAAAGATCACAAGCCCGGCATGACTTGCACTGAAGCCAAAACGATGAGTTAAAATCTGTGGCAGCAGGAACAATGTGGCGAAGCTGCACAGATAGGAGGCGATACCGACCACCGCCAGTACGAGATATGAGCGGTTACGGAAAAGCGCGGGCATTACAAATGGGTCGGGCGTGCTGCGGATGCGGCCAACAAATAAAGCGATGGCGACAAGTCCGGCGACCAAGGCCACCCACAGCCCACTAGTCAGGAACAGCAGCAGACCGGTGGTGCCGACGCCCAAGAGCAGCCCACCAAGCACATCAAAGGAACCCCGGGTGGGCACCTCTTTAGGCAACAGGATGAGGAACAACGGTACGAGAAGCAAAATAGCTGCCGTTACAGCGAACAACCAGATCCAGCCAAGATATTCGACGATGGCTCCGCCCGCGACCGGACCAAGGCCTAGACCGAGTGAAACGGCTGACATAATCGTCGCCATCGCTTTGCCGCGACGGGCTTGCGGGACATAGCGGGTAAACAGCACAAGAGATAAGGACATTACTGCGCCCGCGCCCGACGCCTGTAGAATGCGCACGATAAGCAGAAAGATAAAGTTGGTGCTGAAGAAGCCGGCCACAGCCGCAAAGCCTAGCGTCAACAAGCCTATCACCAGCAGGCGGCGGATCGGCAGAAAATCAGAGAGCCGGCTGTACGTGATTGAGGCGATCGAAAACATAATGGAATACCCGGTAACAATCCAAGAAGCGGATGCAGCTGTAATGCCGAAGGCTTCGGTTACATCAGGCAGTGCCAGATTGAACATGGCTGTATTCATGATGACGAGAACCACAGCGATGCTGAACAGCAGAGTCAACAGGCCTTCCCGTGGAAGAGTCGCTTCCGGAACGGAGGCTTCATGATCCGCATTCGCGGAAAGGTTATTTACAGAAGTCATGTGCGAAGCACTCCTTTTTTTATTGTTTAATAGTTCGATTACTTACGAACAATTGAAATATAGCATGCGTTGATATAAAATGCAATTAGGATCACCAATATTTTTTTCGCATTAAAAGTAGGACAAAGGGGATAATCATCCATGAAAATACTATTTCATCCGGACCGCAAGGACATTCAGCTTGCTTCCGTATTGTATGCGCTGAGCGATCCGATTCGCCTCCATATCGTATCGGATATTCATAGAAATGGAGAACAGGCTTGCAACGGCTTCAACGTTCCGATTGCCAAATCCACCATGTCTCACCATGCCCGTACGCTGCGCGAGTCAGGGGTTGTGTTTACGCGGGTGCAAGGAACCCAGCGTATACTGTCGCTACGGACAGAGGATCTGAGCGCACGTTTCCCAGGATTGCTGGATTCTATATTGAGTGCTTATGAAGCTGGGGAAAAGCCGGATTTTGTAATGGAGGAGCGGGAGGAGAGTAAGTAGGGGATGGATTGTCTGAAGAATAGGACATTTAAGGAATACGAAAAGGTACTTACTAAAACTACAAGGGACGCCCAGTGCGCGTCCTTTTGCTATTTCAATAGAGGACTATAACAGGAGGCACTTATGCTTATTCAAATTATTGGCGTAGGAAAATTGAAGGAAAAGTACTTGATTAATGGCATCGCGGAGTATGCTAAACGGCTGACACCTTACCTGAAATTTCAGGTGATTGAGGTGGCAGATGAAAAAGCACCCGACTCTCTAAGCGAAGCAGAGGTCGGTATTGTTAAGGCGCGCGAGGGGGAACGCATCCTCGCGCACATAAAGAGCGAGGCGCATGTCATTGCGCTCGCGATTGACGGCAAGCTGTGGAGCTCGGAAGAGCTTGCCGCAGAAATTGACCGGCTCGGCACCTATGGGACGAGCCATGTCGTGTTCGTCATCGGAGGGAGCCATGGGCTCTCCGACGAGGTCATGCGCCGCGCGCAGCAGCGCATGAGCTTCGGGCGCATGACGCTGCCCCATCAGCTCATGCGCCTGGTGCTGGTGGAGCAGATTTATCGCGCGGTGAAGATAAATCGGGGGGAACCTTATCATAAGTAGGGCGAAATATTATGCTTTTGAGTATGAATCTTCGCACAATCTCCGTTGTCGGCTTCGGTAAATGACTACTAAATTAATTTGTCATGTGACAATACTGATGACAGCGGTCACTATTAAATACAATTAGTTCCATTATAATAGATCTAGCTAGTGGTGCTAAGTGGTATACCCGGATTGTTCGCGACAGATGAAGGTAAGGCATATGAGGCAGTGAGCTTTGCTGGAGGAACGGGACTTGAAGGTGATCCCTATCAGATTGAAACCGCCGAACCATTGAATGCTGTTCGTAATTATTTAGGTGCTGGTATCTACTTCGAATTGACTAAATATGGGGGAAAGCAAAGTGATAAAAATAAAAAGACTGCAATTATCTATTGTACTTGTGCTTGTAATGACGTTGTTTGTGGTTCCTGTTGCTCAGGCGGCTCCGGTCGGCCAAGTGGCCGAGATTACTATTATCGTTAATGATAGCGTAATCCCGAGTGACGTCGAACCCGTTGTCCATAAAGGAACCGCGCTTATGCCTTTGAGGGTCCTTGAAGACTCGCTCGGCGTGTCTCTTAACTGGAACAGTTCTACACAAACAATAGCGGTTTTTAAAGGAGATGCATCGGGTACGCTGATTATAGGCGACCCGACCGCCAGCATTAAAGTCGGTGATGTAGAGGAGAAGGTCACGCTCGATCAACCTGCTAAGATCATTCAGAACCGGGTTATGGTACCGGTACGTTTTATTGCCGAATTATTCGGTGCAAAAGTAGTATGGAATTCCACCATGAAAACCATCACCATCAGTACTCAGCCATCGGTTGACCAAGAATCGCAGAATTCTAAAGGCAGTGGAGTCAAGGGTGATAAAGGCGATACCGGAGCGACTGGGCCAGCGGGAGCACAAGGCCCATCAGGACCGGCGGGATCACAAGGAGATCTGGGGCCAGCGGGAGCACAAGGCCCATCAGGAGCGGCGGGACCACAAGGAGATCCGGGGCCAGCGGGAGTACAAGGCCCATCAGGACCGGCGGGACCACAAGGAGATCCAGGGCCAGCGGGAGCACAAGGCCCATCAGGACCGGCGGGATCACAAGGAGATCTGGGGCCAGCGGGAGCACAAGGCCCATCAGGAGCGGCGGGACCACAAGGAGATCCGGGGCCAGCGGGAGCGCAAGGCCCATCAGGACCGGCGGGACCACAAGGAGATCTGGGGCCAGCGGGAGCACAAGGCCCATCAGGACCGGCGGGACCACAAGGAGATCCGGGGCCAGCGGGAGCGCAAGGCCCAGCAGGACCGGCGGGACCACAAGGAGATCCGGGGCCAGCGGGAGCGCAAGGCCCAGCAGGACCGGCGGGACCACAAGGAGATCCAGGGCCAGCGGGGACTTCTTTTACCTCGGAAGGATTTTCTGTTACGGGTACGACATACTCAATCGCTAGTGGCACGCTATTTACGAATTGGAGTGAGGCGTCCCCTTATTACGCAAACCCTGCATTTAATCCTGCTACAGGGATATTTACGGCACCGGCCACTGGCAAGTATGCTATACATGCAACTGTTAACTATAAGACTAACGTTCCAGTTAGTATAAGCTTAGGAAGTGGCATTGATCCATTTTTTACCGTAAAGAAGAATGGCAGCACTGATTTAATAAAAGGTTATATGCCTATCTTGGACGTCAATATGGCGTTAATTTTAACTATAAGGATCGTACTAAGTAGTGCGACGGTGACGCTATCCGGTGATGTAGAGCTGCAAGCAGGTGATGAAGTTGGATTATATTACGAAGCTGACGGTCTAACCCTTGGTTTCAGTACGGATATAGTATGGTCAATTCATCGGCTATCCTAATACAAGGTTGCATGAGGTGAAGTTGAACCTTTGGTAATAGAAACACATCTTAACAGATATAGAGTCGGGCCATTCTCTTTGGGAGAATGTCTGGCTCTATTTTTGAATAGGACTCTTTAACAAGGATAGTTAAGCAAATGTCTACAACAAATTATTGATCTTTAGGGGTGACTGGTTCAGAGTAGAACTGTTGATATCGTTCCAACAATTTCTTCCCATTCTTCTTGACATAGTCTCGTTACTTTCTAACATTATATCCTTTATAGGAACCATAGGAAATTCCTGAAGATGTGTGTAGATTTACAGCGTTTGATGCCACGCGGTTTGTAGGTTCTGTATTAATTTCTACACTGTCATAAAAGCGACTTCTTTTTGCATCACAACAGTTGCATTCCAACCTTGCTTGTTTTTAATGTGCTTGGCTGGGGAGCGGGCGTTATCGTGTTGGAACCCGAATCATTCCGAAATTGGATTCGTGAGGAAGTCCAAAGAATTCTAAAACGCTACTGACATAACGTTGTCAGTAGCGTTTTTTTATAATTGGACATGTAAATGTAAAGGAGATAGATAGTAAAAAGTATGTTTTACAACGGCTGTGGGATACAGCCAGACCTATTATTAGGAAGGATGATATCTTGTGAATTTCGCTTCTGTACGTATCATTACTGACGACGTGGATCGTCTCGTCGAGTTCTATGAGAAAGTCATGGGGGTTTCGGCAGAGCGACCTGCGCCCGTATTTGCCGAACTCGTTCTGCCATCATGCACCCTTGCAATCGGCCACTCCCAGACGACGCAGCTATTCGGCGCCGGTTGCGCAGTGGGGGCCAATAATCGCACTGTCATTATTGAGTTCCGCATCGACGATATTGAAGCTGAATATATGCGCTTGAAGCCATTTGTTGATAATTGGGTAAAGGAACCGACCATGATGCCGTGGGGGAACCGTTCTATGCTGTTCCGCGATCCCGATGGCAACCTTCTTAACCTCTTCGAGCCGGTGACCGAGGATGCGATTAAACGGTTTAGAAGTAGACATTGACGGGCAGTAAAGGATGGACTTCAAACTTGCCGTTACAGACAGCGCAGGGAACCGTATCATAAGTAGGGCCAAATTTTAATGCATACTATTTTTGGTTAAATCAACGCTCCAGTGAAATAATGCTGGGGCGTTGATTTCTTGTTTGGCGATTAGTTGGCTTCAGCAGAATTTTGCATATGGACAAACTTTCTGACTTCATTTCTAATAAATTTCTTGATTGCGCTTTTATTGTATTGAATTTCGAATAGTTCTGAAAGAGAATATTGAAGGATGTGAGTTTCATTTATTATTAAAAGCATAATGGGTTGAGAAATTACCTTGTAATTGTGTGAGGTTAAGTAGATGTTACGGTGAACCGTATCATAAGTAGGGGCAAGTTTCTTTCATTTTGGGTTGGTGGGTCTTAGAGATAAAAACTTGGATTATAGTCAGAACGGGGTTCAAGCACGTGGCGGATCGGGAAGGGGAACATATGACAAGGGTGCCTGCGGAGAATCTTCCCTCTGCCCGATAAGAAAGAAAATGCCCCCTCCGCTATTTTGGCGGAAGGGGCCGGTTCCTTACATCAAAAACAGCAATCAGGATGTTGTTGTTCTTTCCGCCAGTGTAGTAATCGACTCAATGTCTTGATCGGTTAATAGATCTAGAAAATGCTTGCGTATTGCCTTTGAGACTATGGGAAGGGCTTCGTCTAAGGCTGACCTTCCGGCGGAAGTAATGATGACTTGAACACCGCGATCTGTGTCTAGAGGTTTCCTCAGAACTAGACCTCGTTTTTCCATCCGCGTTAGATGATGTGATAGTCGGCTCTTATCCCAGTCCATCGAGTCAGCTAATTCCTGTTGGCGAAGCTTACCATTGCCAAATTGGACTAGCCGGTCTAATACTCCAAAATCACCCTCTGAGAGTCCTGTGTGTTCAGACATTTCTTTTACAACGCGACCGAAGATTCGTTTAAAGGAGCCTTTCCACATATTCCATATCCGCATTTCATCTTCGTTAAGTTCGTTTATATCCATACGAATATAATATCATGGTTGACGCATCAACCACAAGGTGTTACTATGTATTCATAGGTTGATATGTCAACTTAAGGGAGTGGTATTGTCTTAAGGTTGATACATCAACTGGAAAAGGTATTTAATGGGTCTGCAGATGATGCAAGGAAGGAGAGGGGAAATGCATAAACCCGTCGCCTTGGTCACTGGGGTCAACAAAGGAAACGGCCTTCAAACATCCCGTGCGCCTTGCGCTCCTCGACGAGGACGGTCCGACGGGCACATTTTCAAACGAGAGACGTCAGCTACCTTGGTAATGTAATCACGAGCGACGTATCACCGAGAGATCCACGAAACCTAAAGGCGTAACGCCTTCCCCTACAAATATATAAGGAGTGTGTTATTAAATGGAATATGTGAAGCTTGGACGCAGCGGGTTAGAGGTTTCGAAGTTAAGCCTTGGAACCATGAGTTTCGGCGTACCTGAACGCGGCAATACTCCATGGTCTCTGGATGAGGAGCAAAGCAGACTGATTATTAAGAGGGCACTCGAATTGGGCATCAACTTTTTCAGTACTGCCAACATGTATTCCGACGGAACAAGCGAAGAAATCCTCGGGCGTGCCTTAAAGGACTTCGCTCATCGTGACGAAGTCGTCATAGCTACAAAGGTATTTGTTCCGATGCGCAAAGGTCCGAATGCTATGGGACTTTCCCGCAGGGCCATCATGACCGAAATTGATAACAGTCTAAGACGACTCGGAACAGACTACGTCGATGTGTACCAGATCCATCGGTGGGATCCAAATACGCCGATTGAAGAGACGATGGAGGCTCTTCACGATTTAGTTAAGGCGGGCAAGGTCAGATACCTCGGAGCATCTTCCATGCTGGCATGGCAGTTTGCGAAAGCTCAGCATGTTGCAGAGCGCAACGGTTGGACACGGTTCGTCTCTATGGAGAATAGATTAAACCTGCTCTACCGGGAAGAAGAAAGAGAAATGCTCCCCCTTTGCAGAGACGAGGGAGTTGGCGTCACTCCTTACCTGCCTTTGGCTGCAGGCCGGTTAACTAGGGATTGGAATGAACAGACCTCACGATCCGAGAATGACCAGATAGCTAAAGAGTTGTTTATTAAAACGGAAGAAGCTGATCGTAAAGTAGCAGAGAGAGTTGCGGAAGTCGCTGCTAACCAAGGAATTCCACGCGCACAAGTTGCTCTTGCATGGTTGCTGCAAAAAGAAGAGATCACCGCCCCAATTATCGGTTCGACCAAGACCAGCCATCTCGAAGATGCCGTTTCGGCGTTGTCGGTTAAATTGACACCTGAAGAAATTACCAGTTTAGAAGAACTTTATGTACCACATTCATTAGTATAAATTGGACACATCTATACAACGAATCCTATGTATTGAACTCTTCATGGAAACGATCCATGAAGAGTTGATGCATGGAAACTCCCATGAAAGAGGAGCCACAAAAGGTGTTTGTAACACTTAAGAATTCTACGGCAGTTTCAAAAACATGCCGCTTCAGCCATCGCGGTGAACCGTATCATAAGTAGGCCGAAATTTTTGTGCTTTACCACTTAACAACATGAAGAGTTAAGACCACTACCAATTGTCGTTCTGTAGTCTATGTCACTGTTGTGTCTAAAGGTAACAGGCGAACCTTGCCACTCTATTTGGCTGTCACAAGCTCACGCGACGTAGCCGTCGGGGAGATGAATAACTGGTGAAAGAAGATTAATTCCCATTCTGTGTATTCTTTTTGTTTTTAATCAAAATTGCACTTGCGAATGTACCAATTAATAAGAAGATACCAATCAATAGTGTTACATTTTGCATACCTGAATTAAAAGCATTAAAAACGAGCGTCTTCATTTCATCAAAAGCAGGCATAGCTTTAAATGTTTCAGCTTGCTTGCTATCAAAAATTTGTGAACCTGCAAAAGCTCCAGCTTTATGGAAAACATCCAGCATTTGATTTTTAAACTCGGTAGGAATATTGGTTAAATTCATGATATTAGTGTTCAACGAATCGTTATAACCTTCCGTTAATTTAATTCCTAGCATTACAACACCAAAGGAGATTCCCACTTGTCTAAAGACATTTAAGATACCAGAAGCCATACCTACATACTTTTTATCAACTGAACCCATAGCAGCATTTGTAATAGGTGGATTGACTAGAGCATTGCTAATCCCTAAAAGAATAAAGCCAGGCATCAGATAGCTCCATTCAAACGGAACTTTGATCATATAACGCATAACAAATATTCCGATTGCACCGATAAGTAGTGCTCCACTGATTAACCAACTATTACCAATTTTCCCTGAGATAATTCCTGCGATTGGACCAAGAACTATCGTGAAACCACTAATGAGTAGCATTTTTACACCTGTATCAAAAGCTGAATAACCCATGTAATTTTGCATAAGAATGGTTAAGTAAGTAAAACCCCCGTATAGTCCAGCACCTAATACAAAAGCTGCAATATTAGCTCCATTGAATGACCAATTTCTAAAAATAGATAATTCAATCATGGGCTGTGCTACTTTTCTTTCAGTAACGATAAAAGCTATAAGCAAAATAAGTGATAATCCAAGTAGACCTAAAATGTGCCAGTCAGTCCATGCATAATCTCCATTCATCGCCTTTTGAATTAAGGCCAAAATCATCGTAAAAATCATGGCTGTGCTGAAAATCAGTCCCCAAATATCAATTCTTCCATTTTTGTTTTTTTCACTTTCTTTAATAACAAACATTCCTAGTAAAATTGCTACAATCCCAACAGGAATGTTAACGCAAGTAAGGTAGAATCTACACCTCTTTTCCCGAATGAATGAAAATCAATGTTCCAATCAAGCTTTTGCTCTATAGATGTTAAGGTGAACCGTATGACAAATTTTAGCCATAAAAAAACCCGAAAAGCAACACTTTTCGAGTGTGTTTTCTTTCGGATCATTTCGTCATATCAAGGACGATTCGACCATTGATTTTGCCTTCTAACATAAGATCGTAGATCTCATTAATATCTTCTAGTTTACGTGTCTCAATAATGGTTTTTATTTTTCCTTCTGCAGCGAATTGTAATGTTTCTTGTAAATCTTTGCGAGTGCCGACAATCGAACCGACTACCTTTGTACCGTTTAATACCGTATCAAAGATCGGGACATCCATGGATTCAGGAGGCAGTCCAACCATGACGCAGGTACCGCCGCGACGAATGGCCCGGTAGGCTTGGTCGAATGCTTTTTTCGCAACCGCCGTACAAACGACACCATGCACTCCACCGATTTCTTTTTGAATCCACTCTGCGGCATCTTCTTTTAATGCGTTTACGGTTTTGTCTGCACCAAGTTGTTTGGCAAGCTCCATCTTTTCATCCGACGTGTCGATGGCCACTACGTTCATTCCCATCACTTTTGCATATTGTACGCCAAGATGACCCAATCCTCCGACGCCGAAAATGGCTACCCACTCACCTGGCTTTACACCCGATACTTTCAAAGCTTTATAGGTCGTAACGCCAGCACAAAATAAAGGTGCAGCTTCGATGAAGCTTAAATTATCAGGAACCTTCACTACATAATCGGCAGCTGCCACACAATATTCTGCATATCCACCATCTACGGAATATCCGGAATTTTGCTGATCCAGACAAAGAGTCTCTCTTCCTGTAAGACAATACTCACAATGACCGCAGGCTGAGTACAACCACGGAATTCCTACTCGGTCTCCTATCTTTAAGTGTGTAACTCCTTCACCTATTTCTTCAATAATCCCAACGCCTTCATGTCCGGGAATAAGAGGGAGTTTCGGTTTGACGGGCCAATCGCCATGAGCAGCATGCAAATCAGTATGACACACTCCGCACGCCTGAATATGGACAAGGATTTCTTTGTGTCCGGGTTTTGGTTTAGGTACGTCTTGTAGTTCTAACTTTTCTTTGAATTTCTTTACTACAGCGGCTTTCATCAGCATACTCCTTTAGTTTTTTGCTTTTCAAAAAGTAGTATGTTCATGAGGCTAACTTTAAATTCTTGAGACTTTTATCACTGATTAACACTCACATCACAAGTAATATGTTAGAATATCAGAACAGCTTTACTGCGTTACCGCTTTATCAACTTCATAATTCACGAGCTATGATGGCTAAGGATTACACTTTAGCTGGAGCAGCTTCTGGAGAGACTGCGGAGATTCCGCGGCGCCGAAGGGTTCACAATCTCAGGCAAAAGGACAGAAGAGTACTGAATATGTATTTGTCATGCTGATCGCTATCAGCAGGGCGAATATTATTTGATATTCTTACGATCTGGGAGATTGGATGACATCCAATCTCTCTTTTTTTTATTCCAATTTATTGTACTCACAAGGGGGAACTAGGTATGGCACAACCAGAATTAAAGAGAGAGCTGGCTAATCGGCATGTTCAGCTTATTGCTATTGGCGGCACCATTGGTACAGGATTATTCTTGGGATCAGGCAAGGCGATAGAGAAGGCAGGCCCATCCATTATGATCACGTATTTAATCGTAGGTATTGCTGTGTTTTTTGTGATGAGAGCACTGGGAGAACTCCTATTATCTAAAGCGGGCTATCAATCGTTTACGGATATTGCTGAAGACTACCTTGGATCACGGGTTGCATTCATTACCGGTTGGACCTATTGGTTTTGCTGGATCATGACGGCTATGGCTGATGTCATTGCTGTTGGCGTATATGTACAGTACTGGTTTGATATCCCGCAGTGGGTTCCTGCCATCGCCTGTCTAGTCGTGTTATTAGGACTTAATCTATTAACTGTAAAGAGCTTTGGGGAACTCGAGTTTTGGTTTGCTTTAATTAAGGTAATTACGATTCTTGCCTTGATTGGTCTTGGGGTCATTTTACTGATCATTGGGTTTAAGACGGATGCAGGATCGGTGACGATACGAAACCTATGGGAGCATGGGGGCTTTTTTCCGAACGGCATATCAGGCTTCTTATTTTCTTTTCAAATGGTTGTATTTGCTTACGTGGGTGTGGAATTGGTCGGGGTGTCGGCAGCGGAAACAGCGGATCCGGAGAAAAATATCCCATCGGCGATTAATAAAATTCCTTTACGGATTCTATTCTTCTATGTTGGTGCGCTTTTCGTCCTGCTATGCATTAACCCTTGGACGGAGCTCAGTCCGGCAGAGAGTCCTTTTGTAAAAACCTTTACTTTAGTAGGGATTCCAATTGCCGCAGGGATTATTAATTTTGTCGTATTAACTTCAGCCGCTTCCGCTTGTAATAGTGGGATGTTCTCGACCAGCCGAATTCTCTATAATTTGAGTAGAAATAACCAGGCGTCACCTCGTTTGGGCAAACTGAATAAAAACCATGTACCAGGTAACTCGTTATTCATTTCTACAATTGTTATATCTGTGGGTGCTCTTTTGAGTAAACTTATTCCGGAGCAGGCTTTTGGAATCGTGACAACGATTAGCGCCATTTGTTTTATATGGGTGTGGGGCATTGTTCTTATCTGTCATATTAAGTATAAGAAAACCCGACCAGACTTACAGGCGAAATCCAAATTCAAAGCACCGTTCACACCGGCTATCAATTATATTGTCTTAACCTTGTTCGCTGGAATACTGATCATCATGCTGTTCGCTGGAGAAACACGCCCGGCTTTATTGTGTACTCCGTTATGGTTTATTTTATTATTTATCTTGTATTCGATTAGAAGTAAAAAGGGGAGAAGTAATCAAGCTTGAGTGAGGTCAACATCAACTAGCGGTAAGCCTAGTGTTAACTGCAACTTGGGGTTGCGGGGCTGCAACTAAAGCGTTCTTTACTTCTGCATACGATTAATCCAATATAGGCTTATGAATTGCAGAAAGGTAGTTGCTGCTATGATCTTTGGGGAGAAGTTAAAAGCGGAAAGAAATAAAAAAAGTTGGTCACAAGAAGAACTGGCCGAGAAGCTGTTTGTAAGCCGACAGTCGGTTTCGAAATGGGAGAATGGTCTAAACTACCCAAGCATTGAAATCATTATTAAAATAAGCGATCTTTTTGGGGTAACTATCGATGAGTTACTAAGGAGTGACGAGGAGTTGACCAAAAAGGTGATAGAAGAAGGCAAGAAATTGGCTCACCCGAAATTAAAGTTTGTATTTGATGTCTTCGTAATAGCAGGCATTGTGCTATTAGTGATTAAACTCTGTGTTCTCTTTCTGAACAAAGTAATGGCACTAGAGATTACCTTGAATGGCGGGTCATTCTTTTGGAACTTCGGTTCTTTGATTTTAATGGTTATCGGGGGAATTGGCTCCAGCATACTGAAAGAAAAATATAAACAAGAGTAAGCCGGTGAGCCGGGAATAGCTATTAATAATGTAAAAGGACAGCTGATCGCTGTCCTTTTTACATTCCACGTTATAAGGTTATTCCTTGTTAACTAGGTTTGCTTTCTTTTCAACCATGATCTTGCTCTTCATCGGCATAAATAATGTTATAACAAACGCGGCGACGGATAAAATCATCATAAAGTAATAGGCATCACTTGCCCCAAGAATGGATGCAAGGGATTTAAGGATCTCAGGAGTAGTAGAGGGGTTGCTCTGCATCACTGTGGCCGCATGACTTGTTGCCTGTACTGTATAAATCGTAATTACGACAGCAGTACCGATGGCTCCGGCAATTTGGCGAACGGTATTGTTCACAGCTGTACCATGCGTGCCGAGTTGTTTGGGCAGTGCATTTAGTCCAGCCGTATTGAGTGGCATAGTGATGAAGCTTAATCCAATTCGCAGGCCAATGGTACGAATCATTAGATACATATACGTTGTAGATTCAGATAGATCAGTTACCGCCCACATAGATGGAATAATAAACAGTAAACCAATAATGAACAGTGGTTTAGCACCAAAACGGTCGTATAATTTACCGGTGACGGGTGACATGAACGCATTTACGAGCGCCCCTGGCAGCAATAGTAGTCCTGCATCAAATGCTGTAAAACCACGGCCATTCTGCAGATAAATAGGCAATAAAATCATATCTGCGTACATCATCATCGTGATTAATACGTTAATCAGAGAAGTCATCGTAAAAACTTTATTTTTGAAGACAGACAGGTTCAGCAGTGGATCATCAGACTTGATTTGTCGAAGACAGAATACGGCCGTAACAGCGATCCCGATCCCTAAGGTCAGAATTACTATTACATCGTCCCAGCCTTTACTGCCTGCACTACTGAAGCCGTATAAAATTAAGCCAAATCCAACGGTCGATAAAAGAACACTTACTACATCAAGCTTAGACTTAGACGTCTCGGATACATTCACTAAATACTTGAATGCCAACGCTATAACAATGATGACGAGTGGAATGAGGCCGATAAATAACCAGCGCCAAGAGTGATATTCAACAATAAATCCCGCAAGCGTCGGCCCAATAGCAGGAGCAAATATCATCGCCAGTCCAAGCAGTCCCATAGCACTGCCGCGTTTTTCAACAGGGAAAATAGCGAGCACAACGCTCATCATGAGCGGCATTATAATACCGGCACCTGCAGCTTGGATCATCCGTCCGACTAAGAGTAGACTAAAGCTCGGCGCTGCTGCACAAATGATTGAGCCAATTAATAAAAATGACATGGCACTTAGAAATAATTGACGTGTTGTAAAACGTTTCATTAAATAGGCTGTAATCGGAATCAAAATCCCGTTGACCAGCATAAAACCTGTTGAAATCCATTGTACAGTTGTTGCCGTGACATCAAATACATCCATCAGACTACTTAAGGCGACATTTAAAAGCGTCTGATTGAGTGTAGATAAGAAACAACCAAAAATTAGAATGGTTAGTAGGATTCCTTTATTTATTTTCTTAATATCTTCTTGCATGGTGCAGGCCTCTCTTCATTGCTTTTTCGACATAGTGTCGATAAAATAAATCATATCAGCATTTAAACGGTATTCCTATTTGCAATTTTATTGAAAATGTCGACTAATCGACAGAATGGGTAAATTAGTTGATGAAATACTATATAAACGATAATAGAGGGATGAAATGTCCGAACATAAAAAAGTTGATCCACGAGCCATTCGCTCAAAAAAGATGCTGAAAAATGCTGTTTTTTCATTATTGGCCGAGAATGTGGAGATTTCTCAATTGACTGTCCAAAAAATCGCCAACCGTGCTGAGCTGAATCGTGCAACGTTTTATTTGCATTATGAGGATATTAATGATTTATTGCGCCAGATCGTACATGAAATCTTTGATGACCTGTCCATGAAGGTTGAACCGTTATTACAAGTGAAGAGCAGTATCGAGCAGGAGCAGTTGGTCACATTTTTAAGTTATTTTTATGAATACCGGCAAATCTTTGCTGTATTGGTAGAGCACAAAGGCTTCAAAAACCAATTAACCAACCTATTAAAAAATACGATCGAAAAGCGAAGAAACGTGAGAAACATAGATTCCACTAAGGAGGTTGTCTCCCTTGATATTATTGCAGCATCACTATTAGGGATTATTATGTGGTGGATTAAGGATGGCAGCCAATATAGTGCGGAATACATAGCAGGCCAAATTACCTTGATGTATAAAAGAAGGTATTTATAATCGCTAGACTATGCTACAGGAGGATATGGGTAAAAACCGTTGTATGATGTAGAGAGACAAATTTCAAGATAACGGATATTCTCCGCACCAACCTTAGGTAAAACTATAAAAAGCGGCAGTCTAGGGCGGTAATTCTCGTCCAAAGGCTGTCCGCTTTTTTTTATAAATCATTCTATTTAAAATCAACTTTAATTAGTGCTATCTCACTATTCGTTCCAATGCGTAAGGGCGGTCCCCAAGTCCCTGCACCAGATGTAACGATGACGTTAGGGCTGTTCTGATTTTTCTGATAGTGCCCGTAATCTACTGTAAACATAGCGTTGGTGATTAGATTTGCAGGAAATACTTGTCCTTGATGCGTATGTCCGCTAAGTATTAAATCGACATCATCTCCGTACTGAATCATATTCGTGGGTTGATGATCCATTACGATAACGGGCATAGTTGTATTAATGCTACTCATCACTTCAGAAGTAACTGCTCTAGCATTTCCTTGATCACCAATCGGTGATGAATCTCTCCTGCCAACTACAACGAATTGATTATCAATAACGACATGCTCATCATTTAGAAGTCTAATATTACTCTTATCTATAAAGTTCACAATCTCATCGTATGATCGTCCTGCATCATGGTTACCTAAACAAGCATAAACCCCATAGGTGGACTGAATAGTATTTAATAACTCTATTCCTTTGGAAGGATTAGAGAGCGCATAGTAGTTACCATTAAATATATCTCCTGACATCAACACAATATCCGGCTGCATGTTATTAATACGATCAACAACGTCTTCAATAAACTTTACATCATTTACGTAGCCTAAATGTAAGTCGCTGATCAGAACAATATTTAAATGATCTAACGACGTGCTTTTATGTATTTGGATCGGATAAGTAACTTCTTTTATCTGATTCGCATTATAAATCCCATAGGACACCAACCCTATGACTAGAATTAATGCTACTGACCTTGTATGAAAAATAACACGTTTTGGCGCAGGGGAGGGGATGATTTTGATCCATTTACTAATAAGTAAGATTACATCGGAAAGGAGTAACAGCAAGAACAAATAGAAGTAGATCCCCATCCAATAGTCCCCGAATTGACCAATAAAATTAACAATACTTGAATCGGTCGTCATAGCTGAAGAGGACAATAGTAAATTAATAATGATTGTTACCGCACACAAGCTGTAGATGACTCCGTATATAATCCCATTTATATTTGAAAATACATGTTGTAACCATTTAAAAATTTTTCTTGCGATGTAATAGTTACTTGCCGCGTACATAGCGAATATAAACAGAAATGCGAATACCATATGATGCACCGTCCTATTTTTTTAGATTTCAGAGAGCAATCGTTTATAATCAATAATTATGAGCAAATGGTCAGGTACTCAGTAACAGTAACATATTTTTTCATGTTGGAAGAGGAGATTGTTGATTTTGAATAAGAAGAAAAATGGATCAGATCAAATCGTACTAGCCGCAATCGAAACGATTGAGGAAGTGGATTTTCTACTTATGACGGAGTTAACGGCATGGTTTGTTCTTTCTGGTTATCTGGAAATTATGCGAAACGGTTCGGATATTTTGATTCGGACAGGCGATATTTTCGTTTTTAATAAAGGTGATATTGTCCGTGTAATTGGCAGTGAAGAGAATGCGACGCTCTCGGTAAAGTTTCTAACCAATGAGTATCAAGAGGAGTTTCCGGCATTTAAGCTTAACATTCCACTATCGATGGTGTACAAAAAAGATGGATATGAGCTTGTGAAGAATTGTATGGCGTACTTGTACGTCGAAAGGATATATCCGGGAGCCGGTTCTGATTATATCATCGAAGGGTATTCGAAACGTTTAATCGGATTGCTGTACCGATATCTTGGGCCAGAAGATGAAAAGAAGCAAGTTCATACTGCTTCGGATAAGGTAAAAGAAATTGTATCATATATCAATGTTAATTATGCGGACAAACTCAGCCTGGATGAGATTGCTGAAAAGTCTTATAGTAGCAAATACTACCTGGCACATTCCTTTAAAAATCAGCTAGGGATTTCAATCGGAAATTACATCAAAGAAGTGCGATTGTTTCATAGCTTACGTATGCTGGAAAATACGAACGAGAAGATTGTCACGATTGCTTTAGCTAATGGCTTTCCCAATGTACGCTCATTTAACGAGGCATTTAAAATAAGGTATGAGCTTTCACCTGCTGAATTTCGTGAACAGCGTCAAATAAGAGCGGTGCAGAATCGTGTCGATGCGGAGCTGTCCCAAGATGTATTAGCCTTACTATCGCCGTATGTGCCGTTAGGTGAATTACCGGCTGGCCCATCTATTGCCCCCAATCGCATCGAGGTTCAATTAGATTTGCATAAAACGATCGGCCAGTACTCAAAGGTGAATCATGTTCTTAAAATAAAAGGTAAACTTATGGATAGCCGTTTGCTCGAAGTGCGTCAGCGTCTAGGGGTGAAGTGGGTAGCGGTCAATCGTTTTTTTAAAAAAGTGGATATACGGTTGAGCGAAGGGAAGCTGGTCTGTTCATTTAGTGAGTTGGATCGAATATTGCAGCAGATCGTGTCTGTTGGCATGATTCCCTACCTTCAATTTCAATCTATAGATTTGGATGATTGGGAGGAGCGGGGATTTCATAACAATGAATGGTTTCAAACGGTAATGACTGAATTGAATCTCCATCTGCAGCAAAATTATATGACAAGTCAGGATTGGATGTACGAGTTCCGCTGCTTCTATGAAATGAAAAATAGCAGGCAATTGCGTCTGTCGCTAGTGAATGCCATTTCAATTTTTAAAAACTATAAGAACGTGGTCATTCATTTTCCCATCCCGCCAGAAGATGCGGTGTTGCTTGATATAATCTGCCATAATGCCGTTTATTGCATTGATGACTGGACCCGTATGCGCAAGATTCCACTTGAAACTGCGCTTAATTATCTATTTGATGAAGACTACATTCGGGTCATTGGTGAGAATACAAACATACAAGATCAGAACCGTATTTTGGATCGAATGCTGATTTACGATCAGGATGATTATCTACACGCCTATTCGGATCTAGCGCAAGCAAATGCAAGCATTTGGCAATATATAAACCTAATGAATCAAAACGAAATTGCAGGTCACTATTTCCCTCCATTATCACTCGATTCAGCGAAGCTGTTTGAGTATTTTCCAGATGAGCTGGCAAGTAAGCTTTCATTACTTACACCGGATGGTCGTTACAAGGACAATTGGTATGCGACAGAGTTTGTGAGTCGCTTGTTTGATGAGATTGTGTTCAAAAACAACTCATGTATCGTGACAAAACAGCAAGATAATTACCGCATTTTAACTGTTTATCCAGAAGAAGAGCAACATCTGTTTATCAATGAAAATAAGGAAAAACTAGAATTAGCTTGGCATAAGGCAAAAAGTCCCTATGTTTTTATAAAGATGGAACTTACAAACCTTGAAGGGACATACCGATTGATCAAGCAACGATTAACTACTGAGCAAGTAGATCAGCGATTAGACCTTGCTGATTTAAGGAAATGCAAAAAGTTGTCTTTCGAAGATATTGCGTATTGGAATGCAATTAATCGACCTTCGAGAAGCGTAGAACAACTGAAAATAAAGGGGAATCATACACTTGAGTTCGAAGTTCCGCTATTCGGGATTGTTATGATCGACTTAGAAAAAACCAACGATTAATGCTAAATATTGCTCACTCGATTTCTTGATAAATCGAATGAACGCAATATTTAGCTTTTTTTTCGACAAGATCCTGATAGTTAAAATGTAAGCGCTATATTATGATTGTGAAAAAGAAAGACGATACCGGAGGGGGTCGCCGTGGTGGACAATTTTAATACTAAACGCGTTAAAAAAAGTGAAATCGTGCAAAAGGTGAAGGAAGATAAAGCTAAGCTGCGAGCGCGAAAGCAAGAAATTAAAGCGCTACCGGAAGCAGAACGAACAGCAGCGATTGAACAGGACAAACAATTAAGAAAAGAGCAAAAGCAACAAACAAAAATGGAGTTGAAAGCTCTAAGTCGCAAAGATCGTAGAGCGATGAAAAAAGAAGCTAAACGCTACAAGAAAATTAAAAATAGACCAAGACGATTCACCGGCTGGTCGATCGTAGCGCTTGTTGTCATATTGTTGTTCGTACAATTCGGTGCAACCGCTTCTAGCATCATCGATGCGCTGACAGGAAAACACATTACAGCCGTAACCGATTCCCCTGAGGCGCTTGCAGCACGTGAACAGGGTGGGAAAATAGCTGAAGAAATTGCGAATGAAGGCATTGTTCTATTGAAGAATGATGATAAACAGCTGCCTTTGAAAGATAAAAAGGTTAACGTCTTCGGATTAGCTGCATTAGAGCTACGTTATGGCGGCGGAGGATCGGGTGCGGGGGATACTTCCCGTGCGGTTAATTTATTTAAAGGTCTAGAAAATGCAGGTATTTCATACAATACCGAGCTTCATGACTTGTATCAAGAGGTTGGTGCAAAAGCAGGAGTGGGCAGCAAGGCGAGTACCGGAGTCATTCAAGTTGTAAAAGGCATGTTAGGCGGAAACTCTAGCGATGAACCTAAAATCGATTATTTATCGGACGAAGCCATAGCACAAGCGAAATCCTATTCGGAAAATGCAATTATTGTCATTGCTAGTGAGAGTACAGAAGCTAGTGATGCGACCGCTGAGCAGTTGAAATTGACAGCTAATAAACGCGCTTTGATTGAAAAGGTTGCACAGTCCTTTGAAAATGTCACAATCGTTGTAAATGCGGGGAATGCCTTAGAGCTTGGTTTCGTAAATGAATTTAAATCCATTAAATCTGTATTGTGGATAGGAACACCTGGCCCTTATGGTGCCAACGCATTAGGAAATATTCTTGCAGGAAATATCAATCCATCAGGCCGTATTACGGATACGTATGTTTATGACAATTCATCGGCTCCAGCAAGTGAGAACTTTGGAGACTACAAATACGATAATTTGAAGTATTCATTCCTCAATTATCAAGAAGGTATCTATGTCGGCTACCGTTTCTATGAAACCTTCTTTTTAAATGATGAAGCAGGCTATCGAGATACCGTGTTATATCCTTACGGACATGGATTAAGCTACACGGATTTCGAGTGGAAGGTTCTGAATCAGTCATTGTCGGAAGACAAGATTGAACTACAAGTCGAAGTGAAAAATGTTGGCGACAGAGCCGGAAAAGATGTTGTTCAAGTTTATTATTCAGCTCCGTATATTGCAGGCGGCATTGAAAAATCGGCCATCGAACTGGCCACTTATGCAAAGACGTCTCTACTGGAAGCAGGTCAATCCGAGGTGCTTACCCTTTCGTTCGCTACCGAAGAGATGGCTTCTTATGATATGAACGTAGAGGAAGCGTATGTATTAGACCCAGGCACATATACGATTAAAGTGGCTCGCAATGTACATGATATCGTGGCAAGCTATGACCTTGAGTTGGCTGACAAGAAGGTTTTCAAACAAGATAAGGATACCGGAACACCTTACGAGAATCGCTTTGAATTAGCAAAAGGTGAAGTTACGTATTTGTCCCGGAATGATTGGGAGAAGACTTACCCTTCAGATGAAAATATTAGTCATAAAGCACCGCAAAATGTGGTCGACGCATTCTCAAAAGAGCCGGAAGCTTCAACGATGGAAATGCCAACGGTTGGCGCTGATAATGGCTTAGTACTGGAGGATTTGAAAGGTTTAGCCTTTGATGATCCGAAATGGAATGAATTCATGGATCAGTTTACATTGGACGAAATGATTGATTATGTAGCAAACGGCGCTTATAGAACGATGGCAGTAGAGCGTTTGGGTGTTCCTAAAACGTTGTTGATGGACGGACCGGCTGGATTTAGTTACTTCTTTAAGCCAATCGAAGCCGCGTCATATCCGTCTGAAATCGTCATTGCAGCAACATGGAACAATGATCTAGCCTATCAAATGGGAGAAGCGGTTGGTAAAGAAGCGCGTGCGTATGGCATTCAAGGCTGGTATGCACCGGGGATGAATATTCACCGTACAGCACAAGGCGGCCGTAACTTTGAATACTTCTCAGAAGATCCTGTGCTTTCAGGAAAAATGGCGGCATCTATGATAAACGGCGCAGAAGACCAAGGCATTATTGCCTTTATGAAGCACTTCGCGCTGAACGATCAAGAAACCAATGCTCGTTCAGGAAATCTGATCTGGGCCAACGAGCAAGCGATTCGCGAAATCTACTTGAAGCCGTTTGAGATTACGGTTAAAGAAAGCAGCCCTCTAGGCGCAATGTCCAGCTTTTCGATCATCGGGACAAAGTGGGCAGGAGCGAATTCCGTCTTGTTAAATGATGTTCTGCGTAAGGAATGGGGCTTTGATGGATTTGTTTCCAGCGATGCAGTCTTTGGGTTTATGAAAGCGCCGGATGCGGTTGTAGCTGGCAATGATCTCATGCTCGATATTATGACACCAAGTAAAAACGAGAAATTATTAAAACAAGCATACAAGAAGGATCCTGCAGGAATCACAAACGGGGTTCGCACAAGTGTTCAGCATGTGTTGTACACGATCCTGCAAACCTACTTATTCGAAAAATAGGCGTAAGCATGCGGGGTGAAGAGATTGAAGTATAGAGCATTAATCGAAAGTATGACCGTAGAAGAAAAGGCATCTTTAATGTCTGGCGCAAACTTTTGGAATACAAAAGCAATCGACCGGGTGAAGATTCCCAGCATTATGCTGACAGATGGACCGCATGGTTTGAGGAAGCAAGGCGGAAAGGCAGACCACTTAGGCTTAAATAAAAGTCTGCCTGCCACTTGTTTTCCGACGGCGGCAACCTTGGCTAATAGCTGGGACAGACAATTGATCTATGAGGTTGGTCAAACGATTGGAAAAGAAGCAGCTAGCGAAAAAGTGAGTGTGTTGCTTGGTCCTGGATTGAACATCAAGCGGAATCCGTTATGCGGACGAAATTTTGAGTATTTTTCCGAGGACCCTTATTTAACGGGAGAATTAGCGAGTGAGATGGTCAAAGGCATTCAGGTGAACGGCATTTCTGCATGTCCTAAACACTTTGCGGTCAATAGCCAAGAACATATGCGAATGACGATTGACGAAGTCGTGGATGAACGCTCGTTAAGAGAATTGTATTTAGAAGGATTTAGACGTGTAGTTGAGAAGGGTCAACCGAAAACCATCATGACCTCTTACAACAAAGTCAACGGCACGTTCGCCAATGAAAATAACGATTTGTTACAGGATATTCTGTACGGTGAATGGGATTTTAATGGCGTAGTCGTTACGGATTGGGGCGGGAATAATGACCGTGTTGCAGGATTGAAAGCAGGCAATCAATTGGAGATGCCTTCAACCAATGGAATTACGGATCAAGAAATCGTGCAAGCCATTAAAAACAATGAGCTAGACGAAGAAGTGCTGAATGACGCTGTCGATCGTCTGCTTGAGTTAGTCTTTACTACCCAGCTGCATGATCAAGATACATCGCGTATCGATTATGAGGAGCACCACAATAAAGCGATAGAAGCTGCCAAACGTTCGATTGTGTTATTGAAAAATGACGATAAGATATTACCGCTTAAACACGGCAATAAAGTTGCGATTATTGGTGATTTCGCCAGTAATCCTCGCTACCAGGGTGCTGGAAGTTCGCTTATTAATCCTGCCAAGCTATCCAATGCCTGCGATGTGCTCGGTCAATCTGGCTTATCGATTGTGGGATATGCGAAAGGCTTCAAGCGAATGGGTGGGAAAAATGACCGTCTACTAAAGGAAGCTGTTATGTTAGCTCAGAAAGCAGATACCATTTTGCTGTTCTTGGGGCTGGACGAAGGCAGCGAAGCCGAAGGTGTTGACCGCGTAAACCTTAGCTTACGTGATAACCAGCTCGAACTGCTTCGTTCATTAACAGAAGTCAATTCCAATATTGTGGTGATTCTCGCTGGCGGTGGTGCCATTGAAATGCCGTTTATAAAGAATGTCAAAGCTATCGTTCATACCTATTTATCTGGACAAGGAAGTGCTGAAGCGTTAAAGAGTGTTTTACTTGGAGAGTACAACCCAAGTGGTAAGCTCAGCGAGACATTCCCGATCAAGTATAGTGATGTCTCTTCTGCTCCTTATTATCCAGGTAAGGAGGCAACCGCAGAGCATATCGAAGGTATTTTTATCGGTTACCGTTATTTTGATACCGTGAATAAACCTGTGTTATTTCCGTTTGGTTATGGGCTGTCCTATACAATCTTTGCATATACGGATTTAACGGTTGATCAGCATCAGGTTTCATTTACCATCACCAATACAGGGGCAGTCGCAGGGGAAGAGGTTGCGCAGCTCTACATCCAGAAACAAGATTCATCGATATTTAGAGCCAAACGAGAATTAAAAGGTTTTGAAAAGGTGAGCTTAGAGCCGGGCGAAAGCAAACGTGTCACAATGATTCTGGAGGAACGTGATTTTTCATATTATAATCCGACGATTCACGATTGGGCGGTCGAGCCTGGCGCTTACGACATTCAAATCGGAAGTTCGATCCAGTCTATTCTTTTGCAGGAACGTGTTATGCTTACGGGCGATTCCGTTTCTTGTGAACATACAAAGGATCAATTCCCGCATTATTTTAGCGGACATGTTCATGAAGTAACGGCAGCGGAATATAAGGGGCTCTTGGGTTATGAACCTCCTTCTCCTTATTGGGATCCAAAGCAGGACTTGGGGTTAAACGACACCATTGCTCAAGCTAAATATAAGAACGCACTTGGAAAAACAATCTATCATATTGTCCTTTTCTTTAACAAGTTTTTTGAAGCAGTCAATAAACCTCTGCTAGCGAATAATGTCTACTTTGTTCTGAATATGCCTTTTCGTCAAATCGACCGTTTTACTGGCGGGAAAATTAGTCGAAAGCAAATCTTGAAGGTGTTGAAATGGATAAACCGATAGGAAAATAGCAAGCGAGGAAAAGGGGATACCACGGTATCTCCTTTTTCTAGGCTTCAAAGGAGAAATAGAAGAGTATGAGCGAAGTAAATATCGAGAAAAACACAGGAATGATGGGTGTTTGGAATAAATTCAAGGGACAACATCCGAATATTGCACAATTCATAGTGTTTTTTATACTGAGTGCTGGAATGACGGTATTACAACTTGTTCTAATGCCTTTATTTAAACTCATATTTGCACAGACATCATTACTATCTACAAGCTTTCAAGTTTTTCAGTTAGGACATAACTTTGATGGAAGTGCTTATTATATATTCGATTATGCGGCTGGTTCGCTTACATCAGGAGGTGGAGGAGGACTTGGCTATTTTCTTGCCGTTCAAATTACGCTCGGCATTGCACAGATCATTAACTTTTTCGCACAGAGAAGCATTACATTTAAATCAAACAGTAACGTTTGGAAGGCTGCTTTCTGGTATGTATTAGCGTATATTCTTATAACCGTTGGTGCTGCCGCGGCGCAAGGATTTTACAAGGCTCCTATCTATAACTTATTAATTAATACATGGGGAATGGGTTCAATGGGGGAGACAACAGCGGATATTATTACAATGATTATCAATAGTACGATTTCATTCTTGATATTCTACCCTATTTTTAAAATCATTTTTAAACAGGAGCCTGCAAAATAAGCCTAGTAAAGGCACACCTTTCCTGATTTACGGGGGAGGTGTTTTTTTTATTTAAAGCGTTTATTTATCTGAAAGCTTTATAAAAATGTAAACAATAACATTTTACGACAATATTCACCTTACTTTTACATGGGAGGTATGATATATTCTGGTGGAAAATGGATATTAGGAAAAGTGAAAGGAAGAATGCGTATGGAAGCGCTGGTGTGGACATCCAATGATAAGCTAGAGCTCTGCGAATGGGAAGAGCCACAGATTGTAACCCCGGATGAAGTTAAGATTCGGATTGAGATGACAGGCATTTGTGGAACAGATCTAGCGGTCATAACCGGTAAAGAGGAAGGAGTTCCAGGAATCATTCGCGGTCATGAGGCTGTAGGGACCGTAATCGAAATTGGCAGTAATGTTGACCGTGTTAAGGTGGGGGACCGAGTAGTTATCGATCCGAATCAAAGCTGCAACGAATGTTATTTTTGCTTGAAAGAACAGCCGCACTTATGTATAGGCTCCGATGGAAATGGGATGCCTATTGCTGGTTTGAATCGAAATGGGACATTCACTTTTTTTTTCTCAACTGTACAAACGTTTGCACACCCTTTACCTGATCATATGAGCTGGGAGACGGGGGTATTAATCGAGCCGCTTGCCTGTGTGCTGCACAATTTCAAAGAAGCTAATGTCACGGCTGACGATAAGGTGCTCATTCTTGGATCGGGTCCAATGGGACTGTTAAGTCAAATGGTGAGTAAATCAAAAGCTGCGCTCACGGTAGCGACGGAAATTAATCCCTATCGGTTGGCATTTGCCAGTGAAATCTCGGATTTTGCTCTAACACCATCCCAATTAAATCAAGCTACCGTAGATGAAATCTGCGCGGGACATAAGTTTGATGTAATTATCGATACGGTGGGCACTCAGCTCGAAGTAGCGGAGGAATGGATTGAGCGAGGAGGGCGCATTGTTCCTTTTGGAATTAATGCGAAGTATCGGTACACCTTTTCCCCTACCAGATTCGTACAGCATGCAATCAAAATTATCGCAGCGGGCGAATACCGCTACATGTTCGAGGAGGCTTTGCGGTTTGCCGCTGAGACACCTGAACTGGAGAAATTGGTGACCAGAAAAGTTAAGCTCAATCAGCACGAGGCAGCAATAAACGAGTTGATCGGCTATGAATTGAACTCTTTGAAGGTGGTTGGGAGTGACACCGTAAAGACGGTTTTTGTTCCCTAAACGTAGAACTGCAATCAATGAGAGGTGGATCTATTAATGAGCAAAGAAAGCAAATTTAGACTTGTTCAGGATTACTTGTCTACACACAAAGATAAAGACGTTGCGCCAATTTGGATTCCTGCTGTGTGGAATGAGTGCAAATATGAGTGTGTTCTTTTGGAAAAAGACGGTGAAATTTGTGTACATCCGTATGATTTTTTGACAGAGCATTTGAAGTATGTAGACAAGCTTTCGTGGAGATATTCGCTCAAGGAACGCACGAATTTAGACGACAGCGCGATCTATTCTTCATTAATTCGTTATTCGACGGCTTGGGATTATAACCATGATGGAACAATTGAATCCGGCACTTTTTTAAGATTCCTTATTCTTCTGCCGCTGTTAAAAAAAATGGGCATCAATATTCTGTATATGCTTCCAGTGAACCAGTACAGCAAGTTGAATCTGAAAGGAGATATCGGGTCACCTTACGCTGTGCAATCGTTATTCCACTTGGATCAGAACCTACACGATAGCCTGCTGGATGGTATGGAGGAGTTTACGATCCACGATGAGCTCAGCGCTTTGGTAGAAGCTTGTCATTTGCTTGATATTAAGACTGTTGTTGATTTCATTCCCCGTGTAACGGCGAAAAACAGTTTGTTCATTACCGAACATCCCGAATGGGTGTATTGGATCAAAATGCAGGAATTAGAAGGCTTTGCACCGCCATCGATTCCTGAGCTTGGATTCTTTGAGGAGTGTACGCCTGACAAATTGGAGACGGTCTACCACAGCCAGGAAACCGCAGCATTTCTGCGGAAGTTCTCGCCGCCGCCCAATGAACTTCATCCAATCCTTTGGCAGCAGTTAAAAGAGAAGGCTGCTAAAACTGGAGATGAGCTATTAACTCTGGTGGAGCAAGAGATGGGGATAACGACTGCTCCCGCACATTCGGATTGGATTAACGATGTACAGCCGATTTGGACAGACATTACGTTCTTACGCCTCTACAAGGACTTTTCTCCGCAAGTGAGACATCTTATAAGTTCGGATCAGGCACCATATGTTCTTTTTGATACGATTAAATGCAATGACTACCCGGGTGAGGAGCCGAATCTGGAGCTGTGGGATGTGCTGGAGGAGGCCGTACGGTTTAATCTCGAAAAGTATGGGATTGATGGCTTCCGCATCGATATCGGACATGTACTTCCTATTCCGCTGTTGACTCGTATTTTTGACACGATTAAAGAGTTGAATCCGAATGCAATCTTGATCAGCGAAGATTTGTTCAATCGTAATCACAAGAAGGCGGCGAGCACCGGCTACAACATTATGCTTGGCAGCGGATGGAATGTCATGACGCAAATCAATAAGGACAATCTCGTTTCATTCTTAGAGGAGCTGCCTGAGTTAAACATTCATGTGTTCGCCTGTGCAGAAACAGCAGATACGCCTCGGATCACGAGCCGTGGCGGTGTTGAGGTGGCTCGGATGATTGCGGTATTTAATCAATTTCTTCCGAATGCAATTCCATACGTGACGACTGGCTATGAAATGAATGAGGAGCAGCCCCTCAACTGTGGTCTTGGCGACAACACGAACGGAGAGGAGATTTCCCGCGCTTTTTTTAACGTCATGCAAATCAATTGGACTAATCCTGCACCGATGCTGCCGCTGCTGACGGAGCTGAGTGAATTCAAGAAAGATTGGCCTCAGCTAGTGAAGCCAGAAAACTTTTTCGTGGCTCAATCACCGGAAGGTACAGTTCTGTACGGGTATATGCATGGCGAACAGACGCTGCTCTGCTGCTTTAACTTGAGCGCTGATACCTCCTGCCAAGTTGATTTGAAGGCTGCGGTACCTGGGCGGTGCCCAATGACCGTGACGCTGGATAGTTCCTTAACGGGGAGCATCGTAGGTCAGAAGTTAGACAGCTTACTACTTGCACCTAATCAGGCTTTAGTGCTCGTAAACAATCATAGACAAGTTAGTTAAGGGAGAGAGGCAGCGATGGAAAAGAAGAACAAAGAAATCGTGTTATGGCATGAGTTTGACGGTCCGGGAGATACCTCGATTGAGGTGTTGGAGGGAATTTGCAAGCTGTATACAGAGCGCTTCGGCGTACAAATTACGCCACAAGTGATGAACATTACGGAGTTGACTGCGCGCCTGAACCAAATTAAGGACACCCATCAAGGTCCGCATCTGGCGATGGTTCCTGCGGATATGTCCTCCTATGTTGAGAATGGTCTTTACTCTGAGGTACCGGGCTGGCTATTTGATGATGCATTGACTGAAGGGGCACTTTCAACGATGCAACTGGATGGTGTTCAGTATGGTATTCCGGTATTACGGGGCAATCATCTGGTTGTGTATTACAATCCGGAGATTTACGCCAGTGCGCCGACGACATGGGAAGTGTTCGAAGAGGCAGCAGAGAGGTTGTCCGCTCAAGGCATCATACCGTTTGGAGCAGATTTACAGCAGGGTTATTGGTTTATTCCGTTTCTTACAGCTTTCGGTGGTTGGCCTGTTCAGGATGGAAAGCCAAATATCGTAACCCCTGAAATGAAGCGAGCACTTGAGTTCATCCATGACAAGATGGATCAAGGCGTGCTCGTCAGTCTCGACGGTTCCACAGGACTGCTAGAGCAGTTTATTGACGGTAAGATTGGCGCCATTATTTGTGGAGAGTGGATTTATAACCATCTGGACAAGCAGATGAACAACAGGCTTGCGGTCTGCCAGCTTCCGGTCATAGAAGGCCAGCAATCGCTATCCATGTCTTCTTCTATCGGCCTGATTTACCCGAATCATTCGTTAACGTCGGAGGAACGGGAAGATATCTTGTCTTTCACGCATTTTATGCTGAGTGATGAATGCCAGACCATGTGGACGCTGGGTGTGCAGCGGATTCCAGCTCAGGAAGAGGTGCTGAACCGTCTAGCTGCCTCTGCTACGCCTAACAAACAGATGATTATATCGCTGTTGGAGCACGCACGGCCGATGCCGACGTACCCCTTCATGATTCATGTATGGGAGGCGCTAAATGCGGGTCTAACCGAGCTGCCCTTAAGCAATCCTGAACAAGCATTGAAAAAAATTGAACAGACTATCCAAGCATTCTGGGGTGCATATAAAAGCTAAAAAGAGACGGGGAGAAGAAACATGAAAACAACGATATTCAGCCAAATTTCGATTGACGGTAAGCTCACTATGGGAGCTGGTAATTCGAGTAAGGAGCTTTTTTCTTTGTTTTCCAGTGAGGATATGGAATTCATTCATCTATTCCGGGGGAATGTGCAGGGTATTATGGTCGGAAAAAATACAATTCTGACGGACAATCCCTTTCTTACTAATCGGTATGAGGAGAACAAAAATCCAATCCGGATCATTCCGACGACCACCTTGGATATTCCGCTGGATAGCAATGTACTCTCGGATGAGGGGAGGACGATTATTGTCACAACCGAGAAAGGACGGGATGAATATAAAATCAAGCAGATCCGGGAAAGAGGGAAGGAGTGCCTCATCTGCGGTGAGGATAAAGTCGATTTCGTGGAGCTTGAACGTCAGTTGGAAGACAACTTCGGGATTACCAGCTTGATGGTTGAGGGCGGCGGCTTTTTGAACTGGCATATTTTCGATCAGGACATCGTCGATGAAATTATTCTGATGCAGCTTCCGATCATCATAGGCGGTTCCACGAACATTACTTTAGTGGATGGAGACGGGTATCAGCAATTGTGCTTTGCGAAAAAGTTCAAGGTTGTAGAAATTCAGCCCAAAGATAATTATACGCTCATGCGCTACAAAAAAGTGATATAACCTCACACGAAGTCATAGACTGCGAATGGCTATGGACGCGGTAAAATCGAGAAAATGGGGGTTGTGAATGAGCCATGTCAGAGAAAGAGAACTTCTACAAAAGTGTGTATAAAATCGCTGTACCTGTTACGCTTCAAAGCTTACTGATGGCATTGCTCAATTTGACGGATCAGTTGATGGTCGGGCAGCTTGGAGATGTGGCGATTGCCTCGGTGGGAATGTCCACCAAAATATATGGGATCATCGCGGTTGTCTTGGCTGGTCTATCGACGGGTGTGTCTATTTATGCAGCCCAGTTTTGGGGGAACAAAGATTCTAAAAGCGTCTCCCAGGTGCTGGGCCTTGGACTAATCGTCGGCTTCGCGTTCTCGTTCTTATTTTCTGCGGCTGTCTTCATCGATTCGCCGCTTTTCCTGAGCATGTTCACGACAGATGCGAATGTAATAGATAATGGGTATATTTTTCTGCAGATCATGTCGATCGGCTTTGTACCTGTCATGCTCACGATGATGTATTCCGCGATTTTGCGTAGTACGGGCCATGCCAAATGGCCGATGTATGTAAGCTTAATTGCTGTTGTGTTGAATATTATACTGAATTACGTACTTATTTACGGGAACTTCGGCGCTCCAGCGCTTGGTCTGAAGGGTGCGGCTATTGCTACCCTTATTTCCAGGGTAATAGAATGTTTGTTGATCATTGGTGCCGTGTACCGATATCGTTTACCAGGCGCTGTTGGGTTAAAGAACTTGTTCATCATTCCTAGACCGCTCATCCGCAAGTTTTTTGGAACGACGTATCCGCTGCTGCTGACTGAATTGATCTGGGTATTGGGTGAAACGGCATATGCGATCATCTATAGCCGCATGGGGACGATGGAGATGACGGCGATGACCATTACCTTCCCATTGCAAGGGCTTTGCATCGGCTTATTGTCCGGTCTGGCTAGTGCAGCTGGGGTTTTGGTTGGCAACCGTTTGGGCGCGAACGAAACGGATATCGCACTCGATCATGCGAAAAAGTTCATTCGTCTTGGCATTATCATCTCTCTAATTGTCGGGGTTATCATTGCGGCAGGCTCGAAGCTGTATGTCTCCGCATTCAATATCTCCGAGGATGCTAAACAGATGAGCATATATATCGTTATCGTATTCGCTGGATTTCTTTGGGCCAAAGTTTCCAATATGATTATAGCAGGCGGCATTCTAAACAGTGGGGGAGACAGCAAGTTCGTGTTCAGCATGGAATCGACCGCGACATGGCTGATAGGTGTCCCATCTGGACTGTTGCTGTCATACGTCTGGAAGCAGCCAGTCTACCTTGTATATCTCGTCATATCACTTGAGGAGGTTGTCCGTTTTTGCTTCGGTTACGCCCGGATGTACTCCCGGAAGTGGATGAGGAATTTAGTTAACGATTTGGCTGAAAAGGCGATGTAAGGTTCTCAGTCGCTCAAGACTCCCGTATATTCCTGCTTAAGGGAATACGCGGGAGTCTTTTTATAACTAATGATATGATTGTCGTATGGGGTGGCTTTGAACGGGTGATAATTAATTAAAAATGTCTAGTCAGAAAGGAACTGCTATGCAAGAGACTTCTAGAAACCTTAGGTTCAATTATTTTTTTGAAATGATTCTCTACCTCATTTGCGGAGTATCAATTGTTTATTTTGCCCTGATTGGGAATTATGATAAAACATTTCAAGCGGGTCTTATCATTGTCGTCCTGATACTCTTTAGGGGCTTAATCACATGGACCAAAAGTGAACTGCCTCCTGCACTACGATTCTCGGTGCTGGTCTTTATCGCGATTACGATGATGCTCGCCAATTTGTTCAATATGTATGGTGTTATCCCTTATTTAGACAAGATTGAGCATCTGCTGTCTGGAGTTATTTTATTCTTCGTAGGACGATTCATCTTGATCAAGATGGCTAAGCGTAAAGGGCTGAGCGGTCTGCCTTCCAACATCATCATTTGGTTCGCGTTTCTATTTGCTGTTGCAATGGCTGGAATATGGGAGATTTATGAGTTTACAGTAGATCATCTATTCGGACTTCATTCGCAAAATGGCAGTTTGAACGACACGATGCTGGATATGATTTGCGGAACATCGGGCGCTCTCGTCGCCTCCTTCTATTTGTACGATAAAGTACGCAGAACAAGTAGAGTGGATCCACGTTGATTCTAAGGTTCAATGATCTGTTTTTTCGCTGCTAGCCCGTTAATCTCATAAAGGCATAGTTACCTTCATATGACGTACAGGAGAAATACGATTGAACACCGGAAAACTACTGCTTAATCCCGTCAACTACGAGGGACCCGCTTCTTTTTTTATTTTTTTTGTAGTAAGCTCTATAATTATGCTGTTTATTCCAGTAAAGAAAAAACTTGAAAAGGCTGAGTCTGATTATGGAATGCTTCAGTTCAGGTTAATAAACTAATCATTAAATAATAGGGAGAGACCCTGCTCTTGTATCTCACTAAAATATGATGGAAGCAGGGAGATCTGATGAATAATAGGCAAAAAGAGATTTTTCGCATTTTGTTAACAGAATCGAACCGATTATTGTTAGTGCAGAATCTAGCTGATGAGATCAACTGCTCAGAGAAAACCATTCGGAGCGATCTGAAAATTATAGAAGAATATATAGAAAGGTACTCAAATACAAGCTTGGTGAAAAGGCCGGGGCGGGGCATTTATCTGGAGATTGACGAAGCCGATCAGGCTGATTTATTCCACCGTCTTTATGCAGGAGAAAGTTCGGCTAGACATGAATCCGACGAGGAAAGAGTTCTGCATCTCGCTTATCGGCTGCTGATGGATGCCAAGCCCGTAGCCATTCAGGACTTAGCGTCGCAGTATTTTGTGAACAAAGCTGTTATTCGTAAAGATGTAGAGAAAATTGAGGTGTGGTTACAACCCTTTAATTTAGCCTTAATCTCCAAGCAGAGAGTTGGCCTTGCAATTGAAGGCTCCGAAAAAAATAAAAGGACGGCTTTGGTGCGCTTGGACCAGTTGATAGACAGCTCGGAGTTGACGGGACAGATGATGATGAAGCAATTTGAGCAACACGAGATTGCTGGCGTATACAATGAATTAAGGGCGCTGCAAAAACGGCATTCGCTTTATTACACAGATGAAGCCTTTGAAAGTCTAATGCTACATATTTTGCTGATGGTCAAACGAACCAAACTTAAACAACCAATCTCTCTCTCCGATCAAGAAATTGCTTTTTTGCAGAAAAAAGCGGAATTTATATGGGCCGAGGAGTTTTTGCTGCGTTTGAAACGGCTGTTTGCCGTGTCTTTCCCCAGTAAAGAAGCAGCTTATTTAACATTGCGCCTACTTGGTGGGAAATTCCGCTATCGTCAGGAGAGTGAGGGTTCTAGTGGGGACGATTTGGCGGACAGACAGCCTCTCTTACAGGGGATTGTGGAGCAGCTGACGCGCCGGATGTCGGTGCTTAACATGATTCAGTTTTCCCAAGATCAAGTATTGATGAATGGTCTGAAAGTTCATTTATATACTACCCTGAACCGTCTTGATTACGGGCTGGCCGTGTCCAATCCGATGCTGGCCGAGATCAAAAAAATGTATCCCTATATGTTCGACCGGGTCATTGTTGCGCTGGAAGAGATGGGTGAATCGCTTCATTTATCTATTCCCGAGGAAGAAGCAGCCTATCTGACGCTGCATTTCCAGGCATCTGTTGAAAGGCTTCATAAAGGCCAGAGTAATCCAAAAAAGGTGATTATCATATGTCACATGGGTATTGGTATGTCCCAACTGCTCCGAACGAAAATTGAACGTAAATTTCCATCTGTGCATGTGGAAGCATCGATGGCCAAAGCGGAAGTGCATGACTATTTAGCTACCCATAAAGTTGATCTTGTCATTTCTACCGTCGCTCTTTCGGGGCTGAAGATCCCTCATATCCATGTCTCCCCCTTGCTGGAGGCTAGAGACGAGCGAAAGCTGGAACATGAAATTAAACAGCTTGATGAGCCAAACAACAGACAAGAATCCATTTTTTTGAAGTACACAACACCATTTCTAGTCTTTCTCCAGCAGGATGTGCAGCAGCCAGACCAGATTATAGCTAAGCTGGGGCAAGTATTGGTGGACAAGGGATATGCGGAGGCAGGTTATTCGGAAAGCACTCTGGGGAGAGAAAAAATGTCGTCTACGACTATAGGGGGAGGGATTGCCATTCCGCATGGTAGCCCTCAATTGATCAAACAATCGGTGATTGCAATCGCCACCTTAAAGCAGCCACTCCTCTGGGGAACTGAAAAAGTGGAGCTCGTGTTTATGCTAGCGTTAAAAAGTGAAGAACGGGAAGAAGCGAGGCAGCTATTTAAGGAATTGTCGCTGATCAGTGAGCGTCCGGCTTTTGTCAGTGCTTTGTCCAAGGAAACTGATGTGATGAAATTTCTGAGCAGACTGAAAGGGTAAATTAAAATTAGGCTATACACACGAAAAAGCATGACCTTTTAATATCGCTTTATTTTTTTGACAAGAATAAATTTAGTTTTTCCGGAAGTTGCGGTAAAATTCCAATCTGAGAAGGAGATGGTTGGCGTTTATACTATGAATGTAAGCGGAAACATTTATAGTGAAGGAGAATGGTTATGAAAATATTGGCAATTACCTCATGTCCTAACGGAATAGCACATACGTATATGGCCGCCGAAAATCTTCAAAAGGCGGCAGCTAAACTAGGCATCAAGATGAAGGTTGAAACTCAGGGTTCTATTGGAGTGGAGAATCAGTTAACCGAGCAGGATATCCGTGAAGCGGATGGCATAATTATCGCGGCAGACAAAACGGTCGTAAAGGATCGGTTTGTCGGCAAGAAGCTGCTTGTAGTTGGCGTACAGGAAGGCATCCGCCATCCGGAAGAGCTGATCAGACGGGTGATGAGCGATGATGTGAAGGTCTACCGAGCACAATTACGGTCTGCTGAAGATATCAAGCAGGAGAAAAAGTCGAAGCAAAATCCGATTTACCGCCATTTGATGAATGGTGTGTCCTATATGGTGCCGTTTATCGTTGTCGGCGGCTTACTGGTCGCAATTGCGCTGACCCTTGGTGGCGTGAAAACTCCGGGAGGACTAGTCATACCGGATGATTCATTCTGGAAGACGATATTGGACATCGGATCGGCTGCATTTACCTTCATGGTGCCCATATTAGCCGGTTTTATTGCGATGAGTATTGCGGATAGACCAGGTCTTGTTCCGGGTATGGTAGGAGGATTCATCGCCGCAAACGGAAGTTTTTACGGAAGTGAGGCGGGAGCTGGATTCATCGGCGGAATTATCGCCGGTTTCCTAGCGGGTTATGTAGCGCTTGGAATCAAGAAAATGAAAGTTCCTAAGGCACTAAAACCTATCATGCCAATCATCATTATTCCAATATTAACCTCCCTGATTGTCGGTTTGATTTTTGTATTCCTGATTGGTTCTCCAATCGCACAGCTGTTTGAATCCCTGACGGGGTGGCTCGCAGGTATGCAGGGTACAAGCTCGATTTTGCTAGCCCTGATTCTGGGTGCGATGATTTCTTTCGATATGGGCGGTCCAGTGAACAAGGTTGCATTCCTATTCGGATCGGCCATGATCGGAGAAGGTAACTATGAAATTATGGGCCCAATCGCCGCTGCTATTTGTATCCCTCCAATTGGTATGGGACTTGCAACGATGATTAGCAAACGTAAATTTGAACCGGCAGAACGAGAGGCCGGCAAAGCGTCATTTACAATGGGACTGTTTGGTATCACCGAAGGTGCAATTCCGTTTGCCGCACAAGATCCTCTGCGTGTCATTCCGAGTATCATGGTAGGGTCGATGGTCGGTTCGGTGATAGCGATGCTTGGCCATGTTGGGGACAGAGTAGCCCATGGTGGACCGATTGTAGCCGTGCTTGGTGCAGTAGACAATGTGTTGATGTTTTTTGTCGCCGTCATTGTCGGTTCGGCGGTAACAGTTGTCATGATCAGGCTGCTGAAAAAGGATGTTACAGCTGAAACCCAGGCTGTCTTGGGAGAAGCGGATCTTGAATATTCTGTCATAGTAGCTGAGAAAACTACCACAGACGTGTCGGCATTGGAACAGGCAAATGACCGGACCGCGACGGAAGCGCCAGCCATTCACATTGAGAAATTAACCGATATTCTTACACCGGATTTGATTAATCTGGATCTGAATGGAGATACTAAGGACGCTATTATTAACGAAATGATTGGAGCGCTGGAGAGGGCCGGAGCGGTAAGCTCTGCCGGTGAATTCAAAGAGGCTATATTGGCCCGGGAAGAAGAAAGCTCGACAGGCATCGGTCTGAATATAGCCATTCCCCATGGTAAATCGGACGCCGTACTGAAGCCAAGCATTGTATTTGGTATCAAGCAGAACGGAGTAGATTGGAACAGCCTAGACGGAAGCGAAGCTAAATTGATCTTTATGATAGCGGTGCCACGCAGCAGTAAGGGAAACGCCCATCTTAAAGTACTGCAAATCTTATCTCGTAAGCTGATGGATGATGATTTCAGGGGAGATCTCTTGGCGGTTAAATCCAAGGAAGAAGCATACCAGTTGCTTGGTCAGGTGTATTGATCCAATACGCTGAGCTTAAAGTAAATAACAAAAGAGGCTTTCTCGCTGTTGCAGCGGAGAGCCTCTTTTATGATTAATGATTTTGTTTTGAAGAAGAGCTGGTATGGTGCACCGCCCCTTACTCCTGTACAATTTAGAGAATAGTAAAACTGAGGAGGGATAGGAAATGGCGCGTGTCTTATTTATTAATGCTGGATCAGAGGGACATATCAATCCAACGATTGGCGTTGTACAGGAGCTTATTTCTAGTGGAGAAGAGGTAGTATACTTCACTATAGAAGCTTTTCGGGAGCGTATGGAGGAAACAGGCGCTGTAGTAAGGACATTGGATAATCAACAATTTATAAAGGCCTTTATTTCAGGTGGGAGGGATTATCTGCTCGAAAGAGTCAATGGGCTTTTACTTACGGCGGATATCGTTATACCATGCGTTCTTGAACAGATCAAAGGAGAGCAATTCGATTACATCATCCATGATTCGATGTTTGGTTGTGGACGTTTAATTGCTCAAATTCTTAAGCTTCCTGCTATCAACTCTTGTACTTCTTTTGCACAGACTAAAGAATCATTTGATCAAGTCATGGAACGATTCTACACAGAAGCCCCTGCAGAAATAGTAAAAGCTGTAGACGATAGATTTCAAAGTCTGAGCGTAAAAATAAAGGAACAATATGGTGTGCAAATTCACTCTCCTTACGAAGTGTTCTGTAATCCTGCACCACTTACAATCGTGTATACGACAAGGGAGTTTCAACCTTATGGAGAAACCTTCGACCTATCGTATAAATTCGTGGGTCCTTCCATCTCTTCACGATTAACGCCAGATCATTTTGATTTTTCTGCAATCAAGGGGAAGGACCTAATTTACATTTCAATGGGTACGGTCTTCAACCAAGCAAGTGATTTCTATAAGCTTTGTTTTGAGGCATTCGGGAATACGGAGCATACGATTGTTATGTCCATTGGGAACAAAGTGCAAATCTATGATTTGGGAGAAATTCCTCCCAACTTTATAGTTAAAAACTATGTTCCACAGACGGATATATTACAGTACACAAAAATATTCATTACACATGGTGGAATGAATAGTGCGCATGAGGGTCTCTACTATGGGGTTCCGCTAATTGTAATCCCACAAAGTGCGGATCAGCCGATCATTGCGGAGCAAGTCGTCAATATTGGAGCGGGCATTAAATTACAAATGCAAGGATTAACTGCAACCGAACTGCGTGAAGCTGTAGAGCTTGTGCTCACCCTTCCGTCATTCCAAAAAGCTGTTGCAACGACTAAAGATTCCTTTCGGACATCCGGTGGACCTCATCAAGCTGTTGATGAGATTTTCGAATGGAAGTGTCAATATCTTGGTTAGTGTGCATGGCCATCCGTTGAAGGATGGCCATATTTGTTTAACTTTCGAGACAAGCCTATCGCGTACTCTCCACATAATTAAAAATAGCATCTCTCAACTCAAACTCGTACGTTAAACCATTCACAAGTCCCACCACATGATTGCTGTCATACAGATCAAGCATGAAGCCAGCCATTTCCTTTGCGGTATGGAATTTCCGCACAGCGCCGTGATATTCGAAATTCGTGACATCGAAAGCACGTTTCGCGAATTCTGTTTCTGTTGCGGCAGGTGCCAACACTTTAGCCTGCATAGGTGCACCTTGACTCTTCAACTCATGGGATAGTCCTTCAGTAAATGCACTTACATAAAACTTCGTTGCACAGTACGTTATAGCATTGCCTACAATCGTATAACCGCCACCAGATGAAACGTTAATTAATTGCGTGCCATCAATAGTGGAGTAGTCTCGAACGAATAAAGAGGAGAGTATAGTCAACGCTTCTATGTTCAGATGTAGCATTGTAGTTATTTTATTTAAATCTTGCTCGGCCACTGAAGCAAAGTTTCCAAATCCGGCATTGTTGATCCAGGTTTCGATGGCATATCCTCGCAGGCTTTCATACAACGTATAAGCATTCTCGATAACGGATAAGTCAATCTTTTGAATGACAACCTCTACATTAGGATGAATACGAGCGATTTTAGACTGTAATTCCTCTAGCTGTTCCTTTCTGCGGGCCACAAGGATTAAGTTTTTTCCACGAGAAGCAAAAGCTAGGGCAGTTTCATAACCTATCCCTGAACTAGCCCCGGTAATTACAGTATATTTCATGTGATTTCCTCCTATTTTTCTACGAGAATGTAATTCGATCTTACAGCGATTTGATTATATAGGTTAGAGTTTACTCTAAGGCAAATGTTTTTTATAATCAGGGTGACTTTCAAAATAAAATAGATTAGAGGATTTGCATGTACACGATTAGCGAGGTATCCAAGTTATTGGAGATAACCACATATACACTGAGATATTATGAAAAAGAAGGGATCGTTGCTCCGATACGCAATGCGAATGGAGAAAGGGTATATGATGATACTCATCTTGCTTGGCTGCGATTTGTACTGAGGTTGAAACAAACCCAAATGCCCATCTCACAAATCCGGCAATATGCCCAGTTATATTTAGAAGGAGAACATACAAGCCAAGCCCGCTTGAATCTTCTGGAAGATCATAGAAGCTCAGTTCAGGATCAAATCAGACATTTAACAGAGACAGAGAGGATGCTGAACGACAAAATTGCTAATTACAAGGTCTTCATTAGTAAAGGGAATACACTGGATTTGTCTATGGATGATTAGTTGTAAAATTACGCTTTATCCATGAAAAAGGGGATTACCTCAGGCCTTACGGCCAACAGGTAATCCCCTTTTCCTCATACATATGGATCTGTTGCAGCGTTTATTATTTCAGAGGAATTTTGATCTCTAGTTGCTTGTTGTAATTTTTAACTACATTACCTTTGGCATCTACTTTATAAGCCCCTGCAGTGCCTTTTTCAAACACTGCTTGATAAGGTCTGATAATGAGATATTCTGCGGCCGGGCGAAGCGCCTCGAACAATAAATCTTCAGAAACAGTATTCTGGGTTGTTGCAACAGATTCCCGTGCAATATATTCTAATTCATTTCCCAGATTATCATAAATATCATATCCTAAAGCCTGTGCTTGGGTAGCAACCCCTTTAACTGCTAAAGCAATGCGCACAGAAGTCTCTCCCACAGCAACACGATTAGTTTTGATTTCAAATTGGTTGTCTTTCTTTAAAGCTGGTAGCTGAATGTTACGCGCTACTCCTGCTTGCTTAAGAGAAAACTTTAGTACATACGGATCTTCGATTCCGTTAAGCTTCACATGGATGCTCAATTCAGAGGAAGCCAGGCTTGCCTTTTGCTGCTCAGTTAGCCATCCGGTCTGCAATACAACAACCGCCTTGTTGGCGTCACCATCACTGATCCAGCGTGGTGATTTAAAATCAATTCCACCTGAATTAGTGAGCTTGGCGTCTACTGCCATAATGGTTCCATCTGCAAGGTAAGGCTCACCTTTATCGTTCAAGGTTACCCCTGCGAGCATTCCTGAGAACAGGGATCCCTCACGGCTCAGATCGATCTTAATATAATTACCGTCAAACTGTGCACTGCCCTTTAAAGTAAGCTGATCGTGTGAATCGGCGGCTTTTGTTGTATTCAGGGAAGCTTCAGCGGCGGTTTGAACACTGGCTGCTTGGGTTAAAGCCGGCATTCCCAACGCTCCAAGGCATACAGCAGCACTTAAAATTACAGACAATTTCGTTGTCATTTTCTTCATGATATCATTCTCCTTAGTGTTTATTTAACTAGCACGTTTATTTCCAGGCCATCGATATAATGCTTCACAGGATTTCCGGAACTGTCTGTTTTGAATGCGCCACTCTTACTTTTTGGATCCTCGAACTCATAAAGATAGCCACGGATTGTGAGCATATTGGGATGTTTCTCGAACGGCTCTACAAGCAGATTCAGATCCTGTGATCTATTGGATGAAAGGAGTGCTTTTTGCGATATATTTTCCAAAACCAGTCCCTGTTCATCCGTCACTTCAAAGCCCAATGTATTAAAATCTGCGTAATCCCCGTCAGTCTCTTGTTCAATGTTGAGTAACAGACGCGTGGTTAATGGGCTATATTCCAGCTTTTGCAGCGTCAGACTCCATCCCTCTGCTTGTGCGCGCATATCAGGTACGACAATACTATTTTCTGTAACCTTACGTGCAGGAATCTCCAGAATGTATGGTGTATCTATACCGTTTAAGAGAAGGGTTACAGTCAGTTCAAATTGATCAGGGAAAGGCTTGGTGATCCCCAAATTCGAAGAATCCACCAGTTGAAAAATAGCTGTACTCTGCTCCTTGCCTTCCATCCAGGTTAGAAAAGGAACAGCTTCCCAATGACCCTCTGAGAATTCCTCCATTGAAACCCCATCGATCAAAACTTCTGCGGACATTATTGAACCTTTGCCTAGAAAAGGCTTCCCATCCGCTCCAATCGTCACGCCGGTGAGCTTCCCGTCCAGCCCTTCTCCCTCGCGCTTCACTGAGAATGCCAATCGGTTGCCATCAAATACAGCCTCTTCGGCAGACAAGGTGATTCCATCATGCGTATCACTGCTATTCGGTCGGGTAATCAGACCCAGACGCTGAGCAGCTTGCAATCCTATATCATCTGCCCGTTCAAAAATTCCGCCTATCCATGGAAGCTGCTTGAGCGCATTGGCCAACGTTGGCGGATAGACGGCCGTTAGCATAACACTTAGCACTATCGCTGCAGATACAGCAGCTGCGATTTTTGGATATATCCGTTTTTTCTTTTTCTTTTCCACAGGATCCTGAACAATTGTGGCGAGTGATGCATAAATCGAATCCTGCCGCGACCGCAGTAAAGGTGGAAGCTCCTGTATATTAGCCTTTCCTAGCTCCCTGATCTGCTTTTCTAAATTGTTATTATTCATTAGCAAGACCCTCCTCCCGCACAGGATGTATCTGTTTGGACAACAATCTCCGTGCGCGATGAAGTCGTGCCCTGACCGCTCCTTCGGAGATGTCGAGCACATCTGCAATCTGCTTAATGGATAAATCGTCATAATAAAAAAGCACGATAGCAAGCCGCAGGGATTCGTCCAACTGATTAATGAAGCTTTGCAGGTCTACGTTGCCTGAATCTTCAAAATGCACATAGGAATCGACCGGTTCTTCGGGAATTTCCGCCACAGCTATAGTTCGCTCTCGCATACGAAGTAACTGATTGCATTCATTAATCAGGATGCGTATAACCCAGGTTTTAAAAAACTTAGGCTGCTTAAGGTTGGCCAACCCTTTATACACCTTCAGTGTCGTCTCCTGAAGAGCATCCGCGCAATCTTCATCTTTTAGCAGAATGGTTTTGGCTAATCTGTACAACTGGGATTCCAGTTGCCTAAAAAGACGGGTAAACGCCTCGTGGTCGCCTTTCTGCGCTTTTTTGATATCCAGTTCGTTTTCCAGCAAATGATTTTTCCTCCTTGAGGGCCCTCTGTATGATTAGATGGAGAAGGTATACAAAAAGTTATATTTGGATAAAAAAATCTGAAATCTATTTAATATCATCTATTCCAGAATAATGGAAAACGAAGATTAAAGCCTATAAAGCTTGCTTAAGCATACAAAATGTTATCTTTTCATCCGTTACTAAATATTTTAACTATTGGTATATTGATTTGTAAGTGCTTACATAGCTTAGGACGCACACATATGCATCTGAAAATTTAGAATGGAAGGTGATCAGAACGTGAGAGTTAATCAAAAGGGTATCTCTGCATTTTTAGCAGTGTTATTGCTGCTAAGTTCATTCTCATTCAACATGAGGAGTGCTTTGGCTGCAGATTCGAACAGTTCTTTAATAGTAAATGGCGGTTTCGAGGACAATTTCTGGGAAGATGGATCATGGAGTGTCGATACGTCAGATTGGAATCAAGTAGAAATTAAGCATTTTGCATATGCCGATGATACTTGGCTAAATCCAGATGAAGGAGCTCATGCTTTCAAATATTGGATTAACAAAGTCGCTACTGGAAACCAGACCATCTCGCTTAAGCAGACTATAACGAACCTCCCTGTGGGAAGTTATGAGCTCTCAGTCAAGTCGATGGGCGGTACTGACAATGAGACGGGGAATGTTGAATTGTTTGCGGGTGACGAGAAGGCATCCGCTGTTGCTACCACTGGCTATAATGCTTGGGGAACGCTCACCCTGAAATTTATCTTGAAGCAGGATACCCCGAGTCTTGAGGTTGGTGCGAACATAAGCGGCGCTCCAAGCGCATATGGATTTCTGGACAGCTTTGAGTTGAAACAGTTGAGTACGGATACGACCCAGCCGGTGCCGGCGGATATTTTTGTAAAGAAGGTGGAAGGACTCCAGCCTGATTTTATTAAAGGCGTGGATATCTCCAGTATTATTTCTTTAGAGAATAGCGGAGTCGAGTTTTACAATGAAAACGGAGAAGTGCAGGATATTTTTACAACCGTACATGAAGCCGGGGTTAATTACGTTCGGGTACGGATATGGAATGATCCTTTTGATACAGCTGGAAAAGGTTATGGTGGTGGCAATAATGATCTGGCCACCGCGATTGAAATTGGGAAAAGAGCGACCGCAAACGGTATGAAGCTGCTAGTGGACTTCCATTATTCCGACTTTTGGGCCGATCCGGCCAAGCAGCATACGCCTAAGGCATGGGCAAATTTGAGTTTTGAAGATAAGAAGACAGCGCTTTACGAATATACCAAAGTGAGCCTGCAAGCCCTGCTTGATGCAGGTATTGATATTGGCATGGTTCAGGTAGGCAATGAAACGAATGGACAATTTGTTGGTGAATCTAATTGGACGAAGATGAGCCAATTGTTCAATGAGGGAAGCAAAGCCATTCGGGAGATCGATCCTAATATTCTGGTTGCTCTGCATTTTACAAATCCGGAGTCGGCAGGCAGATATGCCACTATAGCGAAGAATTTGCAAGATAACAATGTAGACTATGATGTGTTTGCAAGTTCTTATTATCCATTCTGGCACGGTACATTAAGCAATTTGACATCCGTGTTGAAGCAAGTAGCTGATACTTATGGTAAAAAAGTAATGGTAGCCGAAACCTCTTACGCGTATACCGCAGAAGACGGGGATGGACACGGAAATACAGCGCCGCAAAGTTCAGGTCAAACTTTAAACTACCCTATCAGCGTTCAAGGTCAGGCTAACTCAGTTAGAGACGTGATCGAAGCGGTTGCGAATGTGGGTAAAGCGGGAATTGGCGTGTTTTATTGGGAGCCTGCTTGGCTTCCGGTAGGTCCGAAAGAAAATCTGAAGCAGAATAAGTTGATTTGGGAACAGTATGGTTCCGGTTGGGCATCCAGCTACGCGAAGGAATATGACCCTGATGATGCAGGGGAATGGTATGGCGGAAGTGCCGTTGATAACCAGGCTTTGTTTGATTTTAACGGACATCCGCTTGCCTCGCTGAATGTGTTCAAATATGTGAATACAGGCGCAGTGGCCCCTATTGCTGTAGATGAAATTAAGGATGTTTCGATAACGGCGATTGCTGGGGAGCCAATCCATCTGCCAACAGACGTAAGTGTTACTTACAATGATGGAAGCTCCGGCAAGATGTCAGTGGTTTGGGATCAAGTTGCGCTTGAGCAAGCCATTAGCAAGGGTGCGGGCAGCTATGTGATTGGTGGAACGACGGAAGGCGGTCAGGTGGTAAAGGCTCTTCTAGTTATTAAAAAAGAGAACTTTATCATCAACGCAGGCTTTGAAAATAGCGATAGAAGCATGTGGAAAATCACCTATGCTGACGTTAATGCTCCACATACAGACTACCAAAATAAAGTTACAGATGCCAAAACAGGCAACTATTCACTACATTTCTACTCTGCGAAAGCAGTGGATTTTAGAGTAGAGCAGACTATTTCTGGTCTGAAGCCGGGATATTATAATCTTTCGATGTTTATTCAAGGGGGAGATGCTGCCAACCCCAATATGAATCTGTTTGCTGTAACGGATGGTAAGGAAGTAAAAGTAAACACCGGTGTGAAAGGATGGGCACAGTGGAATAATCCTGAGATCCAGGATATTCTCGTTACCGATGGATCCCTTACAATCGGAGCTAATATCAAAGCAGACGGCGGCGCATGGGGATCGATTGATGATTTCTATCTAAGCTTTGTCAAAGGTATTGAGGAACCTGCTATTGTTGATACGGATGCAGAAGTACAAAATATCACTTCTATGACAGCTGCGGTTGGAGGAAATATCACTTCGGACGGTGGCGCTAAGGTTACAGAGCGAGGAATCGTATATTCTACTAGTGCCAATCCGACAATTGAGGATAGTAAAGTTATAGCTGAATCAGGTGGAACAGGAGCCTTTTCAGTAAGTCTTGCAGGACTTCAATCTGGAGCTACCTATCATGTACGTGCCTACGCAGTGAATGCAACCGGAGTAAGCTACGGACAAGAGATTACGTTTACAACATTAAGTTCTAGTGCAAGCTTGAATAGCTTGGATTTGAGCGGCATAACATTGGATCAAACAGTGAGCGGAAGTGTATACGACTATACAGCGAGTGTACCGTATTCTTTATCTAACTTCACAGTGACGGCAACGGCCAGCGATGCTGTCTATGGTACCTTGACAGTGAGTATGTACAATAGTGCCAATACACTTGTGGCCGGTCCGATAAGTTTGGCAAGTGGGGCAACAAGCATAGAGCTTCCCCTTGAAGTAGGTAGTAACCGATTGGAGTTATTCGTAATTGCCCAAGATGGCACAGGTACGAGATACACAGCAACAATAACGAGAGCTGCGCAAGATAACGGTTCTGATGGTAATGGAAACGGTGGTAATGATGGTGGTAGTACCTCTAATGTCGTACTTCCGGTTATCTCCTCCAATGGGAAACTGACGCTTCCTGCAGGTCAAGCGGGTGAAGTCAGATTGGATAATGGGCTTGTGATTTCAATTCCAGCTAATGCTTCAGGCAAGCAGTTGGTATTAACGATTGAGAAAGTGCTCGATTCGCAGAATCTTCTCAGCAATCATGAGATTCTCGTAAGCCCGATCTATGAAGTTCTAAAAAACTTCGCGGAGAACTTTAATAAACCAGTCACGCTAACCTTTGTGTTCGATTCAGGACAAGTGAAGAGCGGCCAAACTGTAGCGATCTTTTATTATGATGAAGTGAAGAAGAGCTGGGTGAAAGTTAATGGCGGCAAAATAGATGGAAATCGCATTGCTGCAGATGTGGATCACTTTACGAAGTTTGCTGTACTCGTAGTGGATCAAGCGACTGGATTACCGGTAACCAATGCATCTACTGAACCGACAACAGAGGCTCAATTTAGCGATATCTCGGGACATTGGGCACAGGCTAATATTAAGAAAGCGGTGAGCGAAGGGATCGTCAAGGGTTATACCGACGGAACGTTCAAACCGAATGGTGCGGTGACACGCGCTGAATTTGCGGTGATGCTGATGAATGCGCTGAAGCCAACAGGAAACGGTGTGGAATTGGGCTTCACAGATACAATCCCTGCTTGGGCTGAGAAGTCCATTGCACAAGCTTTAGAGGCGAAGATTATACGCGGCTATGAGGATGTTACCTTCCGTCCGGCAGCGAGCATAACACGTTCGGAGCTAGCAGTTATGATCTCTAGAGCAGCAGGGGGAGATTTAACAACGGCGGCATCAACAGGCTTTGCTGATGATAGCCAAATTCCTGCATGGGCAAAGGATGCGGTTGCAGCCGTGAAGAAATCAGGCATTGTGAGCGGGCGTAACGGCAATGTATTTGCACCAAATGAGACGGCAACAAGAGCAGAGGCAGTAACCATCATTATGAATCTGCTGCAAACTAAATAGTAAACTTACTGTAGTAAGAAAAAAGACCGTCCTTAGGACGGTCTTTTTGTCTATTCTCTATATGTGCCCAAGCTTGGCATTCAAAAAAAAGAAGAACCAGCAGAGTCTGCTGGTTCTTCTTACTTATATAAATAATTTGCATGCAAAGAAAGATCGTGATATTATAAAATAATCACTGTTGATTTCACTAATTTACACATAAGTGTAACATCTTATCTACACTATTATAATACCATGTGGATTAACAGTTTGTCAAATTTTAATTTTTGCTTCTTTATAACAAGAATGAAAAGGAGCGTGTTCGTGAAGATGGTAAATGTAATGGATTGGCAGCAAGAACAAGATCGGCTTGATTTGGTTACGGAAAAGCTGCAATCAAGAATCGCAGAACTAGAGCCAGAAGTGACTGGGCTACGTGATCAAGTGGTGGACATTCGCAAGCGGTTTTGGGAAGAAGTCACGGTCAATACGAGCACAGACGAAGATTTCGAAGAGACCTTCTACAGTATAAAGCAGCAAGAAGCGTTGTTGTCGGAGCGGGAGCGCAGCCACCGGCAGCGGGTGCAGCGTTTTAAGAATATGAAACGGCTACTGCCATCTCCCTATTTTGGGCGAATGGATTTTCAAGAAGATGGTTTGGGCTTGAGTGAGAAAATTTATATCGGAGTGGCTTCTTTCGTTGATGCAGACGGTGTGGACTTTCTGGTGTATGACTGGCGAACGCCTATTGCAAGCATGTATTATGATCATTCCCCAGGGCCATCTACTTACGAAACGCCGGGAGGACAGATTACAGGTGAGATGATGCTGAAGCGGCAATATCAGATCCGTTACGGTCAGCTCCAGAACGTGTTCGATACGAGCTTAACGATCGGGGACGAATTGCTTCAGCAGGTGCTTGGCAAAGGCGCAGATTCACAAATGAAGAGCATTGTGGCGACCATCCAGAAGGAACAGAACGCCATCATCCGCAATGACAAAAGCCGTATGCTTATTGTGCAAGGAGCGGCTGGCAGCGGAAAAACGTCTGCAGCGCTGCAACGGGTAGCGTATTTATTATACAAACACCGCGATAGGCTCAAGGCAGATCAGATCGTTCTTTTTTCGCCAAATCCGATGTTTAACAGTTATGTATCGACGGTGCTCCCTGAGCTCGGCGAAGAGAATATGCAGCAAACGACCTTTCAGGAGTACCTTGCCTATTGGCTCGGATCCACGATGAATTTGGAGGACCCCTTCGAGCAGATTGAATATGTACTGACGTCACAATCCTCGCAGGGGTATGAAGCACGGTTAACGGGGATGCAATATAAGGCTTCTGAGGCTTTCCTGCATGCTCTTCAAAGCTACGCGTTATGGTTAGGCAAAGAAGGTATGCTGTTCCACAGTATCCGTTTCCGGGACCGCGAGTTGATTACTGCGGAGCAAATGAAGTCGCAATTTTACAGCTACGACAGCTCTATACGATTGGCTAATCGCGTTGCTTTACTACGTGAATGGCTGCTGCGTGAGCTGACTAAGCTAGAGCGTCAGGAAATGGAAGCGCCCTGGGTTCAAGATGAAGTCGATTACCTCGACAACGATCAATATGCCGAAGCTTACAGTGAGGTGCTTAAGAAGTACCGGCGAGAGGAAGCTGTCTTCGATTTTACAGAGCAGTATCTTGAAATCTATGGCGATTTTCGTACTCAGAAGGACGGGGAAGAGAATGTCTTTGACTTTAGCTCACAGGAAGATGAGTTACTGCGTCGTATGATCGTGAAGGAGCACTTCAAACCGCTAAGACGGGATGCCAAACGGTTGAAATTCATAGATACGATTGGATTATACGAGCAGTTATTTAGGGATGAAGCCACTTATCAGAAAATGACGGGTGAGACCGAAGTGCCTGACCAATGGTCAGAAATTTGTAAGCAGACGAAGGAAAAGTTGAGCCGTACCGAGCTGTTTTATGAGGATGAGACCCCATTCCTATATTTAAAAGAGCTTATCGAGGGTTCGCGTACGAATACAATGGTGCGGCATTTATTTATTGATGAAGGACAGGATTATTCGCCGTTCCAATTCGCGTTCCTCAAGCAATTGTTTCCCCGCGCCAGCATGACAGTTCTCGGCGATTTCAGTCAAGCGATTTTCCCGCAAGCGACGAATCTGCAAGAGGTGAATTCTCCTTTGATCCGGCTTTATGGTGAAGAGGAAACGAATCTATTTCGTTTAATCCGAAGCTATCGTTCGACTCGCGAGATTGTGGAGTTTACGAAGGCGCTGCTACCTAATGAAGAGATCGTGCCTTTTGATAGGGGCGGCAAGAAGCCGCACCTATTGAAGGCTAGCAATGAGGTGGAGCGGGCGGTACGGATAAAAGAGGAGCTTGCGGCGCTTATGGCCGAAGGTCTCGACTCCATCGCCGTTATTACTAAGACTGCTGCGGAAAGCCGCGAAGCCTATGAAGCACTGCTTGCTCAGGGTGGGGAGAATCTGCGGCTTATTACGAAGGAGACACTCACCTTTGAGAAGGGAACGCTAATTATTCCTGCGTATCTTGCTAAGGGCGTAGAGTTCGACGCCGTGCTAATCTACGATGCTTCTACACAGACTTATCATCGGGAGAGCGAACGTAAACTCTTTTATACAGCTTGTACGCGCGCGATGCATCGGCTTCTGCTATACACGACAGGCGATTGGTCGGGCTTTATTCAAGCCTTGGATACCTCTTTGTATGAGGAAGTGTAATTAGACATATCAAAATCAACCTCTTCAAGAAATTCGATAACTTCCCCATTGGGGCTGTGAACGATCGCGTTCTTGATCAGAAGAGGCGGTTCACCAAGAGAAAGCGAATCTGGTTCTATAAAAGCCTTTGCTCCATGAGCAAGGGCTTTTTGGTACATTTCATCTACATTATCCACATAGAAGGCGAAATGTAAGAGTGCTCCGTGAGCTATATCCTCTTCAGACAAGGCTTTTTTGCCTTGGGCTGCAATGACTGCATCCTTATCAAAAATCTCTATGCAAGTTCTTTGATCAGGTGAAATAAGCATTGAAGCTTCTTTGATTTGAAAGGAGGGCAGACTCCAATGATGACCTAACTTAAATCCTAAGGCGTCAATGTAAAATGAAATTGTTGCTTTATAATCTTTGGCTTGAATCGCTATATGTGCAAGACCTTTTACGCTCATTATTAATCACTCCTATATCTAATGTACTATTTATTATAGTTGGATTAAAATAGGAGATACATATATAAGATAAGTGTTTTATCCTGACATGGTTATTGAATATAAGGTATTTTAGTTGAATGGGTTTATTTATTAAAAAGAGCTAGGAGGCGCTTGATATGGAACATCTTATGGATGATATTGATAAAAAGATTATGCAATTATTGCAGTACAATGCTCGAATGCCCATTTCACAAATCAGCAAAGAGGTTTCGATGTCACAACCATCCGTTAAAGAAAGAATCATTAAGTTGGAGGAAAGGAACATCATATCGGGGTATCATACAGCTTTTAATTTGCGGGATCTGAACCGGGGTACGACTACTTTTATTCTAATCAAAACAGAACATTGCCAAGAGCTCATCGATTTTTGCAACGATGCTATGGAAGTTACCGATTTGTTCCGCATTAGTGGAGAATATAATTATCTCATTAAGGTACAGACCTCAACGATTGAGGCGCTTGCTGAATTTCAAGATCATCTTATAAAGTTCGGACCTTCCAAATCGCATATCAGCTTGAAAAATATTTTGGAGAACAGAGTGCTACTCTAAAGCGAAGTTTCCAAATACAAGATATAGTAACCGCTTTCTTTTCATTGTAAAATGGGTCAAAATAGCATTCGTATTGATACGTATATAAGGGAGCATGCGCATGGAGAGGAAACTGTCTAGTAAAAAGTATATTCCATTCACATACAAGATGATGATTCCGTATCTCATTCTTGTATTGCTGACAGATGTGCTGGTTGGCTATATAGCCTATACAATGCTCGTAGAGTCCAGGACTGAAATGGCCGAAACGAATGTCCGGACTGCATTAAAGCAGACGAGGAACAACATCGAATACCAGACAGATGAAATCAAACGAATGACCAACTCGCTGTTTCTAAATACGAATTTTCAGAATGCCCTTCAGTTCAGGGGAGATCCTTTGGAAAATATGCTCAAAATGAGAGATGATATCGTTCCTTATATGAAGGCCCCTCTGCAACTGTATGGGAACAAGCTGAGACTTGCGCTTTTTACGGTCAATGAGACGATGCTTGAAATTACTGGTGATGATATGTCGACACCTATCGGTCGAAGTGATTATTATGTTCTTTCTGATCAGGTGATCGAGAATACGGAGTGGTTTAAGTCGATTGTTGCGAATAATCAAGATAGTTTGTGGCTTCAAGCGGATACCGACCGTGAGCTAGGTAATATTTCATATTTTCGCAAGCTTGTTTCTTCCAAGGCAGCACCTGCGATTATCGGATATATTCGCGTTACGGCGAGGATTGATGAGCTATTTGGTAATTTTGATACTTTTCCGATTGAACAGGGGATTGAACTTCGTCTGTTGGATAGGGCTACAGGAATGACTTTGTATGAACAAGGTGTTGCTGCTGAAGATACGAAACAAGATGCTTATTTAATTATTAGTGAAGATATTCCGGTATCAAGCTATGTCATTGAGGCGCGCGTACCTCACTCTTATTTGAACAAAGATGCTAGTAGAATGCGGAAGGTGATTAGTACCGTTTGTTCCATCAGTTTTTTGGTGATGGCTATTATCGGTTTTCTAGTTGCACGTATATCTGGCAAGAAGATCAAGCGGATTGTGTATTTGGTTCGATCTTTTCAGGAGGGTAATTTTTATAAAAGAATCGGATTTCCAGGGAACGATGAATTTGTCTATATCGCTAATAGCTTCAATCAAATGGCGACCAGCATTCAGGAACTCATCCGGAACGTCTATGTGCAGGGCATTCAGAAAAAGCAAGCGGAGCTGGATGTGCTTCAAGCCCAGATCAGTCCGCATTTCTTGTACAATACGCTGTCGACCATCGGCAGTTTGGCCAATTTGGGGGAAGTGGAGAAGGTTACGCAGATGGTACAAGGTCTCTCCAAATTTTATCGACTCACATTAAACGATGGGCATGTATATATCTCCCTTGAAAATGAGCTGGAGCAGGTGAGGATGTATCTGGAAATTCAGAGAGTGAAGTATGCGGACGCCTTTGAGGTTTATTATGATGTCGATCCGGAAATTTTACAGGTGCCTATTATTAAGCTGATTTTACAACCGTTTGTGGAGAATATATTCAAGCACGCCTGGTTTGGGGAGACCATTGCGATTCGTATTACTGGAAAGCGGCTGGGTGACCGCATCGAACTCAAGGTCATTGACAACGGGATCGGCATGCGGCCGGAGACACTTCAAAACATGCGATCAAGCGCATATCAACCAGGCAGCTACGGTCTGAGAAACGTGGAAGAACGAATTAAACTGCGATACGGGAGCGATTTCGGCATTCAAATCGGTAGCTATTTTGGAGCGGGAACGACAGTTCAAATTATTTTACCGGTGGAAAATGCAGAGATCAGGGAAGTGATGGGGGAGTGAGGAGTATGGCGATGGAAATCAATGTTCTGCTGGTGGATGATGAAGTAATCGATTTGGAATGGCTTAGACGGCGTGTAGCCGGCAGTGATCATTTGCCTTTGCATAGCGTGAGAACGGCAACAAGCGGGTTTGCCGCTCTGAAAATGATGGAGCAGCACCCTGTAGATATCATTCTCTCTGATATCGGTATGCCGATTATGTCAGGCGTGGAATTTGCACGGAAAGCGAAGGAGATTAACCCAGATGTCCATATTCTATTTATTAGCGGACATCAGGATTTCAATTATGCCAAGGAAGCGATTCAATTGAACGCATACAGTTATTTGCTTAAGCCTGTGGATGATGACGAGCTGAACGAGACGCTGACCGAACTCTGCACAAAGATTGAGAAAGAGAGGACGCAGCGTACTTCCTTGTCGGAAACGCTGACGCTTGTTAATCAGGAGCTACTGCTGCGTTGGTTTAACGAGGCTGCACCGGGACAGGTTGAAACGCACATTCACAACGTTCTCACGCCATACTTACAAGGTGCATCAGCGGTTGCCATCATTGAGATCGACGACATGGCGCGAAAAATCCAAACCTGGACGGAAGAAGAGCGGAGTTTGTGGAGCAGCACTGCCAATCAGTTTATCCGAAAGTTTGCTCAGGATCAAAATTTGGGCATGGTGATTACGACTTATGACTATCACTTTGTGATCCTTGCTGCGGTTCAGGAACAATATTTTACAGCTTTGCTGGAAGAGTTGATTCGAGCGTTCTATCAGGAGTTCTCCTGTTCGATTACGATCGGAAGAGGAATGTACACAACCGACCCGGTCAAGCTACATGATTCCTATCGGCAGGCGCAGGCCGCTCTAAGCATTAAATGGATCGTAGGGAAGAATAGGTTGATCCAAGATGCCTCGGAATGGTCTCCAAAGGAAAAGATGGCTTCGGACTTAGAGGTTATTGTGGATCGTATGCTTAAAGCTATGCTCGACTACGACCTTACCACTATTGATGATTGCTTGCTTCAGCTATTTGCCGGAGACAGCCCGATCTCCCAGAAAAACGACATCTACGATATCATTATCCGGATTACCTCTAAGCTTCATGCTGATCTGCAGCAAATGAATGAGCATTTGTACGAGATTTTGAATTGGGATTCTCATCATCCTTTTGTGCTGTTTCAGTTCGAAACGGTGCATGATATCCTTTCGTGGCTGAGAAGAAGATTCTTTGAACTGTCGGAGCTGCTTTATTTGAAACGCCAAAGGCAAAAGCGCAAGTTAATTGATGAAATCACGGAGTATGTGAAAGAAAGATTAGATCAAAAAATAACGCTAAACGAGGTCGCCGCACATTTCGACTTTACCCCTAACTATCTAGGGCATCTGTTCAAGGTCGAAACCAATAGTCTCTTCAGCGATTTTCTAAGTGAATTGCGTATGAAGCGGGTATGCGAGCTGCTCGAGGATCCAACGAAAAAAGTATATGAGATTGCGGAACAAGCCGGATATAAAAATATTATTTATTTCAATAGGCAGTTCAAGCAATATATGGGCATGTCGCCCGGCGAGTACCGGAAGAAAAATAAAATCTGAATCGATTACTTATTGGGGAGGCTCATGTTCTATATGGAACAGGGGCTTCTTTTTTATCGAAATTGTTTATGAATCGTTGAATTAGTATTATGTTTAGTTGTTTCGCTGAATTATCTCACCGCTGCCTTCCTTTTATAATGAGAGATATAGAGAAGAAAGGGGTGCAAAGATGAAAGGGCATACATTTTGGAGCGATTTAAAAAACTATAGGGTTCTGTTGCTGATGCTGGCTCCGGCGGTTGCTTTTTTTCTTTTGTTTGCCTATGTCCCAATGGCGGGCATTATTATTGCCTTCAAGCATTATGATTACGCGGGCGGTATTTTTGGAAGTGCCTGGAACGGGCTTGATAACTTCCGCTTTTTCTTTGAATCAGGAGATGCCTGGCGGGTAACACGGAATACAGCATTGTACAATATTGCATTCATCGTTGTAAATAACTCTTTGCAAATTTTTGCAGCCATTATGTTGTTTGAGGTCGGTGGCAAATGGTTCCGCAAAATTACGCAATCGGCGTTGTTTCTTCCCTACTTTATTTCATGGGTAGTTGTCGGCGCGATTGCCTATAACCTGCTCAATTATGATATTGGTACTGTGAACGCACTCCTTAGAGGACTCGGGCTAGAACCTATTGATATTTACAATACGCCTGCCTACTGGCCGTATATCCTAGTTCTCGTTTCCGCCTGGAAAGGCCTTGGATACGGAACAGTAATGTACTTGGCCGCGATTACGGGCATAGATACTGAACAGTATGAGGCAGCTGAAATCGATGGCGCGAATATTTTTCAGCGGATCCGGAAAGTGACGATTCCAAATCTTTACCCGACGATTATTATTTTGGTGCTGCTGGCGGTCGGGAATATTTTCCGCGGTGATTTCGGGATGTTTTATAACATGATCGGCAATAACGGTTTGTTGTTCTCTTCGACGGACGTTATCGATACTTTCGTGTTCAGATCGCTGATTACTTCGAATGATATCGGCATGTCGGCTGCGGCTGGCGTTTTCCAGTCCGTTCTTGGCTTCGCAACGATCATGACTGTGAACTATGCTGTTCGTAAATACGATAAAGACCGCGCCTTATTCTAACCGCATCAGAGGTACAGTTTTCATAATGGAGGTAACGATATGAAGCAGCTCGATCGTAAAATATTCTCGGGTATTGGGTATGTATCCCTAATCTGTCTCGCAATTTTATGTATATTCCCGTTTATACTTGTCGTATCTTCATCGCTGACGGAAGAGTCAAAAATATTAACAGATGGCTATCAATTTATACCTACGGCCTTCTCAACAGAAGCCTACAGCATTTTGTTTAAGTATCCCGACCAGATGATTCAAGCCTATATGGTGACCATAGGCGTTACTATAATAGGCACACTGTTTGGTTTGTTTCTGACTTCAATGACGGCTTATGCGCTTTCCAGAAAAGATTTTAAATGGCGTAATAAATTTTCATTCTTCTTTTTCTTTACAACTTTATTTAACGGCGGTCTGGTTCCTTGGTATCTGCTTATGGTCAATTACCTCCATATCAAAGATACATTGCTGGCTTTAGTGATTCCGATGATGCTCAACGTCTTCTACATCATTGTTATGAAGTCGTTTATGGGCAGCATTCCGGAAGCAATCGTAGAATCGGCTAAAATTGACGGTGCAGGCGATTTTAAGATCTACGCTCGTCTAATCTTGCCTCTCTCCAAGCCGGCGCTAGCGACTATTGGTTTGTTTCTGGCTCTTGCCTATTGGAACGACTGGTACAATGCCCTTCTATTTATTTCCGATGAGAAGCTGATGCCGCTTCAATATTATTTGTACAAAATGCTTGGCAATATGGATGGCATGCGAAAAGCCATGATGGGTGCAGGAGCAGTCGTAACCACATCGATCCCAAGCGAGAGCTTGAAGATGGCAATGACGGTTGTAGCTACAGGTCCGATTCTGCTCGCTTATCCATTCGTTCAGAGATATTTCGTTCAAGGCTTGACGATTGGCGCTGTGAAAGGATGAACCCGGGGAAATCCGGTTTATCAATATAATTAATACAAGGGGGAAGGCTTGAAATGCTGAGAAAAAATAGATTCATTATGCTCGCACTCGTTTTAACCTTCGTAATGATTTTGAGCGCATGTGGTGGTGGCAACAACAACGCCAATACACCCGCTAAGGCTACCAATAATGCCGCTGAGGTAACAAGTGAGCCTACAGAAACAGCGAGTGCAACGAATGCAGCCGAAACTTCAGATACCATAGACACCTCTAAAGAAGTAAAGTTGAAAATGATCTTCGTTGGGCCTAAACCGATAGACTATGATAGTGTTTTTGCTGAAATTAATAAGAAACTGAAAGAAAAAATTAATGCGACCCTTGAGGGCGAGTTCTTGGACTGGTCTGACTGGGCTCAAAAATATCCACTGAAGCTGGCAGCTAATGAAGATTTTGACCTCATCTATTCGGCAAACTGGGCCGGTTATAATGACCAGGCACTGAAAGGCGGATTTCTAGAATTAACCGATGAGCTAATTACCAAATATATGCCAAAAACTAAGGAAGCTATGTCAGATGTGAGCTGGGATCAGGCAAAAGTAAACGGCAAACTGTACATGGTTCCACAAAACAGAGGGGAATCTGTTGAAAAGCTGATTCTCTATCGTGAAGATTTGCGTAAGAAATACAATCTTCCCGAAATCAACAGCCCGGAAGCATATGCTACTTATTTGAAGACGATAGCAGAAAAGGAAAAAGGAATTACACCGTTCACTCCGGAAACGGGAGACTGGAAGTATCATAACTTGGACCGTGTATTATTGAAGCAGCAAAACGAATGGAATATGTTTGATCTAGATCTTCCATTTGCCTTCAAATTGACCGATGAAACAGGTAAAGTCTTTAACGTCTATGAAACGCAAGAGTTCAAAGATCTACTCGTGTATTACAAAGATCTCGCTGATAACAATGCTTGGTCGAAAAACGTTCTGAACAGTAAAAATGATCATCAGGCGGATTTTAAAGCAGGTAAAACCGCCTCGATTACGCATAATAACGGAACACTTGGAGCACTCATGGCTTTAATGCGCCAAGAAAATTCTCCTTATGAAGTAGCGTTGGCTGATATTAACCAAGGGAAGAAAAAATCAGTGGCGATTTCTACACAAAACGGTACGTCGATTCATGCGACTTCCAAAAATGTAGAACGTTCCTTGATGCTGATCGATCTGATGCAAAACGATAAAGAACTGCACGACCTGATGATGTACGGAATTAGTGGCGTGCACTATGAACCGGTTGGCGACACCAAATATAAAGCACTCGACAAAAATCCGAACTTTACCGGCTTCTCTAATTGGAACTTCAACTCGCCACTTAACCTTGACAATGAAGCATTCCCTCAAGAAGCTAACGATCTGGCTAAGGGCTGGGAAGCTAACGTCTACCACTATGCCCTTGAAACCTTTGTATTCGATAATAGCAAAGTGAAGACGGAAATTGCCAATGTGGGCAATGTAATGCTCCGCTATGCCATTCCGCTTGAGTACGGCGTAATTAAAGATATTGACAAAGGCCTTGCAGATTTGAACAAACAGCTGAAATCAGCTGGCATTGATAAAATCCAAGCTGAGCTGCAAGCGCAAATCGATGCTTTCTTAGCGAACAAGTAAGATACAGGATAAGGGAGGCCCAACAGTCATGAAATGGCTGTTGGGCCTCCCTGTTTTTTGAGATCGATTGTATATGAAGGCGCTATCGGACGCAGCCGAGCGGCGTATGAAGAGTTTTGAGGTTGCATTTGTTTTAGTATGAGCTAGTATAATAAGGCAAGAAGCTCCCTCTCGGGAGCCTAAATAGCTTCAAGGGCATCATAAGTGGGTCATTAACTTCGGAAGATTGGAGAGAGAGATGAAAAATATATTGTATAAGTATATGAGTAAATTTACATCTCTTAACGAAGAGGATCAGCAGGATATTGTTGAGGGTATCCTTATAGAGGAATTTAAAAAGGGGACAGTGCTCCTTAGACAAGGAGATGTTCCCACAAAATGTTTTTTCGTGCTAAAAGGTTGTGTTAGGCAGTACTCGATAGATGAATCGGGAAAAGAAGTCACATCTAATTTCTACACAGAAGAGCAAGCGGCTTCGATTTTTAATCGGCATCAAGAAAGTAAGCCCTCTGCGTACACCTTAACCTGTCTAGAAGATAGCACATTGGTGGTTGGTGAACTTAATGCGGAACAAGACATGCTTCACAAACACTCGCAATTGGAAACGATGATCCGCAAAATGGTAGAGGAAAACTTAGGTGAGGTACAGGACGAATTAACTTCATTTATCGCTTCCAATCCTGAAGAACGTTACAAAGCTTTGTTGCGAAAAAGACCTCACTTACTCACTCGCGTACCTCAGCATCAATTGGCCAGCTATCTGGGGATGACACCAGAGTCATTAAGTAGAATCAAGAAGCGGGTTCATTCCAGTGATAACTAAAAAGAAAGTCATACAGTTTTGTGGAGTTTTCCTCCTCTAAGCAGCAGCCATATCCCAAAGCCTAGTTCTCCTACAATCATAGGAATAGTAAAAATATAATTTAATATTGTAATGACCCCTTCGTATTGTTGGAGAAATATTTTGCTTAGATGAATGATCATATAACCTATTGAAGCAAGCAGCAATAAGATGCCGATTACTTTAGGGATGATGCCAGATTTTAAAGCCACATATCCCACAATTAACAGATGCCCGCCAAAAACGACCAATCCCATAGACCAAATCCATTGAAATGCATCCAGAAATAACATTATAAATGCTTGAGTCTGTTCGATTTTTAATGAGGAAAAGTCGATTGTATTTCCCGTGAGCAGCAGCACAACTATCAAGTTAAGTATAGAGACTCCCAATATAGCGGAATAGGTTAGACGAAGCCAGGCGCCGAGTAATGATAGCTTTTGGTTAATCGGTTCTAGAAACACATAAAACGCCCAGGCGACCAGGATGTCAGTAATCATAATGATGATCCAACCCAAAATTTCACCTTTGAAAAGGTTAGTGGATGACACAAGGTTATTGAATGTGACGCTGGCATCGCCTTGGATAACAAGATTCTCATGGACAAAGCCATACGAAAAAAATGAGGCAAGGGTCATGATGATAAGAGAGATTCCAGCAGTTAGAGCGGATTTTCGCTGATTCGATAGGTCTTTTTCTGAGATAGCCATAGATAGCCTCCTAAGGGACTTTTTATTTTCATTGTAATTAGGAGTAGTATGGCGGGCATTGACTTAAATCAAGAGTGCATCATCAGACAGAAAAAAATGCTTATTATCACAATAACGGAAGTTCATCCAGCCGTTCGTAAATCAACAATCCTTTCTCTTGCGCAACCTGTATCATTTCATCGGCACCCTGAGATGATCCTCCAACTCGAAGCACGGCATCACAGTAATTAAGCAGGCGAATGGAAGAAGGATGGAAAATCCGGTTGAAAACATCGTCTCCTAGATTAGTGGAACCGGCTGTAGCAATAAGAGGCAAAGCATACCACTCCCCCAGCACTGGCATATGCCCAGCCTCGTAAACTTGAAGAGCAATTTTATTCATGTATTTGACATTTTCCTCTATTAATACTGGATCATCATTGGTTCCAGAACGATAAGGGCCAGCGATAAGGATATGCAGCGGTTTCGATTTTACCTTCAAGAGACCTTGGATCTGAGCGTATTGGAGCAGCATTACCGTCTTAGCATCACGAATCTCGCCGCTTTGGACCATGTCAAGCGCTTGAGCAAACGGAAGTTCCACTACTTCAATATTTTCCTGTTCCTCCTCAAGTCCCCCGCCCGGACCTTTTGTCATGACATCACTATACTCAGCTACAAAGAAGTGAAGGGTTTCGGTAACGGATCCTGGTGACATATAGACCTCGCCAACTTTCTGCACTCGGTCGATATGGTATCCCGTCTCTTCCTCCGTTTCCCTCAGAATACTTTCTTCTGGTGTTTCTTTATCGAGTAGCCCCGCGCAGGTTTCGATAAGCATTCCAGTCACATTGCCGTTTAGATAAGTAGGCATTCGGAATTGTCTCGTAAGTACGATGGTTTGTTTGTGTCGATTATAGAGTAGAATGGTCGCTCCGTTGCCTCGGTCATACACTTCACGGGATTGTGTCTCCCATTGTCCATTTTCTTTTTCATACTTGAATGTGATCTTCTTTAAGGTGTACCAGTTATCCGATAGAAGTTCCTCTTTTACGATCCGTACTCTTGGGTTGTAATGCTGTGCCTTCATCTCATTTCCTCCCTAGGAAAATCCCATTTTCTTTAGTCATTTCGAGGGCTCCATTCTCCTGTAGAAGCCGATTGACGTGTTTTCGAAATTCGTCTATAGCCGCACCGACAAGTCGCTCTTTTGCGTTCATCGGGGTCGATATCATATATTCAATCAGGGGTTCAGCTTCGTCGACTAACAGACGGTCGTTGTAACGTAGTAACCGAAGATCGGAGAAGCAAGAAGACAGCAGGTCTCCTCCTTTACCCAGATTAAATCGTTTAATAGCTTGATCCAATACATGAAGGTCGGGGTCGAACGAGACCGCCAATTGTTCAATCTCTTGTAGGTGTTGAGTGCTCATTGTAGAGGTGCATATTATACCCCCTCGCTTTAGTACGCGGTGTATCTCGTGGATCGCTTTAGGGATGTCCGGCACGTGATACAGCATGTTGTTAGCGATAACCACATCGAAATGCTCATCGTGGAAGGGGATTTGTTGCGCGTCAACAGATAAGAGCTTAAACTGTGAACTTTTACTTCCTAAGCGGCAACGTGCTTCTTCTACCATCCCGCTCGAAATATCAGTAAGTGTGATGCGCCAGCTACTTGGAATTCGTTCGGCGTTTCTTATCCAAAAGGTCCCATCGCCGCCGCCTAACTCTAGAATGTGGGCTCCAGGGTGCACCTCCAATTGTTCAAAGACCCAATTATGCCAGCCTTGTGGATTTGTACTGAACTTGTCATAAAGATGTATCCGCGATTGCAAGCGGCTCGCCGTCCGATACTGTTCCCCCCAATCTTGCTTACTCTGCAAGGTTTGAATAAAATTTGCTAAGTGGTTCCAATCAGACCGATTGACCGACATTTGCATAGCATCTCGTATTGCATGAACTACATGCTCCGTATGAGTGATTTTTCTCTGTAGAACATCGAGCTGTGCTTGTAACGAATGTCTGATCTCCCCTATGGATAGCGACTCTGCATCTAAGATGTCTTTTATTTCTTGAAGTGATAGCCCTAAGTATTTCAACGTTTGAATTTGCTGCAATTTTTCTAGGTCTTTCATGTTATAAGATCTTATCGATCCCGCGTGATGATTTTCTGGAATTAGAAGCCCAATCTGATCGTAATATCGCAATGTCCTGACCGTTATTCCTGTACGCTTTGCAAGCTGCCCTGTCGTTAAATAGTTCTCTTTGTACATCCTTTCCTCACATCCAATCGATTGCTCCAGCGTGTTGTTCTCAGTTAGTATAGCAGGTGACGTAACGTCACCTTCAAGCAAAATTTATGTATAAGAAACAGAGGGCAAGCACCCTGACAGCAGATGGCCTTTCAGAGCCCTCTTGGAAATAATCGGAGCAAATCAACAAGGGTGGAGATTTCGTTTTCCGGGCATGTTACTTAAAACATGTTAGGAGGGGATAAGGGATGTCCAAAAGAAACAGGAAATATGTAGTGCCGGGAGTCAATCGCGGGATGCAAACGTTTAAGGCCGAGGTGATGCGTCGCGAGGGTTATGATGTAGATCCGGAGCGGCCTGATGATGTGAAATATGAAGTCGCAAAAGAACTTGGTATCCCATTGGAACACGGTGAGAATGGACATTTGAGCACAGAATCAGTGGGTCAGATTGGTGGAAAAATTGGTGGATCGATGGTCCGCGAGATGGTTCGTCTCGCACAGCAGCAATTGGTGGATCAGGAAAGGGAGTAGCATTTTTTCTAAATCATAAAGTTGCAGAAAATATAGGAGGCGGCTTTAGTCCTGAATTGCCTGGGACTGAGACCGTTTTCTTTGTGTTTCACAAAACAACCTAATTAATGGTAGAATTTTACCGATGTTCCACGGTATAGTGAAGAAGGCTATAACACCATTCAATTCTGTATTGGGAGAGGAATCGTCTGATGAATCAGAGGTATCGTAAACGCAACACAGCTGCTTTCACAGGGGTATCGTATTTTGCATTGGCTGCAGGTCTTTTTCTATTCTGTTTGGGGGTGTACAACGACGATTGGGAATTGAACGTGAAAGGGTATTATTTGCTTTGCATGGTGTTAATTACGATTAGCTGTATCGTTGTGCAAAAGGTCGTTAGAGACAATTCAGAGGATAAAGAAATTAAGCTAGAAAATCCGAAACACAGGATGAGAAATACAGGGGCTTTCACAAGTATGGCTTTTGCAGGCTTGGTTATTGGGTATGTAATGTTCTTTATTGGTCTGTACAATGCTCCATTTCAATTGAATGTAAAGGGGTATTATATAGCTGTTATTCTGTTGATTTCATATAGCGCCGTTGGCGTTCAGAAAGTGACAAGAGATAACGCGGAGGACAAAGAGATTCTCGCCGAGCAAGATGCCAGAAGGGACATTCAAGGGTAAAGAGGGACCTAGATAAGGAGTAGTGAGATGAACTTTTTAAAAGAAAATCTTTTTTGGCAGTATCCAGTAAACACTTTTTCTATTACAGATGAGAAGATTGAAATTATAACTGAGCCTAATACGGATTTTTGGCAACGCACCTATTATGGGTTCAGGAACGATAATGCACCTGCGCTGCTAATGAAGACGGATGAGAAATACTTTTCTTTTATAGTGAAAACTGATTTTGACAGCGCTCATAGATTTGACCAGTGTGGAGTAATTGTCTATCAGGACAGTGACAATTGGTTCAAGGCATCGATTGAATATGAGAATGAAGAATATCAAAGATTGGGTAGTGTGGTTACGAATCATGGATATTCAGACTGGGCAACCACAGATCTCGACGCAACAATAAAAACAATGTATTACAGATTAAGTCGACGTGGGAGTGACTTCTGCGTTGAAAACTCTTTAGATGGGATTACCTTTAAGCAGATGCGTATTTTTCATTTGTTTGAAGGGAGTGAGCATATCAACTTTGGTTTATATGCTTGTAGCCCAGAGGATTCGTCATTTAAAGCAACATTTACAGAAATAGAAATCACAGAATGTCAGTGGTTGGAACATAAATAAAGTTAAGGAACTAAGATTAAGCTAAAGGAGCCTCGTGAGTAGTGACGAAGCTCCTTTTTATTTTAAAATCTTTGTATGTTAAAAAAGTTTTGAATGAACTAACTAGGTTCGCGTAGACACTCTTTTTTTAAATAAGCAGCAAAGCTCTTGATATTCATCCGTATATGCCGATTATTGCCCTCGAGCTTACTCATCATGATGCCGCCTTCCATGATGGAAAGGGAGAAGGTAGCTAGTGCCTCAATGTCGAGATCTGCTTTGAATTCACCACTTTGTACACCTTCAGAAATGATTTTCTTTTTGGATTCCAGTGTGCCTATTAGGGCCTGCTGGGCTTTTTCACGTAAGCCTGGATGACTGTCGTCGCTTTCAATAGCCGTGTTGAGGAGCGGGCACCCCCCAATAAAGGGTGGCGCTTCAACTACTTTCTCGTACACATGTAAATAAGCTAATAGCTTGCCAGAGGCCGTTTCTTGCTGACTAATGGCATGAGCTAGTTGGGCCCCCACAATACTACCCGCATAGCTAAAGGCTTCATATGCAATCTCATTCTTACTGGAAAAATGACGATAAATGCCACCTTTCTTAATGCCTGTCAATTCTGTTATATCAGATAAGGATGAGCCCGAATATCCTTTCTGGTTAAACAGTTCAGCGGCTTTAGCTATGATGTAATTGCGAGTCTTCTCACCCTTTTCCATTGTCATCCTCCGCCCTTAATTGTATATGTACACGTAGTATATCAAATGAAATTATTCTGTTGCAAAGAAAAGCATCTATGCTATTATAAAAGATACCAATCGGTATCTTTTATAATAGACAGGGGTGGAAACCATAATGGAAACGACATGGTTTAAGGAATCCAGGTATGCATGGATTGGATTAGGATCTCTCTGGGTTATTGGATTTATTGGTGCATTGACTCGCTTCAGCTTGTCTTTTTTTCAGGTGCAAATATCGACGGATTTACAGATTAGCAGGGGATTCATCTCAATGGCATGGTCCACCAATTTATTCATCGTAGCCGTATGCGCGCCTTTGGGGGGCTGGCTCGTGGATCGTTATGGCACAAAGAAGATTCTAATGTTAAGTGCAATCATGAGTACTTTGGGTACTGGTATTGTCGTGTTAGGCCACCATCCTATTGTCTTTTTTATTGGATACGGTGTTATCTCTGGTTTGGCAGGTATTGGGGCGACGACGAATTATATATTGATGTTTGAATGGTTTCGGCATCATCGGGCTAAAGCAATGGCCTTGCTGGCGAGTGCCTCTTCTGTAGGATTAGCGATTATTACACCCATTTTCGTATCCATGGACTGGCTGACTTGGAAAAACGCCTTTATGGCTTCTTTTATCCTAGGTGTTTGTGTAACACTTCCCGTAATTTGGTTAGGAATTAAGAGTTCACAACAGAAAAATACGGAGAGAGCTCCTTCGGATCGTTCAATAGAAGTCGAAGGTCAAGATACATCACCTAGAGTAACTCCACCGTCCAAAAAATTTTTTTCTCTTCCTATCTTTGTCGTAGTCGCGATTGCGCTGTTCACCTGCGGTATCAATATGGGATCCGTCGAGATGAATTTGGTAGCCATACATCAGTTGGCAGATGTATCACCAAGCATGATCGCCTTATCTATGAGCATCCTTGGTATTATGGAAATCACGGGGGCACTCATTTGCGGCTATTTTCTGGACCGATACAATAAATTAATGATGATGTCTCTATTGTATGGCATACGTATTATAGGTTTTGCTTTCCTCTTTATGCACTTGGGAAGTTCACCTATTCTTTTTGCTATAGCGTTCGGAATTACCTACTTAAGTGCATTACCAGGTGGAATGCTTGTCATTAATGAGTTTGCAAAGGGTAAAGGAAAACATACCGGTGTTCTACTTCTCATGCACCAGGGCGGCGGTATAGTAGGTGTATTAATCGGAGGCCTATCCTTCGATTATTTTGGGAATTATCAGAACTTAATTGTAGTTGATGTTATAATCTGTATCCTCGTAACGCTAGGGTACTTCGGATTATTCACGACACATAGAAGGAATCTTCGGATTCAAAATAAGAAGGTTGCAGTAAGTGAGGCACTTTGACTTAGATATGGAGGGATGTAAATATAACTGCGTGCATAATTGGCTATCTTGTCCTTCATATTATAGAGGGTACTCATCTAAGAACAAAGGAGAATATAATTTGCAGCAGCAACCACAGTTAGGAAGTATAACGATGGGCGGACAGCAGCTAGGTCATGGCGCTCACGAAATGTTCGATGTGCACGAGGTATTGTCCTGCCAGATCAATTTACTGGACCAGTTCATGATGTTCAGAACCTTTGTACAGGATCAAGAGCTATTGTCTATCTTGGATCGGCAGTACAATTTCATGCTGGATCAGTACAACTTGACCTGCCAATGCTTTAAGACAGGGCAAAAGCCAAGCCAGGAAACGGCTACCTATCTTATCCCGAATATGACACAGCCGGTTTACGGCCTCCAACCGGCCCCGCCCAAGAAGCCTAACTCGTCACTGGCGGATGTGAAAGATGCGGGCGTCAGCGGGTATATGCTGGGTCTAATCAAATCCCATGCCTCACTGCTGGCCATGTCTTCACCGGAAGTGACGAACCCAGCGTTGCGTCGGGTGCTGGCTTCACAGGTGCAGCATTTTATTGAAATGGGATATGAGTTGTTCCTATATCAGAACAAACATGCCTATTATCAGGTTCCGCAGCTTCAGGTTTCAGTAATACAGCAGATGCTGGATGCCTATGTTCCCGCTGCCGGATCTCCTCAGATGCCCGTAAATAACTAGGGCGCTGACTATTCTAACTGTAGAAGACCCGACTCGCTTGTTGTTGAACAGGAAGTCGGGTCTTCTTTTGCCTGCCTAAGCCTATATCAGAATAAAATAACACCCGATAACGCATAGTAACACCAGACGGAGGGATATACATATGGGTACTCCAACTGGCAAGCTACCTTGGTGGCAGCTTACTTTATTTGGTGTAGGCTGCACGATTGGCACGGGATTCTTTCTTGGTTCCAGCATCGCTATCCGTAAGAGCGGATTATTGGTGTTGGTTATTTTTGTGTTGGCGGCTGTGGCAACTCTGTTCGTCTATGAGGCGCTGGCCCAAATGACTATACAAAATCCTCAAAAGGGCTCTTTTCGTAGTTATGCCAAAGAGGCTTTTGGCCGCTGGGCCGGGTTTGGCATGGGCTGGATCTATTGGTGCTCAGAAATTCTAATACTCGGCAGTACCTTGACTGCTTTGGGCCTGTTTTCGCGGGTCTGGTTTCCGAGTTGGCCGCTTTGGGTTTTTACCGCAATTTATGCTGTACTGGGTCTGCTGGTCATTATTCTAGGTAGCCAGGGGATTAACAAAGCGGAAAATCTATTCGCCATGATCAAAATCGCCGCGGTACTGATGTTCATCGTGGTCGCCGTGGTTGCCCTTTTGAGGGGAAGGGGGAATTGGGATACGGTTCACAGTTCGGCAGCATGGTTGAATAAAGGATGGATGGGTGCTTGGAAAGGGTTACTTTATGCGTTCTATGCTTTTGGGGGTATTGAGGTAATGGGCTTTATGGCGATGGACCTACGCGACTCAAAAGAAGCTCCGAAAGCAGGCAGGTTTATGCTGCTGGGCGTGACCCTGCTCTATGTACTGTCGATAGGACTTGCATTATTATTCGTGAGCCCTGAGAAAGTGAGACCTGATCAAAGCTCAATTATTGCTGCACTTGAAGCGATGGGACTACCTATTCTTGTATATGTACTGAACGGGGTAATGATCGTGGCCGGGTTCTCTATTTTAGTGGCTTCATTGTATGCGGTCTCGACTATGCTGGTAACCTTGGCCGAGGATAAAGATGCTCCTTCTTGGCTGGCGGTGACCAAAGGAAAAAGAAAGATGCCGCTCTACGCGCTTGGTATCAATATGCTGGGCCTGTGCGTGACAATTGTACTGAGCTTGTTTCTGCCAAAGCAAATTTTTGAGCATATCACCACGGCGGCCGGTCTAGTTATTTTGTACACATGGCTATTTATCCTTGCCTCTTTCCTTAAGTTATTGAGACCAAAGATGGGCGGTTGGATTAGATCCATGGTCGCTATGGCGCTGATCATTACTGCCGTGGCAGGTACACTTTTTGAAAAAGGGGGCCGTCCCGGCTTCTGGTCCAGCCTTCTGATCATCTGTGTCATTGCGTTGATTACCTGGTTTAGGGAGCACCTCTTGAAAAAACGCGGACAAACCTCATAAGCGCTTAAGAGTGAAATTTAATTCCTATTGCTTTGAACTTGTTCTTCATATAAGTATATGGACATTTAGACGGCGCACTTTCGTCATCTCGCAGAAAATATTGCTTCCATTCCAGACTATCCTCCTGCCCATACCATTGAAGGGAAGGATGTGCGGGAACACTATCGTAGTCAGCAAGCTTCTTACGGATCTGCTTCTTCATATTGCGGCCAAATGCGGTAGAATCGTTGATATTCTCAAATACCCAACGCGGCTGAAAGGCAATGACAAAATAAGGGGTATGGCGGCTTCTCCGCAGCTCATGTGCCGGGGTTGCGCAGAACGCGAAATACGGGTGCCCATCAAAGCAGAACTCCCACGAAGGATGGGAGGGATCTGTAGAAATTTCATCCGGCCAGGGCACCGTGTCCACCGCACTGACGCGGCCCAGAATGGACCAGAACAAATTCTCATATTCCTCAATGGAGAAACCTTCCGCCAAATCTTCCGGAGTTTCAAAAAATAGAACAAGGGAAGCATATTTTCCGGTATCCCGCGAGCATTCCCCATATTGACGAAGTAATTGAGCGACCTCTATTGCAGACTCTTCACTTCGTGGATCAGCTACGAAGCCAAAACGCAAATGATTGGACAGAAACCCCTGACGTCCCGGAATACAGGGATATTTGCCTTCGGGATCTGCAATCATAGATGTAAATTGACGAAAAGCATCCTGCTGCCAGTACGTCAGCTCAGCTAGATGCTCATCGAGCCAGACCTTTGTGTTCAAATGGGCCATCCAAAAACACCCTCCTCGTTAGGTTCAAAACATCCTATGCGAAGGGAGGGAGATGGGTGAAGGCCTAGAAAAGCTCTTGCTTGTTAAACATATTAGCCAAACAACTGTATAAATGCCTGAGAACCGAAGTAGATGCCAAAACCAAGAAGGCAAATCCCCGCGGCAAGGGAAATGAACCGGAGCATAGAAGGGCCGGTGAACCGATGAAAGAAGCTAGACAGCATCGCCATCACCACATCCCAGAGTAGGATGCCGACAAAAATACCCATGCTGTTCCACAGCACCTGATCGAAATGTTGATTTTCTATGCTTTTGGCCAGAATGGAGCCGTAGATACCTAACCAGAACAGAATGCTGAGTGGGTTCATTAGTGCCATCAAAAAGCCTGAACGGAAGGCGCTAGTGCCGGTCTGTGCACCTCGTGAGGCGGATCCAGGCACGGCATTGATATTTTTTAAGGTGTCAATTCCGGTATAAAGGAGAACGAAGCTGCCGAATGTCCACAGGAAGGTTTTCATAAACGGGGTATTCAGAAAGTGGGCTAGTCCAAAGTAAATGAGTAGCATATACACTAAATCCGCACACATGGCTCCCAGTCCAATCATCCAGGATTGGAAAAATCCCATCCGTGCTCCCCGGTCGAGCTGGGCTGCATTGATGGGACCAATAGGTGCAGATAATGAAATGCCGAGTACTATATAGGTGAAAAAGCTATTCATGGTCATCGCTCCTTGAATGAGATGTTAACTTGTACAAGTCATTCTATTCAAGAAGTTGGTAAGTTAGAAGACGAGCCTTTTGGCACGAACCTCTTTGCGACATACCCTAAAGGATCTCCACGGCAATCGGTGTACATTTATACCCGTTGCAGACACTTTCGGAGCAGGGACAAGCCGATATGGCAATGATCAGATCCATCTCAGCCCGCAACTCAATATAATCCCCGGCTTTAGAAAGCGGTCGCTCCACGCTGACTTTTCCAGAAGGATCAATGACAGTATTCATAAAAAGATTAAACGGATAATGCTGATCGGGAGCGGGCAGGCCAAACTCCTCCAGCGCCTCATTCAGGTTATTGTAGCAGCTGTCGTGATTCTTTTTGTTATACAGCACCTCATACATCTCGGGACGGCAGGCAGAGTTAATGAAATCATGGCGGCCCACAGTATCCTTAATAATCGTAAGCAGTGGTCTGTATTGGTTGGAATAGAGGATGTCCCCCGGAAGCACATTCATCTTGCCTAGAGCATCTATCGTCACACCAGGGTCAATCCGTTCATTAGGGCGAACGGCGTTATAAGCAGCGAAGTCTGCTACCTGCTCTCCTTCTACATCGGTTACCCGGACGATCTGCCCTTTGTCCAACTTGAAGCCCAATCCCTTAGTTGCTGGAATCAGCCATTGTTGTTCGCTCATCAGTACTCTCCTTCGGGATAGTCATAGTCTGTGAGGGTTAGTATGGCTCTTCGCCAAAAAAGTCATACAAAGTATAGAGCTGTCTGGCGGCATCATAGAAAGAGTTCGTGTTCGATTCGATGACAGTCTTTGAGGATCAGAATGACATTTATTTTGAAGGAAAACTCATTCGAAAGATAGCTCCACCCTGCTCTCCGTTATGAGCGGATATAGTACCGTCGCACCGTTCAACAATTGCACGTGAAATGGCGAGTCCAAGTCCCGTTTCTCCATTCTTACCTTTAATAAAACGCTGAAATAGCTGAGGCAGTAATTGATCAGGAATACCTTGACCATCATCAATGACATCGATCTGCACTTGTCCATCCTGCTCCGAAATTTCTATATCCACGGCTTGTGATGCATGTCTGATCGCATTGCTCATAATATTTAGTACCGCTTGTAATAGTTTTTCCGAATCTCCATGAATATGAAGCTTTCTCGGGTTATCCACTTCGTACTTTACTTTGATGTCAACTCTCTCATTTATAGCTAATGGACGTATTCGATCGGCGGTTTTATCGATTAATTGTTCTACTGACACTTCTTCTTGATCAAAAATACCATCTTCACTTTCAAGCTTGGCTAACAAGATCATCTCTGTAACAATTCCCTTAAGTCGTTCACATTCACTTGAGATGACATCAAGACCATTGTCAGCACGATCCCCGGTGAAAATACCATCTCGTATTCCCTCTGCATAACCTTGAATCGTCATTAGTGGGGTCTTAAGTTCATGAGAAGCATTCTGGAAAAATTGTCTTTGAGCATGATGGTATTGTTTAAGTTCTCCTGCGAGATGATGGACACTTAGGGCTACCTCACCAATTTCCCCGCCAGTTTGAATGAGCTGCACCTCATCGAATTGGCGTTTTTCAACTTTTTTGAGCTCAAGCTTTAATTTCTCTAGAGGAGTAACGAGACGTTTGGTAATAAATAAACTTAGGCCAAAGGCAATAGTGCCCCCAATCACCATAATGAACATCATTCTTGTAAAAAGCTCTGATTGATATGATTTTACTTTGCTTAGCGGTGTAGACAAGACAAGGGTGGCTGCGGTTACAGCACTAGTTGGATCAAGATTCTGTGGATTAGAAGTTAAGGTCTCAACAATATATTTCTCCTGTCCATCTTCCCATAAGCCCTGTTGATTGTGACTTGAGTGCTGTTCAATGAGCGGTAGCCATGTCTGTGTCTGCGCTTCAGTCATTGTACTAAATAATATATTACGATTCGGCTCTATGAGTAACGCATCGACGGATCTATTAATTTCTTGTGCCGGCTGTACGATAGCTGCTGCTGATGATTGAGTAGGTGTTAGGTCTTGAACAGGTAGCGAATTGACCAACTCCATCATTGCACTGCCTTGTGATCTTAGCTCTTCTCTTTGATTATTGATTAGCGTGTCTAATAGAAAAGGATATACGAATGTAGCTGTAAGCACGAGTACACACACCAGTAATATTCCAAATGATAAATGAAGCTTATAGATTAGTTTCATGTTATGTCTTCACTCCATCCACGCGCATTCGATAACCATAGCCCCAAACGGTTTCAAGAGGCAGGTCTTCCATTTTACGACGAAGTCTTTTGACCAAATCATCAATCGCTCGATCGCTGCCGAAATAGTCATCCCCCCACACTAATGTTAACAACTCATTGCGCGAAAAAGCACGATTCGGTTGCGCTGCTAAGGTATGAAGCAATGAAAATTCCTTCACCGTCATTTCAATTTCTTTAGACCTCCAGTAAACCAGACGACTATCTAATACTAGACGAAGCTCCTCGATGATGAGGTCGTTTGATTTAGAAGAGACTATACTCTGTTCTGATCTTTCTGTAAGGGAGTTAAGCCGATGGAATAAACGATTTACTCGTGCGACCAGCTCACGTGGGCTGAAAGGCTTAGTTAAATAATCATCGCTTCCAAGCTCAAGTCCAAGTATCTTATCTACTTCCTCATCACGAGCAGAGATCATAATAATAGGAACTTCGGCTTCCTTGCGAATTTGTTTGCAGAATTCATAGCCATTCATACCTGGAAGCATGATGTCTAGAATCCACATATCCGGGCGCTCTGTGTTCCATAACATGAGCGCTTCTTCTGCTGAACCTAACGATAGGGTGCTATAGCCTTCCTTCTGTAAATAATTCTCAACGATATCTCTTATATGACAATCATCTTCAACGATTGCGATTTGATAGTTCTTCATCAACAGACCTCCTGACCAATACATCTATTATTCTAACAAAGTTGTCCTTTCAAGCGGGCTTTTCCATACTTTTTCCACAATTGCTCCAAATTAATACCGAAGCTGATCTATAGAATAGTTATTTGTACGGTAAACATGTTGCTTGTATGGAACAAGCTCGAAAGGAGGTTGAGGCTGTGAGAATTTCATATTTGGCTCGCAAGGAGATTCTTGTGGCGTTCTGCTTTCTTGCTCCGAGTTTGATCGGGTTTGCGCTATTTTATTTGATTCCGTTTGGTCAAAGTGTTGTATTTTCATTTGAGAATCCAAGTGGTGAGGCAGGGTTATCGTTTGCCAATTATCAGAGCCTATTAGCTAGCTCGTCCTTTCAAAAGGCGGCAGGGAATACACTCTGGTTCACAATAATTGGTGTTCCGATCCTTATTCTGTTGTCACTTGCTCTTGCCATGCTGCTTAACAAACGAGTCTATCTTCGGAATTGGCTGCGTACCTCATATGTACTGCCACTGGTTGTTCCAGTAGCGTCAATTGTGCTCGTATGGCAGATCCTATTCGACTGGAATGGTTTTTTCAATCATGCATTAGAGTGGATTGGAATTGAGCGGATCGATTGGATGAAATCAGAGTGGGCGCAAGGGGTCATTATTTTTATCTATGTATGGAAAAACATTGGCTATAATGTGGTTCTATTCTTGGCTGGACTGCAAAATATCCCAGATCAATATTATGAGATAGCAAACCTGGAAGGTGCAAGCTGGGCTCGTAAGCACCAGATCACCTTGATTTATTTAATACCGACAGGATTTTTAGTGATGCTGATGTCGATTCTGAACTCATTCAAGGTATTTCGGGAAATTTATTTAGTTGCGGGTGACTATCCTCATGACAGTATCTATATGCTCCAGCACTATATGAACAATATGTTCTTATCGCTCGATATTCAGAAGCTGTCGGCTGCAGCTTTCTTAATGGTGCTCTGTATTTTAGTCATTGTGTTGATGCTCTTCCGAGTTGAACATAAGTTCCGTTCATTTATGGAGTAAAGGGAGGGGTGTAGATGAACAAGAAACAGATAAGAACACTGCTACTTACTATTATCTTAGCCGTAATCGCGCTGGTAATGCTATTTCCGGTTGTGCTCACAATGGTAAGCTCCTTAATGACGGAGAAGGAAATTATGCTGAATTACGGCATGTTAGGTAATACACAGATGAACGATTTTGTGAATTTGAAGCTGATTCCAGATTGGGTTTCGCTGGAGCAATTTTATAAGGTGCTTATTTCAACCTCGCAATTTCTTCGTATGTTCTGGAACTCTGTATTTATGGTGTTTCCAATCATTATAGGCCAGGTCGTGGTGGCAACATTAGCGGCATTTGCATTTGCTAAGCTGCGATTTCCTGGCAGAGAGCCCTTATTTATTGTGTATCTGATCACGATGCTCATGCCGTTCCAGGTCACGCTTGTGCCGAACTATATCATGTCCGATCGGCTAGGGCTGATTAATAGTCCAAGCTCCATTATTTTACCAGGGATATTTGCGGCGTTTGGTGTGTTCCTGCTCAGACAATTTATGCTCCAAATTCCAACGGCATATATGGAAGCAGCCCAAATGGATGGGGCAGGTTACTTCCGATCCTTTATCAGGATTGTCTTGCCTATGGTGAAACCCGGCATGGCAGCGCTAATTGTTCTGCTGTTTGCAGATTACTGGAATATGGTGGAGCAGCCCCTGATCTTTCTGCAGGATGCCAATTTACAGCCCTTGTCCATTTTTCTATCTCGCCTGCAGGAAGATGCGCTTGGGGTATCCTTTGCGGCTGCGGTCTTGTATATGATGCCTATGATTCTCTTGTTTCTTTTGGCGGAACGGTATTTTATTGAGGGCATAGAGCTTTCTGGAATTAAAGGATAGGGGAAATGAGATGACAAGCACATCTAAGCGACAACGATTAACGGCTGCTTTGTTTGTATTATTTTTTGCGATATTGGCTGGTTTGACTTTCTTTAGCAGCACACTCGAAACGATGACGCTGCCCAAAGTAGTTACGGAGAAACTTACCTCGAAATCATTAGTTCATCAGGTTAAAGGGAGTGGAGTCTTAACACCTCGGAAGCAGGTGGATTTGTTGAATGAGACTGGCTCTAAAATTGTGAAGGTTCATGTAAAAGAGAATGCTGAGGTTAAGAAGGGGCAAAAGCTCGTGACATTTGATAGCTCTGATCTGGATGAACAGATCTATCAAGAGGAAACGGCGCTTAAGAAACAAAAGCTAAATCGGGAGATTCTCGAGGAGGATATGCTCAATGCATTGATAGGTGGTGATGAGCAAGTGATTGCCAAGGCAGAGCGAGCTCTTGAACTGGATAGTATGGATCTTGAACTGGCGCAAAGAAAGATGAATAAGCTGCGCAAAGATAAAGCGGATAAACAGACACTGACTGCCCCCTTTGATGGAAAAGTCACAAAGATTACAGCAGAGGATAGTATGAATGCTTCACAAGGGGGGACAATCCTGACCTTAATGGATAGTGGTAAGGGCTTCGAATTTTCATTTGCTGTCGAGTCGGATAATACGGCATTATTCGAGATTGGATCTAAGGTTTCTGTTCGATTGCAGAAAGACAATACACTGGTTAACGGTGTAATTGAAGAGATTAAAGCTGCATCCCAAGAGAGCAGTGAAGAAGATTCATCCGATAAATCCAGTTATCAGGTTGTCGTTTCTGTCTCCGATGATGGTATTAAAGGCGGCGAACAAGTCAGTCTGGATATAAAGAAGGAGTCAAATGAAAAAGGTTATGTGTTACCAAAGAAATGGGTTCATAAAGATACAACAGGGAGCTATGTCTTTGTAATTGAGGAGAAGAAAAGCTCACTCGGCAATACGTTTAATGCACGCAAGGCTTATATTGTAACGGGTGATTCAACCGAGGATGAGATTGTAGCTGTGAGCGGCTTAAGTCCTGATGATGAGATCATTATTGAATCAAGTGAACCACTTCAGGAAGGTAATCGAATCCGAGTATATTGAAGGGAATGAATGAATTTGAAAAGAAGATGGGTTTTGTCCTTATTAGCAATGATAGTCGTATTATCGGGATGCTCTAGCAGCAGCGTGGGATCAGGTACAGAAGGATCAACTAATGAACAATCAGGCCAGAATGGCAATAAGATTGAGATTGCGACCATGGCGGTAACTCCTTATTTAGATGAGGCGGTTAAGCAATATAAAAAAATTCGCCCAGATTTACAAATTGAAATCAAAGAGTATCTAGCCAGACCTCAAACGAATGAAGATGGAATGAGTCAATCAGGAGAAGCATTCTCAAAGGGCGATGTTGAGAAGTATATACAAACAGTGAGCACACAGATGATGTCTGGCAAAGGGGCGGACATGATCGTAATGAACGATCTACCACAGGACAAATATGTCGCCAAGAACATGCTGACTAATTTCTATGATCTGATGGATAAGGATGCTGACTTTGATCGAAATCAGTACTATCAGAATATTTTTGAGGGCTCCCAAGATGGTAATGGTTTGTATGCAATGCCATTCTCATTTGTCATCGACGCGCTAACTGGGAATACAGAGTTGTTAGAACAAGCTAACATTAAAATCGATGATCAGACATGGACATGGGATGAGTTTAAAGATATTTCCAAGAAGCTTAAGGGAAAAGTTGGTGAGGATTATTTCGCATTTGTTAATCTATTCCCGATTCAAATGTTAGCGGAGTATATAGAAGCTAATTATGATAAGCTCATTGATCAAGGTCAAGCGAATTTCGATTCCGATCTGTTTCGAGATATGATGAAGCAAATCAAATCGATGTATGATGAGGGCGTACTTAGTAATGATTTTACGTACGACTATACCAAAACCTTGTTCAACAATGCTAACCTTTTCGATCCAATAGGAGGCCTGTCCCAAGTCCTTGATCCAAAGCTTAAACTATATCAAAAGCCAACAGTAAATGGAAAATATAGTGGAACTTCATTTAAGTCATATTTCACTTTAGGTATTAACAGCAAATCTAAGGTTCAAGAGGAAGCTTGGAACTTTATTAAGTTCATGCTTTCCGAGGAAATGCAATCTTCATCAGTCGTACAAGGGTTTGCGATGCATAAGGGAGTTGTGGAGAAACAGCTTAATGATGCTAAGCAGCAGGCAGTAGCGGGAACACTACCTCTTCTAGAACAGAAGTTTGATGCTGAGACTGTAGAAAGTAAAATCCAAGAATTACATCAGCTTCTAGATGGAGCAAGTAGGAATTTATCTAGTGATCATAAGGTCGTTTCAATTGCAATTGAAGAATTTGATTCATATATGAGTGGTCAGAAATCCGCTGAAGACGTCAGCAAGCTGATTCAAAATCGAGTCAACACTTACATTAACGAGTAAATAGAACGTTCTAATCGAGAGGCGCTCAATCATTTAACGGTGATTGAACGCCTTTTGTTTATTTTGCAGGAATCATCCCATTTGTCGTTGAATATATCCCGTTAACCGTATTGCGTATTCGAGATACGCAGCCACAGGAGGGAACAGCATTGAAATCGACTACCGTTCAAAGCCTTACAGAGACGTTTAAGCTGGAAGTGCTTGCAGGTGCTAGCTGCATGGATCGTGAAATCACTCGTTCAAAGGCGCATAGACCTGGTCTGGAGTTCGTGGGTTACTTTGATTTTTTCCCAACGAAGCGGGTACAAGTATTGGGCTGCAAGGAAATCAATTATCTGTTAACCCTAAGCGTTGAAGAGCGCAAGTTACATATTGGTAATATCGTCAAGTATCATCCACCATGCTTTATTGTGACGACAGGTCAGCAGGAGATTCCTTATTTAACTCTATTCTGCGAAGAAGAGGGCATCCCGTTGCTTCGGACGCAGGAGACGACGACAGAGATCATCGCAAAGATTGATACCTATCTGGTGAAGGCGCTGGCGCCAGAGCTTTCAATTCATGGAGTATGTGTAAACGTGTCTGGTATAGGTGTCCTACTCAGGGGCAAGTCAGGGATTGGAAAAAGCGAAACCGCGCATACGCTTATTAGAAGAGGTCATCGATTTGTGGCGGATGATATCGTGGTGCTGAAGAAGCTGGGACCGGCGACGCTTCTCGGCACACATAACGAGACGACCCGCGAATTCCTAGCGCTGCGCAGTATTGGTCTGATCAATGTTGTACGCCAGTACGGGCGTAGAGCTTTTCAGGATGAGACGCGAATTGTACTCGACATCGAGTTGTCTCCTTGGCGAGAAAATTCCTTGAATAATGAGCTCGAACTGGAGCCGAAGTTCACAGACTATCTCGGTGTCCAAATTCCGCATATTGAAATCCAGCTTCAGCCCGGCCGTGACGTAGCCGGCCTAATTGAAGCTGCCGCCAACAACTGGTATCTGAAGCAGCTTGGCTATAGCGCCGTTGAAGAGTTTATGCAGAGGATTGAAAACAAGCAGTGAGGGGTGCTCATGAATTTGTGTATACGTAACAGACCGCAGAAGAGCTATGTGGTCTGTTTTTTTAACTAAATTTCGCCTTTGATGCGTGATTGGCTGGGCATAGGCTATAAATGGTATAATTTCTAATAGGTATTTTGAGTGATCGTTACTAGGAGGTATTAATGATGAGTGATGAGCTATTGGGAAAATTGGATACTTGGCATGAAGAGGATGAATTTCAAGAAATCGTGGATGCAATAACGGAAATTCCTGAAGAGGAAAGAGATTATGTTCTAACTAGTCATTTGGGCAGAGCGCTTAATAATCTCGGGCAATATGAAGAAGCTTTAGAGCAGTATTTGAGCATTGAAGAAGAGGGTGAAGGTGACCCGCTTTGGCATTACCGTATCGGAGTTTCCTATTATTATCTGAAGCGGTACGACGAAGCTTTAAAAGCATTTACAATTGCAGACGAGCTAGAGCCTGATGATGAGGACACCTTGGAGTTTTTGGGATGGATCAAACGAAAATTGGCTAAGAAAGCTACGAAAAAGCCTGTGAATAAACCTGCTAAGAAGCCTGTAGTAGCGATCGACACCACCAACTTTTGGGATGACAGCGAGTATGCGTTCTCAGAATATATCTCTGAATCGCCTACAGATGCATTGATTGCTTCAGTAGAAGAAGAGCTGGTTTTTAAGCTGCCAAAATACTACGTTGAAATGATGAAGCTACATAATGGGGGAATTCCTCATAACACTCGGTACCCAATTCCGGGAACAGAAGAATTTATTACGATTTCAGGGATCCTTGGAATTGGACGAGATAAGAATAAGTCGCTGTGTGGAGCTTCAGGCAGCCGGACTGTGATTGAAAATGGACGTTATCCTGAGGTTGGTGTGGTGATTTGTGATTGTCCTTCTGAGAATGAAGTAATCATGCTGGATTACCGCGAGTTTGGAAATGATGGCGAACCCGAGGTTATCCATGTAGATCGAGATAACAAATACAAGATCACACGCTTGGCTGACAATTTTGAGTCCTTTATCGGTGGACTGGTGAAATAGTGGATTCGGCGATTTAGCTGAATGTGGGGCTGATAAATCAGCCAAATAAACGATCGAAAAAAACAGAGCAGCGGTTCTCCTATAATGGAGGCAGCTGCTCTGTTTTTTAATCTGCTCAATTGTCGCTATTAAACACCTTGGACTGAAGCACATCGAGTGCTCGGTTGATTTCTTCCAGTTCTTCAGTAGAAGAATCCTTGATCCGGTCCAGGAAACGTTCGCCGATCTGTTCAAAAGCTTTGTTCATCATCGCTTGTCCAGCGTCAGACAACCGAATCATTTGCTTACGCCGATCTTCTGCGACATCCAGCTTTTCACAAAGATTCTTTTCTGTTAATTTCTTGAGCTCACGGCTCGTGTTCGGCATAGAGATATTCTTACAATCACTAATTTGACTGAGGGTAACAGGCTGGCTGACCGCAATATACTCCAGAATACTATATTGAACGGGCGTAATACCTTCCGGTCTAACATCTTTGGTTAAATCGAATGTTACTTCATGGACTGCCGTCGTAAAGGTCACTAATTTATGAAAAAACGCTTCTTTGTCCATAACGATCACCTCTTAGTGTAAACTTTAACAAAATAATTATCATAATACAATTATCATTTGACAACTAAATAAAGATTGTGATACGATTTTGTTATCAAATGATAATTAAAGAGGTGGACCAATGAATGTTTTAGTCATCTATACTCATCCGAATCATAAAAGTTTAAGTTATGCTTTTCTCAATAAAGTCATTCAAGGAAGTAATGAAAATCGAAAGATCACGAACATCGAGGTGCTTGATCTATATGAAGAGCAATTTGATCCGGTGCTGGTCTTTAACGAAAATAAACGTAGAAGAGACATGCATATCGATCCCAAGTTTGAGAAGTATCGTGAGCAGATTCGTCAGGCAGACAAAATTGTGTTTGTGTATCCGATCTGGTGGGGCCGGCCTCCAGCCATGCTGCTCGGGTATATTGATCAAATGTTTGCCTCTAATTTTGCTTATAGAGAAAAGGGCGGCCTTATCCCCGAAGGGCTGCTGAAAGGGAAGTCCGTGGTTTGTATTTCCAGCATGAAGGGGCCAACCCTTTATCCTTTATATTGGTTAAACAATTCCCATAAGGTACTGATGAGAAAAGCATTATTTCAATATTGCGGTATGAAAAAAGTGAAGTTTTTCGAGTTTGGGAATATGGAGAGTCCAAAAGGTAAACATGACAAAAAGCTAAATCAGGTCTATCAATATTTCAAAGCTGTGGCTAATTAATTCTCAAAGATAACGGATCGATGATTATTTGGACTCGTTATAAAGATAGGCAACATAATCCTGCAGCACTGAGGTATGGTCCATTTGTCGCAGCATAGTCCCGATATTCCCACGGTGATAGCTGCCATGGTTTACTACGTGGAAGATAGCACCGGAAATGGATGTCTCAAGTGATCCCATCGTTGGATGATCTAACACAACGGTGGGGTCCTTATCTATTTGACTAGCCAACACCATTTTGTTTTTGCTGGTTAGCTCACGATAGAGGGCATCCATTTCTTCAATATCTTTTATTGCTAACAAGGGCTCTAATTGGGCAGCTGATGCTTTAGCTTCATTCCTAGTTCGCCCTACAATCAAGTCAAACCAAATGTTCTCCACGACATAAATATGCGTCACAACCTTCGCTACCGAAGAAAAACCGCTCTGGATATCCTTATGATAAATGTCTTTAGGCAACTCCTTTAAGCGATGGATGATCGTTTGATTAGCCCATACATTGTAGTCATACATTTCTAACGTCGGATGTTTCTCCATGAGTTTCTCCCCCTAAGATTATAGATGCTTTAATTATACCCATTCCAAAAATGTTCGGTACAATTTAGAGATGTTTATTATAGGATCCTTTGTCCAAAGTAAACCAAAATACAGACGACAGCGATAAAGCAGAGGAGTAACCAATTCACTAGCTTCATTCCCATCTAAACCGTACCTGCCTTGATCATTGTTAAATCCTCGCCGCTTACTTGTTTGATTAAGTTCATTACCTTAAAGGCTCCTCTGCCATTCTCATAAGGTTTCATTTTATCTTTGTAAGTAGAGCGGTTCTTGTATACCTTCATTATCGAATGAACAAAGCTTTGAGTGGTCATCTCTTCTTCAAGTAACATTTCAGCGAGTCCAGTTTGTTGAAAATACTCCGCTTGGGCAAGTTGACCAGAGCGGCTCCCACCATTCGTGTGAGGAATTAATAACATTGGCTTTTGCATAGTAAGAAGCTCCATCATAGAGTTTGAGCCTGCACGAGATACGACAACATCCGCCATAGCTAATAAATGCGGCAGCTCACAGCTTGTAATGAATTCATACGATTTGTAGCCTGACATTGAGAGGTGATAATTAACCTTTCCCTCCCCGCAAATATGAACCACTTGAAATTTGTCTATCAACTCAGCGAGTACATTGTTCACCATTTGGTTAATGCTATGTGCCCCTTGGCTTCCTCCCATAATGAGAAGAACAGGCTTAACAGAGGTAAATCCGCAAAAGGCAAAACCGCGTTGTTTATCAGCTAATTTGAATTGCTCCTTCAAGAGCGGTCCCACATGAACGGCCTTGAGAGAAGCAGATTTGGTTACAGTATCCAGAAAATTTGTACACAGATGAGTGGCAAACGGAAGTGAGATTTTATTAGCTAGTCCAAGATTTAAGTCTGGTTCATAAATAATGATGGGCACTTTGTTGAGTTTGGCTCCAATCACGACGGGTACAGAAACAAATCCACCTTTAGAAAAAATCACACCAGGTTTGATGGTTCGTAGGAGTCGGTAAGATTGAAAGATGCCCTTCATGATTTTGAATACATCAGTTACATTCTTCCAATCGAAGTAGCGTCTCAATTTCCCTGTGGAAATGGGATGGTAGGTTACCTCCTCCTTGTAGTCAGACAAAAGCTTACGCTCAATCCCGTGTTCGGAGCCTATATAATGAACGTCCCAATCCTCAGCTAGACAGTTAGGAATCAACACCAGGTTCCCTGATACATGGCCTGCGGAGCCTCCACCTGTAAATACGATCGAGGTACTCATGCTAGAAACCCACCTTGTTGTAACATTTCTTTTATCGCAGGTTTGCTCATCAACACATGATTGGAATCATAGCTCTGGAAGTCCACAGGCGGGCAAGAGGCATAAGCTTCCTGTAAACCTTCTATAGGAAAAGGAGGAAGAATCACATAATAGTGATCATCCAGATGTATAGATGAGGCGCTCTCGAATTCCGAAATTAGGGCCTCACTTAAGCTTTCACCGGGACGTATCCCCGTTTCCTTGATTTGGATCGTGCTAGTTGATAAGTCGTCAATTAAGACTTGGGCAAGATCCTTAATGCTGCAAGCAGGCATTTTGGTCACAAAGACTTCTCCACCTCTGCTTTCTTCTGTTGCTTTAAGGAGTAGGGTAATTGCATCATCTATGGTTAAGAAAAAACGAGTCATTCTAGCATCTGTAAGGGAAATGTCTACTCCATCCACAATACTTTGTTTGAAAATAGGCACCACGCTACCCGTTGAGCCAAGTACATTGCCACTTCTCACACATACAAACTGAGTTTTGGTTTGTCTGAGATTGGCATGGACCATTAGCTTTTCACCGAGTGATTTTGTCATTCCGTAGGTGCTCGATGGTTGCGCTGCTTTATCGGTTGAAACATAGACTACTTTTTTTACGCCATGTTTAATAGCGGCTTGAATCACATGCTGAGTTCCGAGTACGTTAGTCTTCATCGCACTGTCTGGTTGTTGTTCGCAGATCGGGACATGCTTCAAGGCCGCTAAATGATAGATATAATCTACCTGATGGCAAGCTTGCATCAGTTCTTGCTTATCACGTATATCACCGATGATGAACGTTAGTTTGGGATTATGATGATATTCCTGTTGTAGTTCTACTTGAAGTGACTCATTGCGGGAAAATATTCTGATTTCTTTTGGGTCTCTTTCCAATAACCGTTTCACGAGTTGTCGTCCCCAAGATCCGGTTCCACCGGTAATTAATATGGTTGTATTTTGCACGGTTTGTTCCTCCTATGATCTTAGCTACACAATAATCATAGTGTTCATATGTTACGTGAATATGGCAAAGTGAAAGCTCTTAAAATCAAAAAAAGGTTAAAGAACCCTTATAACAGGTCCCTTAACCCTTCATTTAACTTCTAATAGCCATCGGTTTGTTTACCGGATTGCTCCGCAATTTCCGCGCCTTCTCGATTATCTGAAGTACCTAGATGTTTGTGGTCGGCTTTGGCTTGAGCAAGACCTTCAGCCACTCGACGACCGTAGTCTGGATCAGCTTTTGTGAAGTGTTCGATCATATTATTTTGAATTACAGGCGCACATATTTTCAGTGCATCGACCAGGTTATGAATCAATTCATCCCGTTCCCAATCCTCGAACTTGCGATAGGTATCTCCAGCTTGCCCGAAGTCATTTGTACGATTGATTTTCTCGCGAACTAGTCTGTCATTATACATCGGTTGATGGTCTTTGCCAGAAGGGGCTGCCTCCTTTAACCCGCCAAGCGAGGAAGGTTCGTAATTCACATGTGGGTTTTGCTCAGGCGCCTTATCCACATGATAAGTCATTTGCCCATCCCGCTGATTCGTTGCTACCCTTGTCTTTGGAGCGTTGATCGGTAATTGAATGTAGTTGGCGCCCACCCGGTGCCGCTGGGTATCCGAATAGGAGAACGTCCGGCCTTGCAGCAACTTGTCATCCGAGAAATCAAGACCGTCTACCAGAACTCCAGTCCCGAAAGCGACCTGTTCGACCTCGGCAAAATAATTGTCTGGGTTTCGATCCAGAACCATCTTCCCTACAGGTAAAAATGGAAAACGTTCATGATCCCAAAGCTTAGTAGGATCGAGTGGATCAAAATCGAGCTCAGGATGCTCATCGTCACTCAGGATTTGCAAACAAAGCTCCCATTCAGGGTAATCCTTGCGCGCAATAGCCTCATATAGATCCTGCGTAGCATGGCTGACGTTTTTGGCTTGTATATCCTCAGCGGCTTGCTGAGTTAGATTCTTAATGCCATGTTTCAGCGGCTCCCAATGGTATTTGATTAAGACAGCTTCGCCGTTTTCATTCACCCATTTATAGGTATTAACTCCAGACCCCTGCATCTGCCGATAGTTGGCTGGAATCCCCCAAGGAGAGAACAGGAATGTAATCATATGAGTAGCTTCAGGAGAGTTCGATACGAAATCAAACATCCGCTCTGGGTTTTGCAGATTGGTCACGGGATCTGGCTTGAAAGCATGCACCATGTCGGGAAATTTCAGCGGATCACGGATAAAGAAAATCTTCAGATTGTTGCCGACCAAGTCCCAGTTGCCATCCTCTGTATAGAACTTTGTGGCGAAGCCACGTGGATCACGAAAGGTCTCCGGAGAGTACACGCCATGAACCACTGTTGAAAACCTTACGAATACAGGTGTTTTTTTGCCTGCTTCTTGAAAAAGCTTAGCACGCGTATACTTCGAGACGGGTTCATCGCCTACTTTTCCATAAGCTTCAAAATACCCGTGGGCTCCTGCACCCCTAGCATGCACAACACGTTCCGGAATACGCTCTCGATCAAAATGAGATATTTTCTCGATAAAGTGGTAGTTTTCGAGCGTCGAGGGCCCGCGATTTCCTACCGTTCGTATATTTTGATTATCTGTAATGGGATGTCCCTGTCGATCCGTTAAAATCATATCTTCTTTTTCCTTATCCATATGACAAAGCTCCACCTCTCTTCAGATATGAATAGTATTTTCTACCATAATTCTGAAAAGTATGCGAAATCCACTGACAAGAGATGTTATGAAAGTTACAATTTTTATTGGCATTTGAAATAATGACTGTTATATTTGAAAATACTATGTGTTATAAGCTTAGCAACTTGGTATCGACAGAATGGAGAGGCGGAATTACATGCAACAATTTTTAGATAGTATGATTAGCGTAACAAATGATTTTTTGTGGTCGAAAATATTGGTGATCCTTCTTATTGCTTGTGGACTTTATTTCACCGTAAGATCGAAATTTGTACAGTTTGGTATGTTCAAAGAAATGTTTCGGGTTCTTAAAGGATCCAATGAAAGGTCAAAAGATAGTATTTCATCCTTCCAGGCCTTCTGCATTAGTATGGCGGCGAGGGTAGGGACAGGTAATATAACGGGAATCGCAATTGCTATTGCCATAGGTGGTCCAGGGGCTATTTTCTGGATGTGGGTGATTGCCATTATTGGATCAGCGTCCGGTTTTATAGAAAGCACTTTGGCACAGGTATATAAAGTGAAGGATAAGACCGGATTTCGCGGTGGGCCTGCCTATTATATGGAGAAAGGCCTGAACAAGCGCTGGATGGGTGCGATATTCGCGGTTCTGATTACATTATCCTTCGGGCTTGTATTTAACGCGGTCCAATCGAATACGGTCACAGTGGCCTTTGAGAATTCATTTGGCACCAATCGGGCCATTCTTGGGCTTGTAATGGCTGCTGCCTTTGCGCTGGTTATCTTTGGCGGTGTTAAGCGTATCGCAAGAATGTCCGAATATATTGTAGTGGTAATGGCAGGAATCTACATTGGGGCTGCTCTTATTATTATGATGATTAATATTACAGAACTCCCAGGAGTTTTCGCACTCATTGTGAAAAGTGCCTTCGGATTTGAACAAGTCGCTGGTGGCTCTCTTGGTGCAGTAATTTTGCAGGGCGTGAAGCGTGGTTTGTTCTCTAACGAAGCGGGTATGGGTAGTGCACCTAATGCTGCGGCAACGGCAACCACGAGTCATCCGGTGAAGCAAGGGCTAATGCAAGCGCTAGGCGTACTCACAGATACGTTACTTATTTGTTCGAGTACGGCGTTCATTATCTTGTTATCTGATGCCTATAAGCAGCCAGGGCTGGACGGAATCAAGCTGACACAAGCTGCATTAAGCGAGCATATTGGTTCGTGGGCATCCGGATCACTAGCGATTATGATTTTTTTGTTTGCTTTCAGCACGTTAATTGGAAATTATTATTACGGTGAAACTAATATAGAATTTTTGAATTCCAACAAAAAGGTATTACTATTCTATAGATACAGTGTTTTGGCAATGATTATTTTTGGTTCCGTAGCAAAGGTTCAATTGGTATGGGATTTGGCCGACTTATTTATGGGCTTCATGGTTATCGTGAATTTGATTGCCATCCTGCTATTATCTAAAGTGGCCTTTGCCGCCTTGAAGGATTATAAAAAGCAGAAACGTGAAGGGAAGGATCCTGTTTTCTATAAAGACAGCATTCCGGGGCTCGAGAACGTTGAAGGTTGGGGCAATTCTTCAGATATAAAAAGATAGAAATGTATTTGAAGGGCTCAGGAGACTGAGCTCTTTTTGCTGTCAGATTACAAAAACGAGCCTTTAGAATTGCTTCTAAGGCTCGTTTTGCGTACAGTATTTTAAATTAGTCCTGCTTAATATAGTTTATCCTGCAGCCCAAACATCTAATTCAATTTTCAATTCAGGTAAACCTAATCCTTTAACATAAGCAATGGTCATTGAAGGAGGTGTCATCCCGAATACTTTATTCCAAATTCCATAGAAATGATCCCAATCGATTTCTTCTGTGGCCCAAATGTTGATTTTGATTACGTTATCGGGACTCAACTTTTGAGAAGAGAGGACTTCCACAATATTACTCATCGTATTTGTTACTTGTTGATTAAAATCTGTAGGGATATTATTGTTTTGATCGATTCCAATTTGACCAGAAAATACATACATTTCAGCGTTTCTGCTTATTTTTGTTACATGACTGTAGTTACCAACGGGTTTCGCAATATTTTCTGGATTATATCTTGTGATCACATGATTATTTAAGTTCATTTTTATGAAGTCTCCTTTAAATAGAAGATACATAACGATAGCTAGGTTATATATCTCCACTGTTTTTTAGTTTTAATTTTTGACAGACTTATCCTATCAATCATTAATTCTAGAAAAAAACAGCAGTAGAATACCCAATACCAAAAGATAAATATTTTAGGGATCTCTTTTTCATTAGGTATTCCTCCTTCATATTTAAAGTAAGATAACTTCATCAGAATGATAACATTAATCCATGTGGGACGGCAACTTTGCCTCCTCCGGCACAACATGACAAGGATCTTTTTTTTGCTGTATTTTATGAAAACTTCAATGCTTTTTTTGAAAAAAAGCAAAAAACACTTACATTAACGGATATTATGTTGTTATAATTACAAACAGACCGGTTGGTATGTTAGGGGGAATACGTAATTATGGATACAAAATCACTAATGATTGAGAAGGCGACACTCCTTTTTCAACAAAAAGGTTACAAGAGTGTAGGCGTTAGTGAAATTTTAAAAGCTTGTGATGTTACCAAAGGAGCGCTCTATCATCATTTTCCAAATGGAAAAGAAGAGCTATTAATTGCTTGTCTAAAGAGCCTAAAGGAAGCAATCACAATAGATATGGAGGACATTTTCAAAAAGCATTCTTCTACGCAAGAGGCCACGCAATTCATGCTTAATAAGTTAATTCACAACTTGGAAACCGAGGGCAAGCTTACAGGCTATACATTTAGCAGTATTGTCAGTGAAATGGCTACGGTCAGTGAGCCTGTCCGCCAAGCATGTAACTCACTTTATGAGAACATTCAGGCTATTTACTACACGAAGCTTGCAACTGAAGGCTTCTCGAATGAACTAGCTTCTGATATTGCTTTATTGATGACAACCTCGATTGAGGGTGCGATCATGCTGTGTCAAACGCAGCGATCTACCGCACCTTTAAAGACTATTGCGAAACTATTACCGACAATTTTGAAAGGAAGAACATCATGAATCTAGAAACAAGATTACCGAGAAACGGCAAAGAGGGCGCATTATACGGTGCAATTATTTGCACACTAACCGTTCTGTTTATGTCTTCATTAAATATCATTTTAGCGGTTGGAGAATTCAATGGAGAAGTTGCCTTATCGATCCTTAAGGTATTTCCGATCATTTGGGTCATTGTTATGATTTTAGAGCCTGTTGTTATTGGGCGTATCGCAGAAAAGCTGACAGCTAAATTCACACAACCTAGCGATAGCTTCAACGCCAAAATTCTGTTTCGTATTCTTTTCACCGTACTAGGAATGTCATTTGTGATGACCTTTATTGGAGACATCATCGGAAACGGATTGAGTTCTGAAACGTTTAATCACTTCTTAGCGAATTGGCCAAGAAATTTCCTAATTGTACTGATCGCTGAAAGTATAGTGATCCAACCTTTTGCACGATTTGTGATGGTAAAGCTACATGCTTCTCAGGATAAAAAGAAGTCCAGCGCCGCTGGTATAACTGTAAATGGATTATCGGAACAAAACTCATAACATAACTATGCTCTCAGGCGAAGCATTTCGTTTGAGAGCTTTTCTATTACCGTATATAATGATATTTTAGTTGAATCATTGAAACCCTCCTATATAACAAAGAAAACTTAACAATGAAAGGTAATATTGAACATGATGATCTATAGTCGTCTTGCCATAATGATGCCCCCATTTCCCTAGCTAGGCTCATATTCTTGTTGCTGTTCGAGGATATAAGCTTGTAGGAGGGCGAATTTAATATGAAAAAATATGCAGCACCATCTTTACTGCTAATGATTGTTCTTGTGGCTTTTCCGCAAATTAGTGAGACGATCTACACTCCATCGTTGCCGGATATTGCGGTAGCACTTGGGGTCTCTAATAGTTCTGTACAGTTAACATTAAGTATATATTTTATCGGATTTGCTTTAGGTGTTTTGTGTTGGGGTTGGCTCTCTGATTTCATCGGACGGAGACCTGCCATGCTAGGTGGCCTCATTGTATATGGTATTGGAAGCTTGATGTGCTTTTACTCGGAATCCATTACTCTACTTCTGGTCAGCCGTTTCATTCAAGCATTTGGAGCAGCAACTGGCTCTATCATTACGCAAACCATTCTTCGGGAGAGTGTATCCGGGAATAAGCGGCATGCCATGTTTGCCCAAATCTCGGCGGTGATCGCTTTTACTCCAGCAGTAGGGCCGCTTATTGGCGGATGGGTGGATCAAGCTTTTGGTTTTCGAGCGGTTTTCTTTACATTAGTGATGATGAGTGTGTTGTTATTTGTGTATGCTTTTTGGAAGCTGCCAGAAACGACTGATGTTTCCGTGAGAAAAAAGGTGGCTATTCTACCTATCGTTAAAAGAATGCTCTCATTGCCACGTGTACTAGTGTTTGGGTTACTGATCGGGGGCATCAATGGAGTTTTATTTAGCTACTATGCGGAAGCACCCTTTATATTTATTGAACACTTTAACATTTCACCGGGAGTATATGGTTTTCTAGGCATTGTTGTGGCTTTGGCATCGATAGTGGGAGCAATGATGTCCAAGAGATTATTGAGTCTCTATGCCGCAGAAAAAATAATTCACATCGGCTGTTTAGTGATGACCAGTGGGGCTTTGCTATTAACAATCGTAAGCAGCCTTACCTCGTTGCCGAATATGATGTTGATGGTATGCATTCTAATAACCCTTTTTGTCATGTTAATGGGGGCCGGTATCGCTTTACCTAACTGTCTAAGTCTTGCGCTTGTCAATTTTCAGGATGTTGTGGGTACAGCAGGTGCGATCTTCAGTTTGGGATATTACTTATTAGTTAGTTTGGCGACATGGGGAATGAGCGCCCTGCATAATGGTTCATTACTGACGATGCCCATCTATTTCTTAGGGATTAGCGGCGGAATGTGGTTATTAAGTAAAAAGTTTATTGTAGCGGAATAGAATTTACTTCTTAGTTATTTGATTAGAAGGAGATATGGAACGGGGTCTCCATAAATGAATGGCAGTCTGGAACTTTTTGAGTTCCGGACTGCTTTTTATTTGTTAGTCCACTTCCGGCACAATGACTTGGATATGACGAGGGAGAACACTTAGCGTAATTGGTAAAATCGGACCTTCTTCACCATCCACATTGGTTCTTACGGCTTCTGGAGAGCTCACAGTCACATTTTGGGCCGTGAAATAGACAACGTCTTTATGATCCTTAAGGCTGCCAAGTAGTAAAGAAATACTGGCTGTAATGGTATTGAGTATACTGAGGTCTTGAATAATAAAACAGTGAAGCAGACCATCGTCAACCTCAGCATCAGGTATCAGATTCTCGAATCCGCCAACGGAGTTGGTTAACACGGCGAGAAAAAGCGGGGAATCGCCTTGCCATGTCTTCTCGTCATAATGAATGACAAGAGGGTGGGGGGAGGTGCTTGTAAGTTGTTTTAGGCCTTCTTTCAAATATGCAAATGAGCCGAGCTTAGTTTTCTCTTCGATTGAAACGGAGGATAAAGATCCGGCGATTGAACCTACTGCAACAACGTTGCCAAATAAGCGGTCATTCAAGCAACCAACATCCACTGTCTTTACGTTAGAAGAAGCAAGGGTTTGAATGGCTATTTCGGGATTCAGCGGAATCTGTAACGCGCGGGCAAAATCATTAACCGTTCCTAAAGGGACTACACCTAACTTTGGGTGTTGTTTCTGATTCATGAGACCATTAATAGTCTCGTGAAGCGTGCCATCCCCGCCAATGGAGACGACTAGATCGTAACACTCCTCACAGGCAGTGATACAATAACGAGTTGCATCTAGTTCTTTTGCCGTCTCCTTAATCGTAACCAAGTAGCCTTGATCAGCTAGAACTCTTTCTGCATATCTGGCATATTCGCCAGCTTCTTCTTTACCAGATGAGGGGTTAATAATAATCATAGCTTGCCGCATAGGGATTATCCTCTCTTGTTCAATCTAATAGCCTATTAGATGATTACCCCAAAGTGGTATAGCAGAAATCATAACAACCTAAAAAAAGGTGAGCAAGAACGACCTAAGTCGTCTTACTCACCTCTTTTATGTTTGTTAATAGACCTTGTCACCATTAAAAATGGAATTCTTAACGATAACATAGTCGACTTTACGAATAGCTTCTAATTTATTGCCTCCAGCATAAGAAATCGAGGACTGAAGATCTTGCTCCATCTCTCTCAACGTTTCTGCTAAAGCACCTTTGTGCTCGACAACAATTTTTTTGCCCTCAACATTCTTCTTTTCACCTTTTTGGTATTCAGAAGCGGAGCCAAAGTACTCTTTATACAGCTTTCCATCAATCTCGATGGTATCACCAGGAGATTCTTCATGCCCAGCAAATAGGGAACCGATCATGACCATGGAAGCACCAAATCTAATGGATTTGGCGATATCACCGTGTGTCCGAATACCTCCGTCAGCGATAATGGGCTTACTTGCAGCCTTGGCACACAAGCGCAGTGCGGCTAATTGCCAGCCACCTGTTCCGAATCCTGTCTTAATCTTCGTGATACATACTTTCCCTGGTCCAATTCCCACTTTAGTAGCGTCGGCCCCAGCGTTCTCTAATTCTCTAACGCCTTCAGGAGTTCCCACGTTTCCAGCAATAACGAAACTAGCAGGTAGATATTGTTTAATATGTTTGATCATTCGAATGACAGCCTCGGAATGACCATGTGCAATATCGATCGTAATGAATTCCGGAATCAACTGTTCGTTAGCTAATTGTTCAACGAAATCGTATTCTTCTTCTTTGACTCCGACACTAATGGATGCGATTAATCCGCGGGTGTGCATGTCCTTGATGAAAGACGTACGCTTCTCCGGTTCAAAACGATGCATAATGTAGAAGTAGCCATTTTGGGCTAAGAAGCTGGCGATCTTCTCATCTATGATGGTTTGCATATTTGCAGGTACCACAGGTAATTTAAAAGTATGACCACCTAAGGTGACTGTTGTATCACACTCAGAACGGCTATTTACGATACATTTTGCAGGAATTAACTGAATATCTTCATAATCGAATACTTTTTTCATTATATACACCTCTAAATGCGAACATTATAGTATTTTGGTTTGATTATTGTTCGTCCACTTTGTAATGTACAGCATTCCGAACAAGAAGTCAAAATTCTAGTACATTATGGTGTAAATTGGACTTAATTATACGACGATTTGGTGTACGGCTTATGACTCTCATATAGTGAACTGAATGTAGGGACAAGAATATGTATAGATATTAACAAAAGGCCATCCCTATAAGGGATGACCTTTCTTAATTACATTTGAAAAAGCTTGTAAGCAATATACGCTGCAACGATCCAAATGATAATCGCAGAGATCTTATTAATGATCAGCATGATTTTGCCGCTTGAATCTATTTGTCCTACGGTCTTTCCTGCTACAGCAAGCCCAAAGAACCAAATCCAAGAAACCAGGATAGTCGAAACGGCGAATGTAACTTTTTCTATGCCCGTGTAACTAAGGGAGCTGGTGCCGATAACCCCAATCGTATCCAGGATAGCATGTGGATTTAATAAAGAAACGGACATCGCAAATAAGATCTGTTTTTTTGAAGATAGAGGTGCTGCGTCTTGGGATGAAGAGGTAGGTGTGCTTCTCCAGATGGACCATCCCATATACAAAAGGAATACAAGTCCCACAGTAAATAAAGCGGTCTGCAGAACAGGGATGGCAAACACAAGAACGGAAACACCTAAGACGGCTAATAAAATAAGAAGGGTGTCACATAAAGCAGCCGTAATAATAACTGGGATGGCTTTTTTAAACTGTGGCTGTGAGGCCCCTTGGTTAAATACAAAAACATTTTGTGCGCCAAGCGGAAGAATTAATCCAAAGGCTAAGGCGATTCCGTGAAGTAGTGCGGCTAACATAATTGTGTCCTCCGGTGATGAGTAATGCGTTATAAAATTTGCTTTTGAATATGGTGCTCCATATGTTCTAGATAGTCTTGAATCAACCATGCAGGACGTATGGCTGCTCCTCATATTGAATTTTGATGAATCGTTCAAGATTATTGATCGCGGAGTCACATAGATGTCCTAATATTTCTTTTCGTGACCATTTATGCGGCTGGGGGCGCTCTGTCACTTCTGTTTCTGACATAAGTCTGATTTCTTGAGGTGATTTAATGAGCCATTTGTTTAATTGATCCATTACATTTTGTATCTGGATATTCTCGCCCATTGGTTATCGACCCCTTCATCCATAATTTCTGGCTAAATAATATGTACTATCATACAATTTATGCCTTTATAAAAAAAGATGATTAATATAATCTTGTTGTCCCTTAAAAAAGGTAGTAAAGTAACATGATACATACTATTTATGGAAAGAAAGGTTGATATTTTTTGAAAAAAGGAATATTTACAGGTCTTCTTGCGCTCTTGCTGATTACCGCCAGTACGCTATCTTTTAATGTTGTAGAGGCCGCTGGAACAGTAACGAAATTACCTAGCCCCCAATGGAGTCAGCTGAATGTTGTGGGAGCATTAGAAAGCATAGAAGGGGGTCCCGTGGAGGTTCCATCATTAAATACAGTGTATCTCCACACTAAGGAAGAGCATGCTACCCAAACTAAGGTATGGTTGGTTGATACGCTGAAATCTTATGATACACAGACAGGGAAGCTAAAGTGGTCAGTTAATTTTGCAGACCCGGGCACAGCGATGTTTCGTGAATCGAAAGATTATTTAGTGGCGCCAGATGGAACGGTATACATAACCTTTACAGATAATCTTTCACCTGACGCAACTCAGATCTATGCGGTGGGACCAGACGGAAAACGGAAATGGAAAGTGAATTTGTCTCAGACAGAGGGATACTTATATAGACTTGATAACGGGAGTTTAGTCTTTGCATCCCAAGGTAATTTTGATAACAATGGGAATTATAACGGGTCACTAACTTTAATTAATAAAAGTGGTACCAAAGTAAAAAATATTTCTTATAAAGGAACGGTGTTGGCGCAAGGAAATCGTGTCTTAATTCAAACGAATTACGGTGGTGGGAAAGGCTCACGTATCCAGGCACTCGATTCTTCCTTAAATTCAGTGTTTACATATCAAATGCCGACCGATTCGTACACTGAAGTGTATTACAATCAGGTGCTTTCCGATGGAACAGTACTAATCCGTACTAATATACCAAAGACAGGGAATCGGTTATTCGGATTCAACTCTAAAGGTAATCTACTGTGGGGAAGAGATATCGCAGGTGATGCTGTCGTATCCTCGCTTGGTGAAGTTTATGGGGTTTATGCCAATGGCAAGCTGTCTCTATATAATGTCAAAGGATTGGTTAAGTCGGTAGCGCTTAAAGATGAGACAGAATTTTTTGTATCGTTGGGCCGATTACAGGATGGTAATATTGAGCTTGGCTTCCCGGGTTCCACCACATATGTTTTAAATCCTAAAACGCTCGCAGTAGATTATACTTTTAAGCTGAAGGATGATTTTAATTTCAACTATGTAGGCAATGGCGTGGGGTATGTAATGACAGACAATGGATTTTCACGAATTAAGTTTTAATTCCAGAAATCGATTAGGATTGATCAAGGGATGCTGCCCCTAAAGGGATGGTATCTTTTTTTCTATTCTGTAATTACATCCCTAGCATAAATGTCATCCCATCTCATGACCTTTTGTAACTAGTAAGGCCTCAGGGGGTTACACTATAATAAGGGTCTAGTCAGCAGAATTTATAGGGGGCAATGTCTTGTTTAATCTGGTCAAACAGTGGTTCTGGTACGATTGGCTCGTCCTCCTGTTTCGGATTTGTTTTTCTACTTCTTTTATAGTTACGATGTGTTACCTCTCGGAGGACTTTACGATTCCTTTCTGGATCGTGTTTGTTTGGGGTGTGATCTCTTTTTCAGTGCCTTGGTTTTGTTTGCAGCTGCATTATAAGTATTATCTGATGGCGGAGATCCTTCTTTCAGGTGGTCTATGCTTATATTTGGCTGCTCTGTTTCCTGATTCGTATGTAACTTTTCTGCCAATTGCTTTTATGATTGCCAGCAATAGTGCACAGAAGTCCTATCGTTGGTCAGCTCCGATCACGGTGATCTTGATTCCAATAATGTTATCTAAATTGTCACAACAAATGGATGCTATATCGATGATTGTGAACTTTGGCTTGGTGTATACGATTGGCTTCGCTTTTCACTTGCTGGTGGTGAATCATAAGCAGAACGGGATTATTAAGAACCAGAATGCTGTCCTGGAGCAGTATATCTCACAAGTCGAGCGTATGACCCTTCTGGAGGAAAGAGATCGATTATCCAAAGATTTGCATGACACTGTAGGGCATTCTTATACTTCAATTCTTATGGGGCTGGAGACTTTACGTACGGAGGTGAATACCTCTGAAGGAGAGCAAAAGATAGATTCCTTATTAAAGCTAACTCGCAATGGCTTGGATGATGTGCGTAAATATTTGCACCATGTGGGCTCTTCGCAGGATTCATTGACGCTTATGCAGTCCCTGCAGAAATTAGTGGATGATTTCCAGACCTTTTCGAAGGTTCAGGTTCGTCTAAGAACGTTCGGAGAGGCTTATACAATATCCAAGCAGGCTAAAATGACCTTATATAGATGTTTGCAAGAGTCGATAACCAACGCTGTTCGTCATGGTCAAGCCAGTGAAATTGTCATCACCCTGCATTACGAGGAGAAGTTAATTCGACTGGAAGTGCAGGATAATGGATTAGGCACTGAAGATTTAAAAGCAGGATTTGGTGTGAACGCGATGAAGGAACGTGCTTCCAACCTGCAAGGCCAAGTGTATCTCTACTCTAAGCCAGGGGAAGGAACCTTAGTGACCTGTAGTTTACCAAGGCTTGAAGAGATACAGGAGGAAATGATTCGCTTATTGCTGGTCGATGATCAACCTTATATCCGGGATAGTCTGCGAATTATTTTAGAGCAGCAGCCCGATTTTGAGATCATTGGGTTAGCTGAGAATGGTGAACAAGCAGTAGGCTTCTGTGAGCAGGAACAGCCTCATGTGGTGCTGATGGACTTAAATATGCCTGACATGGACGGTGCGGAAGCAACGAAGCTTATTAAGCAAAAGTGGCCAGGGGTACGAGTGCTGATCCTGACTACTTTTCAAGAAACGGATTTGGCAGTCGAAGCACTGCAAAACGGGGCAGATGGCTACTTGTTAAAGTCTACTGAACCGCAGGAGCTATTCGAAGGGATACGTCTCGTACATCGGGGTGTGAAGATGATAACACCAGCTATTACGAATGTATTAATTGATCATTATGAGATGCATCCAACTTCTGAAGCGCAGACTGAGCAGAGTAATGAGTATGGGCTGACCCCGCGCGAGCTGGAAATTCTAGAATGCCTGTCAAAGGGCATGCGTTATAAATCCATTGCAGCTAAATTGTATTTGTCTGATGGAACGGTGAGAAATTACGCTTCTACCATCTATGCTAAGCTGGGTGTACGGAATCGCGAAGAGGCTGTTGAGAAAGCCTTTGGCACATTGGAATAACTAAAACCGAATGATCTGAAATTGTAGAGCGAGCACCTTGTTGTCTATTTTCCCTTGTGGGAGTAGGCGAAAGGTGCTTTTTTGTATGAAATAACTGTCATATGACATTATGGCACTGGTCGATTTTACATCAGGAGCTCTAACATAGGATTTACAAAGATGAACAAATTTTTAGTGCAGAGAGGAAGAGGAGAATATGAGTCAAATGATCCGGAAGCATGTGAGGAATTTCTGTTTCTTATTAATTACTTTTGCCACAGGGCTATTTTACTTTTGCTTTTATTTGGTAGGCATCACTTTTGGGGTCGCGATGTCCTTCACCATAGTAGGGATTCCGATCCTTTATTATGTTTTGCGTTCTACCGAAACCTTTTTACAACATGAGCGAATTCGAACGAAAGTCTATACGGATATCTCCGTTCGGACGCTTCCAACTCGATCTCAAGAACAAGGAAACATATGGGAAAAGGTTAAGGCGGAGCTGTCCGATGAGCATAACTGGAGAGCAATTATAGGGTTAATGCTGCAATTTGGAATTGGAATGCTCAGTCTCATATGTGCAACTCTTTTCTATTTGTCCCCTATTATTCTCTTGTTGTCCCCTATCTTGTATTTCATCGATATCTCTTCTATATCGTTATTCGGGATTGAAAATAAAACACTCAACACCTCACTTCTGTTCATGCTGTTAGGCGCGGTATCTCTTTGGATAGGTGCTTATCTTGGCAACGGTTTAGTAAAGATGATCGGCAGGTATACGCGGCGTTTAGTGAAAGATTTTGCTAGAAGATAAACTTTTACACGAAAGAAGGAAGATTAATGGTAGCCTCAGTTTCATTTATAAAATTATTCTCGCAATCTCTTTGGATGATGTGGGAGAATCTATTTGCTATTGTCACCAAATTCCGCAGCCAGTCTGTGTGGAGATACGGGATATGTAAATTGGTCGTGTTAAAGTATCACGGTGAAAGTATAGTCTGCCAAGATGGACATCAGATTCTTCCCGGAGATTGGGTGGGTGAACTTCATCTGGATAATCGTCAGGTAGTGCAGCTTACGCGTACCCTGGGCGCTGATCGGGCCGGAATTCGAACTGCACGTATGCTTCGCGAGGCCATGAAGGAGATTAGTCGTGAACTAGATAGCAATCCAGAACTAAGCAAAGTGCAGGCGCTAACGGGGATTACGCTACTTCACCGGGGGATCATTCATGGAATAGGGTTTGAGCAGCATCCTATCAAGTCCAAATGGCAGCGGCGATGGTTCGGAATCTATCTTCGGTTCTTACTTCGGATGCTGCATCCGGAGGGGAAACATCGCGTTGAGGACAGCACGGAGAAGTTGTCTCCTAAGATGCTCGTGCTTAGTAAGCAGTCTTTGAAAGCGCGGTTTGCTCCTCGAAGGAAAGAGGCGGTTTCCTAGTGTGGACGCTCCTTATTTTAGCTATAGATGCGATTATTCTTTATATGATTGTTCCGTTTGTGATTACTCGAATATTGGGATGGGGAGTTGTATCCAGAGGAAATGCCGCGAAGGAAGTTGCCTTTACTTTCGATGACGGGCCAGATCCATGCTATACCCCTGAATTATTGGACTTGCTGCATGAACATGACGTTAAGGCAACTTTCTTCGTATTAGGCAAAAGGGCTGAGCAATTCCCGGATTTAATCCAGCGAATGCACCGTGAAGGACATCAGATCGGCATTCATAATTATACACATACGCCTAACTGGATTTACTCTCCATGGACGAATAGACGGAAGCAAGTAGATCGAACAGCTGAAATTGTCGAGCGGATTACAGGAGAGCGGCCTATCTTGTATCGACCACCATGGGGGCTCCTTAATTTAGGCGATCTTGTCTTTCTTAGACGTTCTTATCGGGTAGTGTTGTGGTCTGTAATGGTGGGAGACTGGAAGGCGTCTGTTAGCGCAGCCCAAATAAAGCATGACTTATTGAAAAAAATAAAACCCGGTTCTATCATCGTTCTGCACGACAATGGTGATACACCGGGGGCAGATCGAGAAGCACCGCTGAACATGATCACCGGACTGGAAGAGGTCTTAAAGGAGATTTCAAGAAGGGGGCTGAAGAGCCATCGAGTGGATGAGCTACTGAACAAGGAAGCTAGTCGCATTGGAGAAGCTAGGTCCAGCATCAAACATCACGGTCAGATTAATCTGTAGCTATGGATGACATGATGTCACTAGATTGGAAGGGAATTCAGACATTGAAGAAGAAAACCGTTCGAACCATCGTTATGACCGTTTCTGTAGTATACATGGTGTTGATTTTTGCAGGTCTATGTATGTACACATTTTCTAAGTTTAATGAAATTCTCAGTCATGAAGTTGAACAAAAGCTTAACTATAAGGTGGAGCTTACTTCTACTAAACTGAATAGTCGATTGTCGAATGATTTTCAGAAGAGCTTGGCTGAAATGAGTGAGGAGGATACAGGTTATTATTTTGTCATAGATAAAGCTGGTCGATATGTAGCAAGCCAGAACCCTAAGCACGATATAGGTAAAGCTATATTTGATGAACCGGACATACAGTTGCAAAAGGTTGGTCAGTTCATAGCACAATCTACGGGAACTAGTGGTACGGAGGACTCGAAGAATGTTTATGCTTTTACAAGGATCGGCGATACAGATTACAAGCTAGTGCTAGTGATGTCTGTAGAACAGATCTTGGAGCCAATGATGAACAACCAATATTTAATTATTGGCGGTTTTGTTATCGCTTTGATTATTTTTATTGTCTTACTCTTCATTATCTTAACCCGACTTATTGTACGACCGCTGCGAAGAATTAATGAGCATGTAATGGAGCTTGTTGAACACGGAGGCGATCTGACTAAGAAGCTGGACATGAAGCGTAATGATGAGATTGGGATGTTGGCGTATTCCATGAATCAGTTTCTGGATAACATTCGGGCCATCGTCGGGAATGTTACTTCACAGGCCAATCATCTGAATGAAAATGCAGAAATACTTCAAGTTTCAGCAGAGCAGACAAATGAAACATCCAAGCAGATTACCACGATTATTACGGATATGGCTGTGAGGTCGACGGAGCAAGCAGAACATGTGCGGCAAGTACTCACGATGATGGAACGGACAGGGGAAATCTCTGAGGAAATTATGCAGGAAACGGTAAAGACAGTTAGCGATTCCAATCATTTAATAAAAGCGGTGCAAACTGGCCAGCGTGCAAACCGGGCATCTGTAGATCACTTGGAAACTATGGTTAGTTCCATTGAGCGCTCAACAGAAACCATTGCACAGTTGAACAGCCGATCCAGCCAAATCGGTGAGATCATTAACGTGATTTCCGAATTGGCTAGTCAGACGAATCTACTCGCGCTAAATGCAGCCATTGAAGCGGCCCGCGCTGGAGAGCAAGGGAAAGGTTTTGCAGTAGTTGCAGGAGAGATCCGTAAGCTTGCTGAAGGTTCCGAAAGAGCAGCCGAGCAGATTGCCGAGCTTGTTGGCGCAATTCAAGCGGATACGAATGCAGCGGTCAAAACGATGGAATCGAGTCAACAAGTGGTCAATCAACAGAATGATTTAGTATTACAAGGGCAACAATCTCTGGAGGAAATCTTTCAGAAGGTTGATCTAACAACCCAAAGCACGCTGCGCATTCAAGGCATATTTGGTGAGCTGTCTACAATGTCACATCAATCATTAAAGGCTCTAGTGCAATCTTCGCAGCTCATTGATCAGTCGGCATCGTCCTCACAGGAAGTAGCGGCTTCCACGGAGGAGCAACTTGCGACTATCGATGAGATGACGACCAAACTTAGAGAACTCAGCGAGTTATCTGTATTTTTAAAGTTAGAAGTTGGGATATTTACGATATAGTCTTATGCTAAAAACCTTTCAAACATTTTTTATATAGGAAGGCTATGGTACCATTTAGGATAAAGTGGTTTGCACCTATATTAAATCGTTGAGAAAAGGATGGGGTAGCATGTTGAATGCTTCTTACTGGTTAACCAATATAAGATTAGAGCAGGGTTATGTTATTGAGGATGGACAAGTGGTTGGTACAGATACGAAGGTTTGTCATATCCGAATTGACGGGGATAAGATTTCGGAAGTGGTTGGAGCGGACGTAGAGCTTCAGAGTCATCTACCTAAATATGACTGCAAAGGGTTATTGATGCTTCCTTCCTTTGAGGAGGCGCATATCCATTTAGATAAAACATATTTCGCTGGACCATGGAAAGCGGTAAAGCCTGCTGCCGGTGTCTTCGAACGCATTGAGGAAGAGAAGGTATTATTGCCTAAGCTGCTGCCTATGGCGAGACAACAAGCGGAGAGCATCTTGACGCTTATACAGCGTTTCGGTGCTACACATGTGCGTAGTCATTGTAATATTGAGCCTGTCAGCGGTCTGAAGCGTTTAGAGGCAACCCTGCAAGCATTGGATACCTTCTCGGGCAAAATTTCATCTGAAATTGTAGCCTTTCCGCAGCATGGTCTGCTTCGCTCTAATTCTGTTGAATTAGTAAAGCAATCCCTGGCAGAGGGGGCAACCTATGTAGGTGGTGTCGATCCATACTCAGTGGATGGAGATATCGAGAAGTCACTCCAGACCATGGTCGAGCTAGCGGTAATGAATAATGCTGGCATTGATCTTCACTTACATGATGGAAAAGAAGCAGGAAAGCAGACGCTATCGCGTTTGGCTGATCTCACAGAAGAAGCTGGCTTACAGGGCAAGGTGACCGTTAGTCACGCATTCTGGTTCGCAGGTGCATCGCAGCAGGAAGCAGAGGAAATGGCTGCACGGATGGCATCACTTAGTATGGGTATTGCATCCACAGTACCTATTGGAAGAATGATGATGCCACTACCGATGCTGCACAGCCAAGGTGTACAAGTGAAACTGGCAACAGACAGCCTTACGGATCACTGGTCTCCTTTTGGAAATGGAGATCAATTGGAGAAGGCGGGACGGTACGCAGAGTTATATGGGTGTAGTGATGAAGGGTCATTATCGCAATCCCTTAGATTCATAACAGGAGGGATAACGCCTCTTAATCTAAAAGGTGAACAGGTATGGCCAAAAGTAGGAGACACGGCAAGCTTTGTGCTGCTGCATGCCAGCTGCTCGGCCGAAGCAGTAGCAAGAAGAGCGGACCGTCAAGCGGTATGGTTCGAAGGGCGTCTCGTGAGTGGATCATTATAGGGACATGAGAGGTGGATGACATGCTCATCTCTAACCATTTACAACAGTATAAATCAGCGATGCTCTCTCTTCCGAAGGGGACCGTGCTATCGAAAGATGATCTGCAGGTGGATAAGCTTCTAATGAAGCGAAGCGGGAAGCTTGAAATGTACTATGCACCGCACAATGAATACATTAATCCATCTGCAAAGGTGATTATTATCGGACTAACGCCCGGGTTTACACAAATGAGAATAGCCATACAAGAAGCAGTTATTGGGTTGAAAGCCGGGCTTTCAGATGAAGAGGTATGCAGAAAAGCAAAAGAAGCGGCGAGGTTCGCAGGCTCCATGAGAAGTACGTTAATTCACATGCTAGATACACTTGGGCTTCATCAGTACTTGAACCTTACCTCTTGTGACCAATTGTTTCAGAAGCAGCAAACGAACCTGCATACCACCTCTTTATTGCGTTTTCCTGTGTTCGTAGAGAAGAAAAATTATAATGGGGCACATCCTAAGCTACGTTCAGATCCGTTCCTTAGAGAATGTACGCTATTGTCGTTAGAGCAGGAGCTGGGCATCCTGAGCCAAGCTTTAATTATTCCTCTAGGAAAAACGGTGGAGGGAATGCTCCAGCTTTTGGTATCTGAGGGTAAGCTCGATGATCACCGCTGTTTATGGGGATTTCCTCATCCTTCTGGAGCGAACGGACATAGATTTAAGCAGTTTGCCAGCCAGCAAGAGGACATGACAAAGACGCTCCAAGATCATTTATGGAACGTCTGAGTGATTGATCTTATCGCAACATTTTTCCTGGACCTCACGTTAAGAATGATAGAGTAGCACAATTTCATTCATCTCAGGAGGTATAATTCACAATGAAAACATTCAAAGTAATCGGAGCGGTCCTCGCTGGCACGCTCATAGCATCGAACGTCATCTCTGCTGCTCCAATCCAGCCAGCTCCAGTCAAACCAGCGACTAATTCCTCAGTACCGCAGGATTCTTATGGTGGTCTAAAATATGTGCTAGTCATTGATGGTAACGGCTACTCCCCAGTCGATGTTCCGCTATACGTAGGTTCAAGCAAGGAAGTTATGATCCCAATCCGTACAGCAGCTGAAGCGCTTGGATACAAGCTAACATGGACTCAAAGCCTTCAATCGCTAGGTCTTGAGAAAGATAGCCAGTCGATGTCCTTTCAAATTGCAAAAGATGCTTACCGTAATGGTACAACAATTCTTTCGCTGGGTGCTGTACCAGAGCTAAAGAATGGCAAAACCTACGTTCCATTATCATTCTTCGAAAAAGTATTGAAGCTTAAAGTAGTCGCAGGCCCAACTGGAACCATATCGATTAATTCCAAGGAACAAGGCAATGGAGAGACCGCTTCAGACACGATCAAACAAGGATCAATCACTAGTATTTATAAGGGCGAAAAAAATGCTGAAATCGGCCTCAACGGCTATGGTCATGGCATTCGCCTAGGCATTTCTGATGAAACGGAGATCGTATCTGCTGATAATAAGAAGCTAACCTTTGCTGATCTGCAGCTAGGCATGTCCATCGAGGTCGAGCACAGTATGGTCATGGCTATGAGCATGCCGCCATTGGCGGGCGCGATCAAGATTGTTGTGAAAGAACAAGCTCCCGATCAGCAGACCTTGGGAACGGTTGGCGTGATCGAAGAGGTTACTCCTTCAGATAATGGCACGACCCGCGTTGTAATCAAAGGCGATAAGCTCAGTGATTCTTCCTTCGAGACGATTGTTCTAAATACTTCAGATACTACGACTATTCTCGGCACGAAAGACAATCAGAAGATTGCCATAAGTGAGCTGAAAAAAGGTGACAAAGTGTATGCGTTCTACGGTCCGATGTTGACCAAGAGCTTGCCACCTATCGGCCAAGCGACCAAAATCGTTGTAGAAAACTAATTTACATGAAATCGAAGAAATAACGGATGACATGGAAAAAGACCGGCGAGGTGTAGGTCAAGCTATCCACACGGCTTAAATAGCTTTCTTTTAAAGCTACGAATTTATCGCCATCACCGATGAGCAAATCTCGCTTCAGCACGGAAACCGTTAAGCTACCCAAGAAGCCGCTCAAACTGATTAGCATGCCTGACAGGAAACCGAAGATCGGGTTGAGCGGCGTCAGGTAGGGATAGATCAAATAGGAGACCCCGGTTGTTACGACAAACGCACAGGCAAAACCTTCCCAGGTTAAATACGGGTTGGCGGTTGGGACCACTTTGCGCTTTCCCATATAAAGGGATGCAAGATAGTGGACCACATCATTCAGCTGTGTCAGCACTACTAGGAATAATACAAGCCCCGCTCCATACTCCGGTGTAGCAAATTGAAAATAAGCTAAGTGACTAAGTCCGAAGACCATCAGCATTAATCCCCACTGGGTTGAACTAACACTACGCAGGAAGCCAACTGTCCCTTTATTAATGAGCCTAGGTAGCGGTAGGAGTAAGAATACATAGACTGGAATAAACACAATGAACATCCCGTACCATTCGATATAAATCCAGTAGAACTGTAGAGGAATGGATAAGTACGCCCACAGAAATAGTCTGCGGTCGGATTTTCGTGACTTTATCATGGAGAAATATTCTTTGAGTGCGAAGAAGGTCAGTACCATTAGTGCCAATAGTGAGACGACTGGATTAAAGAGAGTAGCCAAACAAAAGATAAAAAGCATTCCCCACCAGGTTTTGATGCGGAAGCCGATCCCTGTATAGTCTTTACTGGGCTGTAATTTGCCTATAACTACATACATCAAGTGAATGGCCGATAAGGCCGCAAAAATCAGGATTACCGTTAATAGAGAGCGGTCGATAGCTAATCACCAACTTGTCGTAGAGTAGATTCCATTAATGGGTTCATATGTTATTATGAAGGAAACGTTCAATCTTGATAAGGGGAAAATTGTAAATGGCAGATGATCCATCGGTCTTTATCTTGCTTACGAATACCGGAACGCTCTTTACGAAGCTTATTCAAGGCTACACGAGAGCTCCTTATAATCATGCCTCGATCTCCTTTAATCGGGAGCTTTCCGAGTTATATAGCTTTGGCAGAAAGCACCCGAGCAACCCTCTAAACGGAGGATTCGTGAAGGAGGATATTAAGACAGGCACGTTCAGCAAATATCCAAATACGACGTGTGTTCTATATGAACTTCAAGTTACAGCCCGTGAAGTGGAGAAAATGGAGCGGGTACTCAAAGTCTTTATCCGAAGCCGGCAAAAGTATCTCTATAATATTCTCGGCGTGATTGGTATCGCTTTGAAGGAACCTGTTGAATTCAGCAACTCTTATTTCTGCTCGCAATTTGTAGCTGAGATTCTGGAACGATCAGGCATTAAGCTATGGAACAAGCTGCCTGCGCTCGTAACGCCGGATGATTTTCGGCAAAGCGATCGGCTGAAGCTAATCTATCAAGGCAAATTAAGTGAGTACGAACCTAAAAGCTAAGGGAGAGTATTGGGATTAATAACAAAGAACGGTTCTCAAATCGGGTAGATTCGTATGTGAAATACCGCCCGAGTTATCCTAAAGAAGCCATTGATTATTTATACAATACGATTGGTTTAAAATCGAATTGTGATATTGCGGATATTGGCGCAGGAACAGGAATATTCTCAGCACTGCTTCTGGAGCGCGGGTGTCGCGTGACTGCCGTTGAACCAAATCCGGAAATGCGTACAGCTGCGGAGGAGAAGTTCGCAAAGGATAACCATTTCCGCGCATTGCCTGGCTCTGCCGAGAAGACAGAATTGCCAGACCAGTCTGTAGACTTTATCGTGTGTGCCCAGGCGTTTCACTGGTTTGATAGGGGTGCAGCGCAATTGGAATTCAAGCGCATTCTTAAACCGGGTGGAAAGGCAGTTCTGATATGGAATTCTCGGCGTACTTACGGTACCCCATTTCTGGAGGAATATGAGCAGCTCGTGCAAACCTTCAGCACCGACTACACTCAAGTTAATCATAAGAATATTACCCCCGAAATCCTTAGCTCCTTTTTTAAGGCAGGGCAGATGCAAGTAGCGCACTTTAGCAATCAGCAGGTGTTTGATTTCGAGGGATTAAGCGGACGGGCGAGATCATCTTCCTACATTCCGGCCCCCGGAGATCCACGTTACGAGAATATGATGACGGAGCTGAGGAACCTATTTGAACGAAATAAACAGGATGATAAAGTGTTTTTTGAATATGAGACCGAGGTCTATTGGGGCGAAGTATAATAAATGAAATCAGCATATTAAAAAGACTCAAATCCTAGTGATAACAGGGATCGAGTCTTTTTTTACTTTTAGTTATGAAAGATGAACGTAAAAGGTGGTGGATTCGCCGACCGTGCTTTTGGCGTAAATTTTTCCTTTATGTTGTTCAACGATGGATTTGGCAATCGCCAGCCCCAGGCCATAACCCCCTTGTTTACGCGCTCGGGAAGCATTCGTACGGTAGAATCGGTCAAAGATTCTTGCTAAGTGCTCCGATGCAATGCCCTCACCCGTATTGGTGACCGATAACACCATATCATTATGTTGTTTTTTAAGGGATAAAGTGACTGAGCCTTTAGGATTCGTATATTTTACAGCGTTGTCCAAAAGGATCATAATCACTTGTTTAATTTGTTCACTATTCCCCATCACGGTCAGGTTAGGCTCAATGTCATATTCAAGCGAGATATGCTTCTCGAAGATAACAGCTTCCATCGTTAAAATAATATTCTCAACCGCTTCGCTCAAATTGAACTTCAAATAGATCATGGTCGATCTGGAGTCGTCCATCTCGGTTAGGTATAGCAGATCATTGGTCAGACTGGTCATTCTCTCTGTTTCCGATTTGATGTAGTGCAGCCACTTCGACTGATTGTGAATAGTATCATCACTGTTGGAGAGAAGAACATCCGCATTGGTGTTAATAATGGTCAGCGGCGTCTTCAATTCATGGGAAGCATCGGCAATAAACTGCTTTTGTTTATCAAAAGCCTCCTTCACCGGTGCGATGGACCGATTAGCGAAAAACCGGCTTGTGAAGTATAAAATAATTAGCATTACCGAGCCAACTACAGAGAAGGTATAGATTAGATTGGTGAGGATTTTCTGCTGGGCAGTGATGTCCAGAAATACAAGCATTGCCCCATCATTCGTATGCTGGATGTTGAAGATCCATTTGCTGCTGTCCAAGGTGAACCTTCCGGTATCTTTATCAGCACTCAGAGCCTCTTGCAGAGCCGTATCATAAAATTCATCGTCCATCGTAAATTTGGAATCTTTCCCGATGAGGTTCGACGCTGTATCTATCTTCAGCATAAATGAGACGGACCGTTCCGGAGGTGGAGTTCCGTTATCCATACGTTTATTATCAGCATGGGGTAACTGGGAACCTCCCTTAGTTGAGCCCATTCGTCCTGTATCACCGCCGGGAGACTTGTAGTTCTCCATAATTCTGTGAAGATCCATCTGAATATTGTTTTGGACATCTTGGTACGTAATGACATAAATCGAGATGAAAGCCACCAGCATTATTACGGATATAGTTACTAGGTTAACAATAAGAAATCGATTTCTGAGCTTCGTGAACATTAGGCCGTCACCTCTAATACATACCCTACATTTCTGATCGTACTAATGCGTACAGTCGAATTTAAGAAGGTCAATTTTTTTCTCAAAAAAGAAATGTACACCTCCACATTGTTGTGCTCTGCCTCCGAATCGAACCCCCATAACTTCTCAATAATTTGTTCCTTGGAGGTTACGGCTTGTTTTCTAAGAATCAGAAGCTCCAATAATTCACTTTCCTTAAGGTTCAGCTTGATCTCTTTGCCACCCACGGTAAGCTTCAGAGTCGATGTATTCAATTCAATATCCCCGAACTTTAAAGCATCATCTGGAATAACCTCGTTTTTACGTCTTAGTACAGCCCTTATTCGTGCCAGTAAGATCTCCGAGGAAAAAGGTTTGGCGATATAATCATCAGCCCCATAGTCTAGTCCAGTGACCATATCTGTTATCTCCCCCTTTGCGGTAAGCAGGATAACGGGAGTGGATACCCCTTTCTTGCGCAGCGTCTTGAGGACGCTAACCCCATCCATCTCAGGTAGCATAATGTCGAGCAGCAGCAAATCATAAATTCCGCTCAGTGCGTAATCGAGACCCGATCTACCGTCATGGACTGCATCCACCGAATAATTATGTTTTTTTAATATTTGAGTTAAGGCTTCAGCGAGATGAAGCTCGTCTTCTACGATTAGTATTCTCATGGTTCTGCCATCCCCTACATAAAACGAGTATTTGTTATTGAGGTCATTATATCAGTATTACCTTTACTGAACCTTAATGAAGGCTGGTATAGAACTGCATTGTAAAAAATTGAACAGGTGGTAAGTAACGGAGGGGGATTTTGGAACTGTAGGAGCGATAGCGTCCGCCTTTGTCTGGGGATTTCCACTGCGAATAGCAATTTAAATCAATAAATCTGCAGACAACAGCGGCCGGAAGTCCAACATTCACCGGAGTTACGATTTACACCTGTAGTGGGGTAGTTTGTAAAACCATTTAAGATTCATTAAAGGTTTGGGATCTAAGATACATTCATAAGCACACGAGACAATGATAAACAGAAAGGATGATCCCATATGGCGATTGAGGTATTCAACCGTTATGAGAACAAATATTTACTGGACAACGAAGCTTACTATAAATTTTATAACCAATTACTCGAATACATGGAACTAGACGATTTCAACAAGCAGCATGAGTTTTATTCCATCACCAACTTATATTATGATACTGCGCACAATACCCTGATTCGTAATAGTCTTGCGAAGCCGAAGTACAAAGAGAAGCTGCGTTTGAGAGCTTACGGTGTTCCGAATCAAGATACAAAGGTGTATCTGGAAATTAAGAAGAAGGTGTTCGGGCTGGTGAATAAAAGAAGAACGCCGCTCAAATTGGACGAGGCTTATGCTTTTGTTGCCACTGGCAGGGAGCCAGAATTTAAGGATTATATGAACAAACAGGTGATTGAAGAGATTAAATACTTTTTAACGCGGTATGAATTGCAGCCAAAGGTGTATCTGTCTTATGACCGCAAAGCGTTGTTTTGTAAAAAAAATCGTGATTTAAGAATCACGTTCGATACGAATATTCGAAGTCGGCGATACGATCTCAAGATGGAGCATGGCGTTTATGGCGAACCATTACTAGAGCCAGGTCAGTGGCTTATGGAAGTAAAGGCTGAAAATACGATTCCGGTTTGGTTAGCAAAAATGCTCTCAGAGCATCAAATGTACCGTACAAGCTTCTCCAAGTACGGTAATGAATATAAAAAAATGCTGAAGAACAGTAAAACAGAACGGGGGAGTGCTCTTTATGCTTGATTCATTATTTACCGTAGCTACGAGTACAGGGCTAACGTTTACCAACGCAATCCTAACCATTGTTATAGCTATCGCCCTTGGCGGGATTATTAGCTACACCTATATGAAGACGAATTCCAGTGGTTATTCGCAAAGCTTTACACTCACAATGGTACTGCTGCCCGTAATTGTAGCCATCATCATCCTGCTCATTGGCAGTAATGTTGCCAGAGCCTTCAGTCTTGCCGGAGCATTCTCCATCATTCGGTTCAGAAGTGCACCTGGTGATCCGAAGGATATCACATTTGTATTGTTTACCATGGCATCAGGACTGGCCTGCGGGGTAGGTTCATTCGGATACGCAGTCTTGTTCACTCTTATCTTGTGCGCACTTATGTTTATTCTTAATCGGACTAATTTCGGGGTAAAAACAACGTTGCAAAAGACACTCAAGGTAACTATTCCAGAGAGTCTGGGCTATGAGGAGGCATTCGCTGAAGTTTTCAACAAATTTAATGTAGGGTATGACCTTAAGAAGATTAGAACGACTGAGCTTGGTAGTTTATATGAACTAGTCTATGTCGTTACGCTGGGCGAGACTGTGAACCAGAAGGAATTCCTAGATGCGATTCGCACTCGTAACGGGAATCTAGATCTCTCGTTAACTATGAATCCCACTGCAAATGACTATTAAAATGACCGAAAGGATGGATGAGATATGAAGAATTATACAACAATCAGTAAAATAGGGGTCTTGTTACTGTGTGCGGGACTCATGTCGGCTTGCAGCAATAATAATACGACAGCACAGTCTGAAGCTATGTCGAGTGAATTAACGTCGAGCCAGAGTGGAGCTGCTACCGGAGTACAACTGGCAAGTGCAAAGCTGTCGGACTTAGTAACGTTCGATGAAGATGATTCTAATACAAGTTGGACGGCGGACCAATCGACGGAAATTGCTTTGGCTGGAACAAGTGCGCTTGTTGACGGCACCGGGGCTGAGTCTAAGGATGGATCAGTGACAATTACTGCAGCGGGAACTTATGTGCTGTCTGGTAAGCTGAGTGATGGACAGATTGTAGTTAATAATCAGGATGAAGGTATTGTGCATTTGGTACTGAACGGTGTGAACATCACGAACAGCGATAGTGCTGCAATTGATATTAAAGAAGCAGGTAAAGTGATCATTACCTTGGAGGACGGAACAGAGAACTCCGTATCGGATGGAGCAACTTATGTCTATGCTGATGACACTACAGATGAGCCTAGTGCAGCTATCTTTAGTAAAGCAGACTTAACAATCAATGGCACAGGGAAGCTGTCCGTTTCTGCTAATTATAATGATGGGATTACAAGCAAGGACGATCTCAAAATAATGAATGGCACACTTGAAATTCAGGCTGCCGATGACGGGATTGTCGGTAAAGATCTAGTCGCTGTGCAGGATGGAAGTATCAGCATTACAGCTGAAGGTGACGGAATGAAATCAACGAACGATACCGAAACGGACAAAGGCTTCCTTGCTATAGCAGCAGGAACATTTGATATTAAGGCTGGCAATGACGGAATTCAGGCGGAAACTGCACTTGTAATCGATGGCGGAACGTATACCGTGGTTACAGGCGGAGGCAGCGAGAATGGCGAAGTGAAGACAGGCGATCAAGGGGCAGGCATGGGCATGAGAGGTGACCGAGGTCAAGGAACAGGTGGCCAAGCACCGGGAACATCAGAAACATCGACACCAGCAACAAAACCAGAAGCAAAGCCAGAGATAACAACAACGGAAGCACCAACAACTACAACAACAGAATCGGAAATACCAAGTACTAAAGGCTTGAAGGCTGGAGGAGATATTAGCGTAAACAACGGAACATTTAACATTGATTCTGCTGATGATGCAGTGCACAGCAACAGTAACGTTGCGATAGCCGATGGAGAATTCAACATCAAAACTGGCGACGATGGAATCCATGCGGATGCCTTGGTGGCGATATCCGGTGGCAAAATTGATATTACGAAGAGCTACGAAGGGATTGAAGGAGCAAACATCGAGATTTCCGGTGGTGAAGCTCATGTGGTTGCTTCTGATGATGGAGTGAATGTTGCAGGAGGTAATGATGAAGCGACTGTAGGAGGTGGCCCTCAGGAGCAGGATCAATTCAGCGATGCTGCGGCTAATGTGCTCACGATTAGCGGGGGAACATTAACAGTCGATGCCACAGGTGACGGATTGGATTCGAACGGCTCTATCGTGATGTCAGGTGGTACAGTAATTGTTAATGGACCTACTAATGGTGGAAACGGTGCTCTCGATTACGATGGCAGCTTTGAACAGAGTGGCGGTACTCTAATAGCCGCGGGAAGCTCGGGTATGGCTCAGGCAACGTCTGACACCTCCAGCCAACATGCAGTCAGCATGACGTTTCCTCAGATCCAGAAGGCCGGAACATTGGTCCATCTGGAGGATAGCGAAGGAAACACGATCCTAACCTTTGCTCCATCGAAGGATTATCAGTCGTTGGTGATGAGCTCCCCTGATTTGAAAGACGGTGGATCATACACCCTCTACTCGGGAGGTACCTCGACTGGCAGTGAAGCAAATGGATTGTATACGGATGGCGAATATACTGGAGGAACGAAAGTAGTAGCGTTTGAAATCACAAGTAGTGTAACTTGGCTGAATGAATCCGGAGTAACCACCGCGAACACCAATCAAGGTCCAGGTGGCGGCGGTGGCGGTGGAAAAGGAAGACCATAATCTATAAATTTCCTATTAAAAGCCACTCCAGCACATTGGAGTGGCTTTTTGGTGGTACAGATAATTAGTCGCTATTAATAGAGATTAAATTCTGCTTAATGGGTTGATTTGAAGTCTTTATGATCACATTGTGTGAATTAAAAGACAGAATTTGAATCAACTGCTCTGCCATATGGTTCGCAGTATATTTGAACCCTCCCTTTACCCATTCCATGATTAATCCAAATAGAGCATAGGCCGTATAGCTAGAAAATAATTCGATATTTATATTGTTATTAGTATTATTAACCTCGACTAAGTCCTGCTTGGTTAGCTCCTTTAAGATGTCACAAATCTTATTTTGAAACCCAGGCAGAACATTGGAATTTACAATGATGGTATAAAAATTAGAGTAGGAAACGACATGCTCAAAAATTTTGATGCTAGAGGTAGTAAGCTCACTCACCATGAATTTATCGGTATGGAGATAGGGATCTTTATAAGCCTTAATTAAATCCTCCAGCACATCATCAATCAGCTCATTCAGAAGTTCTTCTTTGGTTTGATAATGCTTATAGAAGGTTCCACGGTTTAAATCGGCTAGGGTCACAATATCGGTTATCGTAATGGTGCGGAAATTCTTTTTTTCCATGAGTAATATCAATGCATTTTTTAGTTCTTTCTTCGATTTACTCGTTCTTCGATTTTTAAGCAACAGAAGACCACCTAACTGTCTATTTTCTATTCCTATTTCAACACAATTCCAAGTTATATATATTTATGAACATTTGATGTCTCATTTGTATATTGATAGTTAAATTGCAGAAGATTAAACTTGAGTAGAATAAATTTTAAGTGATTTAGAGATTTTATAAAATATAAGGAAGTATAAGTTTCACGCTATACTTTATCCTTATATTTCTCGCATATACGCTTACCGTCCCATTAAGGACGCCGAAGGCGTTTTTGCTTGTATTGATACTTACATTATAGATAAACGTAAAGGAGACTTCCAACATGAAACTTCAAGACAGAGTTGCAGTTGTTACCGGAGCAGCCTCGGGTATGGGGAAATCTATCGCAGAGTTGTACGCTAAAGAAGGTGCTAAAGTAATAGTAGCCGATCTTAACCTCGAAGGTGCGGAACAAGTCGCAGCAGGAATCGTTAGTAATGGTGGAGTAGCTAAGGCGTTGAAAGTAAATGTTGCTCTAGTCGAAGATATCAATAACATGATTGATACCGCAGTAAATGAATATGGAACCCTAGATATACTAGTGAATAATGCGGGTATTATGGACGGCTTTGAGCCAGTTGGTGATATTAATGATGAGAGATGGGATCTTATCTTTGACATCAATACCAAAAGTGTAATGCGGTCCACACGTAAAGCGCTACCTATTTTCCTCGAAAAAGGAAAGGGCGTTATTGTGAATACCGCTTCTACTGGTGGCGTAAGTGGTGCTCATGCTGGAGCAACTTATACTGCCTCCAAACATGCAGTAGTAGGCTTGACGAAAAATACAGCTTTTATGTATGCCAACAAAGGCATTCGTTGTAATGCCATCGCACCAGGAGCTACTGCCACTAACATTAGTGCTTCTATGAAAAATATTAATGAGTTCGGCATGAGCCGCACTCAACTAACACAGGCTGTAATTCCTCGTGTAGGTTCACCTGAAGAAATCGCACAAGTTGCGTTATTCCTGGCTTCAGATGACTCCAGTTTTGTAAACGGAGCAGTCCTCGCTGCCGATGCGGGATGGACTTCAGCATTCTAAAATTAGATATCATAAAAACTCCGCTAGAGATTACTCTAGCGGAGTTTTTTATGCTCTTGATATTTCCAGGTTAACCCTTCAAAATAGAGAGAATGCTAACTATAGAGGGAGTTATATGAAATGAACGATGTTAGGGCGCGGAATCATGTGAAAGTGATTGGAGAAGGAGAAAGAACCATCCTTTTTGCACATGGATTTGGGTGTGACCAGAGCATGTGGCAGTTTATTACGCCTTCTTTTGAGAAAAAATATCGAATCGTTCTATTTGATTATGTAGGTTCAGGTAACTCAGATTTAAGTGCATATACAACAGATAAGTATCATACGCTCCACGGCTATGTACAGGATGTATTGGATGTCATCGAAACGTTGGAACTCAAAGATATTATTTTTATAGGTCATTCGATTAGCTCTATGATCGGGATGCTTGCTTCGATTGAGCGGCCGGATTATTTTGATAAAATGATTATGATTGGTCCTTCTTCATGTTATTTAAATGAGGGGGATACTTATTTCGGAGGCTTCGAGAAGAGCGATATTACTGAGCTTCTGGAGATGATGGAGATGAATTTTGCTGGCTGGGCTAGCTTTATGGCACCTCTTGCTATGAACAACCCTGACCCGATGTTAACGAAAGAGCTGGAGCGCAGCTTTATCTCGGCAGATCCTGTTATTGCAAGGGAATTTGCAGAAGTTACGTTCTTTTCAGATCATAGGGAAGATCTACCTAAGGCTACAATCCCTACACTTATTCTACAATGCTCGGATGACAGTATCGTACCTATAGCGGCTGGAGAATATCTACATAAACACTTGAATAATAGCACCTTCCGGTTAATGGAGGCTAAAGGGCATTACCCGCATATAAGCCATCCTGAGGAGACCATCACTTTAATTAATGAATATCTTACGTAAGCTAGATGAGATTATGCTGTGTTGAAAGGATATTTAGATCATGGATGACCGATTAAGATATGCGCCTTGTGGCTATGTTTCTATTACCCATGAAGGAATAATCAAGGATGTAAATCAGACGTTCTTGGACCGTATGGGATATAAGCAGGTTGATTTGGTGCATAAGCATTTTGAATCTATCATGTCTACGGCAAACAAGCTTATTTTTCATTCATACTTCTATCCTTTTATCAATCTGAATGGACAGGTGGAAGAGTTATTTATCAATTTGAAGGACAGCAAGGGACAAGCCGTCCCTTACTTGTTAAATGGCAGACGCCTTGAGTGTGAAGGTGTAGAGGTCATTGATTGTATTCTGGTACAGATGGGCAAACGTATTGATTATGAGCTAGAGTTACGATCTGCGAAGAAGCAAATAGAAGAGGCTTATTGGGAAAAAGATCAGGCGCTGGCAAAGCTCAAACAAATTCACCTGGAAATCGAGCAAAAGCAAGCTGAATTGCTGGAGATGAATGCCGTTTTAGTAGAATTATCTAATACAGATAAGCTGACTGGGCTGAAGAATAGAAGGTTTCTTCAAGAGAAGCTGGAAGAGCAGATTGCAGGGTATGCCCAAGCTGAAGCAGCATTTTCGCTGTGTATTATAGATATTGATCATTTTAAAAAAGTGAACGACACCTATGGGCATCAGACAGGTGACTATGTACTGGAGAAAATGGCGAGTATCTTGAAACTGCAATCTCGTAAAGAGGATATGGCGGTTAGATATGGCGGTGAGGAATTCATACTTCTTTTACCAAATACAGACATCTCGGAGTCAAAGACTATAGCTGAGAATTTACGGCAATCTATCGCGTATTCAACTTGGGAAATGGGCCGGATTACGGTGAGTATTGGTATAGCTACATTTATTCCAGCTGATTCAGAAACCACCCTTCTGCAAAAAGCTGATCAAGCGCTCTATGCCTCTAAAGAACAGGGGAGAAACCGCGTCACGCATAGCATAGATTTGAATGAAAAGCTTCTTTAACAGGGGGCTTTTTTGTTATTTATATACGATACATCCTCTTTGCTCTAATTGCTCTAAAATATCCGTTCCCTTCAAGCTGTGATTCCATCTTAGATCCAGTTTCTCTAATCGTTCAAGCTGTAAAAGGGAATTCGGGATTTCTTGCAGGTTATTATCTCTTAAATCAAGCTCAACAAGGCTGCTTAATTGACCTATTTCCTCAGGCAGCTTATTCAGTTTATTTTTTCGAAGGTTAAGTCTTCTTAACTTGCTTAGTTTACCGATGGATGAGGGCAGTTCAGTGATTCGATTATCACTCATATCGAGTATCCGCAGTTCTTCTAAAGCACCCAAATGCTCTGGCAATACGACCAGTTGATTACCATAAAGATGAATCTCTCTTAACCCTTTAATTTGTGTGATCGAATCAGGTAGACGTTCTAGCTGATTATAATAAAGCCGCAGTTCAATTAGACTGCTCATTTCGCCTATACGGGTAGGCAATTGCTTGAGATGATTATCTGTTACGTTCAGATACTTGAGTTTCTGGAGATTACAAAGCTGCTCCGGCAGCTGTTCGAACTGATTATTACTTAGGTATAGAAAAGAATCTAACCCCTGCAGTCCGCCAATTGTCTCCGGCAATACCTTCAGTCGATTATGGCCTAAATCCAACATTCTTAGGTGAACTAAGCGACCGATGTTCTCGGATAACTGTTCGATTTCATTACCCGCATAATTAAGTACCTCTAATTCGTCATGGAGGAAGAGATGGTCAGGGATTTCTTTAAGATGGTTGTTGTACATGCTCAGTTCTAGTAGAGGATTGCTCTCAAACACGATCTCTGGCGTTTCTGTAAGTCCTTTTCCGTCAAAATTATATCTCATGGAAGGTTCTCCTTTGTTATTGGTTTTGGCATCGTTACGATAGAATATAACAGGATGATGATTTATTATCAGTATGTTGGCATACAAAACTATGGAATGTGTTAGAAAGGAATAATGAGATGGAAGCTTCTTTTTGGACTGGCATTCGCTTTTTTCAGGGTTTACCCTCGGAGGAGATCGAGGCGGTCTCAAGACTGTTCACTTATAGGGCCTATTCCAAAGGGACTCTGGTGTTTGCAGAATCAGATCCGGGAGATCACGCCTATGTTATCTATTCGGGAATTATTAGGGTGTACGCTACTACGAAGGGGAAAGAGCATACCGTAGATCTTTTTGGAAAAGGCGATTTATTTGGCGATCTGGAAGTGATCCATCCCTCCAATATAAGAGTGCTGTCTGCGGTGGCTATGAATGATACTGTATTATTTGTGATTAAACGTGAGCCTTTTGAGCAGATGCTTGCCGATTACCCGTTGATTAAGGAACAATTGATGCTGCTGCAAATGGACCGTTTATTTTTATCGAATCGGTTATTACATGAAATGAAATTTCATGATGCGAGAGCGCGTGCGATCTTTACGCTGAGAAGACTATACCAAAGATTTGCAGTCGAGGAGCAAGGCAAACAGAGGATTGATCTTCGATTGACCCATCAGCAGTTCGCGGATATGATCGGAACGCTAAGGGAGACGGCTACCCTTGTGCTTAAAGACCTGCAAGAGCAAAAGATTATTGATATTCAACATCAGCAGATCACCGTGTTAGACCCGACGTATTTACTAGAGTATACGGATTTCGATTGAGAAGAGCAGTTCCGGGATCTTTTTCAGAGAATTGATTATTAAAGGGGTTATGAATGTGGCATGTAATCATTGTGTAGTAAGAGAGCTGAATTTTGAAATCAAGGCTCATGGTGAGCTTAATCTAAGGATTTTACCTGAGGTTATTCATCACTTGAGTAGAAGTAATTCGATACATAAGGTAGAAGAAAATGTGATTACGATTAAGGAGGCTGGGGTGCGGGATTTTCTAGATTTCTGTAATGACCATATGGAGTCGGAGCAGTTTGAATTCCGTATAGATGACCAAACATGGAGACCTCTATCCGAATTACCTACTGTACTTGATATGGAGTGGATTGATGAGGTTATAACTAAGGGCTTAGTTACTTGTCACTTCCAACCGATTGTGAACGTACGGGAAGAGATTTTTGCATACGAGCTCCTATCCAGATTTAAAAAAGAAGATGGGTCCCTTATCTATCCTAATGAGATTTTTGCGGCGGCACGGAATCGTGGGCGTTTATATGCTTTAGACCGGTTATGTAGAATGACTGCTGTAAAATATGCTGCACCCTTAAATAAAAAAACGTTTATTAATTTTATCCCAACGTCGATCTACGCTCCAGAGTTCTGCTTAAGATCAACCGTTGAACTGGCCAATCAATTAGGCGTCGATCCCTCTCTTTTTGTTTTTGAAGTTGTTGAGACGGAGAAAGTGGATGATCTCGCTCATTTGAAAGCTATTTTGACATATTACAAGGATCGGGGATTTGAATACGCTTTAGATGATGTTGGCGAGGGCTTCAGCACGATCGAGATGTTATTGGAGCTTAAACCCCATTACATGAAGCTGGATATGAAATATGTTCAGGGTGTGTCCAGCGATCTGAACAAACAGAAAATAGCTAAACAATTTTTAGAAAAAGCTTTAGAAATCCAATCTGTTCCTTTAGCAGAAGGTGTGGAGTTTAGAGAGGACTTTGAATGGCTTAAGCAGAGTGGTTATCAGTTGTTTCAGGGATATTTATTTGGAAAGCCTGATCCTATTCCCAAACAGTGATACTAATGAGTATAACTCCGTCTAGAGGATGAGATGAATTTCAGGTCAGAGTCTGAGTGCAGCCAACCCCCGGGGTTGTATAATTAAGGTAATTGAGAAGGGGGACGGGATGGATATGAAATGGCATAAGTACATCACACACTGGGCGGATTCTAGAGGGTTAGGTGGACGAGAAATTGATTATCAATGGCCGTCTCCATCATTTCCGGTGGTAAGTATTCGCAGCAATTTGGGTCGATACTCAGGTCAGGGGTATGGTCACGGAAGCAAGCCACAAGTGAAGACAGCTGTTGGATTAATTGCTATTGGAGATGTAGCTGTAGGCTTGATTTCCATAGGTGCGATAAGCGTAGGGGTTCTATCCGTGGGTGCAATATCACTAGGAATGTGGTTAGCCCTTGGAGCGATAGCCATTAGCTGGCTTGGCTTCGCAGCTGGGGCGATTGCCATTGCAGGAGTGGCTGTAGGCGCGATCGCGATAGCCGAAAAAGCGTTGGGGGCTGTCGCCATAGGTGATACGGCATTTGGGGCGGTAGCCATAGGACGGATTGCTGGGGGAGCAGTAGCTATTGGCCAATGGGCATATGGTCTAATCGCAGTTGGCGAGCATGGCTTCGGGTTAATTCCCATCACGGGCGATGTGTGGAATTGGTTCCGGCGTTTGTTTGGTGCGGGGAGTTAAGTAGACCTCCAGTCCTAAAGTGTCCTCTCTCTTCCGGGATACTCGATAAAGAATATCTATCACGATAGAAAAAGTAATTGCAATTACCTATTCGGATTTCATACCAATTAATCATGCGATCAGATGTAGCGTTATGTTACTCTTTGTAATGTATTCGAAACTTCATAGGCAAACCTATGGAAATGTAGGGACGCAAAGCTATAGGGACTAAGGTTATCATAACTATTGTCAGCCAGCTGCCAAAGAGTGTATTACGCTTTTTGTTAAAGTTTAATAAAAATTAAGTCTTAGTTTTTATGCGACTTTATACGCAATCAAGCTACTCTTTTGGGGTAGTTTTTTTTGTGCCTATTTTTAGGCACGGAAGAGATTCATATTACATCTGGGGGGTAGAAAAGATGAAAAAAATGATTGCGATCGCTACATCGGCAGCCATGTTAGCCAGTTTTTCGAGTGAGGCAGGTTATGCTTTAGCAAGTGATGTAAGCAAGGTAAGTGTAGTGAACACTGTAGTACAAAGCAAGGCTGACCTATTCAGCAATGCGTCAGTTATTCCGTTTGATCTGTACGGCAAGGCTATCCTAGGCGCTTATAATGATGTTTTTAGAATGAATCCTGCGAATATTAAATCCATTACCAATAACGGTGGCAACTACTCAGGTTCACCTATAGCTAAGGCTATTGATGGCGATATGAGTACGCATTGGGAAACGGGCAAACCGAACAGTTCAACGTTCACGAATGAGGTTGTCTTTGTTTTCAATGAGTCCACTGAATTAAATAGAATCGTATACGCTGCAAGACAATCCAGTGCAAAGGGGAAGGGGTTTGCTCAGGAATTTGATATTTATGGCTCAACTACGGATGCAGGCGATTATACGCTAGTATCCTCTGGAGAATATAAAGGCGGAGCAGGTGACGTAGTAGAGATTCAGTTTGCACCCACAGCCTTCAAGAGACTTAAATTTGTCTTCAAAAAAGCTAACCAAGATTGGGCGAGTGCAGCTGAGTTTTCTTTTTACAAAGAAGATACCGTATCCGCTAAAATGAAAAATTTATTTACAGATGATACCTTGAGTCAAGTTAGCGCAGCATTTAATACGGTGGAGAAATTAACGGCTTTAGAACAAGAAGTACAGACACATCCACTGTACGTGCAGTTTCAAGCAGATATAGAGAATGCAAAAGTACTTCTGGAGAATCATCAAATAGAGGCAACAGCGGCTAAGGTTTCGAAGCTACAAGGCTATGGTACAGCATACGAAAATGCCTATAGCGAAGCTTATAGAATGCCCAACTCTAATGTATCAAAAGTAACGGTGAACGGTGGAAGCTATCCAGGTACGAAACCGGAATACATGCTCGATGACCAGCCGAATACACACTGGGAAACGAACAAAAACAATGATGACAGCTTCACGAATGAAGTCGTGTTTGAATTAGCGCAAGCGAAAATACTAGATAGAGTGGCTTTCCTGGCTAGAGATAACCGCAAAGGCTTCCCAGAGGCTTTTGAAATTTATGCATCAGAAACAAGTAAGGGAGAGACCTTCCAACTCGTATCTAGCGGAACCGCGACTAGTACGAATGACTTTCTGGAGTTTAAATTCGAACCTACAAAGTTTAAAAGATTGAAATTCAAGTTCACAAAAGCCAATATCAACAGACCCTTTGCAGCTGAATTTAGATTTTATACAGAGGATAAAGTAAGTGAAGCTGTAAATGGTATTTTCACAGATGGCACGATGAGTGCGGTTGTTCCTGCTTATAATAGCGTCGAAGCAATCAACGAATTAGAAGAAGCGGCAAAAGTACATCCGCTCTATCCAATCCTGAAAGATTCTTTGGATTTAGCTAAGAAGCTAGTGAATGGTGAAGTTCAAACTGAAGGCACCATCATTGAGGCGGAACAACGTGGAGATATGAAAAAGCATGCGCAGGAAAACCTGAGAATTGGTTTCGGGACGAACAACCAGCCTACAGGTCTCGTTGCAATGCCTGGAGATACAATCAACGTTTATGTGGACGCAGCTTCGAGCGATAAACTACCTTCTTTAGTCTTTTCTCAACAAGAGGCGGCTTGGAATGTTTGGGCTAGAGGTGTGCAATTGCGTCCAGGTAAGAATATTATAACCGTTCCTGAATTTGCTACGAATAGTTATTATGCACATGAAGTGACTAAAGGCGGTACAGTGTATATCGTCAATCCATATACAGCAGAGGAACAAGGTAAAGCACCTATGATCCGGTTCGAGGGGCTTACCAAGATCCCTATGATGACCAAGACTACAGATCCTGAACAATTTAAAGCCTTCTTAACCACCTATAAACAAAAATTAGATGAAGATAAGGCAGCGCATCCGAATGTTCAAGATCGCGAGCTCATCGATGTGGTGGAAATGGTCAGCGATCATGTTATTTTCACAGGAACTGCGACAGAAGCTTATAACAAGTTTATTACGCAAGAAAATGATCCGCTGGGTACCGTAACCGGCTATGATACTTGGATGAAGACGATCTTTGACTTCTATGGCTTGGATGGCAGTAGTGTGATTCATGATGCGAAGCTAATTCGTGAGAACATCCGATTGATGCAGCCTTATGGTGCGATGTATGCAGCGGGAGATCATACAGGGATACAAATTGGGACCGTAGGGACGATGTTAGGTGATTTTAACAAAGTCTATCCAGGATGGGGATTGAATCATGAAATAGGGCATCGCTTGGCGATGGGTGAACGAGAATATGGTGAAGTAACCAATAATATGGTGTCTATGCTGATGTCAGTCTATGCGGACTCGATGGATACTCGTATTCCTTTTGAAAGTGATATTTATAAATATGTAATCGAAGAAAATAAAGTGGTTATGAATCAGCAGGGCTTATTTGCACAGCTCGGTGCCTATTGGCAGTTAGAATTAGCGCATCCGGGTTACTGGACAGAACTGACCAAGCTATACCGCGAGCGGAAGGTCTCCCTTCCGAACGGCGACAATTCCAAGCAGCAGTATTTGGTGGAGTTCTCCTCTGAAGTGCTGGGGTTAGACCTAAGTAGCTATTTTGCCAGACATGGCTTCACTGTGAATCCTGAAACGAAAGAGAAGTTAGCTAAATACCCAGCACCGAAAAAGCTCTGGTATTTAAACAATTCAGTGGTTCATTATGAGGGAACAGGAATAGCAGATAAGAATGTTGCGATAAAGGTTAATATCACGCCTAACGCTACTGCTAAATCAAACACATTAAGCTTCAGTATGGATAAGGATCTTAAGAAAGATTTCTTAGGATATGAAGTGTATAGAGACGATAAGTTAGTAGGGTTTACAGGGACTGACCAGTTCGTGGACACGAATGTAGATAGCAGCATCAATTATACGTACAAGATCGTTGGTTATGATAAGAAGCTGAACCCACTGAAGCCGGTACAGGTTAAAGCCTTCAAGCCAGCGTTATCTGTTGAAGATCAAATCACGTTAAAGCTTAATCAAGCTTTTGATCCGATGAGCTATGTAAAAGCGACTAACTATCAAGGAAACGATATTACTGCTAATGTCACCCTGAAAGCAAATACCGTTAATGTAACGCAAAAAGGCGACTACGAAGTGGTATATGAAGTGAAGAACGAAGGGGTTACAGAAACCAAAACTACACTGGTTATGGTAACGAGTGACTATGCTTATCTTTCGGATCTTAATGCCAAGTCAGTCGTTGTTGGTTGGGGTGAATTAAAGAAAGACAAAGTCGTTTCTGGTGGAATCATCACTCTTGTTCGACAAGGGTTAGCTGCGACCTATACCAAGGGAATCGGTGTACATGCGAACTCTGAAGTTATTTATGATATTGAGGGTAAAGGTTATGACTTCTTTGAAAGCTACATCGGGATCGATCAAGCGATGAAAGGAAAGCCATCCTCTGCAACCTTTGAAGTATATGTAGATGGAGAGAAGAAATTCGGGAGCGATGTTTTCCGGGCAGGGACAGAGCATGAATTTGTGAAAATACCTGTGACAGGCGCGCGCGAAGTGAAGCTGGTTACCACAGATGCTACAGACGGCAATGCTTCAGATCATACGGTATGGGCGGATGCGAAGTTTACGAATACTTCAAGCAAGCCTACTATCACAGTGCCTGAAGAGACAACGTTTATTAAGCTGAACAGTGAATTTGATGTTTTGACCGATGTTACAGTCGTTGATAAGGAAGATGGTAACTTGATTGGAGCCGTTGAGGTAAGTCCGAATGGTTTTACTTCAAGCAAAACAGGCACTTACAACGTCGAACTGTCAGTTACAGACCGGGATGGGAATACAGCTGTGCAGACCAGAACAATCGTTGTGTATAGCGCTAGTAAATACTTGAGTGATACAGCTTGGCAGTCGGCAAGAACGGATTATAATGTTGTTCGTAAGGATAAGGCAAGTTCTAACAATCCGATTAAACTACTTGTAAATGGCGTAACCAAAGAGTTCGCTAAGGGCTTAGGAACGCATGCTAACTCTGAGATTGTATATAATCTAGCGGGCGCAAACTATGAATATTTTGAAACGTTTGTAGGGGTTGATAGAAATATCCCGGAGCAAAACAACTCTAGTGTGATCTTCAAAATTTTCGCCGATGGGGTAGAAGTGTATAACAGCGGACTGATGAAATTTGGCACGGAAGCCAAACTAGCTCGAATCCCTGTGAAGGGTGTAAGTGAATTGAAATTGGTATTAGACAATGCAGGCAACGGAAATGCATCAGATCACGGTGATTTCGCTGATGCGAAGTTTATAATTCTGAACAGTACCCCGGAGCTTACCATAGCTAAATCAGTATCTACCAAAGTGGGCCAAGCGATAGCAGTAGGTGCAGACTATTCGGCAACAGATTCAGAAGATGGTGACTTGACGGCTCAAGTAAAGGTTACGGGTGAAGATCAAGTTAAATTGGGCAGAGCTGGAAAGTATCCGATTACTTATACAGTAACGGATAGTGATGGAAATACGACCACGAAGACTAGAACCATTGCCGTTGTAGACATGACGGACTTTACGTATCTGACGGATTACGACTGGAATTCTACTCAGAACAGTTATACTGCGCCTTTGAAGGATAAATCTATTAGTGCCAATACGCTGAGATTAACCGATGAGAGCAATCAAGTAGTGTCCTATGAGAGAGGGATTGGAGCACACTCTAACTCGACGATTGTATACGATCTAAGCGATAAGAACGCGGACTACTTCACTTCCTATGTGGGTGTAGATCGACAAATGTATGGTACGGTCGGTTCGGTGAGCTTTGAAGTGTTTGTCGATGGAGAGAAGAAATTCGATAGTGGGGTTATGGGCTCCAGAGATCCGCAGAAGTTCATCGAATTGGATATTAACGGAGCTAAAGAGCTGAAATTAGTCGTTACAGACGGCGGAAATGGCAACGGATCTGACCATGCTACATGGGGAGGAACCAAACTACATTTTGCGAATGGAGATCACCTATTCACTGGAGATCTGGAGCAAGCCATTGCGGCGGCAAAAGCAATTTCTCTAGAAGGCTTCACGGCGGAGAGTATTGCGTCATTTACGGCAAGCCTTTCGAGTGCAGAAGCGGCTTTGACTAATCCTTCTGTCACACAAAGTGAAATAGATGCAGTCTCAGCAGCGTTACAACAAGCAACAGAAGGTCTGACCGAAATAGACCTTACGCAAGTCATTACCATTGCGGACAAATATTTAAGTGCTTCGATCAAGACTACGTTAGGCGTAACTGGAGAACTAACGCTAGGGGATATGTATAACCTTACAACGTTAACGAGCGAGACCGGAAGAGCTAGATCCTTGGAAGGTCTACAGTATGCTAAGAACCTAGAGACACTTGATATTACTGGAAATGAAATCACTGATTTCTCCCCACTACAAGGGTTAACTAAACTAACGAGCTTATTGGCTGACCCTCAAGTGGTAGAGGTGGGAGGATTAAAGGGACCTGTGGTTGAATTGACCAATCCGGTGAAAGGGCTCGATGGCAGTAAAGTGATCCCTAATTCAGCAGGGGTCAGAAACACTGGAACATCTAAAGAAATCATGTTTGATATGAATGAATGGGCAGCTAATCCTGATGTGTTCACTATAGACCTATCGAACGAGGAGAAGGGAACTTACATGCTGGGGTTAACTTACCAAGTCGCAGGTAATCTCGTGCAATTAATTTCTTTTATTGATAACAATTAAATCCCATAGGCAGAAAAAAACAGGCGAATTGTGGTATATCCAACCATGATTCGCCTGTTTTTATATAGTAGTTGTTTGGGTTGGTGTTAAGCGCTTTTGGATCCGTTGCTCTTCAAGTAGACGTTTCATCCATTGCTGAATACTTCTGCTCTGCTGTGTTGTCAGGGTGGGGTGTGCAAGGTTATATGCCTCCAAAGGATCTTCTGTCAAATTGTACAGCTCATATTCCTCAGGTACGGGTTCTGTCTTAATCCTTGTGGTCCATTCACCGGGTTTTCCCTCCACAGGCTGAAGTGTGACATCCTGAACTCCGGGCTGGCTCCAAAATTGAGGATTATCGAAATAACGCGAGAACTTCCACAGCTCTTTCCGACCATTTCTTTGAAGATACGTTAGAACCGTCTCAATGTGGTTCGGCTGAACGACAGACGAATACGGTTTTCCCAAGGGACTGGTTTGATGCTGGCCGCGTGTAACATCATCGTCGGTCATGAAATAGACGGGCGCATCGACGATTGCAGATGGGCTGTGTCCAAGGATTTGAGGTGCAAGATTGCGGCCTACAAAAGGGCGGGCATCACTGTACCTATTGTGCATACGGCTTTGAAGGTCTGTGATGTTTACATTCGCAAGCCCTAGCATGGTTGGAATCAGATCTACATGACTTGTTAGGGCATGGATGTCCTGAGATTTGGGAAATAAGCGTCTATTATGGATGAGAAAAGGGACATGCAGAAATTCTTCGTAGGCAGAGTACCATTTTTGATGAAGATCTCCATGAGCCCCTAATAAATCTCCATGATCGGAGGTAAAGATGACGATGGTATTGTCATAGAAAGAAGAGCGAGTTAGAGTCTCGAAGATCTTTCGCATTTGAAGGTCAGCGTTTTTTTGAAGTTGATAATACAGTTGGCGATAAAAAGGCTGGTCAATAATAGGCTGCAAGGCTTTTGGATAAAGGTCCCGGTAGCTGGCTTGGTAGCTAATGATTCATTTTGCGTCGGAGAGGGAGCAACTGCAGGCATAGGCTCGACCTCAAACCTAAAATTAGGTAAATGTGCAGTGAGGGCTCCGTATAGAACAATATCATGTGGATTTACAAGGGAAGAGACGAGAAGCCAGGGAGGCGTATTTTTATCCTGGTTTTTTTGGCGATCCAGCGCTTGAATGAGTTCCACAGTTTCTGCACCGTACACCTCGTCGCGTCCACTTAATCCGATCGCGGCTGAGGAAGCAGAGTTTCGCGGATTTTTTCCAATCGGATCAGGTCCCACCCAACCAGAGAACCCAAAGTTATCTAAGCGATTCGCTCGTAAATAAACTTCTTCAAGATGTCTGTCAGGGACGCCTGTCACCGAATTATAGCTGGGCAAGCTGTCGTGGGTACCGGGAATGATAATATCCTCATTGGAGATATGCCACTTCCCTTTATAGTGGGTCTGGTAACCGGCTTCCCGGAAGTAGTCACCCATTGTAGGTACAGTGTTCCTATCCAGCCAAAACATATTGGAATCAAAGGATTCTTTGGCAATTCCTACGGTCTGACTGACACCATGGAGCGATGGATAATGACCTGTAAACAGCGTTGCCCGGCTGGGGCAGCAAGCGGTAGTTCCAATGTAGTGTCTGTGGAACTCAAGGCTATGGCATTTTAATAATTGCTGTGTGACTAGATTCTGGCGTCGCCATTCTCTGATTTCGGGATGTTCATATATGGGGGCATATCGCTCCTCATCTACGAGAATTACAAGAAAATTGGGTCTCTCTAAATAGCGTGATGATTCTGCTGTACTGCTCATGGGCATACACATCCTTGGTTAATTAGGTTGTTGCCTTAGATTATGTGGGAAACCATGGAAACAGTAGCGCTCCAATAAAACTCCTTTTACATACTTATATTATAAAATTATCCATTTTGTAATATGACAGAAGTGATGACAACGCTCACTATAACCAGACAAGTCTTTTAATTATAATGAATCAGATGGTCCAACTCTTCCAGCCTATTCAATTAAATACACAAGAGGTGATGTAGATGTTAGGAATCGGATTGGTCATCGCTTTTACAATCGGAGCTTATTTAATAGCTGCTTACATTCGATTGTTTAGCATGCGTAATCTTGTAAAAGAATCTTTTTCTACTATAGAAGTTTATTTGCAAAATCGGTTTGAGGCCTTAACTGAAGTTGCGGAGATGGTTATTGCTTATGCCGCACATGAACACGAAATATTGGCGTTAGTACATAGAATAGGTGCGGGTTTAAGTGATCATCATTCTCCGGTTGAGAAGCTGACTAAATATGTGGAAATGGAAAAGTATCTTCATTCGATCAATGTTCAGGCAGACTATTATCCAGAGCTTAAGGCCAGCGATCCGTATATCAAATTGCAACAAAGGATTAATATTTTAGAGGAAAATCTATCTGCTAGTAGACGTATCTATAACGAAAATGTGACAAGCTATAATTCGATGATAAGTACTTTTCCTAATTTTTTATTTGCAGGGGCTATTGGATTTAAGTCGGAATTCCTGCTCAAGATGGAAGGGGCCAAACGGGCAGACGTTAATTGGACGGTATCCTAAGTGGACTTGATATAGAGAATTAAGATTGTCATGAGATTTAGAGGGAGGCGTTTCTATGAAAATCGTTATTGTGGATGATCATCCTTTAGTTAGAAGAGGGCTGGCATCTGTCATTTCAATGCAGCCAGGTGTGCAATTCGCTGGTGAAGCCACGAATGGTCAAGAAGCATTTGATGTGATTGAAGCGACAAAGCCAGATATTGTTCTCATTGATCTTAAGCTTGTTAATGAATCGGGCTTGGATATCATTAAGACAGCACGTGCTCGCGGCATGGTTAGTAAGTTCATTCTGTTGACTTCCTCTGCGAGCAGAGAGGATTTTTTGAGGGCTGAAGAAGTACTAGTAGATGGATATGTCCTAAAAGAGGCACTGCCGGAGGAGTTACTCTTTGCTATCCAATTGGTGCATAAAGGGAGAAAGTACTATGATCCTGGTCTAATGGAAGAAAAGATGCGTATTAGCGGCAGCAGTCCGACGGATGAATTAACACCGAAAGAGAAGGAAGTACTGATTGAACTTGGACAAGGTGCTTGCAACAGAACGATTGCTACACGTCTATATATCAGTGAATTTACGGTGAAGAAGCATGTCAGCCAGATTTTAGCGAAGCTGCAGGTTAATGATCGGACACAGGCAGCATTGTACGCAAACGCGATAGGGCTAACGAAATATGAAATGTGTTATGAGTAAAAATATAACATTAGCATTAAATACGAGGAGGTGTCTCAGTAGCAGTTCATAGCTCTTGGGACACCTCCTGAATTTTTCTTTTTTTGTATGCAATGTATTTAGGAAGCGGCTATTTTTTGGCGGATTTGGGTAATCGCTTCTCTTGTTACCACTTCTCCGGCGGCTATGTAATCGTCCGCATCCTTAAAGCTGATTTGATTGAAGCCAAGATCGGGACGCAAGATTACATCCGCTAATTGCAGCTCTTCCTTTATCAGTTTTGCGCTCATGATGTCAATCGTATTCATTAAGGAATCTATTAGATGTCTGGCTGCTCCCTTCGTGAAGGATTCAGGGCAAACGTTAACTGCTATCACAATATCAGCTCCCATGCTTCTTACTAGCGCAGCTGGCACAGGATGAACAATGGCTCCATCGGCTAAGTGCTTTCCTTGATAGTTGACAGGTCGCATGGCTACGGGAACGGCTGTACTTGCGGCAATGGCATGTGCAAGCGAACCCGTTCTCATGATATGAGCCTCACCGGTGGAGACGTCTGAAGCTATCGCGCCAAAGGGTATAGGCAGCTCCTCAATTAGACGCTTACCGACATGCTTTTCGATAAAGCTGATAATGGGCGCGTTATGAACAAGGGACCGCATAGGGAAGGTTGGACGCACCAGTTGTCCCCAACTGATCGTAGAAAGAACCTTCATACATTCTTTTACAGACATTCCGGCTGCATAGGCTCCTCCGACCATAGATCCAACGCTTGTTCCTGCGATCATGTCTATGGGAATGCCCTCCTGCTCCAGAATGTTTAACACCCCAAGGTGAGCCATGCCTCTGGCTGCGCCGCTTCCTAACGCCAGACCAATAACTGGGCGGTCTCCTACTTTTCGGACTCGGCCGAAGCGGAGATGGTGACTGTAGATCATACGTCCTTCGCTACGAATATAGGCTTCTCTCACGATATTTCGTAATTCCTCTACATTATTGTCGAGGTAAGGGAACAGGGACAGCATGCTCAGGGCATCTTGAGAGAGGATTTCTTGCGCCTTGCCCGCTCCTTCTTTTTCTAGAAAGTATTGCGCAAGCAGCGGTATATCTTCAGTTCGCTCACGAAGAGGAGGCACAGGCAAGACCGCTAAGTGGGAAACAATCTTCAAGGGACAAGTGCTAGTCAGGATGATTCGAATCTGTGCAGCTGCCTCCAGCAGCTGTAGTAGCTTCTCAGAAGGACAGGATTCTGCTTCCTCGATGACAATGGTTCCTCCTTTTGCCGCAATAACCTTGGTCTCCCAATCAACAAGGCTCATGTCTGCTACATTTAACACCAGTAGCGGGTATTGACCGTTCGTTGCTCGGTAATGAAGTGCTCTTGCTACATTTACCTTCCCTGTACCGGATTCACCTATCACGACAACATGGACCCGCTCCGTCGATAGATGTTCAATCGATCTGAGTAGTGTGCGCATTTCGGCACTTTCTCCGATCAGTTCACCATAGCGCTCTTGTTCCTCGGATTCATGAAGCTTCATGATGATCTGACTTTTCGAATGCTCCTCCAGTACACGTTCGTTGGAATTTTGGATTCTCTTGATCATGGATTCGATGATCTGGCTACGGAACTCGCGATTTTTGTCCATTAACAGCAGCATGCCACTTCTGGATACGGATATTACATGAACGTTATCGATCGCTTCTACATGTGCACTGATGGGGTCTCCGGTAAGACAGGACATTTCCCCGAAGAACTGGCCTTTCGAGAGTATAGCCAATTCTACCTTTATTTCCGTACTAATAAATACTTGTACCTGACCGGATACCAAAATATAAACCCGCTGGCTGACCTCGCCCTTTTGCATGATAAGCTTGCCGGGTTCATAATGCTCTTCTTGCATTTCTGGAGCTAACTGCTGTAATTCTTCATCGGACAGGTGCTCAAGCATAGGGTAGTCTATGTAGGAAAGATGCAATTTGAATCCTCCCTATGTGGGGATGATTGAGTATTTTTTCCTATATTATCACAATGGGATTTTATAGATGTCATATGACAAAATAGATGACAAAGTTAATTACAACATAGGATTCTATGGCGAGATCAGATGATATAATGAGTATAATTGCTTTGCGAGATTGCTTATTCTGTCTACCTAATTGTAACTAGGGAGTGCTGTTCATGTTTGAGTTGCAAGGATACCAAACTTTAGATCTGATAGAGACTACCTCAGATATCAGGCTGTACAGACTCCTACGTCAAGAAGATGGCCTTAGGGTTATTGCCAAGACAACTACAGGCGAGTACCCGGGATCTACTATGGTTGATGCTTTTCGTCATGAGTATGACATGCTTAAGCGACTTAGCGGTCGTGGAGCAATCGAGGCATATAGCCTGGAAATCACGCCGGATCGGCCAGTCCTTCTCCTAAAAGATATAGAGGGGAGTACGCTGGATCAGATACTGCGTACACCTGATTCACTGGAGCTTCCAGTGCTGCTTCGGATCGCCATAGCTGTTGCTGATTGCCTTATGCAAATTCATCGTGAAAAAATAACACTAAATGAACTGACCCCCGCTCATCTAATCGTCAATCCAATTACTTTTGAAGTGAAATTTATTGATATACGAATGTGCTCCACTGAAAATGATACCAGTCCATTGTCACCTTTAAGCGGGCGGCCGGATGCCTTGCTTCCTTATATATCGCCAGAGCAAACGGGTCGAACTGGGTTGAACCCGGACTATCGTTCTGACTTTTATTCGCTTGGAGTCATTATGTATGAATGTCTTTCAGGCAGTCGCCCCTTTGAGCTTCATGATGTTGTTGATATTGTATATCGTCATCTTGCAGATACACCTGAGCCTTTACATCGCAGGTTTCCCGCTATCCCTCTATCTATCTCTGACATTGTTGCTAAATGCATGGAGAAGATGCCTGATGCGAGATATGCCAGCGCCTTTGGAATCAAGTCGGATCTTGAGGAATGTCTAACCCACCTACAACAATACGGGTACATCGAGCCCTTCCTATTAGGAAGCTGGGATATTCCAGAACGCTGGATGGTATCGGAACGATTCTACGGAAGACATTTTGAGAAACTAAGCTTACGAGAAGCACTGAAACGAGCATCACAAGGTGCAGTAAAGACGGTCTGGCTTAGTGGCGAGAGTGGTATCGGCAAAACAACCTTTCTAAAAGAAACGCTTAGAAATTCGATTTCTTTGGATGGTTTTTTCGCCAGAGGCAAATTCGAATCTCTACATACCTCACTCCCTTATGGCATCTGGCATCAAGTTATAGAAGAATTGGTCAGTCAACTGCTGATGGAAACGAAGCTGCAGGTGGAGGTTTGGAAGCTGCGTATTTTACAAGCAGTGGACAGTTACGGGCAATTATTGATCGAACTTGTCCCTAAGCTTGAGCTCTTGATTGGCCCCCAACCTTCCGTGCCTCCGTTGCCGCCGCTGGAAGCTCAGCATCGATTTCAATTAATTATGAGCCGATTTATTCAACTCTTTCCCCATGAAGATCATCCTTTGATCTTGATATTGGACAATCTGCAATGGGCGGATGAAACATCGCTGCAATATCTCACTTCGCTTATAGAGGACACGGCCACGAGTCATCTGCTAATCGTTCTTTCCTATCGTGATCGGGAAATCACGAGGCTGCACCCACTCAGTAGGCTGGAAAAGCATTTGATAGACCGCAACGTAGTGATGAGTAGAATATCTCTACAAGCGCTTGAACTCACCGATTTAAAACAACTGCTACTGGATGTTATGCGTTACGAGGCTGCTGACTTGGACGAGTTAGCGCGGGTACTTCTGCATAAGACAGATGGGAATCCACTATTTATTAAGCAATTCCTTCAGGATTTGATTGATGATCAGCGAGTGGAATTTGACGAGGATCTTCGAAGCTGGAAATGGGACCTCCAGCGCATTACTGAATTGAATGTTCCTGATAATGCAGCAGCCTATCTTTCAAGTAAGTTACAGCAATTTCCTGATCAGACGGTGTATGCACTTAGTAGAGCTGCATTACTGGGCAGCATATTTGATGTGGGTACGCTTGCCGAAATTACGGAGATTCCGGTAGAGACATTGACCGAAGCGTTGGAAATCGCTGTAAATGGACGTGTGCTACAACCTGTTAACGGGGAGGAATATACGCATTTTAAATTCCAGCACAACCGCATTCATCGGGCGGCTTATGCTCTTGTTCCCGAAGAGGTGCGCCCAGAGCTACATTGGAGGATTGGCATGCTATTGCTAGGCCGCAGCTCTCTTAGTGAAGGAACGATTCTATTTGAAGCGGTCCATCATTTCAATCAGGCGCTTACATGGATAGATCGCCCCGAACAGAGGCTTCAACTGGTAGAGCTGAACTTACAGGCAGGGATAAAAGCGAAGCAAACGACTGCACATGAGACAGCCTTACAATATATGCTTCAGGCAACAGCGATACTAGAGGTACAGAGCTGGGAGGAGCATTATGGGCTAACCTTCCGGGTATTTCGTGAGAGGGCCGAGCTCGAATACTTATGTTCACATTTTGATAAGGCTAATGAATTATTTCATCTGTTAATCCATAAAGCTGCGACAAATACGGATAAGGCTTATATCTACGCGATGAAGGTTCAATTGGAAGCAAGTAATGATAATCATGAAGAGGTTATCTCCTTAGGTCGGCATACATTATCGCTATTGAAAGTGAGCCATCAATTTGATCCTAGCTATGTTCAATTGACGCTTCAATGGTTAAGATTGCGGCGCAGACTACAGAAGGTTTCACTCGAATCGCTTAATCTTTTACCGCCGATGACCGACGAGGCTCGTAGAGTCGCAATGACCACTTTAGATCATACGAGCAATGCCTGCTTCTATGTCAACCGAGATGGGTGGCTCGCTTCTTCCTTCACCATGATTGAATTGACGCTCGATTATGGGATGACTCCGGAGGCTTCCATTGGATTCATAGGCTATGCAATGTTTCAATACTATTACTTCCGTAATGATGAAGAAACATTTAAATGGGCCATGCTGGCGTGCAGCTTATCGGAACCCTATCCGAAAGTGCATATGACAACCTTAGCTGCGTTCGCAATGTGCTACGATAGCTGGCGGCATTATGATCCAACTATGCTCCGTATGTTTACCGAGAAAGCAGGTAAAGTGGGACTGGAATCAGGTGACTTATGGAAGGGCAACCAGAGTGTGCTAATCAACTGTGCCTCCCTTTTGCAATTTGGCCATCCGTTAGGCGATATCTATGATCGGTTAATTGCTCATTCCGGTGATTTGCTGCGCCATAACAACAGTCTTCATTGTAAGCAGGCTATCATAGCTGCTGCTACTCTAGTTCGATTGACAGGTTATCGCTCTCTAGATGATCCATTTAACATCGCAGAGATTAGCGAACCTGATTTTGCACAGTCGGTTCATGGAGATACCTTTAATTTTATACAAGAAATGGTCTGGATACACAGATATTTGACAGGTTATGTATTTGGGGAGTACCGCGAAGCCAGTGAGGCATTAGCGAAATCAGCTGCCATTATAAAATCACGTGAAGATGGCTTAGACAGTCCTATGCAGACCGTGTATGAATGTTTAGTCTGGGCTCAGTTGTATGAGGAATATAACGCTGAAGAGCAACGTGTATACCGGGTAAAAATGCACAGTCGGCTGAAGAAAATGAAAAAGCTTGCTAAGCGTTGCCCGGAAAATTATGAGCATAAATATTTGTTGATGAAGGCTGAGCTGACTCGCCTATCGCGGGATCCACGACAAGCTGAAGCCTTGTATGAGCAGTCTATTGAGGCTGCTCGTATCAATGGCCATATTCACGATTTAGCGATGGCGGCGGAATGCTACGGCAAATATGGACTTCGTCATGGCAAATTACATCTAGCAAGAATCTATATGACTGAGGCCTACGAGGCTTATCTGCAATGGGGCGCAAAGGCTAAAGCGGCTGACCTTGAGCAGCAGCATAGCCATTTGCTGCATATTAAACGGGAGCCCGGGCTCGATCGAGTCGATTCCCTTTCTGTAGTTATGTCTGCTCAAGCTTTATCGGGCGAGATGGAGATGAGTCGATTATTGGCCACGCTGATGCGGATCATGCTCCACAATGCTGGGGCCGAATATGGGGCAGTTATTTTTGATCATGATGGCAAATGGATGGTTGAAGCTTATGGTACCTCAGAAGCTCAGCATATCGAATCTGTTCCTCTCGGGGAAGAGTCAGATCTTGTTCCGGCAGCGATTATAGCCTATGCAGCAAGAACACAGGAGCAGGTTGTATTACATGATGCGCTCAGTGAGGGGATATTTACGCGTAACGTTTACGTTAGGAAGAATAGACTGAAATCGGTTCTTTGTCTTCCTATCATGAATCAGAATAAATTGGTTTGCTTGCTCTATTTGGAGAATAACCTATCCCCGGGTGTATTTACGCCAAGTAGACTCGATGTGCTCAAGCTGCTTGGTTCACAATGCGCAATTTCAATCGCTAACGCCAAGCTGTATTCGGGAATCCAATATCTTAAAAAAAATCTAGAGGACCAAGTTGTAGAAAGAACTCGTAGTCTGGAGCGTTCGATGCGAGAAACATCTGCGGCTTTGGCCGAAGCTACCGTCTTTGAAGAACGCAATCGTATTGCCCAAGAGATTCATGATATTGTTGGGCATACACTTACATCGACGATTCTGCAGATTGAAGCTGGCAAGCGGCTGCTTCAGAAAAAAGATATAGATAGTGGTTTTCAGCGACTGGTTGAAGCACAGGATCTTGTTCGGCATAGCTTGAATGAAATCCGCGGCTCTGTCCATATGCTGAAGGAGGACAAGTATTCGGACCTCACGGTCATGTTGAAGCAACTGATACGCGATACTGAACGTAATGCGGGCGTTGTCGTCCATGCCATTATTTATGATCTGCCGGAGGCCATGTCAACAGCCTATAAAAAGGCCATCTATCATGCTTTGCAGGAGGGCCTAACGAACGGAATCAGACACGGTAAGAGTACGGAGTTTCATTTTAGTCTGGAGTCTGTCGGAGCAAATTTACAGTTTAGGCTCAAAGATCGTGGGTCAGGAGATAGTCATATAGTGATGGGTTTTGGACTCAGGACGATGAAAGAACGGGTGGAGCAACTGGGAGGTAGCTTATCCATCGATTCAGAAATGAATGAGGGCTGTCTACTGGAAATCGATCTGCCAATGCGAAGGGTTGGGAATAGAAAATGAGTAAGATAAAGATTGTAATTGCCGATGATCAATTGTTGACGCGTGAAGGACTTCGTACCATTCTGGATCTGGAGGATGATATGGAAGTGGTTGGCGCTGCCAAGAACGGGGAAGAGGCCTGCGAGATGGTGGAAGCATTCCAACCCGATCTGGTACTGCTTGATGTTCAAATGCCGATCATGAATGGGATCAGTGCACTAAAACGAATCAAGCAGATTCGTCCGGATATATTCATTCTGATTTTAACCACTTTTATAGAGACCGATTATATTGTTGAGGGTATGGCATTTGGAGCAAGCGGCTATATGCTGAAGGATATGGATGCTGATAAAATGATTTCTTCGATCCGTGATACGATATCCGGGCAATTTATTCTGCCAGCTCCGGTAGCAGCCAAATTGGCAACCAGGATGAATAGATTGACGGAGGAGTACGAACATTGGCAAAGATCCAATGTAGATCGTATGAGTCTGACAGAACGGGAAGAGGAGCTGGCGCAGCTCATTATCCGGGGACTTAACAATCGCGAAATTGCCGATACACTACATATTGCGGAGGGGACAGCCCGTAACTATATTAGTAATCTTTATAGCAAATTAGAGGTGGTTGACCGGGCTCAAGCGATTGTGCGCCTTCAAGCTATTATGTAACCATAGTTGATGCTAACGAATTACTGTAGGGGCCAAGTAATCAAACATTGGAAAATTTCTCAGTACTCCAAATGTAACGGTTAGGATCAACATCACAGCCATAATTCCATGGCTAAGTGGTTGGATACGTTTCTTTTCAGTAATTAAGTACAACATATACAGAGGCGCTAGAATAAATAGCAACGGGTTAAATCTAAACGCCTGAATGAAGTCGAACTTTAACAAGGATAGAATAACTCTTGTGACTCCACATCCCGGACAATAAAATCCAGTCCATTCATGAAATAGACAAGGTATACCTAGATTGGTTAAAGGCATCCATACAGTGAAATACAGTAAGCCAAGGAGACTTAAGGACACACTCCAAAATAGTTTAGGGTGTGTCCTTCTATGAATCGTAAAATTATACCAATTTGTTAACATCAGATTGCACCAAAGCGTATGTGACAATACCAAAACTAAAGATTGTGAGGATCACGTACAGAGCTGAATTATCGGATACGAGATAGCCGCGTTGTCTTTGAGCTTCTGCAACATGTTTACCGATCTGGTAGGCCCAAACCAGGCTCCATATCCCGCAAGTAATCAATGTTAGAAGAAAATGCTTTCCTCCTGTGAATGTGTAGTCTCCACTTAGCTTTCCTACGTCATTTGTTAGAACAATAAACCAAAATATTCCGTATATTCCACATGTAATTAATGACAGTATAATGGAAAATGCGACACTCCTTTGACTAATCATTGTTCACTCTCCTATGTATTTATATGAAAATTTTACATTATTATCATAGACAATTGTGAAAATATATACAAGATAATATTTAGTAGTTTGTTTTTTAAGAAACGTGGAACAAGCTTACTATCTGGATATAGTGGATTCCTTCATGAATATGAAATATACTTTTAAAGATTAGCCGCAAGACAGCTAGAATTTGAACTACGATTGGAGAAAATGAAACAATGTCTAATTTACCGAACTGCCCGAAATGTAATTCTGAGTACACTTATGAAGATGGAAGTCTACTAGTCTGCCCGGAATGTGCACACGAGTGGACATTAGAATCAGAGTCTGAGAATAGTGAAGATCAAAAGGTTATCAAAGATGCCAATGGCAATGTATTAAACGACGGCGACTCAGTAACTGTAATCAAAGACCTTAAGGTAAAAGGAAGCTCATCTGTTCTGAAGATAGGTACCAAAGTCAAAAACATCCGTTTAGTGGACGGAGATCATGATATTGATTGCAAAATTGATGGGTTTGGAGCTATGAAATTAAAATCCGAATTTGTTAAAAAGATATAAAGAAAAGAATCAGCTTACCTTCGATAGAAGTAGGGCTGATTCTTTCTTTTTTTAGGTAATATTTAAAAGCGTGTCATCTTATGATTTCAACAATTTGGTTTCGTCCTGCATTTTTGGCTTGATATAAAGCTTTGTCCACAGATTCGAATAAATCATTTAGTTGATTGGTCGGGCTTTCTGCATACTGCTCTGCAAAATTATTAATGGACAGTAGTCCCATGCTTACAGTGATGGATACAGAATGAGCAACCTCATCCACATGTACTTTATTGGCCTCTATCATGAATTTTATATGTTCTGCCCAGAGGTTTGCTTGTGTGTGATTCGTATTTGGTAAATAGACGATAAACTCTTCCCCGCCATAGCGTGCCAGAATATCCGTCTCCCTTAGCGATTGCTTAATGACCTCTACCGTGCTGCAAATTACAACATCGCCCACTAAATGGCCGTAATTGTCATTCACCGTTTTGAAAAAGTCGATATCCAGTAGAATGATGGCAAAAGGCTGCTTCAATATCATATTTTCTATGATCTCTTGTTCTAAGTACTGTGTTAAGTAATGACGGTTATAACAACCTGTTAAGCTGTCGGTTATAGCCATTTGCTTGAGTTTTTGGTTGGTCTGAGAAAGCTCATTCTGGATTGCAATTAATGCCAGATTACGCTCTTGCAGGATCTCGTTCTGCTGATTAGTCTCAGCAATGAGGCGATGCAGCTCGCTTCTATCCTGAAAGGTGAGAATCCGTCCAACCATGATCTCGCCTACGACAATGGGTTCCGCTGTAATATTGATGTATGCTTGGAGCGAGGTGTAGAATACTTCAACTTCGGTTCTCTCCATGGGCTGTTTAAGATATGTATGTTGAAACAATCGGAAAGCGCTGGCAGTCTGCTCCAGGGGTGTTAGCGCCGATAAGTCGAAGCGATCACCGATCTGTAGGTTGATTTTTGGCAAAAGCGATCGATTGATCTCTACCACAGTCTCGTTATCATCCAGTACAAGAATACCTAGTGTGAGTGTGTCAATGATATCCTGATGAGCGATGGTTACGAGATCAAATATTTTATCGCGATGGATGGCAATGACGAAAAAGATGGCAGAGATTAGTATCCCCAGAGAGGTCATCCCCGGAATCACCGGCTGAGATTTAAACAGTACCACATTAAGAAAGACATCCAGTAATACAAATACAGTCAGCACCAGCACACCTTTGAGTACATGAGTAACCTGCTTTTTGATCCGCTGTGTGGCGTTCGATATAAGCGCTGAATAGATGATATACAGAGAAATAATAATGGTGCAGATCAAGAAAAGAATAAACAGCCAAAAAAGCGGACCATAAGATCTTTCAACATATCCACCATGCATTGGCAGTACAAAGCTTTGCTTTGGATTGACGATCACTCCTATTAAGATCAATGCTGCGACAATGTATAGGATCAGCGTTTTCTTTTTTCGGAGGAGATATGATTTTCCAGTGAGAAATATCGTAAAAAGAAGCCATCCAATCGTTAACAGTATCGAGTCAATAAAAGCTAGCTTCACATAAAACAATTGAACATCGGGATCCGCTGTAGTTTTGAGAGCAAATTGACAGAAGGGCCATAACATCATCGTGAAATGGAAAGTCAAGTAAACCTTATGTAAGTTAGTGATTGTTACAGTAACAAATATGTAGATGAATAGAACGAAAAGAACGAAGAATAATGATAAGTCAATCCATGTCATGACATTCAATTCGGTAACACCTTCTTATATAAAAAAATAGGTTCATCTTTATTCATTTAAGCTCGAAACCTTCTCCCACTCGGTTAGCAGCTCTTTTACGCTCTGTGCGGACTGTGGCTTACTGAACAAGTAACCTTGAATTTTATCGCAGCCTTGCTCCTGCAGGTAATCGAGTTGTACAGTTCGCTCCACACCTTCTGCAATAACACACATATTCATGCGTTTACCAATCATAATAATTTGTTCGACAAGAACGGCTTGATGTGTCCCTGTTCGAATGGAATCAATGAAGGACTTGTCTATTTTTAAAGTCGAGATCGGCATATGAGTAAGATAGCTTAAGGAGGAATAACCGGTACCAAAGTCATCCAAGGCAATTTTGATGTTGTGAGCTCTGAGTTCAGTCAGTTTACTGCTCACATATTCGTAAGATTCAACCAGAACACTCTCTGTAATCTCCAGCTCTAAGTATTCAGGATCTAGTCCGGAGGCTTGCAAGGTGTCTAGAACTAACTCATTGAAGTCGCTTTGCAGTAGCTGCAGCATTGAAATATTAACAGACATCGTCAGATGTGATAATCCTTGCTCATGAAGGCTTTTTAAAAAGGCACAGGCTGTTCTGAGCACCCACGCCCCGAGAGGAATAATGAGGTGGGAATCTTCTGCTATTTTGATAAACTTATCCGGAGGGACCATGCCTAGTATAGGGTTGTTCCAGCGCATAAGAGCTTCTAGTCCCGTCACCCTGTTCTGAGTCAGATCAATCTGGGGTTGATAGAATACCTCTAGCTCATTTTTTTCTAAAGCATTATACAACTGCTTCTCAATGTTCATTCGCTCAGTAAAGGTATCATTGAGCGGTTGATCAAAGACAATAATTTGACCCTTGCCAGCGTCTTTGGCTTTATACATAGCGATGTCTGCGCATTTAAGGAGTTCCATAATATTACTTCCATGTTCGGGGTGAGCACTGATTCCGATGCTTAGGCTAACATGTAGCAGACTGTCATCCATCTCAATCGCATCTTTAAAACCGGCAATAATGTGAGAGGCTACACTAGTTATACACTGACTGTTCTCAATAGAATATAAAAGAACGATGAACTCATCCCCGGCGAAACGATACACTTCCCCACTACTCCCAACCAGGGACACCAATCTCTCACTAACCTTAACAATTAGCCGGTCACCAAATTCATGGCCCATCGTATCATTTACATATTTGAAGTAATCAATGTCGATGAACATTAAGGCTGCAATGTTATTCAATTCCAAGATGTGAGGCCCATTCTCATAAAAAGCTAATTTGTTGGGCAAGCCGGTTAATAGATCATGATACGCCAGGTAATGCATCCTTTCTTCATTCATGGCTAGCTTCTCTTGATTCTCAATGAGCTGATCATATTGCTGTCTGAGTTCTTCTTCCGTAGCTGTGATTTCCTCATAGGCGGCCTCTAGATTTTCGTGGGCGCTCACCCTATCCCTATAGGCAAGATCCAGTTTCTTTTCGATCCTTTTAATCCGTTTCAGAGTACCTAGAATTAATGCAAAGATAAGCAAAGCTGTTATGAGGATAAAGAACCAGCCTTTAATTATATTAATAAGTCTTATCCACTCCGGATCTCGCGTAAAAGTGGAAACGGCCTTATCTGTTAAAGGGATCCATAAGCACCCAACAATAAAATATATTACGGCGATTTTTAAGGAACCCCGAACAGGATTGAAGGTTTGTTTGGATATGGAATTTTTGTGTTTATTTCTTTGAAGCATATGTCCCTCCTATATCAAGCATGAGATGCATGAGAGCTACTTGTTTTAGATCATTTCAACATATTTCATCAAAATCCTCTATTTGTCAGTGATGTTCTGCAAATTTTAAGAATGAGTTTTTGGACAAGCTGGAGCTAGGCATTAATACCTAGCTCTGCTTGAACGTAACTTGTGTTATAATCAAACAAACAACTCGAAGAGAAAATTATAGTTAAGGGGGAATCGTAAGTGGAAATAGGTATCAGTACGTTCGTAGAAACAACGCCGGATGTTCAATCGGGGGAGTTAATAAGTCATGCACAGCGATTGCGCGAGGTAGTAGAGGAGATTGTTCTTGCAGATAAGGTGGGCTTAGATATATTCGGTGTGGGTGAGCATCATCGAAAGGATTATGCCGCATCTTCTCCAGCAGTTTTGCTGGCTGCGGCTGCCTCACAGACGACACGAATTCGGCTGACCAGTGCGGTAACCGTACTGTCCTCTGCTGATCCAGTACGTGTATTTCAGGATTTTGCAACACTTGACGGAATCTCAAATGGACGGGCAGAAATCATGGCAGGGCGGGGTTCTTTTATCGAATCTTTCCCGCTCTTTGGATACGATTTAAATGACTACGATGAGTTATTCGATGAGAAGCTGGACCTGTTGTTAAAAATAACGGCATCCGAAAAAGTAACCTGGAGTGGAAATCACCGACCAGCGATTAATAATCTGGGGATTTATCCGCGCCCCGTTCAGAATCCTTTGCCCGTATGGATTGGCAGTGGAGGCAATACGGAATCTGTGATTCGCGCTGGCCTGCTCGGGCTACCACTTGTGCTCGCGATTATTGGCGGAAGTCCGTTGCAATTTGCTCCACTGGTGAAGCTCTATAAGAAAGCGGCGGCCCAAGCAGGACATGATGTGTCGAAGCTTCCGGTTGCCTCACACTCGCACGGCTTTATTGCAGAGGATAATCAGCTTGCGGCCGATATGTTCTTTCCCTCTACGCAGGCTAGCATGAATGTGATTGGTCGTGAGCGTGGCTGGGGTCATTATAGTCGTGCGAGCTTTGATGCGGCACGTAGATTTGAAGGTGCCTTGTATGTAGGAGATCCAGACACTGTTGCTGAGAAGATTATTCACCTACGCAAACACGTAGGAATTACACGCTTTATGCTGCATGTACCGCTAGGTACGATGCCTCATAAGGATGTAATGAGAGCCATTGAGCTATTGGGTACTGAAGTAGCGCCAATTGTTCGAGCTGAGATATCGAGATGGGAAGCAGAGGTCGAAGCAAAATAGGATTGACCCTTTCTGGATTAATCAGTATAATCTTACCAATTTATTGAGGTTGTACTGATTGGAGGAGGGGACTGAAGTGGCGGATCGAATCATAGCGGATAGACTTGAGGGATTAGGTATTGTCCTACCTAGTGCTAGTGAACCGGCGGCAAAATATGCTAACTACGTTATTGTTAATGGATTATGTTTTGTATCGGGAAAAGGACCTGCCGGGCATCCCAAAGGCAAGCTGGGACAAGACTTTACCACCGAAGAAGGCTATCATTTTGCACGTCAGACTGGTATAGAGATCCTTGCCGTCCTTGAGTCTGCTTTAGGCTCCTTGGATAAAGTGAAGAGAGTGGTCAAAATTCAAGGATTTGTGAATGCAGATCCCTTATTCGAAGAGCATCATAAAGTGCTCAATGGCTGTTCGGATTTAATGCTGGAGGTATTCGGGGACAAGGGCAGTCATGCTCGTTCGGTATTGGGCGCTGTTTCTGTAAGGGATAATCTTCCGATCATTATCGATTCTATTTTTGAAGTGGATTAAAAAGAGGGCTGTGGCACCGAAGGGTGACCGCAGTCCTCTTTTTTATATGGTTTGACCTGTAGCTAGACAGCAACCCCAATAATTGTAACAGAACTAATTACCCTTTTTTTAGTAATAATAATTGAACATATTAATCAACGAGGTGACGACATCATGAGGATTCATAAGAAAGCCACACTACTTGTACTACTTACATCTATACTCTATACAGCTCCAGCCCATGCGGCGGTGATGCCTCAGAATCAGGTTACAGGCGTTTTTCTGGATGATCGGCAGCTTGTATTAGAGGTTCAGCCCTTGCTCATAAACGGTACAACGCTTATTCCCATGCGCAAGCTGTTTGAAGAACAGGGAGCAAAGATTTCATGGAACAACGATACCAAAACAGTGAAGGCCACTAAGGGAACGCTGGTGCTGACTTATCAAATAGGAGATTTAACCGCGAACAAAAATGGACAAGCCTTAAGCTTAACCGTTCCGGGTCAGGTTGTCGGTGGTAATACGATGATGCCGCTGCGTTTTGTCAGCGAGGCTCTAGGCAGCACTGTGAAGTGGGAGGCTAACACTCGGACCGTCCGCATCTATTCAGCGCTGAATTACGATACAACGATTCGTTATGGGGTTAACCTGCGCAGTTCGCCGAATTCATCGGATCAATCAGGTGTCCAGCAAATGTTGTCCGTAGGCGATAAAGTCCATATCGTTAGAGAAGTGGATGCTTTGTGGTTAGAAGTGCGAACGCAAGACAACAAGACGGGGTACATATCTGCTAAACCGAAATATAGCGATTATACTAGTGAGTCGCTCGCTGAGAAGCAGGGAAGTGCGTTGCTTGCTTACGGAGAAAAGTATCTGGGAACCCCTTATGAATTCGGTGCAGCGACGAACCAGACGTCTACCTTTGACTGTTCTTCTTTCGTAGCACATTTATTAGAGAACGTGTTGTCGGTGGATCTGCCACGCGCCTCTTATAATCAAGCCAAAGAAGGGAAGGAAGTTGGGATCAACGAACTGCGTAAAGGAGACCTACTGTTCTTTAGTGCACGTGGTCTCGACATTGGTCATGTTGCCATGTATGCGGGAAATAATCAGATATTGCATACGTATTCTAAGGAGCAAGGCGTCCATTATGAAGCCCTGAGTGAGAAATGGAAGAAGCGTTTTGTGACGGCCCGTAGAATGTTTTAGATTGGGTAGCGATTAGGCTATAATGATCACGATGAAGAAGCATCCGAATACATTTGGGGGATGAAGCATAGTGACTAAAACCATCGTAGAAAAGCTGAACTTACAAAAATACAACCAAGTAGCGATATTGAGTAAACCAAAAGGCTCCGATTATTTAGCGGAATTGACGGATTATGATACTTCGCTAAATGGGGCGTATGATCTTATATTTGCCTTTGTACTAGACATGGCGTCGTTACAGGAACTAGTGAACCGTGTGATTGAGCAACAGCATCTTCATAAGAATGGCTATCTCTTTGTGGCGTATCCTAAAAAGGGAAACAAAGTGTATCCGACCTTTATTCATCGTGACGACTTACTAGAGGGTCTGGGCAGTGATGAGAATGGCTACATCGGAACAAGCAATATTAAATTTGCACGCATGGTAGGTTTGGATGATGTCTTTACAGTTGTGGGGTTGAAAGAGGACGCTAAGGGGAAAGGGCAGCTTTCCAATACCCCAAGTCAATCTGTGGATGACTATATTTCTTTCATTCCAAATGTGGAAGAAGATCTGAAAGATACACCGGAGCTTCTAGCCATCTATCAATCGCTTACCCCGGGATACCGCAAAGACTGGGCTCGATATGTCTATAGTGCCAAACAAGAGGCAACAAGAGCTAAGCGTAAAGAGGAAATGAAGATGATTCTACAGGCTGGTTATAAGAGCCGTGAGCTGTATCGGCAAGCCAGTAGTACTGAACTCTAACTAGACCTTTCTTCATCAAAAAGATTATTTAAAGACATAAAGACGGTAAATAATATTACAACAGTTCTATTTATTCATCATAGATTTCAGCAAAACCACTTCATCCTAGGAGTGGTTTTTAAGTTTGGGGTATAATGGATGTAGATCATATAGCACAAACCTACAGGGGTGAAATATAGATGAAGCGCATTACGATTTTAATTGCGGATGATGAGGCGGAGATTGCGGATCTGGTGGCTTTGCATTTGCAAAAAGAAGGGTATCATATCATTAAAGTATCCGATGGGCGGGCAGCGGTGCAAGCTATTGAGTCCCAAACGATAGATTTGGCGATTCTGGATATTATGATGCCAGGGCTGGATGGCTATGAGGTAACCCGTCACATTCGGGAGCAGCATCATCTGCCGATTATTTTTTTAAGCGCGAAGACTTCTGATCTGGACAAGATCACGGGACTTGTCATGGGCGCAGATGATTATATGACCAAACCGTTCAATCCAATGGAGTTAGTCGCTCGCGTTAATTCTCAACTTCGGCGCTCTATACAATTCAGTCAGCCCGCAGCTGTTCTTAAGTCGGTCCTTGAAGTTGGTGGGTTGACGATTTCACCAGATGAACATACCGTCACTCTTTACGGCGAGGTAATAGACCTAACTCCGAAAGAGTTTGATATTCTGCATTTATTGGCGAGCCATCCTAAGCAGGTGTTTAGCGCGGAGAGTATCTTCCAGCAGGTATGGGGAGAAGCTTATTATGAGAGTGGCAACACGGTCATGGTGCATATCCGTACCTTGCGCAAAAAGCTCGGTGAAGACATCAATAAGAACAAATTTATTAAGACAATCTGGGGTGTAGGATATACCTTTACTGGGTAAGGCCGCTGAGTTCTTATACATTTTAAGAAAAACTTTATAATTGTCCTGCTTTTCTTTAAAGTGTCTTCGTTATTCTATTCCTATCAAGCATAAACGTCTTAAGGAAATGGAGGACATTACGGATGAAAAAGTGGGTTTTTTTGGTGATCGTTGTGTTATTTCTTGGTTACGCAGCCGCTCGTTATTTACCGGATACGGGTAATTTAGCTGATAAGAATGATAAGATCCAGAAGGGATCGATTAGAGATAGCGATAGTTTAAAGGTGGTTACGCAAGATCAGGTATATCAAGGGGATTTATTGCTGGTGAACAAACAATATCCGGTACATGAGGACAGTGTGAAGTCTGATATTGTGACCTTATTTGATCAGAAGGATCTGGTTCAGGGCTATGGATTACTAGATACCTCGATTCGGTTGTCTGAAAGTGTGGCACATGAATTCAATAAGATGATCAAGGCCGCTGAGAAGGATGGCGTGAATCATTTTTTAATTAGCAGTGGGTACAGGGACTTTGAGGAGCAAGAGCAATTGTATGAGGAAAAAGGTTCAGACTATGCTCTTCCAGCGCAATATAGCGAACATAATTTAGGATTATCGCTGGACATCGGATCGTCTCAATCGGAAATGAGCAAAGCACCTGAAGGTAAATGGCTGGAAAAGAATGCGTGGAAATACGGCTTTATTCTACGCTATCCGAAAGACAAAACGGAGATTACGGGGATTAAATATGAACCTTGGCACTTCCGTTATGTCGGCTTGCCGCACAGTGCGATCATTCAGGAGAAGGGGATCGTGCTGGAACAATATTTAGATCTTTTGAAGGAAAATAGTGAAATTTCAACGGTTGTAGACGGCAAAACATATACGGTGAACTATTATCCAGTATCAGGATATACAAGTATTAAGATTCCAAAGGAAGGGCAATATAAAACGTCGGGCGATAATATGGATGGCGTAATTGTCACTACATTTTGATGAGTACGAAGCCTAAGAGCGAGTCTACTATGACATTATTGCTGGCAGCCGTATTTATTGTCTATATGTATTTTTTGATCCGAATTATCGTATTTAAAGGCGCACCTTTTAGCTTGCAATCACTTTGGGAACAGGCAGGGCGTATGCTCGAGCATCCCGACAGAATTTTTAAGCGACAGGGCAACTATGTACCCTTTAAAGAGATCTCGCGGGGGATAGAGCATCTGTCACTTTCAGATCCTTTTTCATCACTTAATTTAGTGGGCAATCTTCTTGCGTTTATTCCGTTTGGAGTCTTTGTTCCAATGCTGTTGTCGCAAAAAGTAAGGTTATTTCAAAAGGTCTTCATGCTCTCTTTTGCGCTGAGTCTGAGCTTTGAAGTTACACAATTAGTATTGTATATCGGCACCTTTGACGTGGATGATCTGATCTTAAACACTTGCGGTGGGGTAGTCGGTTACGCCATATATAGAATGCTGGTTTCTTCTGGATTGTTTACAACTATATCGAAGCGGTGTTAGTATTTGTGGATGGTAGATATAGACAGAGGATAGAAGGGGCATGGTATGAAAAAGCGTATTTCGGATATTGTTTCCATCATTGTAGGAGCATTGCTGTTTTCCTTGGCCGTTAACTTGTTTGTGATTCCGAACGAGTTCGGTGAAGGCGGGGTAACGGGACTGACTATGATTACATACTATTTGTATCAGTGGTCACCAGGTATTGTTAGCTTAATTCTTAATGCTTTATTATTGATTGTGGGTTATAAATTTCTGGACAAAACGACGACAGTATACACGATTATTGCGGTGTTTTTTAACTCGTTATTCCTGATTCTTACGAAGAATTGGCATATCGCCAGCGATGAGTTGATCATCAATGCAATATTTGGAGGCATCTTGTCTGGTGTGGGTATCGGAATGATCATACGTGTGGGTGGAACGACCGCAGGGTCAACCATTATCGCCAGAATCCTGCATAAATTTTTGGATTGGAACGTTAGCTACGCTCTTCTCCTAGTCGATTTAGTTGTGGTATTTGCTTCGTATTTCATCATTGGTGTTCAAAGTCTAATGTTTACGATTGTGATGCTCTATGTAGCGACTAAGGTGATGGACTTCATTATTGAGGGAGTGAATCCTAAGAAGGCTGTTACGATTGTATCCAAGGAGCAGGACAAAATTGCTGAACAAGTTAATGGAATCATGGATAGAGGGGTCACAGTCATTTATGGCCGAGGGTATTATACTAAAGAACCCAAAGAGCTGCTCTATATTGTCATTAGCAAACAGGAAGTAACCATGCTTAAGAAAATCGTAAGATCGATTGATAAAGAGGCTTTTATCGCCATTCACGATGTAAGAGATGTGTTCGGAGAAGGCTTTGTGGAGCTGGCAAAATAAGAGTGAAAGTGCTGTCCGGTAGCTACCTGAGCTGCTTGGGCGGCTTTTTTTTGGATTGGGCATTCGAATGTGATGGATATCATTGCATTTTCTGTTTGTTCACATTTTATTAAATTTTAAAGTGATTCAGCGCACACTCGCTCATTTGCAGCTTCTATATGCTTTTTATAGAGGCATTATCTAATTGCAGGAGAGAGGGTATTCATATGTTAGATCAACAAACGATTGCTATTATAAAATCAACAGTTCCTGTATTACAGGTTCATGGAACAACCATTACTACGACGTTCTATGGCATGTTATTTGAAAACCATCCAGAGCTATTAAATATATTTAATCATGCCAATCAGCGGCAAGGCAGACAGCAGACAGCGCTTGCTAACGCAGTCCTAGCAGCAGCTATGAATATTGATCAACTAGGGAATATCTTACCGGTGGTAAAGCAGATTGCAGAGAAGCATCGAGCACTAGGTGTATTACCTGAGCATTATCCGATCGTGGGTGAGACGTTGTTAGCTGCGATTGGACAAGTACTTGGCGATGCGGCAACACCGGAAATTATAGATGCATGGGCCAAAGCCTATGGTGTAATCGCAGATGCTTTCATTGGTGTGGAAGCAGAAAAGTATCGTGAAGCTGCGGAAGCTCCGGGGGGCTGGAGTGGATTCAGAAACTTTGTCGTCACTCGGAAGGTTAGTGAAAGTGAGCTTATTACTTCCTTTTACCTGTCTCCTGAGGATGGAGGGGCGATCTCTTCTTATTTCCCGGGTCAGTACATCACGGTTCGTATTCAGCCCGAGGGGGAAGAATATTCCCATATTCGCCACTACAGTTTGTCCAGTGCCCCGGGACAGGCGTATTACCGTATCACTGTTAAACGGGAAGGTGAAGGGATAGACAGACCTGCGGGCGTCGTATCCACTTATCTGCATGATTTCGTCCAAGTGGGCTCTATATTAGAAGTGGGCTCTCCAGCGGGCGATTTCGTACTGGATCAGCGTAGTGACACTCCGGTGGTTCTAATCAGTGGGGGTGTGGGCTTAACCCCAATGGTAAGTATGCTGGAGACAATAATTGCTGCACAGCCAGAACGCGAGGTAACTTATATTCATGCAGCCATCAATGGAAGTTTGCATGCTATGAAAGATAGGGTGGCAGATTTAGCACAATCTCATTCTTCTCTTCGGTCCTATGTATGTTATGAATCTCCAGGAGAAGGCGACAAGTACAATAGATCTGGTTATATTGATCTTTCTTGGCTTCAAGAAATAGCAGATGTGAACTCTGAATTCTATTTCTGTGGGCCGACCCCATTTATGAAGGTCATATATAAGGCGCTCAAGGAATGGCGGGTACCTGATGACAGAATTCATTTTGAATTTTTTGGACCTGCCGGCATTCTAGAAGAATAATATAGATAACAAAAAGCGCCTTAGCCGATTGGCTGAAGCGCTTTTTGTTTTGCGTTAGTGTTTATTTGAAAGAAGCAAATGGATCGGTGCCTTTAGGCAGTATTGAGCTGAAATTAAAGGTGTAGGTAGGAATTCCAGCTGCATAAGGTGCGATTTCATATTGTTGATAGAAGATAGCTAAGCCACTTTCACTGACGTAGAAGGCTGGTTTATCTGTGAGTCCACCAGTTGACTCCGGAAAAGCAATATCCTTGGTGCTTTCCTTCAACATTTTATCTAGTTTTTGTTTGTAATTTGGTTCTGCCTTTAGCAGGTCTTTAAGCTCTATCTTCTTACCATCCTTCAGCGAGAAGGTATGTCCCTCGCGCATGGTACCGCCGTGTGCTCCACCGCTGTAACCATATTGATCGACTACAATACTAAGTACGCCTTCACGGTTAAAGGTGACAACATAAGTTTGAGAGTAGTCATATTTATTCTCTATTGTACCATCTCTGCGGCTAGCCTCTTTTTCGCTTTCTGATGCGAATAGTTCAGCCTCTTTTTTGAAGGCAGCATTAATCGTGTTTTGTACTTCATCTGTCAGACCGCTGATCTTTGGATATTGTACTTTAATACTAGCATTCTTATTGCTCTTGTCTAAGGTAACAGAGGTGATCTTGATGTCATTCATCACCTTTTTGCTAAGTTCAAGCGATTTCTGGGCTGGATTATATACGCCTTGAACACCTAAATAATCATTTAACAGTTTGAAAGGAACATATAAGCGGTCGTTGATCATCTTCACTTCATGATTTCCGGTCATGCTATAAATGTAATATCCGTTCAAATCGGTACTGACGCCATAGTCAGAGACCTCCATGTTAAGCTTCACCGAGTCACTACTTACACTGTAAGTCTTTGTGGTTGAATTGTATTGAATAGCAAGGCCGAAGGCATCACGCAATACAGTTAAAGGGATCATCGTATTTCCGTCTACGATTTTTCCTTGCTGCGTTAAGACTTGGCCTTTATATTTAAGCACCACAGAAGGCTGCTGAACGGCTTGTGTGACTGTTTTTGTACCAGTAGTTGCAGCTAGAACAGAATTCCCTCCGATGAGTCCAGTACCTCCAAGTAATACTCCAGCTGCTAATACAGCAGACGTCCATTTCACAGTTTTGTTCATGATTTAATTTCTCCTCTCCAATGATGGGCTTATGTAGTTCATTATGATTTTTGATGTTATCTATCACTCCTACAATTATACCTAGGCCCCAAATAGATTTGATTACAAACACGGTTACAGTGTTGTTGCATAGACGTGCAAAAGGTATATACTTTTTAACCATTTATTAATTTTTGACACAATCATGAGGACTTTAAAGTAATTTCGGTAAGCTCGGGACGACAATTAAAACGTATAGGCATACGAGTCACTCCAATTCCGCGTGTGGTGTAGACCTGGAGTCGACTATCTGGGAGCTGGTATAATCCGCTTGAATATTTACTGCCGTGAGGCGGGGTATACAAGGCACCTACAAATGGGAGACGCACCTGTCCTCCGTGACTATGGCCGGACAATTGCAGATCTATGGGAAGATCACTGTATTCATCGGCAAAATCAGGCTCGTGTGCAAGGAGTAGAGTACATGCCTTATCAGGGATATGGCGTAGCGCCTGATGAATATCTGCTTTGCCGACCCACGGATCATCCACTCCAGCTAGATAAAGCGCCTCCGCATCTTTTTTTAAGACAATATGTTCATTATGAAGTACGTGGAAGCCAGATTGCGCTAACCCTTTCGTCACAGCTTTCCTAGTACCAAAAGCATCGTGGTTACCTAACACAGCATATTGTCCAAACGGTGCCCGCAACTGTGAACAGATGTCCACAGCCTCAGAAATATAATCGACAGAATGATCTAGTAGATCTCCGGTGAAGCAGATCAGATCTGGACTTACATGTTGAATTTGCTGTACTAACTCTGTTAAGGCTTCGGACTTCGTATATACGCCTAAGTGTAAATCACTGAAATGAACGATACGAAATCTATCGAATGCTGGAGGGAGTAGAGGAAGCTTTATATCTATATGTTTAACTTCAAGCCAGTAGGGCTCAACCCAGTGTGAATAAATGCCGGTCGCACTAGCGGTTCCAAGCAGCCCGAGCGACACTTGAGCACTTTTCTTCAAAAATTGGCGTCTGCTAATAGGTTTAGTATTCATGAATCCATCCTACGGTAGAATTGTTACTTTAATATGACAATATTCATTATGTCACCCATTATGTCGATAAACTTACATATACATTTACTTAATGGGAGATGAACAGATGAGTATTATCGATGCCTTAGTCCTCGCAGCACCTTACTTCAAAAAGCTTCACTCGCAAGATATTATGATCGGTATTACGGACAGGGAAATCTTCCAGTATTATACTCCGAGTAATGCCATTGATTTTGGACTGGCCAAAGGAAGTCCTATTCCACCTGAAGACCTAACGCTTTCAAATGGATTGAAAGGTGAGGTTAGCTTTAACCGGATTCCAGCAGAAGTTTATGGATCTCCTGTGATTTCAACATGTGTGCCTATATATGGAACAGACAACGAGGTAGTAGGCGTGTTCGCAATTGCCTACACACTGGAGAACGAGAATAAGCTTGAGGTATTTACAGACGAAATTAATGGGATAAGCAATCACCTAATGGATATGGTTCAGAGCGTAGCTGCACAATCTGAAGAATTATCGGCTACCTCTCAGCAAATATTAGATAATACACGTAGAGCGGTAGCGGAGTCTCAAGAAGTAAATAAGGTTACTAGCTTCATTCGTGAGATTTCTGAGCAGACGAATCTGCTAGGACTAAATGCAGCCATCGAAGCTGCGCGTGTAGGAGAGCAGGGGGCGGGCTTTGGCGTTGTGGCTAAGGAAGTACGCAAACTGTCTGTAAATACCAAAGAAGCAACCCATAATATTGAAAAATCACTCAGTGATGTTCAAAAGTCCATTAAACAAATGGAGCTAGAAATTGAAGCGATCTCCGCTTCTTCACACGCACAAGCAGAACTGGTCACCGAATTCAGCGGGGTAATTGAGCGCTTGAATAAGGCCAGCAAAGAAATGACTACTTTCATGCAATCCATCATCCAGTAGGTGTATGCATAAAGTTACTTATCCTAAACCATGCTAGAAGAGAACAGGCGCATTTCAGAAGGGAGCGAATTTCATTTATGAAACAACCCGATTCCAGTCTGCAAGCGAACGACAATGTAACTCAAGCCAAAAATGCTTTAGGCAAGCTTCATTTCTCTGTCTCTCAGGCGCTTAGTCATCCAACAGAACAGACCTTGGCACAGGCTGAGAACCGTTTGGCGCATACCGAACAGGCGGTAGAACAAGCTCGTGCCTCACTAGGCCCCCAAGGTGTGGAGTTGGCTGAAGAACTGCTGGCCGAGGATAAGAGCAGGCTTGCTGCATTGAAGATGCAAGGGAAACGTTCAGAACGCTAGATGTTCCTGCTACAACCCGTGAAGCGACTAAGCTTCACGGGTTGTTCTCATGTGCTACTTCCCTAAGGATGTAGCTTAGGAGTGTGGGTGGTATACTGGAATGAGAGTTCTAGCATGGCTTAGATGGAGGATAAGGGATATGAATGGCATGCACATCGAAGAATTAACCCGGCAGGCAGAAGCTTTCATTCGGCAATGTTATGCTGAGCTAGATAAGACTGAAGCTGAGATGGATCATCGCATCCAAGCCGTACGAGAAGAAATCAATCAATCAGGGAGTTACACACATACAACGGAAGAGCTGGCGCATGGGGCAAGAATGGCTTGGCGTCACAATAGCCGCTGCATTGGTCGTCTTTTTTGGCAGTCCATTGAGCTGATGGATGAACGTCAGGCAGAGACTGAGGAGGATGTTGCTGAAGCTCTGCTACGACATATGGAAAAGGCGAATAATGGAGGACGTATCCGTCCACTCATTACGGTCTTCCGCAGCGGGGAAGATCCTGAGCGGAGAATCCGGATTTGGAACCATCAATTGATTCGTTACGCTGGATACCCTGGTGATGCTGAACATGAACGCGCTGGCGATCCGGCATCGGATGAATTTACGAAAGTGTGCCAACAACTAGGCTGGCAGAGAACAAGGGGCAATTATGATGTGTTGCCGCTAGTAATCAGTATTGGTAATGGCAATCCCCACGTATTTCCAATTCCCCAGCACCTCATTCAAGAGGTGCCGTTAACACATCCCGAAATTGAACGTTTTGCAGAGCTTCAACTTCGCTGGTATTCTGTGCCGATCATTTCGGACATGCAGTTGGAAATTGGCGGGATTGTATACCCCGCGGCTCCTTTTAACGGCTGGTACATGGAGACCGAAATTGGCTCACGTAACTTAGGGGATACTGGACGATATAACACTTTGCCGGCTGTAGCTGATCTGATGGGACTTGACCGCTCCAGTAACATAACGCTTTGGAAGGATCGGGTGCTTCTTGAGTTGAATCGTGCAGTACTGCATTCCTTTAAGCAAGCTGGGGTCAGTATCGTTGATCACCATACAGCAGCCGATCAATTTGTGAGATTTCAAGAGCAGGAGCAGGGACATGGACGTCAGGTTTCGGGACGCTGGTCATGGCTGATCCCCCCTATGTCTCCGTCGTCTACACCGATTTGGCATGACAGTAAACTGAAAGAATATGATTACAGCCCTCGTTTCCTTTATCAGCGATCACCTGTGGCCACCTGTCCTTTTCACTAGCAATCCAATTTATGATCAAAAAAGCGCCAAGTTCCCCTCATAAGGAAACTGGCGCTTTTTAGGCTTTTAAATGCTCTAGAAAGATTTGTTTAAGAAGCTCAAGCTGCTTGTCGGAGTCTAAATCCGATTCTAGCAGGAGGATGTTCTCTTTCATCGTTAGCTTTCTGGAAAAGAGAGCAAAGCTGTTCATCAGCGTGATTAAGGTCTCTTTCACAGGGAGATCGGCGCGAATAGAACCGTCTTCTACCCCATTTTGAATGATCCTGGAGTACTCATGCCAAATCTTGCGGTTTAATGCATTGAAATCCAGAACGTCCTCAACAGGCTCATTTAAGTGAGAGGCGTAGCTTTCAAAATTGACCATAAAAATAATGCTTAAATGATTTTGATCCTGAATAAAGAAATCAAATAACATCTCGATCTTTTCGAGACAGGTAAGTGGCAAGTCAGCTACATGCTTAAAGTAATCGAGCATTGGCTCTAGCATTCGGGTGGCCACCGCCACGATGAGCTTTTCTTTTCTGGGAAAATATCGAAACAGCGTCGCAATCCCTATATTTGCTTCGCTTGCGACATCCTGCATCGTCGACTTTTCAATTCCTTTTTGCGAAAATATTCGTTCTGCGGATTCAAGAATCGTATATAATCGCTGCTGTTTACCGTCAGATCGTTCTTTTTCATAGCGTGCTTTAGGATTCATGAGGGATAGACCCTTCCATTTTATAATTAGGTTCTTTAATTATTAGTATTATATCCACCGTTTATTGGATTAAGCAAGGAGAGGTTGTAGTTATTTCGTAAAAATGATATGATTAATATCACAGTGATAGTGTGACTATCATCACTCGAATTATTATATCACAATACGATTATAGAGGAGACTTAATTATGAATCGTCTAACTAATAAAGTAGCAATTATTACAGGTGCAGGCAGTGGCATGGGTCGTGAAGAAGCCCTTTTATTGTCCAAAGAAGGTGCTACAGTTGTAGCAACTGATATTAACGAAGCTGCTGTACAAGCAGTTGTAAAAGAAATCGAAGCCAATGGTGGAAAAGCCGCAGCTTATGCACATAATGTAGCTTCCGAAGAAGACTGGATCAAAGTTGTAGAAGATGTGATTAGCAAATTTGGAAAAATCGACATCCTGGTAAATAACGCAGGGATCTCGTTCCCAGTTCAATTGCTTGAATCCACTGTTGATCAATGGAACAAAGTAATGAACATTAATGTAAGCAGCGTATTCCTTGGGATGAAACATGTTGTTCCTCAAATGAAGAACAATAAAGGTGGTTCCATCGTCAATATCTCCTCCATTGCAGGTTTGACTGGCAGCAGTGGTGCCGGCGCTTATACAGCTTCTAAAGGTGCCGTTCGTATGCTGAGTAAAGCAGCAGCTGTAGACTTTGGTAAAGATAACATTCGCGTGAACTCTGTTCACCCAGGATTTATCGAAACTCCAATGAGTGCTGAATTTGTAAATGATGAAAGAATGCATAGCTTCTTTATGTCCCAGACTGCATTGCCACGCGTTGGACGTGCTTCTGAAGTAGCTGAAGCTGTATTGTTCTTAGCTTCTGATGAAGCTTCATACATTACAGGTGTTGAGCTGCCAGTTGATGGCGGAGTCGTGGCTAAATAATAAATTTCTAATTAGGAAACACTAAGAAAGCCGTCTCATGCGTAGATGTTATCTATGCGTGGGGCGGCTTTTTTTACGTAAATGTAAGGATTGATCAAGGGAATAAAACTGCAAAAATACATTTTTTAATGATAAGAGGATGGCAAAAAACATTAATTCCTGCAAAACTGCAGTTTTTCTTGCTCCAGATGAAGCCTTTGAGCCATAAGTATGGATAAAGCTGTATTTTTGCAGGCTTTCTCTAGTTCAACGAAAGGTATGGATGAATATGAGTAAACAAGCGGCACTTGATATGTCTATCGCACCATTTATTAGCGACGAGGTGATGGATACATTAGCAAAAGCGTCTCTTTCTATTTAAATCATAAATATTTAAGCGCCCATTTCTACCGAACATTAGCCTACACCCCTGCATAACATATAGCACTTGTAAGCAGGAGAAGGGTGTGGTTCAGAGATGGGCATCCAATTAACAGCGCTCCATTATGTATATTTGGCATTCATCGTGTTCATTATGGCACTTCTGATTAAGCGGCGGGATACAACGATGATCTGTATTGCAGGCATCTTTGTATTAGGCTGGCTCGCGACAGAAACGATTAGTGGTTCAGTCACAGGCGTATTCAACTCTTTTGTATATGCAACTAAGGAGCTAATGGGTACGATTATGATTATTTCGATCATTGTAGCCATGAGCAGAGTATTAACACGTACCGGAATAAACGAGACGATGGTTGCCCCACTTACCCGCTTTTTACGTACGCCGTTTATGGCATTTTGGGGCATTGGCTTGATTATGATGGTGACATCATGGTTCTTCTGGCCTTCGCCAGCAGTGGCCCTGATAGGGGTTGTGCTGCTGCCCGTTGCTATTCGCGTAGGATTGCCTGCACTTGGAGCAGCGATTGCGATGAATCTATTCGGTCATGGGATTGCGCTGTCGAGTGATTATATTATTCAAGGTGCACCTAAATTGACGGCAGATGCGGCAGGACTTCCGGTAAGCAGTGTCATGGAAGCGAGTATTCCGCTTGTTATAGTGATGGGTGTAGTCACTACGGTAACAGCCTATTGGATGATGCGACGAGATCAGAAGAACGGTACTTGGCGAGACGGACTTATTTCCGGGAAAAATGCCGCGAATGCGCTAGCTGCAGACAGTGACGCGATCGAGGGTCAAGCGGTGATTCCTCCCACACTGAAGAAATGGCTGGCGATCGTTATCCCACTCCTGTTTCTAGCTGATGTAGCAGGTATGTTTCTGCTGGATTTACAGGGTGGAGACGCAACGGCCTTAGTTGGCGGGACTGCTGTATTTATCTTGGTTGTAGTAACATTGCTCGCACATCGTAATAAGGGACTGGAGCAAGTCACCTCATATCTAATTGATGGACTCACATTTGGCTTTAAAGTATTCGGTCCAGTGATTCCAATTGCGGCATTCTTCTATTTGGGAGATTCGGCCTTTGCTGAATTGTTTGGCAAAGTCTTACCTGCTGCTTCTCAGGGAATTGTTAATGATCTAGGGGTTGCTCTGGCGCATAATGTACCTCTTAATGGTGCTGTAGGTGCTGTGACCGCTACCATAACAGGGGCCATTACGGGCCTTGATGGTTCAGGGTTCTCGGGAATCTCACTTGCGGGGTCCATCGGAAAATTGTTCGCTGTTGCCACACATTCCGACGCAGCTACTTTAACTGCACTCGGTCAGGTATCTGCCATTTGGGTTGGCGGGGGGACGCTAATCCCATGGGCATTGATTCCAGCCGCCGCTATCTGCGGCGTAAGTCCATTTGAGCTCGCTAGACGCAATGTGAAACCGGTGCTGATTGGGCTGATAGTTACAACGATTGTTGCTATGTTTCTGGTGTAGACTTAGCTTAGAATATTGATTCAAAAAAAGGCTGCCGGGAATATCCCGGCAGCCTTATATATTTATCGTATACCCTTCATGAAATTTTGAATCTTAGAAGAGAACAGGAAGAGAATTAACGCGAGCACAATGGCGACTCCGCCTATGACTCCGAAGTACAGCATTTCGGTATCCGGGGTATAGAACTTCACAATTTGAGCATTAATAGCTTGCGCAGCAGCATTGGACAAGAACCACATACTCATCATCTGAGCGGTAAAGGCAGCTGGTGCCAGTTTGGTTGTTGCTGATAAGCCAACAGGTGACAAGCATAGTTCCCCAATGACGACGATAAAGTAGCTGAGAACCAGCCATAATGGATTCACCAGTGAATTGGCTCCACCGAAGTAAGCCGGTACCAGAATTACTAGGAAGGACAGACCGGCAAACAATAAACCAAGCGAGAACTTTTGTGGAATCGTTGGTTGGCGGTTACCGAGCTTTAACCAAAGCCATGCAAATGCAGGTGCAAGGGCGATAATAAATAGCGGGTTAAGCGATTGGAACCAAGCTGGAGAAATGTGTATGCCTGCAAAGTCCAATTGGGTACGCTTATCAGCAAAGCTTGCTAGAACTGTTGAAGTTTGTTCCTGAATCGCCCAGAACATAATCGAAGCAATAAATAAAGGGATGTACGCAAGAATCCGTGATCGCTCTACAGCTGTTGTTTTGGGACTGCGGTACATCACAATGAAGTACATTGTAGGAATAAGTAGCCCTAACACCCCTACGATTTTAATGAATGTCTCAAAGGTGAGTATTCCAGTAAGAATGCCGACCGTAACTAATACAGCAAGCACAACTAGTCCAATGCCAATCCAAGTAAATAATTTTTTCTTTTGTTCGGCTGGAATTGGGTTGCGAACAATCGTACCTGCCAGACCTAGATTTTTGGTGCGAGTCACTACGTAAACAACTAATCCAATAAACATGCCCACCGCGGCAATCGAGAAACCGAGATGGAAATTATTCATACCTACAGCGCCTACAATCAGTGGAGAGATGAATCCGCCGAGATTAATACCCATATAAAAAATGCTGAAAGCAGCGTCGCGGCGGTTATCTTGTTCGCTGTAGATTTCGCCTACAATACTTGATACATTGGGCTTAAGAAGTCCGGTTCCAAGCACGATCATAATCATCGAAGAAAAGAATAGCGTGGCATTTCCCGGTATCGCCAGTAAAATATGCCCAAACATAATTAGAACGCCGCCGTAAAAGACTGCCTTCGAAGTCCCGAAAATTCGATCCGCAAGCCATCCACCTATAATTCCAGACATATATACGAGTGATCCATAGATAGACATAATCGAAAGGGCCATATCCTCTGGAAATCCGAGCCCGCCTTTGCTTACTTCATAATACATGTAGTAAACAAGAATCGCTCTCATGCCATAATAGGAAAAACGTTCCCAAAATTCAGTAAAGAAGAGTGTGAATAGTCCCTTAGGATGTCCGAAAAATCCGGTTTGCGGGACACTATCTACAATTTTTTGCCTGTCTGTTGCTGACATGAATCAAATCCTCCTAGATGCTAATTGCTCTTTTCATGAAGTTAACACAACTCTACACTACCTTAATATTTATAATACCCTCATGAGGAAAATCACAACCCTTTGGCGAGAAGGTTCTGAATAACGTCATATTTTTTAGTAATATTTCCAGTGGAAATAGGGAAATAACTTTTACTGTATTTTCTGTACGGATGAAAGTTGTTAAAAATTATAGTTGATTTTAAGTTGCATTATTTAGGAGATGAGCATATACTCTAATCAAGAAAGTGATTGATCAATAACCTAATGGATTAGGTTGCGTAAGGAGATTATGATGACAACAGAATCTAGTTCCGGTCGCAAGAAAGCGGATGAATCGGTTTCCGTAAACCGCCGAGAACAAATCTTGGAGGCAGCGGTTGTTGTATTCGCCGAGAATGGCTACTACCGAGCTACGACAGCACAGGTTGCGGAAAAGGTAGGTATTTCTCAGCCCTATGTGTTTAAGGTGTTCAAGAATAAAGAAGAATTGTTTGTTGCTTCCTTAGAGCGGGCTTTTGAACGGATTATTCGTTCGTTTCAAGGAGTAGAGGGCACAGCAGATCAAGTGTTAAAGGAAAGCATTAAAGTATACGAGTTGTTGATGGAGACACATCCGAATGAGATTATTTTGCAAGTTCAGGGGTTAGGGATTCGCGATGAAGTCATCCGTGAAACGATGCAAAAAGGAATGCTTGAGATCACCAACCTTGTGCACGAGAAGTTTGTCGCCGCTGGGATCGAGCAGCCTGAAGTAGAGGTAAGTACCTTTATGGCCAATGGTATGCTCTGTAATATTTCTATGGCTCTTGGAATGCCAGAGTTGAAGCCGAAACACCGGAAAGAGTAGTAGAGATGAAATTCATTCTAACATCTAAGAGCTCAGGCTCTTAGATTTATGATCGTTAGTTAGTGATTAATCAATAACAATAATAGGAGGGATCATTTATGTTAACAAAAGCGCTTGTGCTTGGTGCAACCGGGGGAACAGGGACGGTAATTATCGCTGAATTATTAAAGAGAGGGATAGAAACGGTGGCCTTTGGGCGATCGATTCCAAAGTTGGAGAAGCTTGCAACGAAGCTGGGTAATCCCACCGCTCTTAAGCTAATAGCAGGGGACGTATTTAATGCGAAGGACATATTATCAGCTGCACAGGATGTGGATGTTATTTTTCATAGTGCATCTGTTCCGTATAATGAAATGAGCACACGACTGTTACCTATGGGAGAGGCGGTCATGGAGGCGGCTAATAAGCTGGGGATAAAGGTTGTCGCAGTGGATGGCATTTATCCTTATGGAAGAAGACAGAATGACAAGCCGATCAACGAGGAATATCCGAAGAATCCGCATACAAAAAAAGGTAAAGTGAAACTTGAGTTTGAACAAATGTTTTTTAGCCAGCGTTGGAGTAAAGCACAGCGGCTCATTGTCCGTTTACCGGATTATTATGGGCCTACTGCCAATGAGGCTTCCTATTTAGGATCGACTCTGGAGTCCATCGCTGCAGGTAAACCTGCAGTGTTCATCGGAAATATGACCGTTGCCCGTGAGTATGTGTATTTGCCGGATGCCGCTGTCATGATTATTGAGCTCGCTAGTAGAGATGAAGCTTATGGTCAGAATTGGAACATTCCCGGGGCAGGCACAATCTCAGGACGAGATATCGTTAGAATAGCGCAAGCAGCAAGCGGCTCCAAGAAGCCCGTTATCTCATTAGGAAAGACTGGACTATCGCTGCTCGGTATATTCGTTCCAGTCATGAAAGAGATCGTTGAAATGCTGTATTTAACCAAAGAGCCTGTGGTCCTAAGCGGTGGTAAATACGAGCGTGTTGTGGGTCCAATTCCCGCTACTCCTTTTGAGCAAGGGATAACAGAGACTGTTCAAGTTCTAATGAGTCGTCAGTCCAAGGCAGAATAAAGAGCCAGACTCATTGTGAAAGATAGAATAAAAGGCTAACTTATGATACTATTTACTCCTATATAGAAAGAGGACGTGAGCTAAAATGATCAACATAACTATGCCCAATGTGGATGTTAGTATTACTAAACAAATCAACCCGCAGTTAAGCAATATCTACGGATTCACTGATTTCCATCTGATTCCTAGAGATTACGGCGGTATCTTTATGTTCTACAATGACCAAGATGAGTTGTTGTTTGTAGGTAAAGCGAGAAAGCTAAGACCCAGAATCAAAAAACATTTTGAAGATACCGTATCTGATATTAAGCTGCATCGGGACGAGGTCACCAGAATTGATGTAAGTTTAATCGAGAGCCCCGTTCATAGAGAGATCTACGAAACGTATATCATTAATGAATTGAAGTCTAAATACAATGTAGATAAAGTGATGTTCAGATAAGTTTAAGGAAGAGGCGCCGTCTAATGACGGTGCTTTTTTTTATGTAAAAGAAGATAGGAATGAAATAAGAGCATCGGTACACACTATACAAGATTGTTAATAGATGCTTAAAAGGAGATAGGTCATATTGAAGCCTAAGTTTTTGATTGTGAAGTTAGTTTTTGTGTGTATGTTCCTTGTTGTTAGTGTAATGCCTGTAACTGCCGATGCTGCAGCCAAAGAGAAAAAGAGTTCACACAAGCAATGCTTTACGCCCTCTGTAATAGAGCTTAAGGATAATCTCAGGAAACTATGGAGCGACCATGTGATATGGACGAAAAACTACATAGTTAGCGCTTTTGCGAATTCCGAGGACAAAGAGAAGGTACTGGCAAGGTTGCTACAGAATCAGCAGGAGATAGGGAATGTTTATAAGCCGTATTACGGTGAGGCAGTAGGTGATAAGCTAGCTCAATTATTGCGGGAGCATATCCTTATTGCCGGAAAGGTAGTTGCTGCTGCACTAGCAGGAAATCAGGCGGATTTAGAAAAATATAATAAAGAGTGGTATGACAACGCTGACGACATTGCTAAGTTCCTTAGCGCACAGAATCCCAAATATTCGTATGAACAATTGAAAGAGATGCTTCATGAACATTTGGAGCTAATAACAGATGATGTGACAGCTAGAGCTAAAAAGGATTGGGATGCCGAGATCGTCGCTTTCGATAAAGGACTCGAGCATATGATTATGTTTGGAGATATACTAACCGAGGGTATTGTTAAACAATTCCCCGATAAATTTAATTAAAACCAGAGCACCCGCAAGGGTGCTTTTCTCTTGTTATTGGCAAGAATTTAGGTCTTTTGATCCAATTCAAAAAGTTAGATATAAAGGCTCACTTACAGACAAGACAAGTAAACTATAATAGACTCGTGGGCACTCGACATTTTTTGACATTTTTTTATAATTGAGGTGATAAGATCAATGATTTCTCCCTTTTTTAAAAAGAAAGATTCAGTGGATAAGCAGTCCAAACCGGGTATGGTTCAAAAGGTGCAATTATCAGAAGAGCAGGGCGAGGAAGTAGAGGAACAGATCGCTGGCGAGACTTTAGCAGGAGTGGTTACTACAGGGAAAGCGCCGCTTGATAAAAAATCACTCGATTTGATCTTCTCCGTGGAGCAGATCATTCAGGCCAGACAGCATGCTGAGACGAATATTAATGAACTTCAGGATCGGTTGACTCATTCCAGCAGCCATGTTGAACGTTTGAACCGGGACATGAAGAATCTCAATAAAGTGATTGAGGAAAGAGAGAAGAACGTTCGAGAGCTTGAGCATAAATTGATTGAGAAGAATCTGAAAGTCGATCAAGTGCTGGAAGATTATCGGGAGCTTCAGACTACCCTCACAGCAGAGATTGAAGAATTAAAGAGTACGATTGATCTGGAGCATCAAAAGTATGTAAATCTGATCCAAAAGCATAACGAAGCTCATGCAGAGAAGCTCAAGAAGATGAATGATCTGGAAGAGAAGCTCGGACGGATTGAAACTGAGAACGCGCATTTAAGACAGAAATACGATACGATCCGCCAAGAAAAAGCATATCTCTCCGGTATGATCAGCGATTTTACAAATCGTATGACCGTTCCTTTTGGGAATGGAAGCACACTGGCGGGACGAAATGACGAAAACGGAGATACATAAGATTCATGGCAATGAATGAACCGAGCACTGTTCTAATGATTGAGTTGCTGTCGCTTGAGCATGAACAGGCCGGTTATCAGATTGAAGTAGGTTTAACCCGTGATATTGGGTATGCCAGACGCATGCTAAACATAGACGAATTTACATATGAACAACTAAACGCGCTGGCTCCCTTTTTCGGGGAAAGAATGAGATTGTCATTGTATCCGAAGTGGGATCCATTTCGTAATAGTTATTACAGCACACTGATTATTATGAACCAAACCTTCAGCGAAACTATGTATTTTGCCTGCTCTGAATATTATGTGTCTCAGCTTCTTCAATTAAAGCAAGTGAACGATCCCCATGTACAGGAAGAGATTACTGTTGAAACTACGTCACCCTCTATACCTCCAGCACGCAGGCTAAGAAAGAAGAGCAAAAAACGGGTTGGAAGACTTAGGCTGCAGAGTATCATGTTCGCTTGTTTAGTAGTTGTATTGTTGTCTCTTCGAATGGGTGGTCATGTTATGGACCGTGCAGAAGGATTGGAAGGTCCCTCACTAGGCACCAGCGCTGAGGGGATCGAGAAAATAGTCTCTCTACCGTTCATTCCTCCTATTGGTAAAATAGAAACGACCCCTAGCCAGCAAGAGGAGTCTGAGCCTACGCCAGAACCTTCTAAACCTACACCAGAACCTACAGAGCCTCCTCAAGAACAAACACAGCGGTATGAGGAGATTAAATTAACCGGGAATAAATACACCTATAGCCTGCCGAAGGGTTACGTGGCCTTGTCATTTGATGATGGTCCGTCGAAGTATACGAAAGAAATCGTAGATATTCTAGTAGAACATGAGGTGGCAGCCACCTTTTTATTTGTTGGGAATAAGGTCGCTCATAATGTGGAAGCAGTTAAGTATGCGAATGAACATCAGATGTCGATTGGAAGTCATTCGTGGGATCATAGCAAGATGACCGACAATGGGGCTAACCAGAATCAGAATAATTTGGCGAAGGCTAACCAGGCATTGGAGCAAATCATTCAATCGCCGATTACTGTTTTTCGGCCGCCATATGGTGCGATTAATGATAAGTTAGCAGCCAAAGTGACAGAACAGCAGATGAAAGTATTGTTATGGAATCGTGATTCCGAGGATTGGAGACGCAAGACCCCAGAAGACGTCATTCAATTTGTTCATCATACTGATCCGTCCGGTGCTGTATATCTTTTTCACGAAAAGAAGATTACCGTAGAGGCATTGCCTGCTATCATTCAGTATCTAAAAGGGGAAAACATGAAATTCGTCATTTTTAAATAACATCAATGATCCATGATTGGGTCTTATCTTAGAATAAGGGTAGCTGTTACAGGGTTATGATCGCTGTGTTCAAAAGATAGGTCATGGCCCTGTACGCCACTTATTGTGATATTCGGTGAAACTAGGAAGCCATCAATTACAGCACGGAAATTCACACCTTCTGAATAAGCTATATCAAGTGTCCGGACGGACGGCACTTTAGCATCAACAGCCCATTGAAAGCCCTCCGGTTTGAAATCTTCAGGGAACTGCTGTAGCCATTCTGGCCAAGCTTGTGTAGTCTCAAAGGCCTCAGGGGTTGTGCCCGGTAAAGAATGATTCCAGTCTCCGCCTAAGATGAGGTAATTGCCTTTATCATTCTCTCTCTGAATATAAGTAGAAAGATATTCTAATTGCTGCTTGCGAATCGTTCCCCCTTGGTCAAAGGCTGATAAATGAAGGTTGATCAGGATCAGTTCTTTCCCGTTATCGACGGGGAATCTGCTCTCCAAAAAGGCGCGGTCAAGTTCAAACAGTTGACGAGGCCAGCTTTCTTTTCCCGGAAGATCATATCTAACGTTACTTGTGCTACTGAATTTAGATAAGGTTAATAAACCGCTATTTACTGAGCCCATCGGATCAAGAACGGGAATCGGTACCCAAGGCACCTTGTAGTTCGTCGCGAATACGTTGCTGTAATCAGAGAAGGTATTCGATAACAAGGAGACCTCATCTATATGGTTGCTACGAGAAGAATCGAGATCTACCTCCTGCAACATAAATAAATCTGATCCTGAAGTGGTCATTAGAGAGGCTATTGCCTCAAGATTTGTCCTCGATTGTTCCTCGCTGCTTGAACGTGATTTGGTCCCGCCATCCATAAAGAAATCCTGATCCTTATCCAGCCCAGCATAACCAATATTAAAGGTTGTTATTGCAAAAGGTTCTCCCTGCTTCATCATTTGTTCCTGATTATGGTTTACCGTTAGTGGAGTAGTCTCCTTCGGCTTATAATCGGTAATGGTAATATACAGTAAAAAGCCACCAAAGATTAGAACGGCAGCTAGAAGGGCAAAACCGATGATTTTTATTGTGGTTGAGCTCATTTGATTCGATCTCTCCTCAGATGTAATTTCATGGAACGGACTTCTAATGGTGTAAACTTCGACGCTTCGCTACAACTCCCCTTGTTTAAATAAAAAAAATTTGAGACAATGAGTAGTGATGGACTGAACTTTAATGTTTTGAAAAGAGGATAACGAATGAATATGGAATCCATTTATGGATTAACTTTTGATCAACTGGCGGCATGGCTGTTAGAACGTGGACATAAAAAATTTCGAGCTACGCAGGTCTGGGATTGGCTTTATCGGAAGCGGATTACAGAATTCTCAGAAATGCTCGATGTAAATAAAGATTGTGTAGAATTATTGGAGCAGCACTATGTGATCCATACGTTGGAAGAACATGTGAAGCAGGAGTCTGCGGATGGGACGATCAAGTTCCTATTCCGTTTGAAGGATGGCAACCTGATCGAGACGGTGCTCATGAGACAGAAATATGGTTTGTCCGTATGTGTCACGACTCAGGTTGGATGTAATATCGGCTGCAGCTTTTGCGCTAGTGGACTGTTAGCGAAGAGTCGTGATCTTTCCAGCGGTGAGATTGTAGAGCAGATTATGAAGGTTCAGCAGCATTTGGATGCAGCAAACCTCGAACAAAAGGTTAGTCACGTTGTAGTCATGGGAATTGGCGAACCGTTCGACAACTTCAAGAACCTGCTCAATTTCTTATCGATTATTAAGGACCACAAAGGATTAGCCATCGCAGGAAGAGGTATTACTGTATCGACGAGTGGGCTTGCTAACAAAATCGTTGAATTTGCCGATGCGAATACACAGGTGAACTTGGCAGTATCGCTTCACGCGCCTAATAATGAGCTGCGGACGAAGATTATGAAGATTAACAAGGCCATTCCAATTGAGAAGCTAATGGAGTCCATAGATTATTATTTGGAAAAAACAAATCGCAGAATTACGTTAGAATACATTCTGATGAAGGATGTAAATGACGGCAAGGAGCATGCGCTTGAGCTGACCGAGCTAATCGGCGACCGGCGCCAGCTCGTCAATGTGAACTTGATTCCTTATAATCCAGTCGATGAGCACAGTCAATATCAAAGAAGCGAGCGGGAGACCGTACGAGCCTTTTTTGATACCTTGAAGAAGCAGGGCGTCAGCGTAAGCACTCGTCTGGAGCATGGTGTAGATATTGATGCTGCTTGCGGACAATTGCGAAGCAAGCAGATCAAGAAGTCGAAAGCTATGGCTTGAGGGACGGGCGACCCCTTCATGCAGCTTTTTGTGATACAATGACGTGGCAGGTATTAGGAAAAGAGGTTGATTGAGCAATGTTGACATTTACAAGCTACAACGTGGAGAATGTTAAAGATCCTTTTGGTATACTAACCGGTAAACGGTATGAATTCGTGGTTCAACTGGATGTTCCAGAAGATGATGAGCTCTATGTAGAGAACGGAGTATCCGCTAGAGCGATTATTAAAGTGGATGAAGATCAAGTTAGCATCGTGAGTTATGATCTACAGGAGACAACAACAGGTCAGTTGCTTGACTTTGATATGGAAGAGGACGAGGAAGCAGCATTACTCCTTTTCTGTAAAGAGCATTTGCCAGAATAATGATGCAGCATTGACATCCTTGCCCAATGTTCAATTGTGGCAGGGATTTTTATATTTCTCGCTTAAACGCTTACCGTCCTTACAAGGACGCCGAAGACGTTTATGCTTGTCGCATGAATGTGAAATATAGGTTAAAATATTAAAAAGCATCCAAAATAGGAGTTGTATACATGTCTAATGAAGAAGTGTTCTTGACCAAAGAAGGATTGGCTCAATTAGAGGAAGAACTGAAGGAATTGAAGGGCCCAGGGCGCAAGGAATTGGCAGCACGGCTCAAATTGGCGATCAGCTATGGAGACTTGAAGGAAAATAGCGAGTACCATTCGGCCAAGGACGACCAATCGTTCATGGAGACTCGTATTATGATTTTGGAGAAAATGCTGACCAAAGCCAAGATCGTAGATGAGAGTCAGATGGATCTGTCAAAGGTTAGTATGGGTTGTATCGTTACCCTGAACGATATCGAATACTCCGAGAAGATTGAATATAGAATTGTAGGGGCTGCTGAAGCAGATGTCCTAAACAACAAGATTTCCTATGAAAGTCCGCTGGGCAAGGAATTGCTGGGTAAAAAAGTCGGGGATATCGTTAGTGTAAACGCACCAATGGGTATCATCAAATATGAATTGCTTGAAATCAAAATGATGTAACACATGATAAAAAGGTCTCAACCCCGTTATAGGGGTTGAGACCTTTTTTAATTATAGGTAATGGCTATTGTGTATATTGATTTCATATCTTAGACGTCATGCTCTGTTGCGCTTATAGTTTAGAGTAACTTAGAGCAGAGGAGTACTGTTCATGATCCAGAGCGTGTTATCAACGTTGTATCAAGTCATCGTGCCATTATCCATTCCGGTGATCGTCGGTGCACTGCTTGGACGGTTTAAGAATTTGGATACCAAGCCGTTATTGACGCTCTATTTATACTTTTTAACGCCGGCTATTATTCTTAATACACTGGCTACGGCTGAGATTTCTATGGATGATATTTACAAGACGCTCGCTTTTTCGCTGCTAAATCTGTGCTTTTTATGGGCGATTGCAAATATCATCGGAAAGTTATTGAAGCTCGGCCCCTCTGAAATATCGGGATTGACTCTGGTCTCGACATTTACGAATAGTGTGAATTATGGACTTCCCTTGGTGTTGCTGGCTTTCGGACAGCTTGGGCTCGATAAGGCTTCTGTTTATGTGATTGGGCAGATGATTATCGTGAATACTGTGGGCGTTTATTTTGCGGCTAGATCGCAGTTCTCGGTGAAAAATGCGGTAAAGTCCGTGTTCTCTCTCCCAGCCATCTATGCAGCTATGCTAGCACTTTTTCTTAGAATATTTGACCTGCATTTACCTTCTGAGCTTGCTACAGGGGTCTCCATGGTTGCCGGAGGTTATTCACCAGTCGTACTGGCGATTCTGGGTGCACAGATGGTCAAAGTACGAACCATGTCATCTGAACGTAAGGGTCAGTCTACTTTTTGGGCAGGGATGATCATTCGATTAATCTTAGCTCCACTAGTGGCCTACCTCGGATTATCTATTCTGCATATTGATGGTATTTTATTCTCTGTGCTGCTGATTCTGGCCTCCATGCCAGTTGCCGTCAACGCGGTGGTATTAGCGGAACGATTTGACGCCTCTCCAGAGCTGGTATCCAAATGTATTTTATGGACGACGCTTGCTTCCTTTCTTGTGTTGCCGATCCTTATTGTGCTAGTGCAAGGGGCGTAAAGACAAAAAGGACCCCTCTTTCATTTCTGAAAGATAGGGTCTTTTTTTTACTGTTACTTAACCTAGTGGTTAATCTCTTAGAAGTCGAAATTATCAGGGTCAGGACCTACCCGTTGATCTTGGTTCAGAGCGTTGATTAGATTCATATCCTCTTCTGTTAACAGAAAATCAAACACATCTACGTTTTCGATGATCCGGTGCTCTTTAGTAGACTTTGGAATGGTAATAATTCCACGCTGCAGGTCCCAACGGATAATCACTTGAGCTACGGATTTACTGTGTTTAGCTGCAATTTGTTTCAGTACAGGCTGATCCAACAATTGCCCTTGCATTAATGGAGACCAAGCCTCCAGTTGAATTCCTTGTTCCTGGCAGAAGCTAAGCAGTGCTTGCTGACTCAAATAAGGATGGAGCTCCACTTGGTTTACCATCGGCTTAATTTCCGCATCCTTCATCACATCTTCAAGATGATGGATCTGGAAATTGCTGACCCCAATCGCTTTTACGCGTCCCTCTTTATACAAGGTTTCAAGTGCTCTCCAAGTCTCTTTATATTTTCCTTTTACAGGCCAGTGGATAAGATATAGATCAAGGTATTCAAGTCCAAGCTTAGCTAGGCTAGCTTCGTAGGCGGCAATGGTTTCTTCGTAGCCCATATCTGCAGTCCAGACCTTTGAAGTTACGAAGAGCTTTTCTCTGGACAGGTTGTTGTCCTGCAAAGCTTCTTTGATCGCTTGACCTACGCCAGTCTCATTCTGATAGATCGCTGCTGTATCGATGCTGCGGTAGCCGTGTGCAATAGCAGATTTGACCGCTTGGATCAGCTCAGAACCTTCTTCGACTTGAAATACACCAAGTCCAAGCCAAGGCATGTTTACCCCGTTGTGTAATGCAGTTGTATCCTGTAGATGTTGAGCCATAATAAAATTACCTCCTGAGATATTTAAAAGTTTGATTGGTATGTTAAGGCAAGGCTGATTAAGCAGCCTCAGACTGGAGAAGAGTCTCATCTTTCTTCTCCAGCGCACGACTCCAAGCGGTTAGGAATACAGCGGACAGAACCATTATAGCACCCACCCAAGTGGTATGAATCAGTCCCATATGATCCGTGACGATACCGCCAAGATAGGCCCCGATGGCAATGCCAGCGTTAAAAGCAGCAATATTCAGCGCAGATGCCACATCTCGCGCACTCGGAGCATATCGATCTGCAAGTGTAACTACGTGTACTTGTAGACCAGGTACGTTCATGAAGGCTAACAATCCCATAAAGAAGATCGTAAGTAGTGCAGCCACTTTGAAGGGTGCGGTAAAGGTTAAGACGAACAGTACAACAGCTTGTATAGCAAACATGTAGAAGAGGGCATTCATAGGGTTACGGTTGGCTAATTTGCCTCCAATGACGTTGCCGATGGCGATCGCTATGCCATAAACAAGAAGGATGATGGCAACGGTACTCTCTTTGAAACCGCTGATTTGATGAAGAAGTGGAGATAAATAAGTAAAGACTACAAAGGTACCTCCATACCCTAAAGCAGTGATTGCGAAGGCAAGCAGTAACCGTCCGTTCTTCACGAGTTTGACTTGTTCGCGAAGCGGTGTTCGGGTTCCTTTGCGCAGCCCTGTGGCAGGGACCAAGATCAGATTACCGATAAGCGCTATAAGCCCGATGGCAATAATGGCGATGAATGCAGCTCTCCAGCCTAACTGTTGCCCTAGAAAGGTACCCAGTGGCACACCGGTAACAGTAGCTACGGTTAGCCCTGTGAACATGATCGCAATAGCGCTGGCTTTACGATTCTCAGGCACAAGGTCGGCGGCAATGGTCGAAGCAATCGACATGAACAGACCATGCGAAAGGGCAGATATTACTCTAGCTATTAGCAGAATTGTAATACTGTCCGCAGCCGCGGCAAGGCTATTGCCGATAATAAATACAATCATAATGATAAGCAATAATGTTTTGCGCGATATCGCCGTGGTCAGCGACGTTAAGATTGGGGCGCCAAAGGTTACCCCTAAAGCGTACAAAGTAACAGTTAATCCAGCTGTGGTCAGCGGTATATTCAGGTCATCAGCGATTAAAGGCAGCAGCCCTACACTGATAAACTCGGTGGTTCCGATCGCAAAGGCGCTAATGGCTAAAGCCAGGAGTGCCAGGGTACTTCTTTTTTGGTTTAACAACATGTCTCTCACTCCTACACTCTGATAATCACCGGCCGGTAAGTGCAATTATGAAGGCATGAGTCATTTAAGTATAGTACGTACTTTAAAGTGCTATAGGTACTAAAAAGTACCTATAAGAAATCACCTAAGGATATTGTCATCCATTCCTAGAAAATTATCCGCAAAAAAGCGTTGGGCTTCCTTCAGTTGAAGGGAATACCAACGCTTTGATGATTGATCTATTGTGTTCAGTATGTTATTCGAAGCTGTATTTGATTCCCCATTGTTCTCTAACATTACTCATAATGTCCATGACATCTAAGGAGAGCTTGAGGGTTTCCTGGTTGCTGTTTGCCGCGATATAGCGCTGCATATCCTCGATTTCGTATTGTAGCGCTTTGGAAGTATCGCCGGCTTCGATCGTTTCTAGGGTGCCATCTAAATATTGAATTGTAGCTGTAGAGGCCCGTGGGAAATTGTCTACAGTAATAAAGCCAAGTTCTCCAGCAACGACGCCGCGTTTAGGCATTTTGGAGCGCATGGTAAGGGAGATGATCGCCATTTCATCCGCATCGTTGTTCAGAATGATTCCGGATTGTTCATCGACGCCTGTCTCAAAACGTTTCACTGTCGTTAGAATTTCCTGTGGCTGTTTGGACAGGAAGAATCTTGTGAAGGACAAGGCATACGTCCCAATATCCAGCAGCGCTCCGCCCGCCAGATCTTTGCTGAAGAAACGGTTGTTCACATCATATTCTTTATGGCTGCCAAAGGAGACCTGCACCATTTTGAGGCGTCCGATCTTACCTTCATCCACGATTTTCCGTAGCTTTTTGTACAGTGGCATATGGTAGATGGTCATAGCCTCTGCGACGACTAAGCTTTTTTGTTTAGCAAGCTCGGCGATTTCCTGCAGTTGTTTGCTATTTACGGTGATCGCCTTTTCACAGAGGACATGTTTGTTATTCTGCAAGCTTTCTATGATGTATTCGTAGTGGTTACTATGTGGTGTTGAGATGTAGACGACATCAATTTCTGGATCTTGCAGCATTTCGCTGTAATTGCCATAAGCCTTCTCCGCTCCATATTGGCTCGCGAACGCCTGGGCTTTCTCTAAGGTTCGTGATCCTACCGCATATAAAGTTCCGCCGATGTCATTTAGAGCAGCCGCAAATTCAGTAGCGATACTTCCCGGGCCGATGATTGCCCACTTCAGATTGTTCATGGTTAGCACCTCGCCTGTTTTGATTGTTTGAGCTTACTTAGAGATTACCTTGATTCCATTTGAACCAGCCACAAGTGCTGAGGTAACTTCTTTCGTGAATAGGGAGGTCTCAATGACCCCGTTAATGGCTTTGAGTTCAGTTTGAAGAGCAGTGCTATCCTCTACCTTGTCAAAAAAGACATCCAGCAGCACATTGCCATGATCACTGACCGTATACCCATCTTTACTTGCGCTTGTTCGAATCTCAGGCTTGCCGCCCAGCGATTTCACGGAATGTTGAACATAACTAAGAGCATCCATAAGAATTTCCAATGCTACGGGATGCTTGAAGGTTAGCTTGTTCACAAGTTTAGTTTCATCTACCAGCAATATATAATGATCCGCCATACTAGCAATCAGTTTTTCTTTCGTATGAATGCCGCCACCACTCTTAAGCGCATGCAGTTGCTCATCCACCTCATCACAGCCATCAAAAGCAACAGCTATTCGGTCAACGGACCAAGTGGGTACAACCTGCAATCCATTTTGGACACAGAGTGAAGCTGTAGTGAAGGAGGGGGTCACTACCTTTACTCGAAGATCTGCTTCTTTAATATTCCCGATTAAATAGGAAATCGTACTACCCCCACCTAAACCAATGGTTGTGTCGTTCTCAATATACTTTAGAGCTTCTACGGCGCAACTTTTCTTTCTAAAGCCCATATTCAAAGCCGATCATCTCCATTAAAAAATTGATAATTTGCACATTTGTGCAATATAATATAAAATGTGCAAAATAATCGTCTACAGTATAACTAGGGGTTATGGATTCGTCAAATCCTTGAAAAAAGCGAGGAGTTCTATCATGGATCGAAAAGAAGACAAGAAGCTGCTCATTAAGATTGCACAAATGTACTATGAGCAGAATTTAACGCAAAGTGAAATTTCTAATGAACTTGGCATATATCGCACCACCATAAGTAGGATGCTGAAGAGAGTCCGTGAAGAGGGCATCGTTACAATCACCATCAATTACGATATTGGAGATCATTGTACACTGGAGCAGGAATTGAAAGAACGGTTCGGGCTGAAGGAAGCCATTGTTGTAGAGGTAGATCCAGCCCAGTCAGGGGTGAACAAACGTAAAGCCATTGGACAGGCTTGTGCAAGATGGCTGGAGCAAGTGGTTCAGCCGAAAGATACGATTGGGTTCTCTTGGGGAAGCAGCTTAGCTGCCGTTGTAGACAATCTGACCCTCGGACAGAGGCCTTTTGTAACCTGTGTTCCTACGGTGGGTGGTCCATCTGGAAAGATGGAGAGCGGATACCATGTCAATAATATCTGCTACCAAGCTGCCTTAAAGTGGGGTGCGCGCTCATTAATGATTGACGTGCCAGCGATCACGGAGCAAAAGGAAACCAGAGATCAACTGATGCGTTCGCAGTATTATCAGACCATTGCCAAGGCATGGGATCGGCTGGATATCGCTATATTCGGCATTGGATCACCGGAAATTAAAGGCGAAGAGGCATGGCGTGGATTTTATGGCGATGCTGTGATTGATGAGCTGGAGGACGGGAAAGTAGCTGGTGATATTTGCTCGCGTTTTTATAACGGCAATGGATTGCCTGTACGCACAGCAATATCGGACCGAACGTTGACCATTGAGCTGGAGCAGATCAGGCGAGCGAGGTACGCTATTGGTGTAGCGGAATCGCTGGAGAAGGTTTCTGGGATCTTGGGCGCGCTAAATGGCGGGTATATGAATGTGCTCGTAACGACCGAAGAAACGGCGCAGAAGATCTTGGAGTAACCCCTACTAAATGTAAACAATTGAATTTCGTGAAAATAACCTGAAAATGGTATGCAAAACACTAAAAATTTTGCTTGTAAGCACCAGACAGAGCGTGTAAGATATACAAGGTATTCATATCGAACATTAATAAAACTCATATAATCTTGGGGATATGGCCCATAAGTTTCTACCGGATAACCATCGTAATTATCCGACTATGAGTGAAATAGCGCATCTAGGGTTCCGCTTTCTTCTTTGGAGGAAAGGTCTGGACCGAGCGATGCGGACACTATGTAGTGTTACACCACTAAGGGACAAAAGCCCAGAAGGACAGATTCACTTGAGAGAAACGACTCAAGGGATTTGTCCTTTTTTTGTTTTTTTAATGAAGAGGAGAGATTAGTTCACGATGAAAGTACTTCAAGAGCGCATTAGACAAGAGGGTCTTATTTTATCAGATACGGTACTGAAGGTAGATTCATTTCTGAATCATCAGGTCGATACGGAGCTAGCGCTGCAAATCGGTCAAGAGTTCAAAAAGTTGTTCGGTCATCAACCGATCACGAAAGTAATTACTATTGAAGCTAGTGGGATTCAGTTTGCCATGGCTACTGCGATTGCATTAGGTGTACCGTTTGTTTATGCGAAGAAAAAGAAAGCAGTAACGCTCTCAGAGGCTGTCTACTCAGCGCCTGTACATTCCTTTACTCGCCAAGAGGATTATCTGGTCAGTGTCTCTCAGAAATATCTTGGGCCGGATGACAAGGTGCTTATTGTGGATGATTTCCTCGCTACTGGTGCTGCTCTTGTAGGACTGGTTGATATCGTAAAAGAGGCGGGAGCAAAGCTCCTTGGCGTCGGTTGTGTCATTGAAAAGAGCTTCCAGGAAGGCCGGAGCCTTCTGGAGAACAGAGGCATAGAAGTCCATGCCTTGGCCCGTATTGCATCTATGTCACCAGGTGAAATTCACTTCATTGATAATGAAAGCTCATTAGAGAAAATCAAGGAGAGTGCGGGATGTTAAGCAAGCAAAAGGTATTTACGTTAGGTCTTCAGCATGTCCTAGCCATGTATGCAGGAGCAGTAATTGTACCGCTGATTGTTGGGGGTGCCTTGAAGCTAAATGGGACTCAAATGGCTTACCTCATCGCAGCCGATTTGTTCACTTGCGGATTGGCTACACTGCTGCAAATAATGGGCACCAAGTATTTTGGTAGCAGGCTCCCAGTTATTCTTGGATGTACCTTTACAGCTGTTGGCCCGATTATTGCGATTGCCTCGACACATAATCTGGCGACTGCGTACGGTGCGATCATTATTTCCGGTTTGTTCGTTGTTCTTGCGGCCCCGCTTTATGGGAAGCTGCTGAAGTTCTTCCCGACCATTGTAACGGGTTCTGTCGTGACCATTATCGGGTTATCTCTTATTCCAGTAGCCATGAATAACGTTGCTGGCGGAGAAGGCAGCGCTGATTTTGGACAACCCCGCAATTTGCTGCTTGCACTAATTACACTACTTGTCATTTTAGCAGTTAATCGTTTCGCCACTGGATTCCTGCGCTCGATCTCAGTTCTGGTAGGTCTTGTGGTGGGTACAGCGATTGCTTATGGAATGGGTATCGTTAACTTTTCTACGGTAGGTGACGCTTCTTGGGTAAGCATCGCACAACCGTTCTACTTCGGATGGCCTGAGTTCAGTCTTACTGCAATCTTCACTATGATCATCGTTAATATTGTTAGTATGGTGGAGTCTACTGGGGTTTATTTTGCAGTTGGTAAAGTAATTGATCAGAAAGTTGAACAGAAGCAGATCGTAAACGGACTGCGTTCCGAGGGAGTAGCAATTATGCTGGGCGGAATCTTTAATGCTTTCCCATACACTGCTTTTTCTCAAAATGTGGGTTTGATTTCGCTGTCTCGCATTAAGACCCGTAATGTTATTTTTGCCGCTGGCGGGATCATGATTGTACTAGGACTCCTACCTAAGCTGGCTGCCTTGACGACGATTGTACCGAATGCCGTACTTGGTGGAGCCATGATTGTCATGTTCGGATCGGTTGCCGTTTCCGGGATATCCATTCTATCCGATGTGGATCTCCGTAAGGATGGTAATCTACTGATTGCTGCTTGTAGTATTGCTGTTGGCTTAGGTTCAGCGACACTTCCTGCAATGTTCGCAGAGCTGCCTGAATTTGCCCGAATGCTGCTACAGAACGGTATCGTATCCGGTTCGCTTACAGCGATTGTGCTGAACATTGTCCTCTCCAAGACAAAGGATGATGTGCAGGTAGAGGATAACACTGTACCTGTTCTTGCTAAGGAATCTCAAGTCTCCTAAACTAATTTGATTCATAATAAAAGACCAAGCCTGGGTGAAGTATAAACCTAAGCTTGGTCTTCTTTTGTGTTCGGTGCTTGTGCATTTGCACAAAAAAATAGGTTGTCCCGTCAATATAATTGGGTTTGTAAGCGCAGTATACTCAGTTTAGAAAGCGTTATCAAAACACACACTTTAAAGTGTCATACTTTTATATTAAGGGGGCAACTAGAGATGGAAGGCACAGTAATTAACTGGATGGGCGCTGTTGCAGGATTGATATTAGCCGTCGTATTGATTTTTAAAAAGGTTAATCCGGTCTACGCACTCTTTTTAGGCGCAATTGCCGGAGGGATATTGGGCGGCGCTTCTATTGCGGAAACGGTACAGTATATTATCGATGGAACGAATAGTGTAATGGGGGCAGTTGTACGTGTACTCGCGGCAGGTGTGCTGGCGGGGGTACTGATTGAATCAGGTGCAGCCGAACGAATGGCTGAGACCATCGTAGACAAGCTTGGTGAAAAGAAAGCCTTATTGTCTATAGCACTAGCTACTATGATTATTACAGCAGTTGGTGTATTCATCACGGTAGCCATCATTATCGTCGCTCCGATTGCTTTGTCTGTGGGTAAAAAAATCGGCATTTCCAAAACAGCCTTACTACTCGCTCTGGTTGGTGGCGGTAAAGCAGGTAATATTATTTCTCCAAACCCAAATACCATTGCCGTAGCGAAGGGCTTTGATGTAGATTTGGCTCAGGTGATGATCCATGGGTTCATCCCAGCTGTTGCGGGTCTGATTGTCACTGTTATTATTGCTAATCTCTTAGTCAACAAAGGTGTGAAAATCGCAGACGGCGATGTTGTAACGAAAGAGGAAGATACCTCTAAGGTTAAACCAAGCTTCGGCCGTGCTATCGTCGCTCCAGTTGTCGCTATTCTGCTTCTGGCCATTAATCCGGTCGGAAATATTCTGAATATCGAATTGCTGAAATCCTTTAAAGTTGACTCTATGATCATCTTGCCTCTTGCCGGTATTATTGGACTGATTGCTATGAAACAGACGAAGAACATCATTTCTTTTACAACCTCAGGGTTAAATAAAATGACAGGTACAGCCATTATCCTGATTGGTGCTGGTGCTATCGCTGGCATTATCTCAAAGTCTGACTTAAGTGCTACGGTTGTTGATGCAATTACAGCTATGGGGATCTCAGGAACCTTCCTTGCTCCGATTGCAGGTATCTTGATGGCGGCCGCTACAGCGTCCACATCTACGGCTTCCATTGTGGCAGCCGGATCGTTCGGGCCCGCTATTCTATCTATGGGGACAGCGCCACTTAATGCGGCGATTATGGTGCATACCGGGGCTACAGTGATTGATCATCTGCCACATGGTAACTTCTTCCACGTCACTGCGGATTCCGTTAAGATGAACATCAAGGACCGGATGTCACTGATTCCTTACGAAAGTCTCGTGGGTCTGACAATGGCTATCGTTGCTACTATACTTTACGGCTTCATCCTATAATAATATCTCTAACTAGAAGGGACAGATATTCTATGAAAAAAGACCTGGTTATCGTTCTGGCACCGGATTCTTTCAAAGAAAGTATGACAGCTAAAGAAGCTTGTGAAGCCATGGAAAGAGGCATTCATAAAGTGAATTCTAATATAAATTGTATTCATGTACCTATGGCGGATGGCGGCGAAGGAACGATGCAGTCCTTAGTCGATGCAACCGAGGGCACCGTATATACTACTAAAGTTAAAGGCCCTCTTGGCAATGAAGTTAGCGCATCCTACGGAATTACAGGTGATGGATTGACAGGCGTACTGGAAATGGCCAGCGCGAGCGGCATTCAGCTGGTATCCCCTGAGGAACGTAACCCTTTGATTACAACAACTTACGGAACAGGACAATTAATCAAAGCCTGTCTGGACCGTGGTGTCAGCAAACTGCTAATAGGTATCGGAGGTAGTGCCACCAATGATGGAGGTGCCGGGTTGGTTCAAGCGCTAGGCGGCAGACTTCTGGACGAAGAAGGGGATGAACTGATATTTGGCGGCGGTGAGCTTGGCAGATTAGCAAGGATCGATTTGAGTGAATTTGACCCTCGCCTGAAGGATGTGCAGGTTGAAGTGGCCTGTGATGTTACGAATCCATTATGTGGTCCGACCGGAGCTTCTAATGTATTTGGTCCGCAAAAGGGTGCTACTTCAGAGATGATCAAACAGCTCGACAGTAATCTTCAGCATTATGCGAGTGTCATCAAGGAACAGCTTGGAAACGATATTATGGATATGCCTGGAGCTGGTGCAGCCGGTGGACTTGGTGGAGGGCTGGTAGTGTTTTTAAACGGAGTGTTAAAAAAGGGCATTGAGCTTGTCATTGACTACACCGGACTTGAAGAAAAGGTGCAACAGGCTGATATGGTGTGGACCGGGGAAGGAAGCATCGACTTCCAGACTCAATATGGCAAGACACCGTTAGGCGTTGCCCAGGTCGCTAAGAAATATAATAAACCCGTGCTAGCCTTCGCGGGACGGATCGGCGATCAGACAGAAGTGCTGTATGATAAAGGAATCGATGCTATTTTTGGCATTATGCCAGGTGCGGCTTCATTGGAGGATGCCCTGAAGAAAGGGCAGGAGAATCTGGAAAGATCCGCTGAGAACGTGGCCCGGCTAGTCGCACTGAACCAAGGTTGATCATTATAAAAAGCGACGGAGATATTACATCATCCTTATTATTCCTACGAGAAACGGTTATCGTCTTTTAAGGACGACAACCGTTTCTTCTTGTTTATTTTTAAGGTAGAAGCTTTCTGAGTAGAATATACAGGAACAGGAGGGGCAGACATGAAGATATCCAAATCACTCGCAGGACAAATCGCACAGGAAATGATGAGTGTAGTTCCTTATAACATTAATGTTATGGATGAGAACGGCTTTATTGTAGGGAGTGGAGATCTAAAACGGGTTGGGACCTTACATGAGGGAGCGAGAATAGCCATTCAAAGTGGGCATGTCTTTGAGGTATACGAGGACGGCATTGGAATGAAGCCAGGGGTGAATGAACCCATTATTATAGACCGTAAAGTTTTGGGTGTGGTAGGCATTACGGGACATCCGGATGAGGTTAGACCGTTTAGCAAGCTGGTCAGAGTTACTACCATATTACTTATAGAGCAGGAAGCAAGGAATAAGCAGGAACAGGATGACAGAGTAAAGCGTGTGAAATTTTATCATGAATTGTCTTATCGTAAAGAGGCGTATGATCTTGAATTTCTAGAACGGGCGAGTAGCTATGGGCTTGATCTGAAGAAGAAATGCTGGGCCATCCTGGTAGATGGAGACGTGAATGGGAAGGAGTTCAGAAGCGTTTTTAGATCCTATCCGCATTACTGGAATTTGGAGAACGACAAGGCTGTTTTTTTCATCACAGATGGATTTCTCTATAAAGAGCTGATAGGAAAGCTTAGTGCTTGCGGTGATGTGAGACGGATCGGCTCTGGCGAGGCAGAGGAGTTAGCCGCTTATTCGTTGGAACAGGCACAGGCGGCCATTCATATTGGCAGTAGAGTCGATCCACTCAAAAAACTATATACCTATGCAGAATTGAGGTTTCTAATACACTTATCCTATGAAGGGGATGAGCGGCCAGGGACGATTTATGCTCTTCTGGATCAGTCGGGAGACAAGACGGGTCTGATTGAAACACTGCAAGTATTTATTGCGGAGAATGGAGATCATAATCGAACGGTACAGAAGTTGAATATTCACCGAAATACACTGAATTACCGACTTAACCGCATTCATACATTGACGGGTAAAAATCCACGCAACTATATAGAGCTGTTCGAACTGGTATGTGGATTGATGTGGCGCAAGTAATTTCCTCTTCTAATTGCCAACCTCTTTTTATAGGCATAAAATTAGTTGAGCATGTATAGATAAATTAGGACAGGGATGGAGTAGGAATGAATGAGAAAGTAGGAATGAATGATAAAATTGTCATGCCATTATGGACGATGTGCCTCTTTATTGTAGTGATGAACACAACGATGTTTAATGTATCGCTTCCAACCATTATTCAGGATCTCCAAATTTCTGCTGACCTAGGCTCATGGGTCATTTCCAGCTATTCGATTGGATATGCGTTGTCGACGGTTATTTATAGCCGGTTATCAGACTTGGTGCCGATTCGCAAGCTCTTGACCATTGGCTTAATTACGCTTGGGACAGCATCAGTGTTTGGATTGTTCGCACATGACTTTAATATGCTATTGATTACAAGAATCCTACAATCTGCGGGCGCCGGATCTATGGCTGGATTGGGGCTTGTACTCGCCAGTCGCTATGTTCCGATTGAAAGACGCGGTGCTGCTATTGCGATGATCTCGGCGGGTAGTGCAATGGCCTTTGGTTTGGGTCCTATTGTGGGAGGTGTCATCAGCCAGTACTTTGGCTGGAACGGATTGTTCGGCATAACTTGCCTTGTGCTTATCGTGCTGCCGGTATTGCTGCGGTTATTGCCTAAGGAACAGCCACAGCCTGCAAGCTTTGACATCCTGGGGGCGGCGCTGACCGTTGTAAATGCTGCAAGTTTACTGGTAGCTGTAACTACCCAGTCGCTTGTATGGCTTGCGGTGGGTGTAGTGTCTATTATCGTGCATGCCGTACATCTGAAGAAGGCCAAGGAATCATTCATTAATCCGCAGCTGCTTACCATGCCGGGTTACTTGAAACTGGTTGCCGTAGGCTTTTGTATTCTGGTGCTGAACCTAGGGAACTTGTTCCTGATGCCGCTTGCGCTCGCTAATCTGTTCGATAAATCAGCGCTGATGATTGGTTTGTATATCGCACCGGGAGCGCTATTATCTGCATTTCTGACCCGTTATGTGGGACGTTTTATTGATCGGTACGGTAATATACGCTTCTTAGTGATTGGACATTGTATACTTGCAGCCGTTATGGCTGTGTTTGCCCTGAATCTTTCTGTATCACCTGTAGTACTGCTGCTAGGTTATCTATGCTTCTCTCCCGCTTTCTCAGCTACGATGGCATCCTTAAACAATGAAACTTCTATAGTTCTTCCAAGGACTTGGATTGGTTCTGGTATGGGACTTTTACAACTGGTTCAATTCTTCGGAGGCTCTGTATCTGTTGCAGTCTGCGGGCTTTTGCTGCATGCGCAGCGTGATATCTCCCCTGCAAAAGCATATCAGCATGTATACGGCGTGTTGCTCCTCGTTTGCTTGTGTTCGTTAGGAATTCTTCTTTTATATAGACGTTCTAACGCCAAGAGAAAGGTTGGGCAGTCTATGCACGCCTAGAACTGAAACGAAAAGGTAATAAAGACGTATCAGATGCTATAGCAGAACTAAGGAAGGAATGGTAATAATGGACAATGGGATGAATGTAATCTTATTTGAAAAAATGCCGGAAGGCGGGCTGCGAGTCATTGAGGAACGCACGTGGAGCATGAATATGATCGCAGCGTTAGAGCATGTCAATTATATTGTGGTTGGCAGTGTTGAATATGAAACGGTTGAAGGACGGCTGAACGTAGATGAAGGCAAGCTGGAGCTTTTACTTGTTCCAATGCACAACGAATGATTGAGATAAGGGAAGGAGAACCTTACGATGTCTAAAGATGAAAAGGATAAGGAATTAGCGGTATCCAAATTATTCACTTCTGATGGTAAGCCCATTCGAGTATTATCTACTTCGCTAGGCATAGCTTTGTTAGCGAATGCTATGTTTATTCCTGGCGGCGCAGGGGCTAGTGCAAATACTTCTGGAGATGAACCACAGCTAGTGTCCTGGTCTACCGAAGAGGTTAAAGCCTATTTTGACAAAAATGTGGATTGGAATATTCCATATCCGGAAGGTACACAAGAGGTAGAACAGGAAGGCCAAGGTGTTGTAACCAATAATGGAACGACGGTAGTGAATAACTATGGTGGATATCATTCAGGTTTTGGTTGGGATGACTTGCTGCTATATCACATGCTGTTTAACAGTGGTGGCAATTACTCTTCCAGAGGATGGTCTAAGGACCGTCCAACTTATTATGGAGGCACGAGAACAACTTATAAGCCGCCTACCTATAGCAGTGAGAAATTCCAGAATAAGAAGGTTCCCGGTTCTGTTGTAAAGCCCAAAACATCGACTTCCTCCACAGGCTCTATTACGAGAAGAGGCTCTTCCTCAAAAAATGGAATCGGTGGCACTTCCAGCGGATTAAACTCTTCGAAGAACTCTAAATCTAGCTCAGGCTCGAAGTCCTCTTCGAGATCAGGCTCAAGTAAGAGTGGTTTTGGCGGATGAGTGAGCAGCAGAGTGTATTTGAAATTCTAGATCAGTCTGAGCTTGAAAGAGGTCCACGGGTCAAAGCGTTATATGAACTCGGGTTCACTTGGGCTGATCTTGAGGATGAAGAGTACTGGTTGGATGCAATTGCTCTAATGCAAAGGGACACTTATAAGGAGCTTGAAGAAGCCTCATCAAAACTCTGGGCCATTCTCGATAAAGCGGTTCGCTATGTTCATCTAAAGCGCGATTTGTATGAACTGCTTGGGATTCCCCCTGTACTTTGGGAGATGCTTGACGGGTGTCCTATGCCAGAAGAAGGATTCATTAGTCGGTATGCCAGATTTGACTTTGCCATAGCCCATGATGGGACGATTAAGCTGCTCGAACTGAATGCGGATACCCCAACAGGTTATGTGGAAGCCTCGATAGCTACACCATGGATCTGTGAGCAAGCTGGAATGCAGAGTCCAAATCAAGGGATGAAGGCACAAGTTGCGGCAGCTTGGCAGGTAGAACGTCCGGATACCGCAGCTTGTGTGGCTTATGGATCTCATCTTGAAGATTCAGGTACGATAGAAGCATTAGTGAAGCACAGTGGTCTCGATATCCAGTGTGTGGATTGTCTTGATCTGTGGGTCGACAACGGAATTCTCAAGGATGGGGAGGACCGTGTGATCGAGCGGATGTTCGCTCTATATCCTAAAGAGTGGATGGCTGTGGATGAAGGCGGTGATGCCCTCGCCTATGCGGTAGAGCAAGGGAATCTTCAGCTCTTTAATGGTCCTCACAGTATATTGCTCCAATCCAAGGGGCTGGTTGCAGCGGTGTGGGGAATGTATGAGCTGGGCCTGCTATTCGACAAGGAAGAGCGAGAGACGATCTCGCGCTATATTTTGCCTACTTATAATAAGCCTGTATTCTCAGGGAACTTTGTGTCCAAATCTGTTTTTGGCCGTGAAGGGGGTTCGGTGCGCATGTTTGATGATAGCGGTGCGCTAGAGCTTGAAGATGAAGACGGTTATGACAGTAGTCAGCTCTTCCCCACTGTGTATCAAAAAAGAGCTGATTTAGCACGGATAACGACATCAGAGGGTGAATTTCATCTGCTGACAGGCATGTTCGTGATTAACGGGAAGCCTTGTGGTATGCTCGGCCGAGCGGGCGGATTGATTACAGGCAATGCCAGTCATTTTATTGCGTTGGGAGTGAGATAATTGGATAAGAGCAAGAAAGCCCGAATCGGAGTCTTATGTATGATGCTTTTGACGGTACTGTTGCTAAGCGCATGTTCCAGTAATCAGGGCAGTGTATTTGATTCAGGAACAGCTCAAACTTCAGATAGTGTAGCACGGGTACCGTGGGACTACCGGGTGGTAGAGAGTACCGTAGGGGATTTAATTGGGAGTGACATGACGGTTTTGCCGGATAATGAACTGCTCCCGAATGATGGGAATTATGCTACTGGCGATAAAATTTGGACACTTCAGTTCATGGACGCCGAGTTAATCACGGATGCTGATCAGAAGAATGAAGTTCGCCTGTCTTCATGGAGCACGATTAAGTCTTATGCAGATGAAAAAACGGCAGCAGAGGATCTTACCAATCTTAAAGTATCGGTAACCACTGATGTTGATCTTGTAGGAGTATACAAGACTAAGTATAAGGATAAGACAAGAAACTTTGCGGTGCTTGAGCTCCCTTCAGGAAATCGGATTAAGCAGCCGATTGATGATGAACGCTATACCGCATTAGAGAAAAAGAAAACCGCTTCCGTAGTCCTTGAGGAAGTACATGATTTTGCCGACTATGATTCGGCTTATGCGAAATTTCGGGGGTGGGCGAAGTGACGATGGTGGTTAATTTGGTAGTGAGTGTGTTTGTGATTATTCTTTTGCAAGTGTTAGGCATGGTGATCTTTGGTTTAATGACTCCGTTTAAAGATATGGAGGAGCTGAAGAAAGGCAATGTGGCTGTAGCTTTGGCTTTAGGCGGCAAGTTTCTGGCAACGGCTATTATTATTGGCGTAGCGGCGTATACGAATACCTCCATTTTGCACATGATCATTTGGTTTGCGGTAGGTTATGTGTGCTTGATAGCGGCTTATTGGATCTTTGAATTGGCAACCCCAACCTTTAAGATTTCAGAGCATCTGGAGAAAGGGAATGTGGCTGTAGGCACTATGCTTTGCTTGGTGTTTATTGGGACTGCATTTGCGATTAGCAGTTTGATTGTTTAGTTTCAACTTGAAATAGGATAAAGACAAAGGTTGCCCCGATCCATCCGTCGAGTGGCAGCCTATATTTCTCGCATAAACGCTTACTGTCCTTAAAGGACGCCGGAGTCATTTTGCTTGATGTGAAGAAGGGGTGGGCAGATGCATCTGTTTCTGAGAATTTCCACCAAGATGATGCGGTTACGTAAACGGACGATAGGGCTAATCATTCTGATCTTTATAGTTCTTAGTGCGTCGATTGCTTACCTGATCGAGCCGGGTACGTTTCACAGTTGGTTTAATGCATTTTATTGGGTCATGACAACGATGGCGACCGTAGGATATGGAGATTATTTTGCAGAGACCGTAGTTGGAAAGCTGTTTACCATGTTTCTATATATCTTTGGTATCGGCCTCCTCAGCTTGGTTATTGGTAAGGTCATTGACTCCATAGCGGAGGTGCAGAGAAGGAGAGGAGCGGGAACGTTGAGCTTTCGGGGAAAGGATCATGTGATTCTGATTAATTGGAGTAAGAAAGCACAAGCTGCCGTAGAGGAGATTCTATGCTATTCGCCGAAATGCCACATTGTCATCATTGATGAGACAGGAAGTCATCCTCTGGAGCATATGGATCAAGTTCACTTTATAAGTGGCGATGCCTCCAGTGATGAGATTCTTCTTAAGGCTAACATCCATGAAGCAAGAGCAGCCATTGTGTTCGGGGACACAAAGATTGATGAAGCATCGCTGATCGACGGCAAATCTTTGTTAATTGCCTCTAGCATTGAGCGCATTGCACCACAAGTACATACGACTGTAGAAATAATGCAAGAGAAGAATATTCAGAATTTCAGGCATGTCCAAGTAAACGAGTTCGTTCTTTCGCATGATGCCATCTCCAGACTGGCTGTTCGTTCTGCACTGCAAGAGGGCAACTCTGAGGTGATAACGCAGCTGCTGAGCCGTAAATATGGTGATGATATTTATGAGATTCCAGTGAATACTACGTGGAAGACTTATGGGGACGCGTTTCAGAGCCTGCTTCTGCAAGGTGCAACCTTATTGGCGGATCGTAGCGATCTAAGTATCAATCGAAAGCTGGATCAGGCTATTCCTAAGGATGCTAGATTGTATGTTGTTTCCGATGAAGCGACGTATCGTAGGATTAAGGGTTAGGTCAGAATTAGATGGAATAGGCGGATTTTCGGGAGCTATGGCTTCGCGGAATTCCGCCCTTTTTTGTTTGCCAAACTTTCCTAAAGGGTAAGAGATACATGATAATATTTACTTTACCTTTGGAAGGAGCCATTGTTAATGAGTGAACATCAAAAAGTGAACGGAAACAGCAAGAATGAGCAACTGGAACAGTTTCGCAGTAAGGATGAAGGTCACACCTTAACAACGAACCAGGGTTTAAAAGTATCAGAGGACGAGTTCTCCTTAAAAGCGGGTGATCGGGGCCCAACCTTACTGGAAGACTTTCATTTCCGGGAAAAAATGACGCATTTCGATCATGAGCGAATCCCTGAGCGAGTCGTGCATGCACGTGGATTTGCTGCTCATGGTGAGTTTGAAGTATATAAATCACTGAAAGAATATACAAAGGCGAAATTCCTTCAAGATCCCTCTGTGAAGACACCGGTATTTGTCCGATTCTCGACGGTAGCCGGATCACGGGGATCAGCCGAGACGGTGCGGGATGCCCGCGGATTCTCTACCAAATTCTATACAGAGGAAGGGAATTACGATTTAGTCGGAAATAATATGCCCGTCTTTTTTATTCAGGATGCGATCAAGTTCCCAGATTTAGTACATGCGCTTAAGCCTGAGCCGCACAATGAAATGCCTCAGGCCGCATCGGCTCACGATACCTTTTGGGATTTCATAGCCAATAACCAAGAATCGGCCCATATGGCAATGTGGCTGATGTCGGACCGCGCTATTCCACGTAGCTTCAGAATGATGGAAGGGTTTGGGGTGCATACTTTCAGGTTGATTAATGAGCAAGGAAAAGCCCATTTTGTTAAATTCCACTGGAAACCGGTGCTCGGTGTACACTCTTTAGTGTGGGACGAAGCTCAGAAAATATCAGGTGCGGACCCTGACTTTCATCGCCGTGATTTATGGGAATCGATTGAAGCCGGCAACTTTCCGGAATACGAATTGGGCATTCAGCTTCTAAGTGAAGAAGATGAATTTAAGTTTGATTTTGACGTGCTGGATCCTACAAAGCTCTGGCCAGAGGAAGATGTACCTGTACAGATTGTTGGGAAAATGACCTTGAACCGCAACGTGGATAATGTCTTCGCCGAAACGGAGCAGGTAGCTTTCCACCCTGGACATGTGGTTCCAGGCATCGATTTCACCAATGATCCACTGCTTCAGGGCAGATTGTTCTCATATACGGATACTCAGCTAATTCGGCTTGGCGGTCCTAACTTCCATGAGTTGCCGATCAATAGACCGGTATGTCCTTTCCACAACAATCAACGTGACGGGTATGGACGGCAGACGATTAATCAGGGTTCAGTGAGCTATCACAATAATTCGCTTGCTAACAATACGCCTGCACCTGCAACAGAGGATGAAGGTGGTTATGTACATTATCAGGAGAAGGTTGAGGGCCGTAAGGTGCGTAGCCGGAGCAAAAGCTTTGAAGACCATTTTTCACAAGCCAAGCTGTTCTGGAACAGCATGAGTGCTCCAGAAAAAGCGCATATTATTGAAGCCTATTCATTCGAGCTCGGGAAGGTAAAGAGTAAGTCTGTCCGGCAGCAGGTTGTAGATATGCTCGCGAACGTTACGTTAGAGCTTGCTGTGCCTGTAGCAGAAGCTATTGGGGCGACTTCACCGAAAACAGGGGGTTCCGAGGTAGCTCAAATCTCCCCGGCACTAAGTCAGGCAAATACGAAGAAGCACCCAAACACACGTAAAATAGGTGTGATTATAGGCGACAGATTTGATGAAGACTTGGTGATGCCTGTTCTGGATACGCTTATGAGAGCCGGGATCCAACCAGAAATAATCAGTGATAAGCTTGGATTTATTAAAGGCTCGAAGGGGACAGAGCTTGAAGTCATTCATACCTTATCCACGACAGATTCGGTGCTCTTTGATGCAATTTATGCAGCTGGTGGAAATTCGGAACATAAGAAATTCCATAAAGATACAGCGCAATTCCTGAACCAAGCCTATTCTCACTTTAAGCCCATAGCGGTGACTACTGAAAATGCTAAACTACTTGAAACGGCCGAGCATAGAAGCAGTCCGGGTGTAATCATTGGAGATGGCGGAGAGGTGTTCGCTGCCAGCCTTGTCGCGGCAATTACTGCCCATCGTTTTTGGGAACGTATGAATGAATAAATAACTGATACAGAGGGGATATCCCGCTCGCCAAAGGCGTAAGGATATCTCTTTTTTGTCCAAGGATAGATACATAACACTCACAGTTTGATTTAACATTTTGTTGTATATTACCGTTATAGATAATACTAGGCAGTAAGCAGAATAGGAGAATATTAAAAGGAGGTGATCACTTGAGGAAAATAATTATTGCTGCACTAGCGATATTTGCAGGCATTATAGGGTTAACGGCATGCGAAAAAACGGCAGTACCGAATCCGTCCAATAGTGTTCATACTAATTCTCCAGCTCCAGTAGATTCGGAAAATGATACTAAGGTAATCCAGACGCAGGAAGTAACTAACTTAGAGCAGTTTATTACCTCGAAACTCACAGGTGAGTACGGTGTATATACTAATTTTATTGAAACAGATCAGTCGGCGGAAGCGGCGAGTGGACACGAAGTTCTGAGTGAATCGGCATCTCTCCGGATGCTGGCAGCTGTGCGTAGCGGCCAACAAGAGAGATTTGCAGAACAATGGCAACTGGCTAAGCAAACTTTTGATATCAACAGTGGTTTCAGCTACCGTTACAGTCCTAAACAGCAGAAGCTATACCCCTTGAATGCTGCCGTTGATGATTTGCGTATGATTCAAGCTCTTTATGAGGCGGGGGAGAAGTTCGGCGATAAACGTTATACAGCTGAAGCGGATAAATATGGCGAAAGATTATATGATTATAATGTAAAAGACGGAAAACTTTATGATTTCTACGATATGGAATATTCTTCAACAAACACATTCGTCACTTTGTGTTATATTAATTTGGGCACTTTGCGAAAAATGTCGATTCCTAGCCAATTTAGTAAGAAACTGACGAATGATTTGAACGTAATATTGGAAAACGGATATTTATCGGATGAATTCCCCTTTTATGAGACACGGTTTAATTATGAGAGCGGAAAATATAGTTCGGAAAACATCAATACAGTAGAGTCGCTTTTATCCATTCTAGCCTTAGCTGAGGTGGGCCAGCAGAAAGCCACCAGCATTGATTTTATCAAGCAACAGGTCGAAGCTGGAACGTTGTATGGGCAATATTCGAGAGAAGGTAAGCCGCTGAACGATATCCGCTCCACAGCCATTTATGCCATTACGGCTATGATCGGCTCAGAAATCGGCGATGAATCTCTCCACCATAAAAGCATTGAAAGAATGAACGAGTTCAGAGTAACAGATGTGGATAGCCCACTGTACGGAGGATTCGGTGATGTCGCTAGCGGCCAAGCTTATTCTTTTGACAACCTGATGGCATTACTGGCCTATGTCTATTAACTTAAACTTATTGTATTGAAGGTGAACCTGCATGATGGACAACACGGTGAAAACACCTCTAAGGCAGGGGATAGCACTTGCTAATTTATCGGTTTCTCCGGCATTTCTTGCTGCATTTGGAGTGCTGCTTATAACCATCATTGCGCTGTTCACAGCTCCGTATGTCGGAGTGGCGGATAACGGTGACTTTTTCCGTAGCATTTATAGTAATGGACTCTATTTCAATCTGCCGGATTATGATAGTCAGTACTTTGGTTATTTTGTGAAGCAATATGGGATCTTTCAATATTTTAATGAGAATGGTGCAATGTTATTTTCTTCTCAGTCCTTATTTATCAAGCTGGCTATAGGACTTAACAAGTTGTTCTTCAGTAGTGAGGTATTCGACATCCGCTTTCAAGCGGCGATTTATACGATTCTTTATGTAATCGCAATTTACTTATTAATAGAGGCTATTACATGGAGGATGTCCCGAAAAAAGGGATTCATTATTGCAGGTATTGCTATTTTTATATTCGGAGATACCGGGTATACGGCTTATTTTAGCTCCTTTTACGGCGAGAGTGTTGTGATGATCACGATGATCTTCATGTTCGCTTCATGGCTGATGTTATATCGAAAAAGATTCAATGACTACGCGATGCTGGCCTTGTTCGTAATTAGCACGCTGATCCTGACTACTTCTAAGCAGCAGAATGCGCCAGTGGGTATGATCATTGCTGTTCTGGCATGTTCATTGCTTTGGATTCGTAGAGACAAGATATTTCGGATCCTGACAATGGCGTCTCTTGCTCTGATGCTGTTCGCAGGTGTGTTCACGTATTTGAATATCTCAAATGAGTTCGTAAACATTAACCAGTTCCATGCCATGACCCGAGGGGTGCTGAAGGAATCACCTGATCCAGAAGCCGCTTTAAAAGCGTTAGGGATGGACGAGCAATTCGCCATTCTGAAGAACAGCATTCACTATGAGAAATACGTGACCATAGACGTGAATTCACCACTTCTCGAGGAGAATTTCTACAGTCGTTATGGATTTGTATCCATCCTTAAATATTATTTAACGAACCCTGACCAGCTTAATTCGATTCTTAATGTAGCTGCTCAAAGTGCATTCTCGATTAAGCCTGCGGCTATGGGGAATTTCGAGCATTCTGTTGGTAAGGAGTTTCGAGCACAGAGTCACTTTTTCACCGGATACAGCCAACTGAAACAAACGCTGGCCCCGCGAACATTCGGGTTCATCTTCCTCTGGATGGTGCTTGTCATCGGTCTCTATATGCCTTCCTTTGTAAAAGCGATCAAGTCCCGTGACTTCAGAGGTGTGCAGCGAATGGTATTGATTGTCGCTTCGATTGGCATTGGGCTTTCAGGTATTTTTGTATCGATTATCGGGGCAGGCGATGCCGATATTTCCAAGCATGAGTTCTTATTTACATTATCCTTTGATTTAGTCACTTTTCTGACCCTATCCAGTGTGATTGGGCGTAGAGTTTCTAAAAACAGCAATCGGGTTAAGCAGGTTAGCAAGAACACCCCTTCTAGCCTGTATACAAAGCCTCAAAAGGATGTGAGTGTGTGAGCATCAGAGGAGTTTTAAACGGAATATTGCTACTGACGTTGACTCTAACAGCCCTTCTGATTCCCGTCACACCTGTCCAATCTGCTGCTTCGCCACAGCAGGTCCTACTACTCTACGACAGCCTCGCTAAGGGGACAACGAAGGAAGGCAACGTGACTGAACTCCAGCGACTGCTGGCGGCCTATTCCATGAAGGTCACACTTAGAAGTCTGGATCAATATGAACAAGGGATGCTGAATCATTACTCTAAAGTAATTATGGTCCGTAATGCAGCGGATATTTTGATTACTAATAAATTTTATGTAGAGGATTGGGAGCATTATCAGGGACAGTATTTGCACATCGGGTACAGTCCTCCAGCCTCGCTGACAAAGAAACTTCAGTTAACCACGGATGTCATGTATGACGCGAATCCAGATCTCCAGATCGGACAGTTCTCGGGAATTTCACTTCAGGTACAGGATATGCTCTATATAGCCGGAAGTCAGGGAACCCAGTCCCTTGGAAAGCTGATCTTCCAGGATGATAGCCTGCAAGTACCTTATGCTGTGAGTAAAGAGGATGCTGCTTATGTTCCGTATTTTGAACAAGGGAATGTCAGTGCACTGGCGATGGGGTATGTTCTGAAGGATTGGCTTCATATCAACACAACGCCTAAAGTGTATCTTGCGATCAAAGAGATCTATCCCTTCTCTGATCTGGGACTGCTGACAGAGACTGCGGAGCGGCTGTATCAAGTGGGGATACCTTTTCTTGCAAGTGTGCGGCCAGTGTTCAGCAATACCGATTATCCGGCAATGCAGCGTTATTTGGTAGCCATCAAAAGAGTGCAATCGAATAATGGCAGCATTCTGGTCAATGCCCCTATTGCGATGCATTCAACGAGTACTAGTAATATGGATCATTCACTTCAGGTGAAGATGAATGCGTTCATTAATCTGCTGGTGCACAACAAGATTGGGCCGCTTGGAATCGGAGCACAAATGCACTGGGCGTATGACAAGGAATACTCGGAGGCGGGGATGGGGTTTTTCGATTCTGTGATACTGTATCCGGATGAAAACGTTGATTATATGGAGCAGAGCGACACCTCCAAGTCCTTTCCATCCTCTTTATATAGTGTGCCGATTGATTTTTTGCAGGATCTGCAAACATCCAATACTGTGATGCCAGAACTGCCGATGGACACGGTAATCACTGTGGATATGCCTAAGGATAAGGAAGAACTTGAGGAAATGCTGAAGATGCTGGAACAATACTGGGTTTCTTTTGCAGATTATAAACAAGAAAGGCATGAGGTTGTTACAGACGTCAATACGATCACTTCATCAGAAGGAGTGATTTCTATTAATGGACAACCCCTGAGTCTGAATTATACGCCAGAAACAGTGAATAGCGATTATCGGTATACAGAAGAGCAGAAGAAGAGCTTTACGACGCTTTTTAATATACAGAATCAGTTCTTTATAGTTGCGATAATGATTTCTCTGTTGCTATTTGGCGGATTAATGATCATCGGATACCGATTGTATAGGAAAAAGTATTTGAAATGAGACAACTAATCGTGATTTGGAGGATCCTATGACGATTTCAGACATACTGATGGTAATTGCAGTGATCTGTATCTGGTCTCTATTGCTGGTGAATGTGACCCTCATTATCGCAGGCTATTTATATTACATTAAATCTGAAAATGAGGACATACCAGAGATAGAGGGCGAATATCCTTTGGTTTCAATTATGGTTCCTGCTCACAATGAGGGGGTAGTAATCTGTAAGACGGTAGAGTCTCTGCTAGCGCTTGATTATCCGGAAGATCGATATGAGATTATTGTGATTAATGATAATTCCTCTGATAACAGTGCTGAACTGCTGGCCGGTATCCAAAACCGAAATCCGGGGCGGCAGCTGATCGTCATTAATACGGATGCGATTACGGGTGGCAAGGGGAAATCGAATGCGCTGAATATAGGCTTCACCCATTGCAAAGGGCAGTTAATTGCGATTTATGATGCAGACAACACTCCTGAAAAAACGGCTTTACGTTATCTGGTCGCTGAGATCATGAATGACTCTAGCCTAGGCGCAGTAATCGGTAAGTTTAGAACCCGTAACCGTAACGCAAGCCTACTTACCCGGTTTATTAATATTGAGACGTTGTCCTTTCAATGGATGGCGCAAGCGGGACGCTGGAAACTGTTCAAGTTATGCACCATTCCCGGCACTAATTTTATTATGCGCAGGTCTATCGTAGAAAGTATCGGTGGCTGGGATGTTAAAGCGATAGCCGAAGATACAGAAATCAGCTTCAGAATATATATGATGGGTTATCGGATCAAGTTCCAGCCGAAATCGGTCACATGGGAGCAAGAGCCACAGACCTTAAAAGTCTGGTTCAAGCAGCGAACGCGCTGGGCTAAGGGCAACATTTATGTCATTGTCAAAAATATCCCTCTGCTGTTCGATAAGTCCGCCGCAAAAGTCCGATTCGATATTCTTTATTTTCTAGCCATTTACTTCTTATTGCTGATGTCGTTAATCACCTCGGATGTGCTGCTCATCCTGCATGCTTTGGGCTATGTACATACTACCATTGCTGGGCTTAGCAATTTCCTCTGGCTGCTCGCCATCATTCTGTTCGTTGTAGGTACTTTCATAACGTTGACGACAGAGAAGGGCGAGATGAGCTTCTCCAATTTATGGATCGTAATGTTGATGTACGTCTCTTATTGTCAGCTGTGGATGGTTGTCGCCGCCTACGGACTATATCTTTATGTCAAAGACCTCATCTTCAAAAGAGAAGCAAAGTGGTATAAGACTGAACGCTATTAATAAAGAACAAAGAAGTAATGTGAGAAATATGTGATCACAGGAGAAACAGAACATGATGATGAAAAAACAAATGGTTATACTGTTAACCTGCCTCTCTCTTTTTCTAATTCAATTGAATGTTGCAGCCGCCGAGGCTCCGCCTCAGGATACTAGATTAACCTACACAACCTCTTTTACAGGAACAGATACTACGTTAAAAGGTTCGAGTGCCCAGCAGCAATATTTTGAGGTCATGGATTATTGGAATGTGGATGAGATCAGAATTAACCTGCACTTTCAAATTTCGCAAATTACCAAGGAGCAGATTTCTAGCATTACCTTAACACTAAATGGCAGCCCATTCTATACATTTAGACCCTCTCTAAAAGATAATGGCGAACAACAACTGGTCCTTCAGGCACCTAAAGGGTTTCTAAAAAAAGGAACCAATACGCTTGGAATTCAGGGCTATTTGCAGTCGAACTATACAGATGAACAATCTTGTTCTGTCGATTATGATTTTGATAATTGGCTGCATCTGTTTAATACATCCAGTATTAGCGTGATGTATGCGCCGAAGCCCTTGACTGGAGGGATTAGTGACTTTAGCGAGCGCTTCTCTGGCGTTGATACCTTAACGAAGAATCATAGTGTGCTGACCGTACCGGATAAAAGCACAGGGGCTGAATTGGAGTCGGCTACTTATGCGCTCTCCGGGCTTGTGAAGGGGAATACATTGGACAATAGAACGATTCCAATGCTTCCCTACCGGTCAGATACGGTGAAGAATAAAGCTGCGGTTGTACTGGTAGCTATGTATGACCGAGTACCAAGTGGGCTAAAGGCTCAGCTAAGCACCTCTGAAGATTTAAGTACACATGCACTGCTGCAGTTAGTGAATAAGGATACTCAGCCGACACTTGTCGTAACCTCGAAGGATGAGAACTTACTGATTAAAGCAGGCCGTTTTGTTGCGAATGAAGAGTTATTGGGTCAAATCAGCAGTGATTTAAAGGTAGTCGATGATGCTACAGAAGTATCTGCACCCCCCCTTTCGATTAGCTCCAATATTACGCTTACAGAGACGGGTGATAAACTCACTGGGGCACGTCATCAGGAGCAGACATACTTTGTTGCATTGCCCTCTAACCGCTCGATTGCAGATTCAGGCAGAATCAGATTGGATTTCCGTTATGCACAGAATTTAGATTTCGACCGTTCATTAGTGACTGTCAGCATCAACAACACACCCATTGGCAGCAAGAAGCTGACCAAAGAGCTGGCGAATGGCGATAAGCTGGATCTTCCAGTTCCCCAAAGCTTGAATATTTCGGGTAATTTCACGGTAAATGTAGCCTTTGATTTGGAGCTGAAGGGAGCCGAATGTACTTTAGATAAGCAACAAATGCCTTGGGCGTATATCAGCAAAGATTCTGTAATGCGTCTTAATACTAAGGATCGTACGGATCTTTTGTTTAATAACTATCCGTATCCGTTCATACGCGACGGACTTTACAATCAAGTAGCAGTCGTTCTACCACAAGAAATGGATGATTATTCATATTTGAGTTTAGCTAATGTATTTAATCTACTGGGAAAATACGCTAGCGGAAATATAGGCAACATTCAGTTCTACACGGATAACATTAGCGCTGATCATTTGAAGAATAATAATGTTATCGCCATAGGTACGTATAAGAATAATAAGATCATCCGTGATCATAATGATAAGCTCTATTTTCAATATAACGGGAACGGAACAGCGATTCGCTCCAATGAGAAGATGAGTATTGAAGATCATTACGGTGCTCAAATTGGTACACTGCAGCTGATTGAATCGCCATTTGAAGCGGGACGGGGGTTGCTTGCTGTTACGGGAGCCCACTCTGAAGAGTACTATTTGGCGTCGAAGTTGATCGCAACAGAGCGGGATAAATGGAAGGTGTTTGGCGATGGGGTAATCGTTGATAAGGACGGTAATGTCAATGCGCACCGTTTCAAGATCATTACTGGAGCAGCAGAGGATTCCGTGGTTAAAAAAATAGCGGAACGAACGGACGTGCTGAGTTTCATTATCGTAATTGTGCTGGTGCTGACACTGGTGATTCTATCGCTGATCCTGCTGCTTCGTAAACATATGAAGAAACGTGGTGATAAGCGTGAGACGTAATCGCAGCGGTTTAGTTTCGGATATCGCTCTCTTATCGTTCCTGGTGCTTCTTTTTATTTGTATTGTCTTCATTTCAGGGGCACCCGATGATTATATCCAGAATATTATTATTTTAAATGTGGCTTTTATTCTGGCGATTGTTACTTATTTTACAACGGTGACTGCAGGGTTGGTCTTGAACCTGGTGTTTATATTTGCTTATGGCTTCTACACGATGTATCAGACGATATCTTTGGGAGAGACAATTGGACTGAATACTTACTTCTGGCTAATTATGACCCCATTGTTAACAGTGGTACTGTGGATATTTACACTAAGCAATCGTGAGCTGCAGGCTGAGAATCAGCGTTTGGAGAATAAGACTGCCAATATGGCCATCATCGACGAGAACACAGATCTGCGTAACAGTATTTCTTTTCAGAAGGATGCCGCTTTATTTACAGGCATTTCTACTCGATATCAGATTCCACTCACACTGCTTGTAGTGAAAGTGAAATACTGGAATGAGATTAGACGTATTATTCCCGAAGATAAGCTGGCTGAGGCCATTCATGACGTGTCTCAGCTCAGTCAGGCCAGCATTCGTACCAATGATGCACTGTATCTGCTGGACAAAGATGACGCAACATGGGGCCTTCTGCTGTTCACCGACAACGATGGAGCAAAAATCGTGATCGAGCGGATTAAATTGAAGCTTCAAGAGCTTAATGACACTGAATTTGTCAAAAAGTATAAAGTTAGCCTCGGTCTCAAAATAGGTGCTGTAGAATATCAATCCAGCACTATTGAGAATCCGTTAGATTTTATTGTTCAGGCTAAAAAACAACTGGAGTATGATGTATAAGTCAGTTGAACGTAAGGGAATATAAGGAATATCGGATAGTAGTTGACTTTACATGTCGATTTCACGTATGATGGAGTGGTGGTCTAAATCGTAAGATTTACGAATTTTCCTACGTTTATTAGGTTATACTTATAGATAAACCTACAGATCATTTGGTTAATTTACCATAAAGGCTCCACTAATTTGTTCAGAAGGAGGACGATCAGAATGAGAGAAGGCATACATCCAAAGTACAACAAGGTTATTTTCATGGATGCAAGCGTAGGCTTCAAATTCTTGAGTGCATCTACAAAATCATCCAATGAAACTATGGAATGGGAAGATGGTAACACTTATCCTGTTATCCGCGTGGACGCAAGTTCCGCATCCCACCCATTTTACACTGGTAAACAAAGAGATACAGAACAAGGCGGCCGTGTTGACAAGTTCAAACAACGTCTTGCACAAAAGAAATAAGCATTCATACGGTTTAAAAAGGGACAACCCATTTAGAAGCGATCGCTTCAGGGATGTCCCTTTTTTGTGTTCAGACATGTTAGAATGAAATGGAATTGACAAATTTCGATAGTGGCAGGGGAGCGATTAGTAGTGGAAAATGAAATAAAAGTAGATACCGTCCTTAAGAGTGAGGACGTTCAGGAGTTTAACCTATGGTTCAGCTTGAATAGCCGTATTATACTTAGCTCTTTCAGTGTGGTTGCTTATTTTGTGATTTTGCTGTTAATTACTAAGGATTACAGTATTAAAAATATTTCAATCCTTGCTGTGACTGCTGTGATTCTTGCCGCTGTTTTATGGTATATGACCAAATCAAGTTTGACCAAAAAATCTAAAAAAGCCTTCGCAACAGACAGTTTAGCCCAGCAACCTCAGAGCTATTCCGTATCAGATGAGGGTATAAAGTACGTATCTGAGGCAGGTTCCGGGCAAGTGAAATGGGAAGAGATACATAAAATAGGTGAAACGATGAACCTGTTCGTGTTTTTTGTGTCTTCTAATCGAGCGCTGATTATTCCTAAACGGTACTTTCAGTCGGTACAAGATAAAGATGCATTTAAGGACTTGGCCAGAAAGTATATGTTCTCCCATCGAGTAAAGTTCAAATCGTAAGATGTACAGATGTGCTGGTATTTGTTGATTCATTTGTAGGATTGATTAGGATATAATGATAGGAGCGACTTGAAAAATAGGAGAAATATGGCATGCCGTGGATTCAAGGATATCCGTATTACTTATTAATGGGCAGTGTTCTAAGCTTTTACATGGGCATCAGCTCCTATCGACATCGAAAGTCGGCAGGAAGACGCTATTTATGGATCTTAATGCTGCTGGTCAGCCTCATATTTATTGCAACGGCGGGAGAGATCATGTCATCCTCTTTTCAGGTTAAGCTGTGGTGGAAGAATATGCAGCAGGCTCCGCTTTTTTTAAGTGCGTTATTTACTTATGCTGTCGTTAAAGAATATGTGTCTCCTTCCGCGGAACGCCTACCTGTAAAACTTGCTATTTTCTCGATTCCAATTGCTTTGGACGTACTGCTTATTTTTACGGATACCTATCATCATCTAATGCGTAGTGAAGTGGGCATGGCCACTGTTGCGGGTGTTAGTGGAATTACTGTAAAGCCTACGCTTCTTAGCATGGCTTTTATTGCTTATGATCAGCTATTTGGTCTATATGCGGTCTGCTTGCTAGCTGTTTCCTTAATGAATAGACCGAGAGCTTTTTTGCGACGTGCGTTCTTACTATTTGCCGGGCTACTTGTTCCGGTCGTTTCTGTTTTTTTACTTCCCTTGTTGAAGATCACGCTTACAGGCTTTACGGCCTTCACTTATCTACCCGCAATTATAGCGGCTTATTTGTGTTTATTCATTGACTCCAAATCTACGATCTATCCTTTAACTAAAATTAAAATCCTGGAGCATATGAAAGACGGCGTAGTTTTGACAGACCGGAATGATAGTATCATTGGTATAAATGAGGCTGCAACCTCCATTTTGTTTGAGATTACCGGGATATCGAATGAGACCTGGATGGGGAAAAATATTGATCTTTTTATGAGGCATCACAAGGACATTGGCGCTCATTATAGTCAAAGGACCGAAGGACAGTTTGAGATTGTATGTACTGGAATAAGAGAGGTTTGTTATGGGGTTTCCTTGATAGCGACTGAACATCAGGCAACAGAGAACAAGGGGATGCTAATTGTTTTTAGTGACCATAGTGAAAAGAAGCAGTATGAACGTGAATTGGTCTATCAAGCAACGGTAGATGATTTGACAGGACTTTATAATCGCAGGCACTTTATGCAAATGGTGCAAAATCAAACGATTCCGGACGGGCTAGGACTGGCGCTGTTGTTATTTGATATCGATGATTTTAAGTTAATTAATGATACCTATGGTCATTTAGCAGGAGATCAGGCATTAGTTGATTTCTCGAATAAAATACTTCAGGTGTACCAAAACAAAGGCATTGCCGGAAGAGTCGGGGGCGAGGAGTTTGCTGTATGCTTTTTTGCTGAGGATAAACGTGCAGCCTTGATGGAAGCAGAGGATTTTCGCACTACGATGAGTGATTATAAAATAATTTTGAACGAACACGATAGCATTCAGCTTACCGCTAGCATCGGAATTTCTTTTACAGAGCGCAGAGAGGTGACTTTCGAAGATTTATATCGGGAAGCGGATGAAGCGTTATATCGTTCCAAGAATTCGGGCAAGAATAGAGTAACGCTGGGTCGTGAGCCCATTTTAAGAGAAGCGATGAAGGGATAAGAGGTGTTCTAATGAATCTGACAATTAATGAAGTGATGAGTAAGCTTGAGGAAATGGGTACAGAGCAGACGAAGCGTACCTTCATACGACATGGTGCTAAGGAGCCTTTATTTGGAGTAAGGATAGGGGACATGAAGAAGCTGGTAAAGGATATCAAGAAAGACCAAGGTCTAGCTCGCGCTTTGTATCAGACGGGGAATTATGATGCGATGTATTTGGCAGGGCTTACAGTTGACCCCAAGACGCTTACGAAGGAAGTGCTTCAAAGCTGGGTAGTGACAGCTTACTGCTCTGGAATAGCGGAATATACGGTAGCGTCTGTCGCTGCAGAGAGCCCTTACGCACTAGAACTTGCAAGAGAATGGATTTCTTCATCGGATGAAATGGTGGCCACCTGTGGCTGGAGTACTTATGGGAATTACATTTCAGTTACGCCGGATGATCTGCTAGACATCGCTGAGATCAGAAAGCTGCTACAGCAAATACAATCTACCATTCATCAGGAACGGAATCGAGTTCGTTACACGATGAATATGTTTGTAATTATCGCCGCCAGCAGCGTAACCGAACTGCATGATGAGGCAACGCAGATTGCTGCAAGCATTGGAAAGGTTCAGGTACAAATGGGACAAACCGCATGTAAAGTACCGCTGGCAGTAGATTATATTGCCAAGGTTGAGCAGGCAGGAAAGCTTGGTGTGAAGAAGAAGACCTGTATTTGTTAATGGAGACAGTATAACATCGCCTTCAAGTTAGTCACTCTATTTCCCCCTCATATTCTATTGAGGAGTGAGTAAACTTGGAGTTTTTTTATGGTCAAATACACAGGTGTTTCAACGGTGCTCAAAAATGTTTAAGTTACCAGCAGTAAAAATTCACATAGAAAACTTAGTGGAGCAATGAAGAAGGAGCAAAGGGCCATTATTATAAGGAATTAGGTAAGGAGTTAGGCTTAGAAGACAGGACGGAGGCACTTTGTGAAAAAACATCGATTTACTTTGCAGTATAAAATACTATCTATAACAATTTTTATCGTGATCTGTCTATTAGGATTCGTGATGGTTATGCATGATAGAATCAATGCGCTGCAGCGGGAAAGTAGCTTTATTTCCCATCAGGACCGAGAGATAACTAGTTTGGCTAATCAGATCGAGAAGAACATTCTAGATATGGAAACGGGACAACGAGGTTATATTATCACCGGCGATGATAAGTATCTGGAGCCCTATAATTTGGGGAAAACTCAATGGAAGGCGAATTATGATGAGCTCTCCGTGCTTACTGCTAATGATTCCATGCAACTTCAGCGTCTGATGGGCATTGAAAATAATATTCAGCAGTGGATCAAGCAGTCCGGGGATTATGTGATAGAGTTGAAAAAAGAGGGACAGGAAGCTGAAATCTTACGATATTTCCATTCGGATGATGGCAAAGATCAAATGGACCGAATTCGTAGCCAGATCAGTACTTACCGCGAGACGATGAATGAGAATACTAATGATTTGATAGCTGGACAGGCAGATCAGAATAAATTGCTGCTGGAGCTCCTTTATATTGTTTGGGCGATTATTGCTGTTACCTCAGTGATCGCCTCGTGGATCATTTCACATGCCATCGTTAGTACGATTCGTAAGGTTACTCATACGATTACTGGATTAGATTCCGCTGATGATACGAAGAGAAGAGTGGAGATTACCACGAATGATGAAATCAGGGATCTCAGTGTCGCTACGAATCATCTGATAGACACGCAACAAGAGCGAATATGGATTCAGGATCATGCTAATGATTTGCTGTCAAGGTATCAGGGCATCACACGAGTCTCACAACTGGGCGATATCTTTTTAGGTAAAACTGCAGAAGTTATTGATTATCCATATGGTGCCTTATATATACGGATGCAAGATCATGATCGAGACATGTTAAATAGAACTTCTACTTTTGCTGGAAACAGCGACATAACAGATCATGGGACATTCCAAATTGGAGAAGGTTTGGTTGGTCAATGTGCTAAAGAGGCACGTTTGATTCACATACAGGATCTTCCAGATGAGTATATCAACATTCAGTCCGGGCTGGGCGTTTCCGCACCGAAATTCCTTATATTACTTCCAGTTTGTTTTTCGGGTGAGGTAGTTGCTGTGGTGGAAATTGCCTCCTTTTCTCCACTTACTGAGCCGCAGATTAAATTCTTGGAGTCTATTTCAAATGCATTTGGTGCTGCAATTAACAGTACCATCAGCAGTATGAGAATTGATCAACTTTTGGAGCAATCCCAACGCTTAAACGAAGAACTTCAAGTGTATACTGAAGAACTACAAACCCAGTCTGAGGAGCTGCAAATCCAGACAGAGTCGCTACATGCGACGAATAGAAAGCTGGAAGATAAGAATCTCTTAGCTGAACAAAAGTCAATTGAGGCTGAAAAAGCTCGAATAGAGCTTGCTCAATCTGCAGAATTATTGCGGCAAAGCTCGCAGTATAAATCGGAGTTCTTGGCGAATATGTCTCATGAACTCCGAACTCCGCTTAACGGCATATTGTTACTCTCCGAATTTCTCATGGAGAATCAGTCGGGGTCCTTAAGTGAGGAGGATATTGAATTCTCCCAAGCCATTCATTCTTCTGGGCAAGATCTGCTGGCGCTGATTAACGATATTTTGGATTTGTCCAAGGTTGAGGCAGGGAAGCTGAATATTGAAGTTGAAGCGATAAATCTAACGGAGATCCCGGAGGCAATGCTTCAGAGCTTCAGTCACCTGTCTCGAAAAAAAGAGATTCCTTTGCATATACAACTGGGGGAGGACTTACCTCCGCTATTTTATTCGGATGCTCAAAGGGTACGGCAAATTATTATAAATCTGCTGTCCAATGCGTTTAAGTTTACAGCTAATGGTTCAGTAACTCTTGAAATACGTTTGGCGACTACAGACGAACTACGGAGTTTGGCACATTTGGAACCAGGGTTATTTATTGCTTTCGCCATCAAAGATACTGGAATTGGGATTCCTTTTGAGAAGCAGGCTATTATTTTCGAAGCTTTTCAACAGGCGAATGGAAATACAGAACGTCAATACGGTGGAACTGGGCTTGGGTTATCCATATCCAGAGAACTGGCAACACTGCTCGGCGGTAGGATTACAGTGGAGAGTCAAGAAGGAATAGGTAGTGTCTTTACGGTGTATTTGCCAATGAAGCTTCAGGACCCTAGCCTTGAAGAAACCGCTGGGATAGCAGATCTTAATCATGAGGAAGAAAGTTCGGTTGCTCTTCCCGCAGCAACCAGTGAGAACATAAGCAGCGACTTCACCTCTTTAAATCATAAGCATGTTCTAATTGTGGATGATGATGAGCGGAATCTGTTCGCGTTATCTAACACGCTAAGGAAGCGTGGACTGCAAGTAACTACAGCTGCGGATGGAGAGAGAGGCATACATGCGCTGGAGCAATCTGCATCCATAGACATCGTTCTTATGGATATTATGATGCCGGTAATGAACGGATTTGAAGCTATCGCTCGAATCAGAGAAATGCCGGCAGGGAATAAAATTCCAATTATAGCGCTGACCGCGAAGGCGATGAAGGAAGATAAGGCGAAAATCTTACAAGCGGGTGCAACAGATTATCTTAGTAAGCCAATTAACTTAGAACGTTTATTAGCATTGATGCAATTAATCCTAAATAGTGATTCATAAGGTGATAGATTCTAGAAAAATCAAACAGCGCGCGCCAATGGAGTACTGGCGCGCGCTGTTTAGTTTGTACGAGCTGTCGATTGGACAGCTCTAGGGTTGTTGATAATGTTATTGTTGAACGGAATCTACTACGACTTTAGCAGCTGTGCCGATTGGTGGCAGGCTCTTAGTCAGCATAGGGCTGTAGAATCCTATAACTTTTGCGCCTTTTACAAGCTCGCTGCTATTTACAGCTTTGCCATCGGTATTAATTAGCACGGTATCTTTGCTAATGCGAAGTACTACTTCTTGTTGTGACTGTTCGTTCAGGCCACTGCCTTTAACGGTGATGCTGATGTTTCCTTCATCGTCTTTTTTAACTTCTTCAATGGTACCTGCAGTACCCAAAAGATCATTTTGTTTCTGCTCATCTAGAACAGTGATCTTGTAAGTTGGAGTTTGCGGTGGCAGGCTCATGGTCATGATCATGGAATGCTCTGCTTTTACGGTCATACCGATATGAAGATCTTTTAGAGCAAGCTTAGTACCGTCTGCCATTTCGATAGTCGTATCTTCACCTACATTCAGTACGATGCCATCTGTGCCTACACCCTGGATCTGAACGGATTGGTATTTGCCATCATTATTGACAGCTGTAATCACGCCAGTCTTGGTCATATGCTCTTCCTGATTAGCAGCAGTGATCACGATGGAATCTCCCTTCACTGTCATGTTGTGGTGGATGATTTCACTTACAAAGGAAGCTGGAACGTACAAAATGGAGTCAACCAATTGTGGTGCAGTTCCAAGCGTAGTATTCATTTTATTAATGCTATAGCGATCTTCTCCGGCTTTCACTGTAGTGAAGACAGCACCATTGATAAGATCAACGGATTTAGTTTGTCCATTCCAAGTTAATTCAAAGCCAAGTGCTTCAGTAACCGAACGAAGTGGCACCATAGGCTCTTTGCCATTTGTAGTTTGGAAGCCTGTTTCTTTCAGAGCGGAACCGTTGATTTCAATCGCAAATGTTTTTTGGTTAGCGCTAACGGTAGTTTGAGCAGCATCATTTTTGGCAGAAGTTGTTGTTGGTGCGGCATAGGCTGCTCCTGTTGATAGTGCTAGGGACAAAGTTAAAAGAACTGTACTTGTTTTTAAAATGTTGTTCATAGTTGTGAGCTCCTTTTTAAGTTCATTTGTTAGTGTTGTTATTATCTAGACGGGACATCCCTCAAATATGTTGCAGTTTTTTGCATAAAAAAGAGTAAGAGACTCTTCCGTTTGTAGTAAAATGGAAATATTAACAATCGCTCACATTAGGAGGCGCTATGGAGTCATTCAAAGATCGACTTAGATTCATGAAGGTCCAGCAGGACGGGATTATTAAGGAATATGAAGCTCTGATCGCGGAATATGAAAGTCACGATCTGGTCAACGAGAATGAACACTTAAAGAAGCAATATGAGAAACATAAGCTTGCTTTAGTGGAGTTAAAGACTCAGGTGGGGAAGCTTCAAGAAGAGAATACAGAGCTAAAAGTTACGCTAACGGAACAAATTTTAGATGAGAAGCTTGGCATTCTTAGTCTGTCCAGACAGAAGCTACAGACTTATTTTGCCTCTAAAAGCCTTGCCCATACGGACCGGCTGACGGATTTTGAGATGGACACAAAGCGTCATATTCAGCGGTTGTACCAAACAGCCGCGAGGCAGCTCGGTGAGGATAAAGCGGAGTTATCCAGTCGACTTGGAGCGTTATCGGCGGAGTTAAATGAGCGTGTACTAGCGCAGCGACAAAGACTGAGGGAATCCGAAATTGCTCTGAACTCCAGAATGGATAACGGATTACATGATTTTGCCTCAGAAGAGATCAGTGAAGAAGTATTGGAGCGTCGAAGAAAACAAAATCAGATCGAAATGAAAATTGGACTAGGCTGGATTAACAAGCTTGGGATCTTGTTGCTGATCTTGGCCGTGGGAGCGGCATTCAGATACTCCTATTCCAATTGGTTCACCGGTTATATGAAGGGAGGCGCCTTTTTCCTACTGGGTTTACTGATGTTAGGGGGCGGGGAGTGGCTCTACCGGAAAGGAAAAGGGACGTTCGCTTTAGGGCTACTTGGCGGCGGGATTTCAGTGCTGTACGGCTCTATTTTCTATAGCTATTTTTTACTGGATATTATCAGTATTTATGTAGGGCTGTCCTTATCCGTGCTCGTCACTTTGACTGCGGTGCTCCTGTCTTTAAGGTATGAATCACGAAGTATTTGTGCTTTGGGCTTAGTCGGAGGGTACCTGCCACTATATTCTTATCTTGGGGCTTTCGGGCTTTCAGGCAACGCAGTTTATGTGGCAATGGGCTACTTGTTTCTTCTAAATTTATTCATTCTACTAATCTCCTTCCGCAAACGCTGGAACGTGGTCAATTACATCAGCTACTTATTTAATACACCCTCCATGCTGATATTAATAGCGTTATCGGATAGCAACGGAATGAATATGATTTATGCGGTGCTGACTTTTGCGATGTATTTGGGCATTACGTTATGGTACCCGTTCAAGTATCGCTCCAAGTTGTCTTGGTGGGATTTCTCTCTACTGGGATGCAACACGTTTATTAGCTGTCTTACCTTGTATCTTCTATTTCTGGATGCAGGGCTCAAGGATTACAATGGTGCGCTGGCGCTGCTCTTCTGTCTGCTGTATCTAGGGCTTGGACGAGGGCTTGAAAAACTGATGCCACAAGAAAAAGAAAGCATGCTGCTGTTCTACGCTACTTCGCTGACCTTTGGTATTCTGATGATTCCGTTCCAATTTGGAGCGGCTTGGTGGTCCATTGGCTGGTTGGTTGAAGGCGTTGTGCTTACCTTGTTTGGTAATCTGAATCGGTTTAAAGGGATGGAAAGGGCAGGCTGGGGGATTTTAACGCTTTGCCTTGCGGTGTTCTTCGGATTAAATGTACCCATGCAGCTCAGTATAGCCAATGAATGGTTGAATTCCGCAGACGTCTATTTTCCGCTAAAATATGTCTTCATTACTGCAGGCATGCTGATCATTGCCGTATGGTACGCTGTTCAGCATAATCGAAAGGATGTCCTACAGCGCAGTGAGCCTTACGAAATCACCTTAGCCCTGTGGTTTAAATACGCGGCATTATTGAATTTCTGGATCTATGGTTTGTATGAATCGAGAAGACTGTATCGTCTGGCTGTACCGGAGGATTTCTCGCATAGAACCTTCTATAATTTGCTGCTGTCCGCTCTGTTAACTATTATTCTGGCCTATGTATTGCCAAAGGTGAAGGTGCTTTATGACACGATTGTTAAGTATTTTGTGAGACTTCTCTTTGGGATCGGCTACGCTATTTGTTTGGTGATTACAGTAGGCTTGCCAAGCCTGCAGAATGAGCTTGCACGTAATACCGGGGCTGATTATATCGCACTGGGTGTGCTTATTATCTTCAATATTTTCGTGTGGTTTAGTGGACGTGATCTGCTGATCACCTTACTTAAACGTGAGTATAAAAGTATGGAGATCTATCCTGTTTTCATGGGAGTGTATCTACTCGGAATCATCACCGCTTTTCTAGGGGTACAGCTGCAATTAAGCGATGCGGGATTAATATTTAGTCTTGTGTATCTGTTGATAGCAGTTCTGTTCATCATGTACGGCTTCCGCAAAAGATATGTGTATATCCGGCGCTTCGGCCTTGGATTAACGCTTCTGGCGACAGGTAAGCTGCTGCTATACGATTTGGGACTACTGAATACCGGAAGTAAAATTATCGCTTATGCCAGCTTTGGGATTTGCCTGCTGGGGATCTCCTATCTCTATCAAAAGGTGTCAAACAAAATGGAGGAGGGGCAGGCAGCGACGGAGAATGTGACTAAGGGGTAACTTACAATGTGAATCATGGGAAGGAAGACGGGGATGTATCAGACTTATATTTTCGATCTGTACGGTACACTGATTGATATTGAGACAGATGAGGAGCAATCTGAGGTATGGGAAAGGTTAGCTCTCCATTTCGGATATCAGGGACTCTCTATATCAGGTAGTGAACTGCAAGAACGGTTTTTGCGGGAGCGGGATCTTCAACTTGGTGAAGCCGCACGGAGCTGCGAGTATCCGGATTTCGTAATGGAGGAAGTGTTTCGGTCTGTGGTCCGTCAATTAGGTGGAGAACCGGATCAAGCGTGGTTATATGAAACCGTGAGGTGGCTACGGACGTTATCAATGGTCCATATCTCTCTATATGAGGGTGTGACTGAAATTCTACAAACGTTAAGAGAACGTGGCAAAAAAGTATTCTTGCTCTCCAACGGGCAGAAGACATTTATTGAGGCAGAGTTAACTATGCTCGGAATCATACATCTATTTGATGGCATTGCGATCTCTTCGGAAGCAGGGGTGAGCAAGCCTGATCCGCTATTTTATCGCTATTTAGTTGAAAGGTATGGAGCGGATTTGAGCTCAGCCATTATGATTGGAAATGATCCTCGTACGGATATTGAGGGTGCTCTGAAGGCAGGGATTGATTCCTGTTACATTCACACGGCTTCTTCACCGTCCGATATGGTTGTGAAGAGTACGTACTCTATATGGGATGGTGGTTTGCGGCAAATCCCAGGTTGGAACTCATAGTTGAATTAAAAAGTCCCCGTCCCCGGCTTCTTACTCACCGGTTACGGGGACTTCGTATGATCACAACGCCGTTTGTTTATGCTTGATTAGATTACGCCTTCAGCCAACATAGCATCGGCTACTTTTTTGAATCCAGCGATGTTCGCTCCTGCAACGAGGTTGCCGGACTGTCCATACTGCTCGGATGCATCTACAGACTGTTGATAGATGGAAACCATGATCTCATGCAGCTTCGTATCAACTTCTTCAAAGCTCCAGGACATACGCATGCTGTTTTGGGCCATTTCAAGCGCAGATACAGCTACACCGCCAGCATTAGCAGCTTTGGCAGGCGCGAATAGCACGCCAGCTTGTTGGAACTGGTGAATAGCTTCAAGGGTGGATGGCATGTTGGCGCCTTCGCCTACTGCTTTAACACCATTCTCAATCAGTTTCAAAGCCATAGCTTCATCAATCTCATTCTGAGTAGCACTCGGAAGGGCGATATCACAAGGAATAGTCCAAATTTGTGTGGAATCTTCGGTATACACTGCGTTAGGGTGTTCATTCACATATTCACTTATCCGTTTTCTTTCGACTTCTTTCAGGCGGCGGACAGTTTCGAGGTTAATGCCGTTTTCGTCATAGATATATCCAGCGGAGTCACTACAAGCTACGACTGTTGCACCTAGCTGTACAGCTTTTTCAATCGCATAGATCGCTACGTTACCAGAACCGGAAACAACAACGCGACTTCCTTCAAAGGAAAGGCCTTTTGCTTTCAGCATCTCGTTTACGAAATAAACTGTACCGTAACCAGTAGCCTCTGTCCGAGCCTGACTTCCACCGTAACCAATACCTTTACCAGTCAATACGCCAGCCGGATATCCTCCGCGGATCCGCTTGTATTGTCCGTACATGTAACCAATCTCACGACCACCTACACCGATATCTCCTGCAGGAACGTCTTGGTCAGGACCGATGTAATTTTGCAATTCAGTCATGAAGCTTTGTGCAAAACGCATGATTTCGCCTTCGGATTTTCCTTTAGGATCAAAGTCGGATCCGCCTTTACCTCCGCCGATGTGTTGGCCGGTAAGAGCGTTTTTGAAGATTTGCTCGAAGCCGAGGAATTTGATAATACTAGCATTAACGGAAGGGTGAAAGCGAAGTCCACCTTTGTAAGGTCCAATGGCACTGCTGAACTGTACACGATATCCACGGTTAACTCTGACCTTGCCTTGATCATCTGTCCAAGGAACACGGAACATAATCAAACGTTCTGGCTCAACCAATCTTTCCAGAATGGCATTTTCCTGATACTTAGGTTCAGCAGCCAGGATTGGAAGCAAAGATTCAAGGATTTCCTTTACAGCCTGATGGAATTCGGGCTCGAAAGGATTACGCGCAACAACCTGTGCGTATACGTCTTCGATATAACGATGTGCCTTGTTGCTGTTTGTGTCTAATTGCTGGGAAGATACAGAGCTCATGAATTCAACCGCCTTTTCTAGTATTCAATTTGGTCCAACACTTTTTTTATATTTTGGCACAAGTCAATGTTCCTCACAACTGTTTTTATTAAATAACTTACCTGAAGTGGAATGTTGTAGAGCCCGTGATAGCAAGAAAAGTGTGAACAAACCGCGGTATACTTCGCGTAATGACGCGTTAAAGCGTGAAATATGCTACAATGGAGATGTAATAATTGTAGGGAGATGAAATTTGAAAAATGAGTGACAAATTAAACGAGCAGGAATTAGTAACCGTATTATCTGCCAAAACCAAAGTAGATCCTAAATTAATTCGTTTAGTATTGAAGCATGAACAGACCTTTATCAATAACGCCAAGGCCAATGCCAAAGGCGAGGTAGACATCGACAATGATGATCTGGTTGATTATGTTGTTGGCCAGCGTGATGTGAAGCTGGATGAAATCACAGTGGAGACGATTCTTGATGCGGAGATGGATTACTTAATGGATAAAGGGTTGGCAGGATACATCGATTAACCCGTGCACATTTCCGGCTCTAAAGCCTTTAATATAGAGGATATTGAGCCGGAATGAAAAAAGTAGGCATTTACATTGCATTCAATGATTTAGTGTGGTACAATGAAGTTAATCATAAATTTAACCCTTAATTCACATATTGTAAAAGGTTATCATTTGTGCGTATGAGTCCTTTTCCAATGTGTGAATTTTTATTTGTTCGTACACTACGTAGGAATAAAAGGACATGTGTTAAATAAAATATTGGAGGTAATATCATGCAAACAGGTACAGTTAAATGGTTTAATGCAGACAAAGGATTTGGTTTTATCGAGGTTGAAGGTGGAAGCGACGTATTCGTACACTTCTCCGCAATCACAGGCGACGGATTTAAATCTTTGGACGAAGGCCAACGCGTTGAGTTCAACGTAACTCAAGGCGCTCGTGGACCACAAGCCGAAAACGTTGTAAAACTGTAATTCGAAAATTAGGCTGCCCTTAACACAAGTTGAGGGCAGCTTTTTTATTTTTCATCTTATGAATCTGCCCCTAATAGGGTGGCGAAATCGTCTCGATTCGATCCAAGGAGGGGTACTTATGTATTTTCGTAAAAAAGCACTGGAGGATCTTCCGCAGGAAGACACAGCCATTTGGTCTTGTACCAAGGAAGGTTGCACCGGTTGGATGCGCGATAACTTTGCATTTCAGTACGTACCTACCTGCTGGCAATGTAACTCTCCCATGACGAGAAGTATGAAGATACTGCCAATGCTTGTGAACACGAATTCAGATATGAAGGCTATGAAGAAAGGCATCACGATTAAGTAACAGCCTTTACTAAAACCATGCTAGAGATGGTTAAATAGAAACAGCTAACATACTCAAACAGCTGGACCCTTGATGGTGGGCAGCTGTTTTTTTGTTGGAGTATTTTATTTCTGTTCGAGCAATTTCTCCCACTCGGTTAAGATGATGTTCTCTGAGAGATGCTTCAAATGTTCAGGAACCTCTACATGGCACATCAATTCCAGGCTGTTGCCGTCCGGGTCGTTGAAGTACACAGAAGCATTCCCTTGATAAGCTCGAATAAAAGGCTCAACGGAAGTTCGATTACGGAACGGAACAGCCTCTACCCCAATGGATTCCAGCCATTGCAGTGATTGCTTCAGATCCTCATAAGTTACGCGGAAGGCAATATGCCGTAAAGATGGGTGGTATGGCGTTGCTACTTCCTTTCCTTCCCAAATGCCGATCCAACTCCGACCTTCCTCCATCCAGAAGAATGCAGTTTCCTCATCCCGCCAGGCCATTTTTAATCCCAATTTCTCATAAAATTCGATAGATACCTCAAGATTACTTACTGGTAAATGTGCTTCGTATAGTCCTTTTATCATATTCTCGTCTCCTCGTGCAGGCTTAGCCTGAATTTTATCAATAACTACCAATTTCTTTCATGTATTAGTTCCCATTCTTTCCAGGGTACCATTCCTAGCTCAGGTCTGGGTGAATCAGGCAGTATAGATAGGAACTCTAAGGAATGACCATCTGGATCACTGAAATACACGGATACGGCTGGCATCCAGCTAAATACATACAATTGTCCCTTATCATCATCGAGGAAGTTGGAGGCTTCAATCCCCTTGGCCTTCAGGTAGGATACTGACTGCTTCAAATCCTCAAGCGTTACTTGGAAAGCAAAGTGCTGACGCACAACCTCGGAAGGTGCCTTCTCCCAAATCCCCAGCATGGCCTGATTTCGATCTTCTCCAATCCAGTAAAATCGCCGCTTGCGACCTTCAGTATTCTCCGAATGTGCTAAGGGTAGTCCCAGAACATGTTCATAGAAATGAGCAGATTGTTCAAGGTTAGTCACGTTCAGATGGGTTTCAAACAGTCCTTTGATCATAGGGCGGCACCTGTCGGGCTATTGATTTTGCGAGCTAAATTTAGGAATGATTCTAAGACTAGGCGAATGCGATCTTCAATTTCTTGACCGCCCTCGTACCCGTCGTATTCAACCTCGAACCGCTTGCGCTGCATCCCGCCGATGGAGATCCAGTCTGGCGTATTAATCCCATGTAGATTGCGTACAACCGCCTGCAATTGAAGCAATGAGCTTACACCTACAGCTCCACCTGCAGAGCTAGCGCACAATACCACTTTGCCGTTGAAGTGCGTCTGGCCTAGATGGTCGAGAGCATTTTTCATCACGCCGCTCATGGAACCGTGGTATTCCGGGGTAATCAGGATGATTGCGTTCGCAGTTAGCATCTCTTGATGGAGGGCGCTTAGATGCTCATGCTCCGCGTAAGACTCATCTGGTGAATAAAAGGGCAGTGGGCGTTTATGGAGATTAAACAGGGTGACTTGTTCGCCTTGCTGATTAATAAAATGTGCGGCATGCTCTGCCAACTTCGTGCTGGTCGCTTCTTTTCGATTGCTGCCTGTCAGGATCATGACTTTCATCTGTATCCACTCCTATAAGGTTGATTGCTATAAACCAATGATAGCTGAATCGACATTTGTTGACGTCAGCACATGGAATGAACCTGCATAATAAAAACGCTCAGCCATTGTGCTGAGCGTCTAAGACTATAGTTGTAGATGGGCTGTGGCGCTATGAGTTGTAGCCGCTTTTCAATGCAAAAATGGCAGCTTGAGTCCGATCCGATAAGTTCAGCTTTCCCAGTACATGACTGACATGTGTCTTAACAGTCTTCTCGGTGATGACCAGCTTACTGGCAATCTCTTTGTTGCTCATACCTAGTGCAATGAGGTCTAACACTTCCTGCTCTCGTGGAGTAAGAAGCTCAGATCCGGTGATTGTAACCGATGTAGTACTGGATCCATTCAGATCTGAGTTGCTAACATTCAGTTGTTCTGGTGTAGAAGCTGCCATTAGATTCATCAGTTGACTGGCAGCTGCGGAATGCAGCTCAACTTGACCACTGTGTACCTTGCGGATGGCGACTACCAGCGCTTCTGGTTCTATGTCTTTTAGCAAATATCCTTTGATCCCTACGCGGATAGCAGGGAGTACATGATCCTGATCTGAAAAGGAGGTCAAAACAATGATTTTGACCTGTGGATGGGAGACCCGCAGCTGTTTAGCCGTCTCGATGCCGTCCATAACGGGCATGTGCAAATCCATTAATATGATATCCGGCTGGAGCTCAGCCGTTCTCTCTAGTGCCTCGCGGCCGTTCGATGCTTCTCCGATAACCTTGATGTCCGGTTGTGTCGAGAGAAACACTTGTAGCCCTCGACGAACCATTGCATGATCGTCAACCAGTAATAAACCTATTGTCATTTGTGATCACCCGACTTCATGTGGATTGGAGGGGCAAAGGGATGGTTACCTCAATCGTTGTGCCTTGGTGCTCCTCACTGTAAATATGAATATGGCCGTAGAGCGCCTCAGCTCTTTCCTTCATAATATGCAGGCCGAGAGATTCATTGGTGTCTATGTTACAGCGCCGTTTGGCACCGCCCTTGCCCTGATCGGCAATGCTCAGTATCACCTCGGTAGCGTTTAAATGTAGAGATACTTCAGCTTTAGAAGCTCCGGAGTGCTTACGTACATTATTAAGTGCTTCTTGACCAATGCGCAGCAGTCCTTCTTCCACATTGCGGGGAAGTTCGAGTACACCGCTGCGTTGAGTCTGTATCAACAGCCCTAGTTGCTGACCATGAGCCTGCAGCGCGGTCAATAACCCGGCTTCCAGTCCTGCAGGACGAAGCTGCATGATTAAAGCACGCATTTCTTTGAGTGCAGATTGAGAGAGCTCTTGAATATCGCGGACAGCCTCAGCAGCCGGATGGGAGATGTGCTCTTGCTGCAGCATGCTTTCTACACCTTTGGCCGTCATCGAGAGGGAGAACAGAATCTGGTTCACCGAGTCGTGGAGGTCACGGGCCAGTCGATTCCGCTCGTCCAGACGCGCGATTTCGCGGCGCTTCTCTCCGAGCTGTACACTTTCCAGTGTAGCTGAAATGTGCTCGGCAATCGCTTCGAGTACTTCTCCATCTGCGGTTGCGGAGGCGAGTGCTTTAGGCGAGGTGATGAGTAGAATGGCTGAACCATGTGCAGTAATCTGCCGAAAGGGGACGGCAAGCATTACAACTCGCTCTGTAACAGGCTGTTCGGAACAGCATGAGTTCGTAATTTCCTGTTCTTCGTCAGAGGTTAATGTTGCGAAGCGCTGTCCTTTTGCAATGTCCCTTAGACGATTCTTAAAGGAATCCGAGAGCTCAAAAGGAGCTAATTCAGGTGTTATATTAGCTGCATGAGCGGCTGCATGTACTTCGAATTTGCCCGCGTGTTGTCCAATGATCGCTGCAAAAGGCCAATCGAAATATTGACCAATCAGGGCGGTGGTTTTCTCCACCAGAATGCTTGGGGAGATGCATTCACTAGCCGTTATATTCAAAGCAGCGCTGAACTCCCCTAATTTGGCGTACAGATTGGCACGGCGCAGCTCGGTGCTATATAACTGCATGCGTTCAATGGCACTGCCAATTTGCAGGGCTACGGATTGTAGCAGAGCCAGCTCACTGTCGGGGTAATGTGCTTTGCCTGGTGCAGCTACATTCATAAGCCCTAAGTAGCGTTCGCCTGAATGCAATGGGATAGTGGCGTGGTGGGTGATCCCCAACGTATCGCCCCAGTTATATTGCCTGGCATTACTCAGCCGCTTGCAGTTTAGAATGTTAACGGCATGCTCTAGCCGTCCGTCCCATAGGCGGTCTAGGCACCAGCAGCTTCCACACTGCATCGGCTGTTTATTGTTCCGTTGCAGCGCTGGCGGTAAACCTTGATCTGCGGCGAATTCATACTCCATATTCTCTTCGCTCAGGAAGATCCAGCCTGCCGTATTTCCTGTTAGATCTAACAGCTTACCCATAACTGTATCGAGCATCGGTTTGAGCTCATTGGAACTGTTTAAGGTCTCCGCAATCGTCTTGAGCGTCAATAACTCGTGGATTCCGGTTTCTTCCGGCATGAGGTTCTCCCCTTTAGATTAATTACGTTCTATCTATTGTAACGTAGAATGCTTCATTCATTCTAATATTTATGTAATCATGAAGCGACAAAAAAGGTGGACCCTTAAGATCTGGTATGACCTTAGAGAACCACCTAAATAAATTCGTTAATTTACAGCTGCAGGGGTAGTGGAAGGCACGCTGTGTTCTACATCATCGTGCTGAATCAGTCCATGTTTCTCCCAAGCTCGACTCTTCCAGCGGAAATACATAATGACAGCTCTTGTCCACTCATCAGCCGCAGTGGCAATCCACACACCGGCTAATCCTAGGTTAAGCTGGAATACCAGAAAATAGCCAAGGGGTAAGCTCATGCAGACCATGGAGATCAGTCCCATATATACTGGGAACTTCGCATCGCCCGAGGCGCGTAGTGAGTTAATGATGACCAAATTAGTTGTGCGCCCGGTCTCTAGGAAGAAACTAAGCAGTATAACCTGAGCCCCCATCAGAATAATGTTCTCGTTGTCTGTGAAGAGGCCGAATAGTGGTACCCGGAAGACGATCACAAGAGCATCTATTACTACTGTGACCAGAAGTGCCCACTTCACACTGGTGAATACACGCGTATAGGCCTCCTTGGGGCGCCTAGCTCCCACCAGATGTCCTACGATAATGGAGGTTCCCATGGAGACGGCTACACTGAATAAATAAATATAATTGGAAATGTTGAGCGCGTATTGACGAGTGGCCATAGCCTCGGCGCCCAGATAGGTAATATACAGCGTGAATACGAGCTGACAAGATTGATAAATAATCGATTCAAACGCGGACGGGATGCCGATTTTGAGAATTTGCTGCACATATTTTTTGGAAAGATGAATGTAGTAGGTTAACTTTACCCGTACCTCCATCACTCTGTAGAGCAGTAAGAAGAAAATAATAAGACAGATAAACCGACTGACAACCGTTGAGATAGCTGCACCTTCGACACCTAACGCTGGAAGTCCAAAATGACCATAGATGAGTAAGTAGTTACCCACCACGTGAATGATGTTCATCAGCAAGGATACGACCATCGTCTGTTTAGTGAAACCGTGCGTACGGATTGTGGTCGCCAGAGCATTGATTAATGCTTGGAGAAAAATACCGCCCCCGACAATATGAATATAGGATTTAGCGTAAACGAGAATGTCCCCTTTTACATTCAGGGCAGTTAGTAGAGTCCCTCCGAATATCAGCAAAAATGTACTTAGGAGAATTCCTACTAACAGGTTTAGAGTAATGGCATTGCCGGTCACTTGAGCGGCTTCCAGAGGTTTTTTGGAACCGAGGTATTGGGAGACTACAATCGCTGCGCCGTTACCAATTACACTGAGAACTAAAATAGCCATCGCGATAATCTGATTCGCTGCGCCAACACCCGATACGGCATCGTCCGATACGGAGCTGATCATAAAAGTATCCACACTGCCCATGAGCATAAATAGGAACAGTTCCAGGAATATCGGCCAAGTTAGTTTTACAAGGTTAAATTCTTGGTGATTATTGTGCTTCATTGTACACCTTCTTACATCATGATTAAATTGCTGTTATTCCATAAACAAACTGTAATGTTAGCACAGCTTTCATGAAAATGCAGTACTTTTACAAAAATATGACAAAAGGTTGTTAATGTCTGCAAAGATAAAGCTGGCAGCAGCACATTAGTATCCTCCAGGTAACTACATCACAATAAAGTGCCTACTTCCCTTAAAGGATGTAAGGATCTACAATTTGTACATGACTTACTAAAATATATTAACAAGGAGTGCAAATAAATATGAAATTGCAATTAGCATTGGATCTAGTGGATATTGCGGGAGCGAAAGAGATTGTCTCAGAGGTTGCTGAATATATAGATATCGTTGAAATTGGAACACCTATCGTTATTAATGAAGGCTTGCATGCGGTGAAAGCAATAAAGGAAGCTTTTCCTGCTTTGACAGTATTGGCTGATTTGAAAATCATGGATGCTGGCGGATATGAAGTGATGAAGGCGGTAGAGGCTGGTGCTGATATCGTTACTGTGCTTGGTGTATCTGATGATGCTACCATTCGAGGTGCGGTGGAGGAAGCTAAGAAGACGAATAGACAGATTCTGGTTGATCTGATCAATGTAAAAGATATTAAGTCAAGAGCGGCTGAAGTAGACGCACTTGGCGTAGACTATGTCTGCGTACACTCTGGATATGACCATCAGGCGGAAGGAAAAAATTCTTTTGCAGATTTGAATGCAATTAAAAGTGTGGTTAAACAGGCTAAAACCGCTATCGCTGGGGGTATCAAGCTAAGTACGCTTCCGGAAGTTATTGCAGCGAATCCTGATCTTGTTATCGTTGGCGGAGGCATTACGGGTGAGGCTGATCAAAAGGCCGCAGCGGCAGAGATGAAACGTCTAGTTAACCAGGCTTAAGATTACAATGGACACATTGAAATATGCGCAGCAAATTATAGAGGAGCTTCAGTGCTCCATTTCTCAGCTTGATCAGCAAGAGGCTGAACGAATGGCTGAACTGCTTCTTCAGTCGAATAAGGTATTTGTGGCCGGGGCTGGTAGATCAGGATTGATGGGACGAGCTTTTGCAATGCGACTCATGCATGTCGGTAAAGAAGCGTACGTCGTGGGAGAAACGGTAACTCCGGGTATTGAGCCTGGTGATGTGCTTGTGCTCGGTTCGGGTTCAGGAGAGACTAAGGGGCTGATCTCTATGGCAGAGAAGGCCAAAGGAGTAGGTGCAGAGGTTATTGCCGTTACGATTGCGCCGGACTCGACCGTCGGACGTTTAGCGAGCTATGTAGTGAAGCTGCCGGGATCTACAAAAGATCAGACCAGCGGAGGCTACAGCACGATTCAGCCAATGGCTTCTTTATTCGAACAGACGATGTTAGTCTTTTACGATGCAGTGATTCTGCGGATGATGGAGAAGACGGGGCAGACGACTAAGCAGATGTTCGGCAAGCATGCTAATTTAGAGTGAGAGTACAGAAACGAATGCCTTCCTAGTAAGGAGGTTATTCGTTTTTGTGTTAGTATGACAACAGGAGAGAGGAGGCGCTTTAGTTATGGCGACCGAGATTAAAGATCGCATCAATTTGAAGGAAATTAACTGCGAGAAGGAACTGACGCTTGCGGTGATCGGAGGCAAATGGAAGCTGATAATCCTGTGGCATCTTGGGCTTGAAGGGACAAAGCGGTTCAGTGAGCTGAAGAAGCTAATTCCTCATATCACGCAGAAAATGTTGACCAATCAGCTTCGAGAGCTTGAAGAAGATCAGTTGGTTCTTCGGAAAGTGTATGCCGAGGTTCCTCCAAAAGTAGAGTATTCTCTGACTTCATATGGACAAAGCCTGCTTCCCGTCCTTCGATTGATGTATGATTGGGGTAAGAATTACGGGGAAAACGTGATCTGGAAAGACACGCCGCCGGAAGAAAGATGCTAATCGAATAGACTTTGAACATTAATAATCCCTGAGAGGTCTGAATCGACCTTTTCAGGGATTTTTTGTGTTCAATATGGAGTGACGTGAATTACGATTTAGGCTTTTTGTTCGAACAGCTTGGCGATCTCGACGATTACGTTTACCGCTTTTTCCATGTTGTCAGCAGAGGCGTATTCGAATTTGCCGTGGAAATTTTCGCCCCCCGTGAAAATATTAGGTGTAGGTAAACCCATGTAGGAAAGCTGTGAGCCATCTGTTCCCCCGCGAATCGGGCGGATGATCGGTGTGATGTTCAGATTCTCCATCGCCTCATGGGCAATATCGACAATATGACGCACCGGTTCGATTTTTTCGCGCATGTTGTAATATTGGTCTTTCATTTCAAGCACGATGTTCTCTTCACCATGGATGCTCTTGAATTCATCTACGATGGCAGAAAGAAAGGCTTTACGTGCCTCGAATTTCTCGCGGTCGAAGTCACGAATGATATATTGAAGCTTGCTGAATTCCGGTGTGCCTTCTATGGAGCTAAGGTGGTAGAAGCCATCATAACCGTCTGTGAATTCTGGAGCTTCCTCAGCAGGGAGTCTAAGGTGGAGCGCCATAGCGATTTTTGCGGAATGAATCATTTTTCCTTTGGCAGTACCAGGATGTACATTGACGCCGTAAACCGAGATTTTGGCTGATGCAGCATTAAAGCTTTCATACTCTAGTTCACCGAGTGGGCCTCCGTCCACAGTGTAAGCATAGGAAGCATTAAAAGCAGCTACGTCAAATTTATGAGGTCCGCGGCCGATTTCTTCGTCCGGTGTGAAGGCAACTCTAATCTTGCCATGTTTGATTTCTGGATGCTGAAGAAGGTAATTCATAGCTGTCATAATCTCGGCAATACCGGCTTTATTGTCTGCGCCAAGCAGGGTGGTACCATCGGTTGTAATTAATGTATGGCCTTTATATTCTGCCAGCTCTGGGAAGCTCGCTTTAGACAATACAACATTTAATTCTTTGTTCAGAAGAATATCTTTGCCATCGTAGTTCTCCACGATCTGTGGCTTTACATTTGTTCCTGTGAAATCAGTTGCTGTATCGAGATGCGCTAAAAAACCAATGGTCGGAACATCCTTCTCCGTATTGGCTGGGAGTGTAGCCATGACATACCCATGCTCGTCCACCTGCACTTCATCCATGCCGATCTCCTTGAGCTCTTCGACCAGCTTGTGAGCCAGCACCATCTGCCCCGGAGTGGACGGACAAGTTTCATTATCCTCGTTCGATTGGGTATCCATTTGAGCATACGAAATAAACCGTTCTATAACCTCTTTTTTCACTGTGGGTCATCTCCTCATTACTGTTGTATCTATATAGTATCACTTTCCATATCCGGTCTCATCCCTGAGGAGGAAGATTAAGAGTTAAGATTAGCTTTAATGAGGCGATATTTCTTTCTTTACTAGCTTCGCTGAAAGTAAATACCGGTCCGGTGCTGACCCCACGTATGAAAAAGGATAACAGGTGATCAAGGTAAGAATAGCCTTATCGCTTGGTTTTATTGCGCCGCGTTCAGTCCCGTCTACAATCGTGCTGCCTGTCACTTCATAGGTGAACGTACCGTCCATGCTTTCCAGTTCGATTAGATCTCCTGCGACAAGTTCTCCTAGATTGCGGAAGACGGTATCACGGTGTCCAGCAAGCACGCTATTACCGATGGCACCGATGGCTGCGCTACCTATATAGTGTCCAGCTCCTTTTTTTAATTCAGGGCTTTCCGTACCCTCCAGAATAGCCACCTTCTTATTTAAGGTGGGGAAGCGGATTTCTCCAATCACTTCACCCTCTTTATAGGAGGGAGGAGAAGATGGTTGTTCTTTTGAAGAACTGACCATTCCCTTGGGGAGAGGGTTCTCTTCATTTGAAAGGGGGCGGGCGATGGCTTCCTCCCTCTTTTTTGCCCAATCATTTAGGGCCTGCTTGGCCTCGATGGGTGCTTTGACGACTTGGACGATCGAATAAATCAGCACAACTAAAGAGAGTATGAAGATTAGCTTCACGGTTAATAAAACACCATTACGCTTCTTCATACTCTCTCCTCCAGACTTATATTACTAAATGTTATTCTTTCTTCGATTTCAATCTGCGCATGATGATCACGCTGAGTACCGCAATAGCTAAGCTGGCCAGAATTAAGTTATACCAAGGCTCGGCGGTATTTGGAAGCTCGTTGCCTGCCTCTGGTGCTCCCAAAGGAATGTCGCCGTCAGGTAAGGCTACCTCATCGCTTGGCTGAGGTGTTGCACTGGTGGTTTGACTACCAGCACCTGGTGACGCTGCAGGTGTAGGCTCATTACTGCTTCCGCCCATTGGAATCGGTTCTTCAGTAACGCTTATTTCATCGACTGCAGGCGGTGAAGCCGTAGGTGTAGGCGATGGTGTTGCTGTTGCTGTTGGAGGCACTGACTGACCTGGTGTTACGACAGCTGTAGGTGAGACAGTAGTCGTTGGTGAATCCGTAGGTGTTGTGGTTGGTGCAACCGTAGGTGACGGTGAAGCTTCAGGTGTAGCTGCTGGTGTTTCAGTAGGTGTTGTAGTAGGTTCAGTTGTTGCTGTTGCTGTTGCTGTAGGTGATGGATCAGGTGTAGGTGCAACCGTCGCTGTTGGCGTAGGCGTTGAAGTAGGCTCGGTGGTTGGACCTGGTTCTCCGGAAGCGGAGAATTCAAAAGCTACGGTCGTGGCCTTCCCTTGATATTCGTTGCCGGCTTCCCATGGGAAGGTTACATCCATTTGAATTACACTCTTCTCTCCTCCAGCAAGTGAACCGATGGTTACTCTGCCAGCAGCCTCACTCATCACTCCCGAATAGATGATTACTCCCTCTTTTTCGAGTGTCATTTGGAGAATATTGTACAACTCTACGTCTCCAGAGATGAATTTAAAGTCCACAAAGTAATCAAAGCCTTCTGTGCCATCATTAATAATCGTGTACTCTGAGCTCATTTCGTCACCGGGCTTCATATTGTTCATGGTGGCTGTGCTCGTGGTATGAGAATTCACAGTAAGCTTAATGGTATCCTGAGCGCTTACCCCTCCAGCGTGCCATATTACTCCTACCAGAATAATCAGAACGTAAGCAGCTATGAAGACCGAATGGTATTTCTTCTTCACTTTCTTTGCTCCTTTCTCCTGAGCCCATTGTAGCTGTTGAAAAACAAAATCTGCGGGCTTCCGGCAAAATCCTCCGTTTTAAACGATTATTCCATTCTACATTGTCGAAATAAGTGGTATTGTGAAGTACCACTCTTTCATTTGTGGGGGGAATCTCTCTGAATGAACGGAGAAAGAGGGCATAGCCAAAATACAAATCGTTCGTTATAGCGAATATATAAAGTATAATCAAAATGATATCCAAAGAAAAATGATGTATTACAACTAATTAGATCATATTTGCTTAAATAGTAAGTATATGGTCTCTTTATCTGTTGATTTCTCTCTATATCTCTTTATTTTTATGTTTTTTACTATCTTAGTAGTGTTTTATTAAGAACGGTTTCGAAAACAAAACAAAAAAGGCAAGACGCATATCTGAAACGGGAGAATTCCCGATACTCAGATAACGTCCTGCCTTGTTAAGACTGCAATCTTACAGTTCTTTCATAGCCTCAGCTACAATTTCATAGGAACGAAGACGAGCTTCATGATCATAAATCCCTGCGGAGATAATCAATTCATCTGCTTGTGTCTCTTTCAGAATGTCTTGAAGTCGTTCTTTAATCGCTGCTTTATCGCCAGAGAAAGAATAACGCTGCTTATCGAGCATGATTGCTTTTTCTTGTACCGTCCATAGCCCATCCATACTCTCAACGGGTGGTTGTAACTTGCCTGTACGCCCGCGGATGATATTGAGGAACTGCTGCTGCTGCGAGGTAGCTAGCTTTCTTGCCTCATCTACAGTATCGGCTGCTGTAACCCCTAGTCCGACCATAACATAAGGTTTGTCTAGTACTTCTGATGGACGGAAATTACTGTGGTATATGTGCAGCGCCTGAAGTAAATACTCAGGTGCAAAATGGCTGGCAAAGGCAAAAGGTAACCCTAGCTTGGCTGCTAGCTCAGCACTAAAGCCGCTGGAGCCTAAGAGCCAGATGGGAACATTTAAGCCTTCCCCAGGAACCGCGCGTACTCCAGCTGGGCGCGATCCTGCTCCTGCAGGGTCGAAGTAAGCTCTTAGCTCACTTAGCTGCTCAGGGAATTCACTGCCATCGCTTCCGAGCCCGCGACGCAGCGCACGGGAAGCTGGTTGATCAGATCCGGGTGCTCTGCCCAGTCCAAGATCGATCCGTCCCGGATATAGAGATTCGAGAGTCCCGAACTGTTCGGCAATAACAAGTGGTGCGTGGTTGGATAGCATAATGCCACCAGAGCCAACACGTATACTTTGGGTGCCACCAGCAATATGTCCGATCAAGAGTGAGGTAGCAGAGCTGGCAACTCCGATCATATTATGATGTTCAGCGAACCAATACCGATGATAGTCCCACTTCTCAGCGTTCCGAGCTAAATCTAGAGAGTTATGAAAAGAGTCTGCCGCGGTCCCTCCTTCCACAATAGAAGCCAGGTCCAGTACGGAGAATCGAATGTCACGAGGTTGTTTCAATGTTATCCCTCCTATAATAAATGCTCTATGCTCATAGAGCAGTATTTGTAGCTACGAATATCGCTACTCGGATAGTATACCATGTAATAAAACTATATACACACTTTAAGTAAGTTGTTTATCTTCCGAGTGAAGAAAGAGGAGGAGAAGATGAATTTTTTAAAATAATGTAAGCGCTTCAAAAAATATATTGTTATTTCCAATCGGGCTTGCTATAATCACATCGAAAAGTTCCCTAAAAAAGGAAGTTATCATTATGAAGCCAACCATAAGAGATGTTGCCAGAATGGCCGAGGTGTCGATTAGCACAGTGTCACGTGTTATGAATGCACCGAATTCGGTAGTGGAGAGCAAACGGAATCGAGTGATGGAGGCTGTAGAACGATTGCGGTATCAACCTAATTCATTTGCACGTGGTCTGATTTACAAGAAGTCCTTTACACTGGGCCTGCTTATTCCGGATATTGAGAACCTGTATTTCGCAGGGGTGATTCGGGGGATGCAGGATGCTTGCATCAAGCTTGGGTATAGTCTAATGATCTGCAATACGGACCGCGACAAAGAACGACTACTGTCCTATATTGATAACTTCCATGAGAAGCAGGTGGATGGAATTGTATTCGCCAGTGATTTTCTTTACCCTGAGTATCATGACAAATTGGTCGGTTGTAGAATTCCATTTGTGCTAGTGTCGTCACATTCCGATGAGTTCGACATTCCAAGTGTGGAGGTGGATGATGAAGCGGCTGCCTATGATGCGGTAAAGTTCCTGATTGATTTAGGTCATAAAGATATTGGTATGATTGGTTTTTACCATGATAATTCGGTATCAGGACCACCACGCTATGAAGGGTTTGTAAGAGCACTAACAGAGTCAGGGTTACAGCAGAATATTGTGAAGAGTAAATATGCCAGTCACCGGTTTGAACATGCTTATCAAGCTGCGCATGAACTATTTACAGATTACCCTGAACTAACTGCTGTTTTCTGTGTGGCTGATGAATTCGCGATGGGGACGATTTCTTATCTGAAGGATCGTAATATTCTTGTTCCGGGTCAGGTATCCGTGATTGGGTTTGATAATCTAAGGATGTCGGGTATGTTCATCCCGAAGCTAACTACGATTGCACAGCCAATTTACGAGTTAGGGTATCGTGCGGCCGAGAAGCTGCATGAATTGCTTACAACTGGTGAAGTGCAGGTATTGAATGAGAAGATGGAGCATAAGCTGATTGTGCGGGAATCTACACGAGAAAAATAGGGGTAGTTCACTTCTGTACCACCCTCTGAAAAGCTTTTCAGAATTCAGCGCTTGTCTTAAGCAACATTTGAATATTTGCTTAGACAATAAAAATAATTTTTACCAAAACATTTCAAATACAGATTGGAAACGCTTACTTTATGTGATACTATAACAAATGTAAGCGCTACAATTAATTGGAATTTGTGATTGGATTCTTTTTTAGTATAGATCCTTAGATTCTGAAAAGCTTTCCAAGGAGGTGATCTGCTACAAGCTGCTTATACATGCCAGGGTACCGGATGATTGAGTCAGAAGCAATCTCTAAAACCATTAAAGGGGATGTACAAAAGATGAAGAAAACCTCAGGACGTAAAAAGTCATTGGCTTTAGTACTGTGTTTATCCTTCACTATGATGCTGAGCGCATGCGGCGGAGGCAATAACAACAATGCAGCGCCTACAGATCCACCTGCAGCGACTACCAGCCCAACAGCAGATAACACTGAGAAAGCTACAACTGCTCCTAGCACCGAGCCATCGGGATCTCCGCTAGAGCTAGCCATGAAGGGCGACTATAAAGGAACTAAAGTAACGATGTTCGGCCCCTTCGTAGATGCTGACCAAGTGAAATTTGAGAATAGTATTAAAGAGTTTGAAGAGAAGACAGGGATTGATATTCAATACGAGGGCTCAAAAGAGTTCGAAGCTACGATAAACATTCGAGTAGACGGTGGAAATGCTCCGGATATCGCTGATTTCCCGCAGCCGGGACTGCTAGCCTCGATTGCTAAGACTGGCAAGGTTATCGATTTAACTAACGTGCTGGATCAAGCCAAATTGACGGCTAATTACAACAAGAGCTGGCTTGATATGTCTAATATGGACGGGAAAGACGGCAAAATCATGGCGGGGATCTGGAACCGCAGTAACGTAAAGAGCTTGGTCTGGTATCCAAAAAAGCAATTTGATGAAGCGGGCTACAAGGTTCCTGAGACATGGGATGAGATGATGGCTCTGACGGAACAAATTGCGAAAGATGGTGATCCTGCTTGGGCTATTGGAATCGAGAGTGGTGCTGCAACAGGCTGGCCGGCAACAGACTGGGTAGAAAACATAATGCTGCGCACAACTACACCTGAGAACTACGATAAATGGGTAAAAGGTGAGCTGCCATTTACCTCTCCAGAAGTGAAGAATGCAGTTGAAACCATGTCGAAAATTTGGCTCAACAAGGATTATGTCTATGGTGGTGCAAAATCCATCGTGACGACATCGTTCGGGGATGCCCCAGCACCAATGTTCAATAATCCTCCTAAAGCATGGTTTAATATGCTCGGCAACTTTATTACAAGCTTCTTCCCTGAAACCGCAAAGGTTGATGTAGATTATGATTGGTTCTACCTGCCGCCTATTGATCCTCAATATGGTAAACCAGTGCTAGTTGCTGGCGATATTTACGCGATGTTCAACGATCGTCCTGAAGTTCGTGCAGTTATGGAATTCTTTACTACAGGAGAATCCATTAAGACCTGGGTGCAATCGGGCGGCGTAATTGCTCCAATGAATGATGCTTCCCTGGATTGGTATACCTCAGAATCCGATCGCCGGATGGCGAAGCTGGTTCAGGATGCTTCCACGCTGCGCTTTGATGGCTCTGACCTGATGCCGGGCAAAGTGGGCGCAGGTACCTTCTGGAAGGGGATGACCGACTACGTAAGTGGTACTGCGACGCTGGATCAGGCGTTGGAACAAATCCAGTCTGGCTGGAACAACTAACCTAATATTGAAAGCACACAGTTAAAAGAGGGGCAGTGAGATTTGAAGGTTCTCTGCCCCTCTTTTTGTTTTCCAAAGCGTGAGTATAGGAGGAGCTGGAGCTAATATGGGTGGACAATCACAACTACAACCACAAATGAAGCCACAATTAAAAGCCAAGCAGACGGTAAGCCTTAGGGCGGTATTGCTGTCTCTTTTAGTATTAATAGCCAATGTTGTTGTTAATGGCTCGATCTTTTTATTCTTTCGGGATTCAACGCTAAACCCGCTACTAACGGCGGTTCTGGCTGTTCTATGGGGGGTTCTGGGTGTTTATCTGATCTATTACACACTTACCTGGGCAGTCGAGCAATATCCTGATTACGTACGCCGAAAGGTATTGCCTTATATTTTTATTGGTCCGGCAGTGATTATATTGGGGTGGCTATTGGTGCTGCCTGCGCTGCGGACGCTGTATTTAAGCTTTTTCAATGCTTCTTCAGAGAAATTTGTAGGTCTCAGCAACTATGCAGCGATCTTTAGCGACCATCTAATGGCGACGGCACTGCGTAACAACTTACTTTGGGTATTCGTTGGTACACTGGCATGTGTAGCTTTTGGGCTCTTGATTGCAATTCTTGCCGACAGAAGCAGCTATGAGAAGCTAGCTAAATCGATCATTTTTATGCCGATGGCTATTTCTTTTGTAGCCGCAGGCGTTATTTGGAAGTTTGTATATTACTATCAACCCGGCGATGAACAAATTGGACTTTTGAACGCCATCGTTACTTATTTTGGGGGAGAACCACAGGCATGGACGAGTATGCTTCAGCCGTGGAATAACTTTTTCCTCATCATCATTCTGATCTGGATGCAGACCGGATTTGCGATGGTGATATTCTCGGCAGCTATTAAGGGAGTTCCTGACGACATATTGGAAGCTGCACGAGTGGATGGTGCTAATGAGGTGAAGATCTTCTTTGGAATCATGATCCCCTACATTTCAGCAACCATTCTGACTGTGACAACGACCATTATCGTCTTTACATTGAAAATATTTGACGTCGTCATGGTGATGACAGGAGGTCAATACGATACAGAGGTAGTGGCTACACAGTTTTACCGCCAATTCTTTATGTACCGGAATTTCGGTTACGGCTCCACGCTGGCTATTGTTCTGCTGATCGCGGTGTTGCCTGTGATCATAATCAATCTACGTCAGTTCCGTAAGCAAGGGGGATTCTAATGGCCGGGAAAAAGAAGAGAAAAGGCAGCAAGACGATTGTTAATATCGTGCTGGGTGTGATTTGTTTCATTTGGTTGCTTCCGACCCTTGGGCTGTTCATTTCCTCCTTCCGTCCGGCTGCCGATATTCTGCAGACTGGATGGTGGAAAGCTTTCCCCCATCAGGAGTGGAAGGCTGGAGAGACCCTTCAGCTATCGAAGGATGTGGATCTGCGGGAGCCGATCGAGGTAAACGGTAAAACCTATACCGATGAGCAGCTGAAGGCAGGCGTGAAGGCCGATGGCAGTCGTTTGATGTGGGAGAACCGCAGAGCGCGTACCATAAATCAACAGGAACAAGGCTGGAAAATGACACCGGATCTCACATTGGATAACTACAATAATGTGCTCTCGGGCAAGGAATACAAGCTCAAGCAAGCTGATGGCAGTGAAACGGTGCAAAAGGGTACCGGATTGTCGCAGGCCTTCTGGAATACACTGACGATTGCTGTTCCGGCGACGGTCATTCCGGTGTTGATCGCTTCTTTTGCCGCCTATGCTTTTGCTTGGCTACGTTTTCCTGGACGCCGCACGCTTTTTGTCATCATTATCGCAATGCTCGTTATTCCAATACAAGTGGCACTTATTCCAGTGCTTAAAGATTATACGGCTCTTGGACTGAACGGAAGTTACTTGGGCATTTGGCTGGCGCATACGGCCTTTGGATTACCGCTGGTTACCTACTTTATGTATAACTTTATCAGTCAGCTTCCTAAGGATTTGTTTGAGTCAGCTTTTATGGATGGGGCGAGCCATTTTACTATTTTCAGTAGGCTGATTCTACCGTTATCTGTGCCCGCACTGGCTTCTATCGGAATCTTTCAATTCCTATGGGTGTGGAATGACTATTTAGTCTCGCTGATTTTTATCGGCAATCAACCGTCAGTGCAGGTCATGTCGATGAAGATCGCCGACTTAGTAGGCTCACGAGGCAACGACTGGCATTTACTCACCTCGGCTGCATTTATCTCCATGCTGATGCCGCTCGCGATTTTTTTCCTGCTGCAAAAGTATTTCGTCAGAGGGCTTATGGGTGGATCATTAAAAGGTTGATTTGAACATTGCAGGAATTATAAGGATAAAGTATAGCTAATTGAACAAAACTGTGTCAGGAGGAGCATAGAGAGATGAAGATGAAACCATACGTACATCCGGCTGCGGTGTATCCTTACCGGGAGTGGAGTCTTGATGAGGAGACTTATGATGAAGAGAACAATCAAAGAAGCGAAAGTGTATTTGCTCTGGGTAATGGATACATTGGCATGCGCGGTAATTTCGAGGAAGGTTACCATGGCCACTCGGGCTCATCTGTAATAGGGAACTACTTGAATGGATTTTTTGATTCCGAGCCTATTGTGTATCCAGAGGGAGCTTATGGGTATCCTTCCCGCAACCAAGCTATGCTGAACGTGACGGACGCCAAGATTATTGAACTCAGCATTGAAGGTCATACCTTTCAGTTGAACAGTGGGCAAGTGCACCGTTATGAACGGAAGCTGGATATGCGAAATGGGATCTTGCATCGGCAGGTAGAATGGGAATCTCCTGCCGGACACAGGGTACAGCTGAACATTCGTCGGATGGTGGCCATGCAGCATAAACATTTAGCGGCCATAGATTACGAGGTCAAGGCATTGAATTTTGAGGGAACCCTAACGATTACTTCATCGATCGATGGTGAGATCCAAAGGCCGGAGGTCACGGATGACCCCCGGCTGGGATCAGGGAGTAAGGAACCCAACTTGCTGCTAGTCGAAACCGGTCATGAGCTCGAGCAGTCCTTTTTGTGGATGAAACAGAGGACGCGGCATACCGGGTTTGCTCTTTTAACAGGGATTAGCCACAGTCTGAATTGTAGCTCTGGATATGAAAAGCTCCTGCGGCTAGAAAATCAGCGATTATCCATGCAATGGGTTGTACCAGTGGTGATGGGGGAAAGAATCTCTCTGACCAAGTACATTTCGTATCACACTTCTAAGGATTATATAGAAGACGAGCTGTTGAGCAGGTGCTTAGAAGTACAACGTTTGGCGGAGAATTGTGGGTTTGAGGCTCTTGTTCATGAACAACGGGCTTTTCTGGATCATTTCTGGGCACATACCGATGTAGAGATTCAGGGCGATCTTGCGCTTCAACAGGGTATCCGGTTTAATGCTTTTCAATTGCTGCAATCCGTAGGACGTGACGGGGTTACGAACATCGGGGCCAAGGGCCTGACGGGTGAAGGGTACGAAGGTCACTATTTCTGGGATACCGAGATGTATATGATACCCTTCTTTACATTTACACAGCCGGAGATTAGCCGGAAGCTACTCGAGTTTCGTTATGCTACGTTAGATAAGGCACGGGAACGGGCAGCAGTCATGTCTCAGAAGGGAGCACTGTATCCTTGGCGCACCATAGACGGGGCTGAGAACTCTTCCTATTTTCCGGCAGGAACAGCACAAATGCATATTAACGCGGATATTGCCTATGCCATTAAACAGTATGTGCGGGCAACTGGCGATTATGAGTTTCTGGTCCTGGAGGGGGCGGAAATGATTTTCGAGACCTCCCGCTTTTGGGTGGATCTGGGTCATTTTAATCCAGCCAGGGAGGGTGCGTTCTGTATTGACGCAGTAACGGGTCCAGATGAGTATACAGCTATCGTTAACAATAATGCATACACTAATCTTATGGTACGGGATCAACTCTATTATGCATATGAGATAGCCAGACTGTTAGGAAAGCAGTATCCGGAGCATTTTGAACGTCTGAAGGGCAAGATTGGTCTGACTGAGGAAGAGCCTGGTGATTGGCTGGTCGCCGCAGAAAAAATGTATGTCCCTTTTGATGATGAGCTTGGCATCTATGCTCAGGATGATACGTTTCTGACTAAGAAGAAGTGGGACTTTGAACATACGCCAGCGGATAAATATCCACTTCTGCTTCATTACCATCCGTTGGTGATTTACCGTCATCAGGTGCTCAAACAGGCAGATCTGGTGATGGCCATGTTTCTGTTAGGTGATCAGTTCAGCTTGGCGGACAAGATCCGCAATTACAATTACTATGAGCCGCTAACGACACATGATTCTTCTTTGTCACCGTGCATTCACAGTATTATTTCTGCTGAGATTGGTGATTTAGCGGGGGCGTACGCCTATTTTGACCGCACGGTACGGATGGATTTAGATGATATTAACCGCAATGTGAAGGACGGGCTGCATACTGCTGCTATGGCAGGATCTTGGCTGTCGATTGTGAATGGGTTTGGTGGGATGCGCTTATGTGGCGGTATGCTATCCTTTAATCCTGCCTTGCCAGCACAATGGGACAGCTATCGGTTTAAAATAACAAGCGGTGGGCATTTATTGGATATTTATGTTGATAGTAAGGTAGTGATCTATACACTACTGACAGGTGAAGTGGTTGAAATTCTACATAAAGGGAGCCTTGTGCAGTTAACTGTAAAGAAGCCGGTGTCTCTTTCAAATGTGAAGCAGCTTGAAGCTGTTATTTTCGAGCTGGACGGGATTATTACCGATTCTAGTGAGTATCATTATCTGGCCTGGAAAGCCTTAGCCGATGAGCTGGCGATTTCTTTTGATAGAGAGAAGCATGTACGTCTGAAGGGCCATAGTCGAATGGAATGTTTAGAGATTCTACTGGAGGGAAGCGGTCTGAATTTACCCCAACCGGTAAAAGGAATGCTCTGCAACAAAAAGAACGAAAAGTATAAACAGCTGATTCAACAAATGACACCGGATGATTTGCACCCGGGTATCCATAGTCTTCTGACCGATTTGAAGAAAAAGCGAATCCCTGTCGGACTGGCTTCCGTTAATGAGAATGCAATGCTGATTCTTGAACGATTGAAGATCGGGCGCTTGTTTCAGGCGATTGCTGACCCTAAAAACATCCGTATGGGCAAGCCAGATCCGGAAATTTATTTACAGGTTACCGAGATGCTGGGCATATCACCTGACTGCTGCGTAGCTATCGAAGATACAGCGGAGGGGATAGCTGCCATCAAAGCCGCTGGTATGAGGTCCGTTGGAGCCGGAAGTCCATCCTTGAAAGAGAGTGCTGAGCTCTGGTTTCCTTCTACCGCGGAGTTACATGTAGAGGAATTGGTACAGCTGTTCAAATAATGAAAAGTGGTTCCTCTGAAAAGTATCAAGCCTCCCAGTCATGGGAGGCTTGCTGCTTTGTCTATTTTAATACTTTTCGTACAAGCTTGATCTTATTCCCATAGGGTGGGTACACAATCCCGAGGTCGATTCGTGTGCCTCTTTTAACGATGCTTTTGCGGTGGGAAAAGACTTCAAAGCTGTGCTTCCCGTGATAACCGCCGATTCCAGAGTTGCCTACCCCACCAAACGGCAAGCTAGCGTTCGCCACATGCGAGATCGTATCATTGATGCAGCCTCCTCCGAAAGAGACTCGGGAAAGCACCTCTTGTTCAACATTTTTATCCTCTGTGAATAGATAAAGTGCAAGTGGTTTTGGGTGCTCGTTAATACTCCGGATAGCTTCATCCAATTGATGATATTCCAATATGGGTAGGATCGGACCGAAGATCTCATCTTCCATAGAAGCGTCAGTCCAAGCGGCAGGATAGATTAGTGTAGGTTCAATATAACGTTCTTCTGAAATGACGGTTCCGCCCATAACCACCTTTTCCCGATCCCGTTCAATGAGACTGGCGAGTCTTTGCAGCTGGCGCTCATTTACGATCCGGCCATAATCTGTATTCGGCTGCGCATTTTGACCGTAGAATTCAGTAATCTGATGTTTGATTTTGGTGATCAATTCATTAGCAATGTCCTTATGAACGAGCAAATAATCGGGGGCGATACAGGTTTGACCGGCATTTAATAATTTTCCCCATACGATTCGCTTCGCTGCAACATCAAGATTGGCTGATGTGTCGACAATGACCGGACTTTTCCCGCCAAGCTCCAAGGTTACAGGCACTAGATTCTTCGCAGCGGCTTCCATCACGATTTTACCGACCGGAACACTGCCCGTGAAGAAAATATAATCAAACTTGGCATGGATCAGCAGATTGGTGGTCTCTTTCTCCCCCTGAACTACGCGAATATACTGGGGTTCGAAGGTCTCCTGAATGAGCTGCTCTATAACAGCCGTAATGGCTGGTGTGCTCTCCGATGGCTTGAGGACAGCGCAGTTTCCAGCGGCAATGGCGCCTATAAGCGGTTCGATCAGCAACTGAAATGGATAATTAAAAGGACCTATAATGAGCACGGTACCGTAAGGTTCACTTAAGATATAACTCTTCGCAGGAAATAAATGCAGTGGTGATCTAACCTTTACGGGCTTCGCCCAACGTCTGAGATGCTTCATCATGTAACCGAGGCTGTCCAAGGTGAAGCCAATCTCTGTGGCATAAGCCTCGAACTCACTTTTTCCTAAATCCTGTTGTAAGGCAGTGATAATGCGAACCTCGTATCGTTTAATGCTGTCTTTGAGTTTCTGAAGCTGACTAAGCCGAAAGGCAACCTCTTTAGTTGCGCCACGATTGAAAAAGTCCTTATGCTCTTCAAGCATCACTTGAATACTAGCCGTTGTATGTGTTGTCATAATACTCCCCTCCTTCATTATAGTAGTTCAGACTATGGGAGCCGATAAAAAGCGAAAGGCTCGCCAAAGCGGAAGGAATCACTTGCCTCATCCAGCTTGCTCACTGTTTCTTCGTTAAGCTGAATGGAGGTGCTATGCAAATTCTGTTCCAGCTGCTCCACGCGTGTAGCCCCCACAATAACTGTCGAGACGGCAGGACGATTCATGAGCCAAGCTAAGGAAAGTGCAGTAGAAGAGGTTCCCAGTTCTTCAGCGATCTGTCCCACTTTGTTCCCCAGTTCGATCCGTTCATGATTCAGGAATCTTTTGAAATTAGGATCGGTATCTGCTCTGGACCCTGAAGGTGCGGAACCGTTTGAATTATATTTGCCTGTGAGAATTCCGCCCGCCAGTGGAAAATAAGGAATAATCCCTACACCTTGATCAAGACAAAGGGAGAGAAGCTCATTCTCCGGGGTCCGATCTGCTAAGGAATAGCTACACTGAATTGAAATATATTTGGCGAAGCTCCGTGCCTCACTAATTCCAATCGCCTTCATTAATTGCCATGCTGTATAGTTGGAAGCCCCGATATAGCGTACTTTGCCCGAAGATACCATATCGTCCAGGGTCCGTAACGTCTCTTCGAGTGGCGTATTGGGATCGAAGGTGTGAATCTGGTATAGATCGACATAGTCCGTTTTTAGGCGGCGAAGACTATCTTCTAATTCCTGCATCAAATGGCGCCTCGAGGAGCCGCTTCCGTTAGGTCCGTCATGCTTAACTAAGCCTGCTTTAGTGGCGAGAACAGCCTCATGTCTTCTACTTTCCAAGGCCAGACCGATGATTCGTTCAGATTCGGAGCCGGCGTAAATATTAGCGGTATCGATAAAGTTAATGCCATGATCCAGCGCAGTATGTACGATCTGAATGGAGGTCTCTTGATCCGCCCTTTTACCAAAAGCATTTGTCCCCAGTCCCAATGCGGATACTTGTAGTCCGCTATTTCCAAGTCTTTTAAAGTTCATCTTCAGCACTCCTCATCATCCATTTTTTTAGGCTTAGTAAAAAGATCCAGAGCTGTATCCATGAACATCTTTACAGCTATGGAAGTATCGGTAAGCGAGCTGACTGCGATATGTATATCTCTATAGGCGTCGGGCTGCAGTTCACGGGTTACTACATTTGGAGGTAAAGATAACAAGGATAGCTCAGACATCACACCTACAGCCAGCCCCTCTTGAACCATATTAAGAGCTGTTGCATAGTTATTAACCACATATTTCACATTCAGATAGCTGCTGCTTCTGCGGAATAAATCTACCACCGGTGGTTCATAACCTGCTTTACAGATCAGCATAGGCTCACCGGCTAATTCTCTAACACCTATGACAGAACGCTCGTGCAAAGGATGGTCATTTCTGATTACAGCGTACAGCTTTTCTCTATATAGTGGGATGGTTTCGAACGCCTCGCAAGGAGCGAGCAATAAGCCAACATCAATTTCTTTGGATTCCAGCCATTCTCTGACTTCGGCGATAGAGCCCTCCTGCAGGCTAATCGTAATATTCGGATATCTTTCAGTGATAGAGCTAATAATCTTCGGTAAAAAATAGGCGGAAGCCACTGGAAAAGCCCCAATTCGAATGCTTCCCTTCTCAAGCCCCCTCTCGGCGGAAATCTCCTGATTGACCTTATCAAAGCCCATTAGAATTTCACGAAAAATAACAAGGATACGCTTGCCGATGTCAGTAAGCATTAGACCGTTCCGTCGATCTCGGAGTAATAGCTTTACATCCAGTTCGGCTTCTAAAGAGGAAATTGCTCGACTGACAGCAGGTTGGGTCATATTCAGTTCTACACCAGCTTTGGTAAAACTACCGCTTTCCGCGATTTTGACGAACAAACGAATTTGATTATTGTTCATAACAAATATGATATGCCCCTTATGAGTATTATTCATTTCATTTATATTCTTAATTATTGTATCATTTGTGATGAATCTACACCAAGGAGTGAATACATGAATCAGCAGAAGAAAAGCATCATCCTTCTTATATTTTTGGTGATTGTATGGGGCATAAATTGGCCTATATCCAAAATCGCCTTAGACTACGCTCCGCCCTTATTATTTGCAGGTATCCGAACCGTCATCGGCGGATTCATTCTGATTCTAATTGCACTTCCTAAGATGAAGGAGCTTCGCTTCAAGCAGCTATGGCCGATCTATCTGACTTCGGCTATATTAAGTATCGTGTTTTATTATGGATTTCAGACGATTGGCTTGCAGTATGTACCCGCAGGATTATTCTCGTCCATTGTATTTCTGCAGCCGGTATTGCTGGGCATTTTTTCATGGCTGTGGTTAGGAGAGAGTATGTGCGGGCTCAAAATGGCAGGTCTGTTGCTAGGGTTCATCGGAGTAGGCTCCCTCAGTATTGGAGGACTTAACGGAAGCATCTCTATATGGGGAATTGTGCTTGCTTTAGCCAGTGCTTTGAGCTGGGCATTAGGAACGGTATATATGAAACGAAATGCTGTGCGCGTGGATATGCTATGGATGACCGCTATGCAAATAACGATCGGTGGTATCATTTTGCTGCTTTCGGGATCTGCTACAGAGAAGTGGTCGGATATCACCTGGAGTGGAACGTTTATAGCCGATACGCTGTTTATTGCAGTCTTTGTGATCGCTTTAGGCTGGCTGATCTATTTCAAGCTGATTAACGAGGGAGAGGCAGGGAAGGTCGGATCATTCACTTTTTTGATTCCACTGATCTCGATAGGTACTAGTGTAGTCTTTTTAAATGAGCAGATTACTTTGAATCTTGTGATTGGTCTACTGCTTATTGTTAGCAGCATTGTTCTGGTGAACGTGAGGATCGGGCGTGCCGCGAAGCAGTCGGTTTAGTTAATTTATGTGGTGATTGTAGTAATCAGGGGCGTATGAGGGCATATTGATGAATAGGCAAGCATAAACGCCTTCGGCATCCTTATATTTGAACAAAAGGGACACTCCCGAAGCTTATAGCTTCTGGGAGAGTCCCTTTTTAATAAAACGTAAAGCGCGTGCGACTTCAGCCGTTGAGGGCCGAGTGGCTACAACATAAGTAGCAGATTTAGCCCGCTCTACTTCCTCCAACACCCGGTTTAAGTGACTGAAGACCGCACCAAGATCACGAATGCTTGATAGCGAACAATTCCCTTGTAGTTCAGAGAAACTTGCCAGTTGCAGGTCTCGAGCGCGTTGTATGCAATCGGCAAGAGAACGTTGGCATTCGGCGTCTGATAAGGTTCTGGTTCCATAAAGAGCAATGCAATCTGCGGTTGATTCCAGCACATCCTTCATCCAATCCGAAGAGGCGTGATGCGCTGGCAGAAGACGAATATCGTCGGCGATTTCTTTGACGTAGGAATGAATGCTTTTTAGATGTGAGGTAGCCTGTATGAGTCCCTTCAGTTCACCCCGGCACTGATAATGTGTGAGGGTATAGAACATTTCTTTCTGTTCCCGGCTGCTATTCGACAGGAGTTTACCTGCTTCCTCCAGCAAATTGTCTTTCGGAGAATCACGTCTTACGCCTACGAGATCTTTTAATGCATCCGCAAGTAGAAGACTTCCTTCGAATGCCAATGCTTTTACCTTGACGAACCTGTTCGGCGGCACGATAATCATATTGATGGCCAGGGCGATCAGCACACCAATGAACGTTTCCCCTATTCTCCAAAGCACGTAGTCATTCTGGTAGAAAGTAAGAGCCAGGACGGAAGTAACTCCCACCTGTGAGACAGCTTGAATGTTCATCTTACAGGCCGTAGCGATGCCAATCCCGATGAGTAGAATGAGCAGGATAGAAAGCCCACCTACATCAAAAAACTGGCCAACAATTAGGCTAACGATCCCGCCAAGAATAATGCCGATCAGGCGGTAGATTCCTTTTTCTAGCGATGCTTTAACACTGGCTTGGGTGATGAGGATAGCCGCAAGGGGTGCAAAGTATAAATATTGGCTACCATATATGCTGTGTACGGCGACCCATGAAAGTGAAGCGGCCAGCGTAATTCGTATCATGTAAAGTGAGAAACCATATTTTTCAAGGCGGTCTTGTAACCCCTCGTTCATTATCATTCATCTTCTTTCGGAAAAAAATGAAAAAAACTGTCTGGTCTTTCAGTTCGTTTTCATTATAACACCTTAAAAAAGGCCTGGAGGACTGGATATTTTACAAAGTTGTTAAGTTTACGCATTCCTTATCCATGTAAGCTATCGCATATAATGGTACAATCTAATATGCTATATCTATTGGAGTGTCGAATGAGAGGAGGAATTGTCGCTTATTAGCGCTGAGCATGCCCATTCGATTGTTCTCCGCGAGATGCGGGTAAAATAGTATTGTGATACTTTAGGCAGGGAGGTTGTTAGCTATAGCTATTCAGGAAGGCACCATTATTTCATTTGAAGAGGTTACCAAGCAATATGACGACGAAGATCCGGTGTTAAAAGGAGTCAGCTTTGAGATAGAGCGCGGCAAATTTTATACACTACTTGGTCCATCAGGCTGTGGTAAAACGACTATTCTACGATTGATCGCTGGGTTCGCAGAGCCAACAAGCGGTTCTATCTATTTAAACGGTAAAGTGATCAACCACATTCCAGCCAATGAGCGGCAGGTCAATACGGTCTTTCAGGATTACGCATTGTTTCCACACCTGAACGTATTCGAGAATGTGGCTTTCGGACTGCGCATTAAGAAGCTTAAGAAAGACGTCATCACGAAGAAGGTGCAGGAAGCGCTAAGTTTCGTTAACCTTGTGGGCTACGAGCAGCGTGCCATTAACGAAATGTCCGGTGGTCAACGTCAGCGCGTGGCTATTGCTCGTGCGATTGTGAATGAGCCGCAGGTTCTTTTGCTGGACGAGCCGCTATCTGCGCTCGATCTGAAGCTGCGAACAGAGATGCAGTACATACTGCGTGAAATGCAGCAACGACTTGGCATTACCTTTATTTTTGTTACACATGACCAGGAAGAGGCACTCGCGATGTCCGACTGGATTTTTGTCATGAACAAAGGAAAAATCGAACAAAGCGGAACACCTAATGATATCTATGATGAGCCAATTAACCGTTTCGTGGCTGATTTTATTGGCGAGTCCAACATTGTTCCGGGTGTTATGATTGAAGACTATCTGGTGGAGTTTAACGGGCGCCGCTTTGAATGTTTTGATGCTGGTCTTAAACCAAACGAATCTGTGGAGATTGTTATACGCCCTGAGGATTTGGAAATTTCAACGCTGGAACAGGGTAAGCTACGTGTGCGAGTGGATTCCCAGTTGTTCCGGGGTGTCCACTATGAAATCAGTTGTTATGATGAATCCGGACATGAATGGCTTGTGCATTCTACACGTAAGGCGACGGTAGGTAGTGAAATTGGCCTTTATTTTGATCCGGAAGCGATTCATGTTATGCGTTTTGGTGAAACGGAGGAAGAGTTCGACAAACGTCTGGAAGCTTACGGCGAGGTGGAGAGTCATGAAGAATAAGGGCAGATCGTATTATCTCATCCCTTATTACCTGTGGATCGCCTTGTTTGTAATCGCACCAGTACTGCTTGTCATCTATTATTCTCTATTTGATCTGGATGGGCATCTTACGCTAGATAACTACGTGAACTTCTTTACACCTGTGTACTTAAAAATGACGCTGACCTCATTCTGGTATGCGTTTTTGATTACAGCATTCTCTTTGCTGGTCGCCTATCCGGCGGCATATCTGTTGACGAGAACGAAGCATAAGCAGCTATGGTTATTGCTGATTATTTTACCGACATGGATTAATTTACTGCTGAAAACTTACGCTTTTATCGGCATATTTGGTACGTTCGGACCAATCAACAATTTCTTTGATCTGCTTGGAATCGGAGAACAGCAAATTTTGTTTACGGGCTTCAGCTTTGTATTTGTATCTGTGTATATCTTTATCCCATTCATGATCTTGCCGATCTACAGCGCTTTGGAGGATCTTAATTTATCCTTGCTGGATGCGGCACGTGATCTGGGTGCTTCAGGCTGGACGACGTTCCGGCGCGTTATTTTTCCATTGACCATTTCGGGTGTACGTTCCGGTTGTATGGCGGTATTCATACCAGCGCTGTCCCTGTTTATGATTACTCGTCTGATTGCAGGCAACAGGGTCATTACACTCGGTACTGCGATTGAGCAGCATTTTCTGGTCACACAGGACTGGGGCATGGGCTCCACGGTCGCAGTGTTTCTGATTGCTATTATGGCGCTGTTTATGATTATTACCGGCGGATCGCGGAAAGGGGTGCGGAATGAGAAATAAAAACGGGTTCTCCAATCTGTACCTAGTGCTAGTGTTCGCTGTTCTGTATGCGCCAATCTTCTATTTGATGTACTATTCGTTCAACAGCGGGGGGACGATGCACAAGTTCGAGGGCTTTACGTTGGATTACTACCGTGAGGTCCTTCAGGATACACGTCTGATTATCATCATGATTAACACGCTTGTAATCGCGCTTCTGTCCTCGGCTATCGCCACGCTTATCGCTATTATTGGTGCATTGGCCATTAAGAGTGTACAGAACCGCCGTGCTAAAAACACCTTGTTATCTCTGAACAACGTGTTGATCGTTAGTCCGGATGTCATTATCGGTGCATCGTTCCTGATCTTGTTCACCATTGCAGGCATCAAGCTTGGCTTCGTGTCCGTCCTGCTTTCGCATGTCGCGTTCAGTGTACCGATTGCCGTGTTGATGATTCTGCCGCATTTACAGGATATGAGTCCTTCACTGACGGATGCCGCACGTGACCTTGGCGCAAGCCGCAAGGATGTTCTGACTAAGGTTATTCTGCCGATTATCAAACCGGGGATCTTTAGTGGATTCTTCATGGCACTTACGTATTCACTGGATGACTTTGCAGTTACGTTCTTCGTAACGGGTAATGGTTATTCGACGCTATCGGTTGAGATTTATTCCAGAGCTCGGCAAGGGGTGTCGTTATCCATTAATGCGCTATCGACATTGATCTTCCTGTTCACGATACTGCTCGTTGTCGGTTATTACTTCCTGACCCTTAAGAAGAACCGTCAGAATACCTCGGAAGCTGTGGCGGAGCCAGTGGCGGAAGCGGGGGTGCCTAGATGAAACAGCTGGTAAATGCTTTTTTGGCGATCATGATCACGGCATTCGCTCTAATGTACTTGGGCTCCTGGATGAACTCGAGAGAGGGCTATTCCGGAGGGAATACACTGACTATCTATAACTGGGGCGACTATGTCGATCCTGATCTGTTGAAGGAATTTGAAAAAGAGACCGGATTAACGGTCATTTACCAAACTTTTGACTCTAATGAAGCTATGCTAACTAAAGTGGAGCAGGGTGGAACTACTTTTGATGTCGTAATTCCTTCGGATTACGCTATTGCTAAGATGAAAGAAGAAAATTTGCTCATACCGCTGGATCATAGCAAGGTTCCGAATCTAAAGAATGTTGATCCGCGGTTTATGGACCTTTCCTTCGATCCTGGCAACAAGTATTCCGTGCCTTACTTCTGGGGAACCGTCGGGATTATCTTCAACCCGGAGATGACCAAAGGGATGGACTTCACCAGCTGGGATTCCCTCTGGGACAGCAGGCTGAAGAACAACATTTTCTTGGTGGATGGAGCACGCGAAGTGATGGGTATGGCTTTGAACAGCCTGCACTATTCCGTTAATGACCGGGATGAGGCTCACCTGCAAGAAGCACTGACCAAGCTGAATAGGCTGTCTCCTAACGTTAAGGCGATTGTCGGAGATGAGATCAAGATGCTGCTTGCCAATGAAGAGGCTGCCGTTGGGATTGTGTGGTCCGGTGATGCTTCTGAGATCATGGATGAGAATGATAAATTGGATTATGTAGTGCCTGAGGAAGGTTCGAACAAGTGGTTTGATAACATGGTCATTCCACGAACTGCGGATAATGTGGATGGAGCGCATAAGTTCATTAACTTCATGCTTCGCCCAGATGTAGCGGCTAAGAATGCAGAATACGTAGGTTATTCTACACCTAACATCCCTGCGCTGGAGCTACTTCCGAAGGAAACTTCCGAGGATACCCGTTTCTACCCGCCTGCTGAGATTACGGATCGGCTTGAGGTGTATGATAATCTTGGCAAACGGATGCTTGCTCATTACAATGAGCTCTTCCTGAAGTTTAAGATGAATAAAAAGTAAGTCGTTTGGAGGTAAAGTCAAACGACTTCAAGAGCGTCTACATGCGGATTACCGTGTTAGACGCTCTTTTTTGAAAGATAAGAAAGTATAAGTTTTGCGCTTTCGTGAAACGATCATCACCCTTTAAATGATGCCGAAGGCGTTCCTTCTTGGCTGAAAGTATATTGTAGTATAATGGCTAGGATGGATAACAGGAAAAGAGGGTACGAATGCCTACTATACTAGTTGCTGACGACGACGCGAACATTCGCGAACTCGTCTGTTTATTTCTACGTAACGACGGATTTGATACAGCCGAAGCTGCAGACGGCAAAGAAGCGTTAGCCGTTTACGCCTCAAAGCAGGTTGATCTTGTTGTACTCGATATCATGATGCCGATTATGGATGGGTGGACGTTATGTAAAGAGCTCCGAAAAGCCAATCCGGATCTTCCCTTACTTATGCTAACTGCGAGAGGTGAAACCTGGGAGAAGGTGAAGGGCTTCGAACTGGGGACAGACGATTATTTGACGAAGCCATTCGATCCGCTGGAGTTGACGGTTCGTGTTAGATCCTTATTGAAGCGATACAAGATTGGTTCCACTCAGACGATCCAGTTCGGCAACGTCGTCCTTGATCGGCAAACCTATAAGGTGATGAGAGGAACAGAGTCATTCACGTTGCCACTCAAGGAGTTCGAATTGCTGTATAAGCTCGCTGGAACACCCGGACAAGTCTATACGCGCGAGCAGTTAATCGATCAGATTTGGGGGATTGATTACGCTGGAGACGATCGAACGATAGATGTGCATATCAAACGTCTGCGCGAACGGTTCGCGTCTACACCTGATTTTCGCATTGAGACGGTCCGTGGACTTGGCTACCGGCTTGAGGTATATGAATGATCAAATCGTTATATACACGTGTTGTTCTGACCTTTCTAGTCTCCGTGATCGGAGGCACACTGATTTCTCTATTTGTGACAACCTGGGTATTTCAAGATAAATTAAACGAAAACCTGCGAATTCCCTTACTTCGCTTTGGTCAGGACATCGCCCGGATATACGAAACCTTACCATCACGTGAAGCGGATGTTCTTATAAGTGGAATGAAGCAGCTTGATTCCTACCATATTCGAATTTACGATGAGAACGGTCAGTTTGAGTCTTACGGAGTGCTTAATGGAGAGAGCCCTGTTACCGTGACTAGGGAGCAACTGAAGAAAGTATTGGCTGGTGAAGCTGTTCAAGTTAAACCGAGTATAGGTTCTTCCAACCTCTTAGGACTACCTTTGAAAACTGAAATGGGAACGAAGGCGATGTTTGTGGAGCCGATTGTGCCTCCTACTTTGTCTTCTACGAGGAATCTGCTATTTAATTTTTTGGCGTATTCGTTAATAACGGGAAGCGTATTGATACTGGTCGCTTCTATGTTCTTAGTGAGACCGATCAAAAGGCTTACAAAGGCAACTAGGCGTATAGCAACTGGGGATTTTAATGTCGAATTGAATATTAAGCAGATGGGTGAGCTAGGTACCTTGGCTAATAGCTTCGAGGAAATGATGCACGATCTGCAGCACCTTGAGCAAATGCGTAGGGAGTTCGTAACGAATGTGTCGCATGAGGTTCAGTCTCCGCTTACCTCGATATCTGGTTATGCTATTGCGCTCAAGAAAGTAGCCCTCACAGAGGATGAACGGAATCGTTATCTCGACATTATTATTGCTGAAGCGGAGCGGATGTCCAAGATGAGCGATAGTTTGTTAAAGCTGAGCTTGCTTGAATCGCAATCCCAACAACTGCGGCTTATCACGTTCAGTCTTGACGAACAGATCAGACGTGTAATCGTGGCGATACAGCCCCAATGGTCGGCACGCAACATTAGTTTTGAACTTGATTTGAAATCAGTAATCGTATGTGCAGACCATGATCTGTTAAGTCAGGTGTGGACGAATCTCCTTGGAAATAGCATCAAGTTCTCCAAGGATGACAGTGTGATTAACGTCAGCATCAAACAAGATTTGGACAATGTAATCGTCCGAATATCCGACACTGGCATTGGTATTTCTCCCGAGGACCAAGAACGTATATTTGAACGCTTCTTTAAAGCTGATCGTTCTCACAGTCGCAAGTATGGCGGTAGCGGGATGGGACTAGCCATTGTTAAACAGATCGTATCGCTTCATAAAGGGGATATCCGAGTGGAAAGCGAACCTAGCCAAGGAACGACCTTCATCGTCACCTTACCAATTATAGTGCCGACAGAATAATTATCGTTCAAGGATATTTTGCGAGGGGTTGAACGCGCGCCTCATTGTTCATACTACGGTAGCACAGGTAAGATTTCTTGCTTGCGCTGCCGTAGTATTTTTTTTTGCCTATTCATATTTAGTTCATATTGTGGTCATGAGGAGTACATCATCGTTGGTTAAGATCTCATTAGCGAAACGTTAAGGCGACATAATAAATAGATTAGGACAGGAGAAGATGAGGGTGACACAAACAGAGGTAATAAAAACGGGGAATGAAAAGAAAAAGCATAAAGTACGTAACTTGTTGCTTAAAATATTAGGAGCAATAGTGATTTTGATCGTGCTTTTTCTAGCTGTTGTTTATACAGTTAATGTGATTAGCAACAAATCTGATCAGAAAAAAATACATCAATATGGTCAGTTAGTTCCTGTTGACGGAAAAAGTATGAATGTTTTGATCCAAGGACAAGGGAAGCAGACTATTGTACTTATCCCGGGCTTTGGAACTGGAGCGCCAGCACTTGATTTTAAGCCGTTGATTGATGAGTTATCACCATTTTACAAAGTGGTCGCGGTTGAGCCGTTTGGGTATGGATTAAGTGATGAGACCGATAAGGAACGAACTACAGCGAATATCATAAGTGAGGTTCATGAAGCCGTACAGAATCTAAACATTGACCAATATATTCTAATGGGTCACTCCATTGGAGGTATTTACGGATTGGAATATGCGAAGAAATATCCAAACGAAGTGAGTGCATTTGTAGGGGTTGATAGTAGTGTTCCTGAGCAAGGCGGTATGGATGTTAAATTCCCGATAAAAAAATTAAAGCTGCTCAAAGATTCAGGTATCATTAGATTGGGATTGCAATTAAGCGGTGACCCTTATGATGGACTGCCATTTGATGATGAGACCAAAAAACAAATGAAATTGATATCGCTCAAAAATATGAATAATTCCACTACCTTAAATGAAATGGAACATATATATCCTAACTTTGTCGCAGCCAGAGGGTTGAAATTCGACAAGAACCTTCCCATTATATTCTTTATACAAGCGAATAATACAACCGTGAAAGATTGGATTCCTCTGCATGAAGGGCAAGTTAAGGAATCTGTGCATGGAAAAGTGATGACATTCGAAGGCGGACATTATTTACACCATTCCAGATCTAAGGAAATCGTTGAGAACCTAAATTTGTTCATGGAAGAAGTCAAATAAAATAAGAAAACGCTCCGACTTTCCTCCTATAAGGAAAATCGGGGCGTTCTTTGCGCTTAAGGGCGGAAATTATTTGATGCCAATTCTCATTCGGTAGCTGATCAGTACCTCTAAGGTGCGTCCTTGAAAATGGTCTTCAACTGCAGCGCTGAAATCTGCAATGTCCTGATTGAGTAGGGTAGCGTCTTGCTTCAGAACGGTTCTTATACCCCCTTGGCTTAGAGCGAGTCCAACATAGCGCTGTGCATCGCAGGACTCAAGATTATGAAATACGATCTCTCTTGCAAAAGAGAAAGCTCCACTAGCCTGAATCCGTGACAAATGCCCTTCTTTGTCCCATTTATGTGCTCTCTCAGCATCAGGTAAGAGTGAGGCGAGCAGTTCCTCGGATTTGGAGATCAGTTGGTTGTAACGTTCTTCTACCTTCTGTTGAAGGGGGAGAGGCCAGTCGCAATCGTAGGCAGCGAAGACACCACCTGTTCTCAAGACCCGGGAGATTTCTCGAAGTGTGCTTTCAGGATCCATCCAGTGGAATGACTGTGAGCAGGTCACTATGTCTACGCTGTCCACTGCAAGTGGAAGCTGGTTAGAATAACCTTGTACAAAAGTGATGGATTGAGGATCTTCTATCCGGCTTAATTTATCGATTGCTTTTCCCAGCATATCTGGATTCGGTTCAATACCAATTACGTTGTCCGCGACATCCTTCCACAGAAAAGTAGACAAGCCCGTGCCGCAGCCTATATCTGCGACGACTGAAGGTGTGCTGCCTAAGTAGTCGGTCAGCAGCTTGATGATCATGCCAGGAGCTTCAGGACGGTAACGGTCATAGTCCTCTTGAAAGCCGAGAAATCGATCGATGTTTTGTTTGCTATTGTTTTCAGGTATCATGTGATCCTCCTTCATAGAACCTATTTATAGGTCTATTGTATAGCCATCGCTTCGCCATGCCAAATAATGGATCGAAGCAATCGTGGGGAATGTTACTCAGAACAAGCATAAATGCCTTCGGCGTCCTTATAAGGACGGCAAGTGTTTAAACGAGAAATATAAGACATAAAGTATGGTGTGAAACTTATACTTTCTTATATTTCAAACAAAAATCCCCGGAGAACACCTTATGGTGTACCGGGGATTGTGGGTTATGTCTAGTTTTAAAGTGCGCTAAGAACGTCTAGCAAATGCTACCGAAGTAATGCAGGATCGATGGCAGGTACAAGTCCTTCTGCTGCAGCACGATTTAGTAAGGAGGTGATTGCAGCGTAGCCGTCATCGCCTAGATTCATCGAGAAGTCGTTCACATAGAGATCAATGTGTGATTTAGCCACTTCTGGAGCCAGCTCTTGAGCGTGGCTAAGCACATAATCTCTAGAATCGGTAGGATGATCCCACGCATATTGTAGAGAGCTGCGAATCCAGCCAGTGATGGCATCGGCATCCAGATCGCGGCGAGCAATGATCGCGCCGAGTGGAATCGGCAGTCCGGTATCGCTTTCCCACCAGCTGCCCAGGTCAGTCAGCATATTAAGACCATAAGATGCGTAAGTAAAACGGGCTTCGTGAATTACCAGTCCAGCGTCGATATGTCCATCGCGTACGGCAGGCATGATCTCATCGAAAGGCATGACGACGATTTCGCCAATCCCTCCCGTTATATGCTGTGCTGCCCATAATCTGAAGAGCAGATAAGCGGTAGAACGTTCGCTAGGTACGGCAATTCGGCGTCCAGCTAGCTTCTCGGGACGTTTAATCGCGGTTGGGCCACTTGCTGTAAGAAGCAACGGCCCGCAGCCACGACCCAGTGCGCCGCCGCATGGCAGCAATTTGTAGCGCTCAAGAACCCAAGGTAGAGCGGCATAGGAGATTTTAAGGACTTCAGGTCCCTCTCCATTAGCAGCAAGCGTGTTGGTAATATCAATGTCGGCATAGGTTACATTAAGCTGTGGTGCATTCGGGACAAGCCCGTGTGCCCAGGCATGGAATACAAAGGTATCGTTAGGGCAAGGGGAAAAAGCGATATTAAGCTCAGTTGTCATTACAGCACCTCCAATAGTATAGCGGCTGCCGCCGTTAATGCTTCCATTGCATCGCCGATCTTCCAGGCGGCCCGGTCGCGGGGACCGACCGGGTTCGAGATGGCGCGGAGCTCCAGTACCGGGAGCCCTAGCGCCTCAGCGGCCACGGCAACTCCGTGGCCTTCCATCGCTTCCGCGACGGCACCGGGATGCCGCGCGATGAGGGCGGCGGCCGTCTCCGCGGTGCCGGTCGCCGTCGAGACCGTAAGCACGGTCCCCGTGCTTACGGTCAGTCCGGCCGCTGCCAGCGCGGCCGAAACTGCCTGTACCGTGCCGTGGTCAGCCGGCACGGACACGCTGCCGAAGCCAAGCTCGGCAGCGCTGCGAAAGCCCTCCGGCGTCTCGGCCCCGAGGTCGGCGGCAATCATCTCGCTGGCAACGACCAGCGAGCCTAAAGGTGCCACCCCCGGGAATCCGCCGCCGATCCCGGCGCTGATTACGCAGCCGTAAGATCCGGCTGCGAGTGCCGCGGCGGTTCCCGCCGCCGCTGCTGCCGTACCTGCGCCGGCAGCAATCACATGGAACCTGTCGCTGCCTTGTAGGCCGCGCAGGACCGCGTCTCGCTCTGCGGCTACAGCTGTTACGATCAGCACGCGCCGCGCACCAGCTTGTTCCTCCACCATCAGGTTGCCTCCTTTGAGAGAAGTGAAATCGCTTACTAAATAGTCATTCGTAAAGACAAGAATACGCCGTTTTAAGGGTCAGGTCAAACTTAGAGTGATTTTCATCACGCTCTTAAAAAGTCGTAGAAAGAACATTAACAGCTCGTTAAGCACCTTATGTTATCTTTTTGGAGTGGCGAGGTTGACAAAGGTAGTGTGAGGAAGTATAGTTATCTTAACTTAAAGATATTTAATGTAAAGACATTTACTTTATATTGAACAACATCGCTGTCAAACTGGAGGTGGGAATGATGAGTAATACCGAAGAGAATGTTCGTAATACAGAGAATACTACGGAGATGGATCAGGCGTCTTCTTTAAAGTTATTTGTTGTATTATCTAAGGCTTACAGAAGCTTGATGGATCAAGCTGTGAAGGATATGAAGAGTTATGGGCTGGCATCTGCCGAGTTCATGGTGCTTGAGGTGCTGTATCACCGGACCCGTATTCCACTACAACAGATCGGGGAGAAGATTCTCGTTACGAGTGGAAGCATCACCTATAATATCGACAAGCTGGAGAAGAAAGGTCTGCTGAAACGTGTGCCGTGTAGTGAGGACAGACGCGTGACCTATGCGGAGATTACGGATGCAGGGCGTGCGCTGTTCGATAAGATTTTCCCGCGTCATGTGGCTTCGATTCATGATTTGATGCGTGGACTGGATAAGGATGAGAAGGGTCAGGCGATTGAATTACTGAAGAAGCTAGGCAAAGGTGTGTAGGAGCGCTGAAATATCGCATCAAGGACATTTTATATGGTCGGAAGCAGTTCGCTGCTTCTAACCACTGAAAGATAAAAATTTTTATCATATATCTTAATGTTAAGATAATTAAATCAAAGAAAATTGGAGTGGATTAACAATGATAAGTGTAGGAATATTATTGATGAGATTAGTGATCGGGATTGCGTTTATAGGGCATGGTGCCCAAAAGTTGTTTGGATGGTTTGGTGGTTACGGCCCGAAGGGTACAGGTGGCTGGATGGAATCCATCGGCATTAAACCGGGGGTTACTATGGCGGTATTAGCAGGACTAATGGAGCTGGTAGGCGGATTCATGTTCGCGGCAGGCCTTCTGACGCCTGTTGCAGCGGTGTTGATTGTTGCCACTATGCTGGGGGCTATCATTAAGGTTCACGCTCCAAATGGCTTCTGGTCTACTTCGAACGGAATTGAGTTTCCGCTTACGGTACTGGTAGTCGCTGCAGGTATAGCACTTACAGGGCCAGGTTCGATTTCTCTGGATGCATTGATTTTTAACTAAGAAGGGGGTTTATCATTATGACACTTCAAACTGCAGGAATCCATCATATTACCGCTTTTGTTGGAGATGCTCAGCGTAACGTTGACTTCTACGCCGGTATTTTAGGACTACGGCTTGTGAAGAAGACGATTAATTTTGACGCTCCGGAAGTTTATCATTTATATTTTGGGAATGAAGTAGGTGCTCCGGGAACGATTATTACCTTTTTTCCTTCACCTACCGGGCGTAAAGGCAGAATTGGGAGTGGGCAAGTTGGCGTAACAACTTACGCAGTACCAGTAGGCTCTCTGATCTTCTGGGAACAGCGTCTTGCGGCATATCAAATTCCGGTTACTCTTAAGCATAGAATCTCAGAATCTTATCTATCCTTTGCTGATTATGACGGTTTGCGCATTGAACTCGTGGAACGTGAGGAAGGACCGCTTAGCAAGTGGTCTTTCGGGGGAGTTCCCACGGGGCATGCTATCAAAGGGTTCGGCGGCGCTGTGCTCTACAGCAACAATCCGTCGCAAACTGCAGAAACGCTTGTCCATACAATGGGAATGAAGCATATCGCTGATGGAGACGGGTATAGTCGATATAGAACTACTGGCGATTTGGGTAATATTATTGATCTGAAGACAACACCGGTTCCGCAAGGAGCAGGAGGTACAGGCACCGTTCACCATATCGCTTGGCGTGCACAAGATGACGCTGAGCAGCAGGAATGGGGGCTTCAAGTGCAGAATCATGGGCATCATCCGACACCGGTTCAAGACCGCCAATACTTTAATGCGATTTATTTCCGTGAAAGAGGTGGAATCCTGTTCGAGATTGCTACGGACCCTCCGGGCTTTGCTCGTGATGAAGCGGTGGATGCGCTGGGTGAAAAGCTGATGCTGCCATCTTGGTATGAACCGCATCGTGCGGCTATCGAAGAAAATTTAAGTCCTTTTCAAATAAGAGAAATTGAGGTGAAGCAGGGATGATTCATGTATTCCATAAAGGTAAAGATGTAACGAAACCCACGCTTGTATTATTTCACGGTACTGGAGGCAATGAGCAGGACTTGCTGCCGCTTGCCGGGTTGTTATCTCCTGATTCATCGGTGCTAGGCATCAGAGGGAATGTACTGGAGAATGGTATGCCGCGGTTCTTCCGACGGTTAGCCGAAGGGGTATTCGATGAAGCAGATCTAATCTTCCGTACTCACGAGATCAAGCAGTTTCTGGATGAAGCCGCAGCACAATACGGCTTCGATGCCAACAATCTGGTAGCCGTGGGTTACTCTAATGGTGCGAACATTGCGGGTAGCCTGCTGTTCCATTATAAGGATGTTTTCCGCGCTGCAATTCTACTGCATCCGATGGTACCGCTTCGGAATATTACGCTTCCTTCGCTGGAAGGAGTATCTATCTTCATTGGTGCAGGCACAAATGATCCACTTATCGCTTCTTCGGAGACTGAGGATTTGGACATTATTTTACAGAAGGCAGGCGCAGAGGTTACAACACACTGGGGCAACCAAGGTCATCGCCTGAGTGTTGCTGAGGCTGAAGCCGCTAGAGATTGGTTGCAAATGCGCAGCACATCTACAAATGCATAAAACAATCAGAATAACCGCCGAATGGCGGTTATTCTTGTTATACAGGCACCTATAACCCTCCATAAAAGGATTGATCAATCCACTTCCTTTACGTTAGTATGAAGAATACAAAAAAAGGCCCAAGGGTTGCTTTAGAAAGGTTGAAGTAAGGATTATGATTGGAATTCAAAATGGTAATAAGCTTGCCGCAGATGGACCCTCACGGAAGCAGAGATTACAGCTGGCTGTGATTCTCGGCTCCATTACAACAATCGGCCCGTTGTCGATTGATATGTATTTGCCGGCACTGCCTACGCTTGTCGCGGATTTCGGTACGACCGCTGCTTTAGTGCAGCTTAGTCTGACCTTCTTTTTGCTGGGGCTTGCCTCAGGTCAGTTGGTCGCTGGACCTCTGAGTGATGTATATGGCCGCCGCGGTCCGCTGCTTATAGGTATGTTCATCTACGCCGTTTCCTCAGTGCTATGTGCTTTTAGTCCTTCGATTGGACTGCTGATCGTTTTGCGGTTTATTCAAGGTCTTGCTGGTTCAGTGGGGGTGGTTGTCTCTAGAGCGGCTGTTCGTGATTTATATAGTGGCTCTGAACTCACGAAGTTCTTCTCACTATTGATGATTGTGAATGGTCTCGGACCGATATTAGCTCCAGTTATTGGGGGCCAGCTGTTAAGGGTGACTACATGGCAAGGGATATTCCTCGTATTATTTGCTGCCGGAATTATTTTTTGTTTAACTATTCTATTGCGCTTGCCGGAAACGCTGCCGAAGGAGCGACGCTCTAAGAGTGGACTGAAGGGTACACTGCTTACCTTCCGGGTATTGCTGGGCAATCGTAAGTTTATGGGTTATGCCTTGTCTCAAGGTTTCGTTACGGCATCAATGTTCGCGTATATCTCAGGTTCTTCTTTTGTATTGCAAAATATTTTTGCGGTTACCCCGCAGGTTTATAGTCTGATCTTTGCAGTGAATGGGATCGGGATTATTATTACTGGCCAAATAGCCGGTAGACTTGCTGGAAAGGTAAGTGAGACTAAGTTGTTACTTAGTGGACTATTGCTATGTACGATGGGGGGCATCTTGCTACTGCTGACGGTTCTGGTAGGAGGAGGACTGATCCCTATTCTGATCTGTCTATTTGCGGTTGTCTCCAGTGTAGGGATTGTCGGAGCGACCAGCTTCTCACTGGCGATGCAAGATCAAGGTGAAACTGCAGGCAGTGCCTCGGCATTAATCGGATTAATCCCCCTATTGCTGGGTAGCTGTGTAGCGCCACTTGTGGGTCTTGGGGGCGTTGAGTCTGCACTTCCGATGGCGATTGTGATGGCATGTACAGGAATTCTCTCGATTCTATCTTATGTGCTGCTTGTTAGACGAGGAAAAGCAAGCTCCTAGCAGTCTATCATTGTAACCTGGCAAGTAGTACTTTCAGCAAACTTTCAGCGGGTCTTAACGTTCCTTACTTGCAAAAGGATTATATTGGAGGTAAGGAAGGGAGGGATAACCATGAGTATATCGGCAGTCTCAGGTTCCACATCGTATACTACCTCGACATCTAGCACTACAGATACCAGTACGCTTGAGAAACAAAAAGCGAAACTGGAAGCAGAACTGGACAAGATTAATGCCAGCTCAGACGATGACAAGACCAAGGAAACGAAAACGAAGCAAATTGAGCAACAGATTAAGACTATCGAGGCACAAATCTCGCAGAAGTCTCAGAGCAGTGCTTCCTCCGCTAGCAGTGTTGTAGAGGCACCTGCCAAACCTGCGAACAATACGCTTGCTGCAGCAAGTCCGCAAGAGATTGCTACCGCAACAACGGATAGTAAAGGCAGATTTGATATTCGAGTATAAACGCTAGTTAAACCCGTGCTACATAACAGAGAGGACATCCTTTGCCGTGAGGGATGTCCTTTTTGTTGTGCAATTTTATGTGTAAACTACAGTCTCAATGTTCTTTAGCTAAATAGAATTTCATTAACATTCTTTAACTATTGCAGGGATTAGGGCTGTGCTGGCAGTCTAATGTAGTAGGTGTTGATTATCATGGGTTTTTTATTCCAATAATTGTTATAATGAAATGGTTGTAAAAATTGTCTAGCACAACGTGTGTCGGCGGTAAGGGTAGGTGGCCTAATGCAATCAAAACAACAAACATTAGAAAGATTCAAAATTGTAAGGCTGTTCTTATCCATCTATCGGATTCGGGCGGTGAGAGCTCTCTTTCCAGTAGCTATCATAGCGCTGGTGTATTGGGAGGGGCAGCATGAGCTGAAGCAGGTTCATTTAGGACTTATTATGCGTGAGCTAAGAAGAGTGCCTACATCTGCCGTTTTGCAAATGATCGGATTTGCACTTCTCGCAGTAGCTGTAATGAGTGCTTATGATTATTTGATACGAGCACATTTTCGTTTGAAAGTAGGGCTGTGGGACACCTTCCGTTATGCTTGGATAGCTAATACATTTAATAATTTAATTGGTTTTGCAGGTCTGGCTGGAGTGGGTTTAAGGACGTTGATGTACAAAAAAAGCGGAGTGTCAACTTCCGTCCTAACGCCGGCAATCGTATTTTTATCACCACTCATGATTACCGGATTATCTTTACTTTCTTGGGCAAATATTTTTGGTTTACTCCCGGCAACGGCATTGCTGGAAGAGCATCATTGGTTAGTATTTGCGGTATGGGGGATGGCGCTTTATTTGCCGTTTTTTGTGTTTGTACAGCGCTCTGCTCTTTATGCAAAGTGGATTAACCGGGGACAAGGTAGAACACCCTGGCTTACAGTAGTTGCCTCTGTGGGTGCCTCCTTTCTGGAATGGAGTTTTGCTGGCGTAACGTTTTGGACAATCAGTAGTCATCTTTTGCACGAGGTACACTTTCCAGTCATATTCGGCATCTTTACGATTGCTGCCATCGCAGGCATCTTGAGTATGGCGCCTGGTGGTATCGGTGCTTTTGACCTTATTGCATTGCTGGGTCTTACGCAGCTTGGATTTAAAAGTGATCAGGCCATGGCAGTGCTTGTTATTTTTAGATTGTTCTATTATCTCATTCCATGGCTGATCGGATTGGTGCTGGCGGCACTGGAATTTGGTCTGCAGGGAAAAAAGGGTCAAGATCGTTCAGCTCCAGGGTTCGAACCCGCTCTTAACATTTGGCAGAGGATTTGGGGTTGGCCGGGTCAGTATACCTTTCTGAGCGATCTTGGTGTGTGGGCTCTAGGCAAGCTTGTACTAGCTAGCGGGCTTATTCTCTTACTATCAACAGCTACGCCCGGATTGTTGTACAGACTGAAGATTACAGAGGAAATATTGTCATTCTCGATCATGCAGCTCTCACATCATTTATCTGTACTTATTGGCTTTATGCTCATTTTGTTGTCGAGAGGCATTACATTACGGGTTCGTAGCGCGTACATCTGGACCAGCATTTTATTATTTTCCGGGTCGGTGTTTGCGGTGGCTAAAGGCTTTGATTATGAAGAGGCGCTGTTTCTGCTCCTAGTTGCACTCATTCTGTGGATCTCCAGATCTCGGTTCTACCGGATCAGTGCTCCCGTAAGCAGACAGAGTACGATTTGGTGGCTTGCGCTTACTTCAGTAATTGCCCTAAGCTATTATCTATTGGGCAGCCATGTCCATCGTGGATTTCTAAAGCATCTCCCGCCCGGTGTAGAGCCAGAGTGGCTACAGCGGCATAGTCATGTTGCTTTTACAGCCGTAGGGGGACTAGCTTTCTCTTGGATCATTCTTACTTTGCTGATCACCCTTAGACCCCATCGTAAACCGGAGGAGTTATTCGGAAATTTTGATATGGCAAGGCTGAAAAACTTCCTAGGTGAAGTTCAAGGCAATGCCCTAACTCATATGCTGTTTTTGGGTGATAAAAGCTTCTTCTGGGCGCAAGAAGGCAAGGTGTTGCTCGCTTTCGCTAGGGTTAGGGATAAGCTTGTAGTCCTTGGTGATCCATTGGGAGAGAGAAGTCTCATGAATGAGGCAATCAGTGAATTTAGACAAGCTGCAGATAAGTACGGTCTGGTCGTAGTTTTTTATCAGGCCACACCTGATTTCTTATCGATCTATCATGAACAGGGATATCGCTTTTTTAAGCTGGGGGAAGAGGCATTAGTAACGCTCGATACCTTTACGCTCAGTGGCAAAAAGAACAGTGATTTGCGAAGCGTATGCAACCGTTTTGAACGGGAAGGCTATGCCTTCGAAGTTGTAGAAGCACCGCACGCTGAAGAATTGCTACGAGAGCTGCGATCCGTTTCGAACGAATGGTTGAATGGGCGCACCGAAAAAGGGTATTCGCTGGGTTGGTTTAACGAGGCCTATCTACAGCTGGCTCCAATCGTGCTCCTGAGGAATGCCCAAGGGACGATACTGGCATTTGCTTCTATTGCAAATGGGTATGATCAGGGTATGACCTTATCGATTGATTTGATGCGCCATCGAAAGAATGTGCCAAACGGAACGATGGATTATTTATTTGTTCGTTTGCTAGAATGGGCGAAATCTAAGGGATATCATCGATTCAATCTAGGTAATGCCCCGCTGTCCAGTGTGGGTGAGAATGCTGGGGCCTTGAAAGAGGAGAAGCTGGCTCATCTCGTATTTAAAAGAGGGGGGCATTGGTACGGCTTTGTCGGACTTCGCCGCTATAAAGAAAAATTCAGCCCGGAGTGGGAACCGCGTTATTTGGCTTATCCGGCTTCTATAGCATTGCCGATCTTAACACTCGATCTGGTGAGGTTAGTATCCCGCCATCCTAGGGCGGAGGAGTAGAGTGAGACGTGCGTGAAGTCTGCGTACATTGGAGCTAAAGAAAAGGGGACCGTCTCAAAGTAGTTTTAGCTACTTGGGTACGACCCTTTTTTGCGTTGAAGGTTAATTGAAGTTTGAAATGATGGTTTGAGTGAAACACCAATACAACAAGTAGGGAATTTCTCCCTGAAATTCTAAGATTATCGGTCATTAGATTTATAATTAGGGAAAATATCCCTAAAATTCATCTGATTTGGTGGGAAATCAAGGCATTACCCTAATTTTCAGGGAGCTTTTCCCTAATTTCGTTGATTATAAGCGAATATCGAATATTTTTAGGGAGCTTTTCCCTAATTAGTGTTAAACCCACTCTGCCCACCGCAAAAACGTCTACCGCACATTCCCGCATGCATATCCTCATCATCGTCTGCCATCATTACCCAATCTGAAAAGGTTTAATGGTTAAGTGAGATCTTTACTTGGACTATTCCATAAAATAGATGAAGCTGCCCCGTAAGCAGCATTCACTACTTTCGAGAGCAGCCTCATCTATTTTGAGTAACATAACCCTTATTTTTCGTCGGCTTTTTCATCAGGCAGAGCCCAGACAGATACGCTGCCACCGTTGACCGGGAAGGTCGCCCAGCCATCTTTTTCAATCGTTATAGTCGCCTTGTGATTATGAGTGAAATCTACCCATGCTTCACCCGCGCGTTGTTCCCCTACGAACATTCTTTTCTGACCGTTCTCACCGTTACTAATCACAACCGCACAGCCGGAGCGTTCGATGTCTTTCACGCCGAGTCGTGTCCAGCCAATCGTGTTGGGATGATCGAAATAATCCTTCTGCTCACCATAGGCTTTGTGATAGCGGGTATATAGCAGCGGGTCAATCGCCTCTTTTTTGCCTGCGACAGGTGTAGGTCCCTCGATCCCATAATAATCTCCATAAAAGACCACAGGATATCCGTCGCGTCGCAGTAGGATAAGTGCATAAGCACTTTGCTTAAACCAATCATCTACCCAAGATTCCAGAGCTTCATGGGGTTGAGAATCATGATTGTCAACGAACGTTACAGCATTGGTAGGATGGGTCTGCACCAGTGTGTCGTCGAGGATTTTGGTTAAATCAAAGTTTCTACCCCCCAAGGAAGCTGAATGCAGCTTGTAGTGAAGGGAGACATCGAAGAGATCGATCTTATAGTCGACGGTATTTAGAAATTGTCGGCAGGATTCTAAATCCGAATTCCAGAACTCACCCACGATATAGAAATCCTTCTCACATTTATTAAACATTTCTACCGCGAATTGTTTCACAAACTCATGGTTGATATGCTTGATGGCATCTAAGCGAAAGCCGCTGCAGTGGAGCGTGTCCACCAGCCATTTTCCCCATTGGATCATTTCCTTTTTGACTTCTGGATGACTGTAATCAATATTTGCGAACATTAGATAATCGTAGTTGCCGAACTCGTCATCAACATTCTGGTTCCATGTTTTATTCTCGCCTGCGATACGGAATACACCTGTTCGCCCCGACTTGGCGTCGAAGTCAGTGCCGTTAAAATGATTGTGATTCCATTTAAAGGAAGAGTGTTCATCACCGCGGCCGGGGAAGGTGAATTTAGTCCAGCCCTCAATCTCGAAAGGCTTGGAGATTTCTTTCATCCGGTCATTAGGGTCGACCTCGATCACCTGGAAGACTTCCTTTTCATCCGCTCCTGCTTTGTGATTCATGACCAAATCAACGTACACGGCAATGCCGTTTTTTTGACATTCCGAAATGGCTTCAATCAGTGCTTGTTTGGTGCCATATTTGGTGCGTACCGTACCTTTTTGGTCATATTCGCCCAGATCGTATAGATCATACACGCCATAGCCTGTATCGTCGGCGGAGACGGCCTTTGTCACAGGAGGTACCCAAACAGAATCAATGCCTACGGCTTTTAGTGCGGAAGCTGTTTCTTTCAGGCGATCCCAGTGTTTCCCATCCGCAGCGACATGCCATTCAAAAAATTGCATCATTGTATGGTTCCTCATTATTTCTTGCGCCTCCATATCCATAAAGCGAATTTTTTCTACACTCTGATTAGATTTTCAGATAACTCTTATTAAACGTAAAAACAGACTATGAAAAATAAGGCAGGCTGATGAATGCGCTGGGAGGGACAAAGATGCGATTTATATAGGCTTGAAAAGTGTAATTTCTGATCTCTGGGAGAGGTGGACAGCATTGCGTCCGTTTCGTTTGGAACTGTACAGAGCATGGTCAGCCTCTGACAGTAGCTCTTCTAGAGTGGCTTTAGGACTTAGGGCTTCTACTACTCCGAAGCTGGCAGTCACGTTAATGGACCCGATGAGCGTATATAAGACACTTTGTTCAATATCTGCGCGGATAGTTTCACAGAGTTGTGCGGCTTGCTTCAGCGACGTATCTGGCAAACAGATCACAAATTCCTCACCGCCATAACGTCCGAAGATGTCACCCTCCCGGATATGTCTGTTGCATACCTCGACAATGTGCTGAAGGGCTTGATCTCCATATTGATGTCCGAATCGATCATTAATGCTTTTGAAGAAGTCTACATCCAGCAAAATAATCGATAGTGAACTCCGATTGCTCGCGGCCTGAACAAGAAGCCCTCGGCTCAGCTCCAAAAAATAGGTACGGTTATAAATCCCCGTCAGACTATCCATCGTAGCCAATTGACGCAGCTTATCTTGAAGCAGTATTCGTTCAGTTACGTCAATCAGCATGATCATTTGTCCTGCTAAGTATCCCCCTTGTTTCTGTACGGGAGAGGACCGAATTTGGTAGTAACAAATCTCGTCTCCTTTGATCCAAGCAACTTCCCGTTCTTCGCGTTGCAGTGGCTCTGTATCCATAACATAGGACAAGGCATCTTTGCCGGCATTAAGAAACAGTTGAGCCAGCGGTTTACCAATCGCCGAGGAATTAAGTCCTTCTATCATATCCGCGGCTGCGCGATTGTAATCGACGAGCATGTCCGAACGATCGGTGACAAGCACCCCATCTCGCATGCTTTCGAACAGATTCTCACGGGCGATAGGCGCAGCTGTTAGCATACCTCTTGATAGGATAGCCCAGATATATAGGGTGGAAGTGATACTCATAATGATGGGAACGGGATCCATCCCGTAGGGAGTCAGGCCCATTAAATATAAAAAAGAGCCTAACGTTGGAAGGCTTAGTCCAATTAGAATGGTAACGATTTGTCTCCGGTATACCCGTTTCATCCGGTTCCACTGCCATAACATAAGGCAGATAGCTGCCAGTAGACAGCCAAAAGTAAAGCTGCCGTGAACGATATACCAAGGTCCCATCACTACATCAACGAGTGGGGAGGGCGTATTGTCTCGCAAATAAATGGATTTATAGAAGAGGTGGTGGTAATCATTGGTCCACACCATCAGTGTTGTGATGAACGGTATTATATATAGCGCTGCTCGCATGCCCTTTTTAATTAGACTCTCCAGCCCTACGAAATGCATCACCATAATAAGGCTGGCGGGCGCTATAAAAGGCATCCCCAGGTACTCTACTTTAATCCAAAAACTCATTTCCTCCAGTGTTTTCCCCGACAGCTCTAGTGCGAAGCCGAAGGTATAAATCGCGGAAGTGAAGGAGCTTATAACAAAGGCTCTAATTCCTAAGAAATCCGTTTTTTTATAGTAGGCGAAAAGGGCTAGTAAAACGCTCAGGACACCAGATATAGCCACAATAACAATATAATTCGAAATTACAGATCCCATGGGTCTATTGTCTCCTACTGAGGAAAGATATGGATAAATATTACCACAAATCTACAAATATTTAAAAATCACTTCATTTGAAACTTGAATAAATGTCCCCCTAGACAAAATGACGTGATTTAGCGGGAGCTATTTTACTAATTGTCTAATGAGAGTCCAGTGAGCAGCGTGTAACATGTTAGTTAATACTACACAACAGAAGATTTTAACTCGACACACTCTCTAGTGAGTCAGATTAATTAACATTAATTGCATAGCTTATTTTGATAAGGGGGGGCTGAGGATGTCATTACTCGCGACAAATATTCCTGAAATTCAGCTGGAAAATGTTGAAATGCGCTATAGGGCAGAAGCTGCGGAAGTGCTTGCACTGCATCAGGTGAGTCTTGATATTGCAAAGGGGGAGTTCGTCTCACTGCTCGGACCTTCAGGATGTGGCAAAACAACGCTTTTGAGACTGATGGCCGATCTCATCGCGCCAACGGGCGGGAACATTGTAGTCGCTGGAAAAAGTGCTAAAGAGGCAAGGCTGGCGCAGAAATATGGCATTGTTTTTCAAAGTCCTGTGCTGTATGACTGGCGGAAGGTGAAGCATAACATCACATTGCCGCTGGAACTGATGGGAGTTAAAAAGTCGATCCGTGAAGAGAGGGCGCTGGAGCTTCTTGATCTAGTGGGCTTGCAGAGCTTCGCGGATAAATACTCTTGGCAGCTTAGTGGGGGGATGCAGCAAAGAGTAGCGATTGCCAGAGCGCTATCGATGGAGCCGGAAATTCTACTGATGGATGAACCGTTCTCTGCACTGGATGAGTTTACACGTGAGCGTCTGAACGAAGAACTGTTATCTGTCTGGAGCAAGGTGCAGAACACGATTGTCTTCGTAACACATAGTATTCCTGAGTCGATATTCCTCTCTGACCGGGTGTTTGTTCTTTCCCCGCATCCAGGTCGCTTATCCGCTGTGGTTGAAATTCCTCTGCCACGTCCGCGAACGGCGGAAATGAGAAACAGCCCAGAGTTTTTCGAACTGATCGCAAGTATTCGCGACAGCTTTGAAGGGGTGTAGGGATGAAAGGGGGCAGTATCTTTGTACGGGGTCGCCTGCTGCCGTTGTTTGTCTGGATATTTGGTTTGCTGCTAGTTTGGGAAGGAACCTCCTGGATGCTGCTCCATGTAGTGGAGACACCGTTAGCTCAGTCCAAGTTGCCCTACGTTCATGAGGTGCTATCCACGCTGTGGAAGTATAGTGGCACGCTTCTGAAGGAGGGGGCTGCCACCTTTGGCAATGCTGGTGTTGGCTTCCTGATTGGTGCGGTGGCTGGTGCTTCGCTGGCGGTGCTAATGAGCTTGTCGAAGACGATAGAACGGTTAACTTTTCCTTACGCTATCGCCTCGCAGATGATTCCGATCCTGGGGCTGGCGCCGATCATTTATGGGATTGTGAGAGATGAGCAGACTTCACGGATTATTATTTCGGGTTATATTACATTCTTCCCAGTGGCTCTCAATATGCTGCGTGGCTTGCGAAGTGTGGATCCTTCCGCGCTGGAATTAATGCATTCTTACGCAGCGAAGCCGTGGGCAGTCTATTGGAAACTCAGATTTCCAGCGGCCCTGCCGGGTTTGTTCGGAGGGCTTAAGATTGCTGCTCCGCTCGCAGTGACTGGTGCTATCCTGGTAGAGCTCATGGGTGCGCAGCACGGGATTGGCGTAATCATGCTGCGTAATCTCTACTACGGCAGCTCTCATACCTACATGTTCTGGTCTACGGTGATTGTCGGCGCTTTGTTGGGGATTGTAAGTTACTGGTTGATCAGTCTGATAGAACGTTTGGTGGCGCCGTGGCAGCCTGAATTTCGACCGAAAGGAGGTAGCCGCTAATGGAAACCAACTCCGTTCGGGAGGCTTCATTTATGGGCTCTAGTGGTAAAGAAATGGCTCAGCCGGCGCTAACGGCTACACAAAAGAATGCTGTAGCCGTTCCAAAACCTGCGGAAGCTACCGCGAGTCGAGGCGGCTCACGAATGCTGAAGAGGATATTTAGCGCAGGGGTGCTGCTGCCTGTATTGGCGGGGGTGTTGTTTCTTGGGCTATGGGAGTTCGAATTCTTTCATAAGATCTTTGATCTGAAGAAATATCAGCTGCCGTTGCCCACAGCAATTGCCACGACCATGAGGGATAATTTCAGCATGTTGCTATCCTATACCGGATACACCCTTACTGAGGCTGTGCTGGGAATGTTGGTTGGTTCTGCTATCGGATTTCTGATCGCTTTAGCTGCTACAGCTTGGCCGCGCTGGGGAAGTGGAAGTTTAACTTTGGTTGCTGCTCTAAATGCTGTGCCCATCGTCGCCCTCGCGCCCATTATGAATCTGTGGTTCGGGGATGGGATAGGCTCGCGGATTGCCATAGTAACGGCAACTACAATGGCTGCGATGGCGATCAACGCCTATAAAGGCATGGCGGCGATCGATCCATTGGCGCTGGATCTGATGCATTCCTATGCGGCAGGTAAACCGGCAGTGTTTCGTTATCTGCGGATTCGCAATAGCTTACCCTATGTATTTACAGCACTGAAGATCAACGCGACGGCGAGTATGATTGGCGCCATTGTTGGGGAATTCTTTTTCTCCTCAAAAGGGCTTGGGTACCTGCTCTCCAATTCCATTAAAGTTGCCAAAATGCCACTGGGCTGGTCCTGTATTGTGCTGGCTGCAATTGCCGGCGTGCTCTTCTACCTAGTGGTTGAGCGGCTTGAGAAAGTGTTCATCAAGTGGCATCCTTCGCAACGTAAATGAGCTCTATAACATCATTACATCCGGTCCTAGTGGGAAGGGAAAAGAGAAACCGCCCACGGCTGTATGCATACAACGCACCACGATGATTGTCCATACTGTGCTGCTTGAAATATAAGGATTTATAAGTTTCACACTATACATCATCCTTATATTTCTCGCTTAAACGCTTATCATCCTTATAAGGACGACGAAGGCGTTTACGCTTGTTACAAACTTAAATTACGATAGGGGGAGTTCGATTGATGAATGGGAAAAAACGCAAATTTCGTGGTGGTTTGTTGGCGATCGTGATGATGTTAAGTGTTTCTTTAATGGCGGGTTGCGGGGGCAACAATAATAACTCGGCAGCCGAAGCTACGACTGCCCCTGAAGCTTCTACAGCTCCTGAGGCAAGTGCTACGGCTGAACCAGCGGCTGATCCAGTTACAGTGAAGCTGCAATTAAAATGGGTGCCACAGGCACAATTTGCTGGATATTTTGTGGCGCAGGATAAAGGATATTACAAGGAAGAAGGATTGAATGTAGAGATTTTGCCGGGAGGTCCGGATATTGTTCCGGAACAGCAAGTAGCAGGTGGCTCCGCAGATATCGGTGTGGGTTGGGTAGCCAGCTTGCTGCCGAGTCTTGAAGAGGGAATGCCGCTGGTGCAGATCGCGCAAATCTATCAAAAGAGCGGATTGGTCCTGGTCTCCAAAAAATCGGCGGGCATCAACTCAGCCGCTGATCTTAAGGGTAAAAAAGTCGGCAATTGGATGGGCGGCAACGAGTTTGAACTATTAGCGTTATTCGATAAATATAAGTTCGATCCGAATAAGGATCTAAGCTTTACGAAGCAAGGGTTCACGATGGATCAGTTCTTGGGCGATCAGATCGATGCGGCCTCAGCGATGACTTACAACGAGTACCAAGTAGTGCTGGAGTCAGGCGTTAAGGCTGAGGATCTGAATGTCATCGATATGAATACAGAAGGCGTAGCGATGCTAGAGGATAATCTGTTCGCTAATAAGGAATGGCTTGCGGAGAACAAGGAGACTGCGGCAAAGTTTGTACGTGCCTCCCTGAAGGGCTGGAAAGCTGCAATTGCTGATCCTGCGGCTGCGGTGGATAGTGTAATGAAGCAAGCAGAAGACGGCAGTACTACTAAGGAGCATCAATTGACGATGATGACCGAGGTTGCCAAGCTGATTCTGCCTGAGGGCTTTGATAGTGCGAAGATGGGATATACCGATGCAGCGGCGTTCCAGCAAACGGCTGATATTTCGCAAAAGTTCGGTGTTATTAAAGAGCCTGCTAAGGTAGATGAGGCTTATACGAACGAAATCGTAGAAATGGCAGCAAAATAACCAACTGAGCTTAATGTTATAGTGGATGGCCGCCTGATCTGGCGGTCATCTATTATAATCAGCAGTCCATCAGTGCATCTGAAACAGAGAAAGAGGTGCGAGCTATGTCTCTCCTAGTAACGCAGGCTGAAAGAGTTAAGAATTATGTGAATGGAGCTTGGGTAGAATCGTCGTCCGGGCGAGATGAAGAGGTATATAATCCGGCGACGGGTAAAGTGATTGCTTATGTGCCCATTTCCAGTAAGGAAGAGCTGAGTGCGGCGGTAGAAGCGGCTGCTGTGGCATTTCAAGCGTGGAAAAGGGTCGCTGTGCCGCGTCGCGCCCGCTACTTTTTTCAATATCAACAGCTGCTGGTAAAGCATTGGCATGAGCTGGCCCTGCTGATTACGCTGGAGAATGGCAAAAGTCTGGAAGAGGCGCAAGGTGAGGTGCAGCGTGGAATTGAGTGTGTGGAATTTGCCGCAGGCATCCCCACGTTGATGATGGGCAGCCAGCTTCCGGATATTGCTACCGGAATTGAATCCGGGATGTACCGCTATCCATTGGGGGTTATCGGGGGGATTGCCCCGTTTAATTTTCCGATGATGGTTCCTTGCTGGATGTTTCCACTCGCCATTGCTTGCGGGAATACCTTTGTGCTGAAGCCTTCTGAGCGTACGCCTCTGCTGGTCAATCGGTTAGCTGAATTATTTGCTGAAGCGGGCTTTCCACCAGGTGTGCTGAATGTGGTTCATGGAGCGCATGAGGTGGTGAACGGGCTGCTGGAGCATGATGAAGTGAAGGCGATTTCGTTCGTCGGTTCGCAGCCGGTTGCGGAATATGTATATAAGGCGGGGACGGCGCAGGGGAAGCGGGTTCAGGCATTGGCAGGCGCTAAGAATCACTCGATTGTGTTACCTGATGCGGAGCTGGATAATGCGGTGAAGAATATAATTGCCGCTGCGTTTGGCTCAGCGGGTGAGCGGTGTATGGCTTGCTCGGTTGTAGTGGTTCATGAGGATATTGCTGACGAGCTAGTGAGTCGTCTGGCTGCGGCTGCAGATGAGCTTAAGATTGGTAATGGTGCTGATGACGGGGTGTTTTTGGGTCCAGTAATTCGCCAGTCGAATAAGGAGAGGACTCTTTATTACATTGAGACTGGTGAAGCTGAACAAGCCAAGCTAGTGAGAGATGGGCGGAAAGATGCTGCTGTGGGCGGTGTGGGTTATTTTATCGGACCGACGATATTTGATCATGTACAGCCGGGAATGACCCTCTGGAAGGATGAGATTTTTGCACCGGTGTTGTCTGTGATCCGTGTGAAGAGTTTAAGCGAAGCGATTGCGGTAACGAATCAGTCTCCATTCGCGAATGGGGCGTGCATTTACACAGATAGCGCTAAAGCGATCCGCGAGTTCCGGGAAGAGATTGATGCAGGGATGTTGGGTGTGAATCTGGGTGTGCCTGCGCCCATGGCCTTTTTCCCCTTCTCGGGTTATAAGAAATCATTCTATGGAGACCTGCATGCCAATGGCCGTGATGGGGTGGAATTCTATACGCGTAAAAAGATGATCACTGCCCGTTATTAGAGAAAATGAGCTGCTGAGAGGAGAAGATGTTATGCAGAGTCTGGGGAATGATAGTGAGCTTGCGGTGAGCAAGGATCGGAAATATTTATGGCACAGCATTACACCTTATAGTGAAAAAAATCCGCCTATGATTGCCGCCTCGGCAAGTGGGTCGTGGATCACGGATATACAAGGCAATCGATTTTTGGATGGGATGTCTGGCCTGTGGTGTGTAAATGTGGGATACGGGCGCAAGGAGCTGGCGGAAGCTGCTTACAATCAGTTGCTGACCCTGCCTTATTTTCCTCTGACACAAAGTCATCTCCCGGCGATTGCGCTGGCGGAGAAGCTGAATGAATGGCTCGGAGACGAGTACGTGATCTTCTTTTCCAATAGCGGATCGGAAGCCAATGAGGCTGCTTTCAAAATGGCCCGCCAGTACCAGCAGCAAATCGGCCAGCATTATCGCCATAAATTCATTGCCCGTTATCGTGGGTACCATGGCAGTTCACTTGGGGCATTATCTGCAACGGGCCAGGCCCAACGCAAATATAAATATGAACCGTTGGCGGGTGGTTTTCTGCATGTGGCTCCCCCGGACAGCTATCGCCGCCCGGCCGGGATGACTGTAGAAGAATTCAACCTCCAGTGTGCACAGTCCATAGAGGATATGATCATCTGGGAAGGCGTGGAGACGGTAGCTGCGGTGATTATGGAGCCTGTAATTACGGGTGGTGGGGTCATTGTACCGCATCAGGTTTATTTGGATCGGGTGCAGGAAATCTGCCGTAAGCACGGTGTGTTGCTCATTATGGATGAGGTGATTTGTGGATTCGGACGTTCTGGACGTAAGTTTGGTCATCACAACTTTAATGTGAAGCCTGACATCGTAACGATGGCTAAGGGACTGACTAGCGCTTATCTTCCTTTATCCGCGACTGCTGTTCGTAAGGATATCTATAAGGTATTTAAGGACAATAGCGATGATTATGGCTATTTCCGCCATGTGAATACTTTTGGTGGCAATCCTGCTTCTTGTGCGCTGGCGCTGCGTAATCTGGAGATTATCGAGCAGGAGAAGCTGGTGGAACGTGCGGATCTTTTAGGTAAAAGAATAAATACAGAATTTACTGAGCTGCTTGATCACAAGCTTGTGGGTGATGTTCGCAGCTTTGGTTTAGTGACAGGCATCGAGCTGGTTGAAGATAAGGTTAGCAAAAAGCCAGTTGATCTGAGTATTGTGAAAGGGATTATTGCCGAATGTAAGTCCAAGGGGCTTATCATCGGCAAAAATGGCGATACCGTAGCTGGGTTCAACAATGTGCTTACCCTCGCCCCGCCGTTATCCTCCACGGATGAAGATATAGAATTTATTATCGATACCTTTAAATCTGTGCTGAACGGGGAATAGGCAAAGTGATTTTGTCTGGATATAGAAATTGGTAAGCGCGCAGGGCGACTTGAATGGAGATCCGATTCTCTGGCTGCATGAAGTCTTCACCCAGTAGCTCTGTTATTTTGTCCAGACGATAATAAAGGGACTGTCTGACAATGAATAAGTTTTGAGCGGCAATTTGTTTGGAACCATCATGATCCAGATAAACACGAAGGGTAAGCAGCAGCTCGCTGCCTTTGGTTTGGTCGTGGTCGATTAGCGGGCCGAGATAACTGCGAATGAAGTTCTGCAACGTTTTTCCGTCATTTAAGCTCAACAGCAACTGGAATACACCCAGCTCTTCATAGAAGAGCAGTGACTTCTGATAACAAGAGTATAGAGACAAAGCTTGCAAAGCTTCTTGATAACCGGAATAGGCCTGTTTTAGGCGCTTATGCGATTTGCTGACTCCAATGACGAGCTGCAAATCCTTGAGCTTCTCATCGGAGCGGATGTTCTGCAGGGCCTCAAGTGCTTGCTGAAGCCGCATTTTTCCAGGCATTTTCGATTGAATGTCGAGTGCGATGACGGTGAGGCGATTGTTCTTGAGTGTGATCAGCGGACGTAAAGAATATTTCTCGAAAATGGAACGCAGGATGAGCGAAAGGTGGAAGGTGATTGATTCCCATTCGTTCTCTGAGCTGTTCCATTTTACGTCTCTAGGGTTCTTGATTTCGATAAGGCATACACGGTAAGGGAGTTCGTTGACCATGTTGAAATTGGAACCGATCAAGCCTTTTAAGCGATTGTCATCCTCTATACGACCATTGATCAGCTCATCGACCCATAGATTTTCTGAAAAAAGCTTACGCTCCTCCATATATCGGGTACGCAGTAGCTCTTGAGCAATGGACAGCGAGGCGGAATCCAGCAGCAGACAGTCGAATTCCTGTGGTTTGTGATTGCATACCATCAAAATGTAAGCCCAGGTCTGATCCAGCGCACCTACAGGCTTGATTGCAATCGTCTTCTGTCCATATTCTCGGGTGTAAGGGGCGATGTCTGGTTGAATGCCTTCCATCTCGTCACCGAAGGTGGTGAAGAAATTCAGCAGGGGAGTTTGCTCATCGGGCGGAAGTGCCGGGAAGAATAAGGGTTTGCCTTGCAGCTGCATATAGACGATTTGTGTGCGGGTGCTTTTACATAATAATTGCAGTACCTTCACTGTTCCTTGTGAGGTTAAGGTCAGACGGTGGAATTCACGAGAGATGCTTTCGAGTTCTTGCAGCATCCGGTGATGCCGATTGATGATGATGGAATGGAGGTCTAGGGTGATATCGACGAAGCGAACCGTGCGGGTGAAGATAATTAGCGGAAAGTCATGCCTGTCGGCTAAGTCGATCATCTCTTGCGGGATGGTGCTGAAATACGTACCTAACTCAATACATAGGCAAGCTGCATTTTTGTCGATCAGGTTCTGCATAAACTCCAAGGAGGAAGGGAGATCGACACTTGCACCAATCCCCGTAGTCAAAATCATTTCTTCGCCATGAATTAGAGTCTCGAAGTTGGCACTTTCCAGTACATGCACCCAGCGAATGGCACGGCTTAGGCCGCTTTCCCCGCCGATCACCTCGGCTTCTGCGAATAGTGGTCTTTTTAAAGCGTCACGAATGGTTAATACAAGCTCCCAGTCCATAGTTACTCCCCCTCGATCTTCTGTGCTCTGGCCTTCGGCTAATGCCCTGTTATTCTCAGCCTATTCTCATACGTAAAAAATACAGTTTTGAAATTAGACAAAGTGTCTAATGCAACGAAAATTCGAAATGACTATAGTTTGATTAACGAATGTCAGTATATATAACCTAATCAGGAAGAGTGTTGAGAGATAATTTCTGTTAATGCTTATATTACTACAATAATTCAATGATGTAAGCAAAATATTCAGAAAAAACTTGGAATAATGTTATATTATATAACACAAATATGAAAAATTACCCATAAGGAGGGACTAGTGATGGAGCATTCATCTCCGTTAACAGCATTTACACCTGATATGTTCAGGCGCAATTTCGCCGAGGCTGAGCCGCCTCTGACCCATAAGGGTGCCATGGATGAGTCCAATCGCTGTCTATATTGCTACGATGCCCCATGTATAAAAGCATGTCCGACCAGCATTAATATTCCCTCCTTTATCAAACGGATCGCTACTGACAATATGAAAGGCTCGGCACAGACGATTATGGATTCCAATCCTGTGGGTGCCAGCTGTGCTCGTGTTTGTCCTACAGATGAGCTGTGTGAAGGAGCCTGTGTGTTAAATGATGCCTCGGCGCCGATCCAAATCGGACTGCTGCAGCGTTATGCGACAGATTGGGCAATGAACAGCGGAGTTCAATTATTTAAGGCTGGCACCCCTAATGGGAAAAAGGTAGCCGTTATCGGCGGTGGTCCTGCGGGATTGTCTGCGGCTAGGGAACTCGCCCGTGAAGGTTTTGCTGTTGTGGTCTACGAAGCTAAGGCGTTAGCGGGTGGGCTGGATACACATGGGATTGTATCGTTTCGGCTCCCACAGTCTGTATCTCTTTGGGAAGTAGAGCAGGTAGAGAAGCTGGGTGTGGAAATACGTACAGGTGTAAAAGTCGGAGTGGATGTTTCTGTAGATGAGCTGAAGTCGAACTATGATGCCATCGTTTTGGCAGCGGGTATGGGTTATGTGCCTCCGATAGGGATTGAAGGTGAAAAATTGGCTGGCGTATACGACGCCATTGCACTCGTAGAATCCACTAAGACTGGCATTCCTTTGCTAGAGCTGATGGGTCAGCGGGTCGCTGTCATTGGTGCGGGTAATACAGCTATTGATGCAGCTACATGCTCAGTGCGGCTGGGGGCCTCAAATGTAAAAATGGTCTACCGCCGGACCCGCGAAGAGATGACGGCTTATGAGTTTGAATATGAATTTGCGAAGCAGGAAGGTGTGGAGTTCAACTGGCTTACCTTACCGAAACGTATCGTGGGTGATGAGTTTGGGAACGTAACCGGACTGGAATGTGCGCAGATGAAGCTGACAGAGGAGCTGGGCAAAGATGGACGTCCAGTACCTATGCCGATCGAGGGTTCTGAGTTCTTGATTCCTGTAGATGCGGTTGTAATAGCTATTGGTCAAAAGCGTCGCCTAGATCTAATAGATTCCTTAGGCCTTGTGCATGACCGTGGGGTTGTAAAGGTGGATGAAGCCACCTGTCAAACCTCCGATCCGCAAATTTATGCCGCTGGCGATATCATATTTGGTTCAGGCAAAGGCGAGGCCATGGTTGTATCCGCGGCCCAGCAGGGAAAAGATGCGGCCCATGCGATTGTTAAACAATTCTTAGGCCAGCAGGAGGTCGTTGTTAGATCAGCGGGCTGAGCGTAGAAATCAAATTGGATTTTACATGACAGGGAGGGAACATCAATGGCAGATTTAAGTATTAATCTCGCAGGAATCAAATCACCGAATCCGTTCTGGCTGGCCTCTGCGCCCCCTACGAATACAGGCTATCAAGTGCAGCGGGCCTTTGAAGCAGGTTGGGGTGGTGCGGTGTGGAAGACGCTCGGTGATCCGATCATTAATACCTCATCGCGTTTTGCGGCAGTAAATTTCAATGGGCAACGGGTTGCGGGCTTTAACAATATTGAACTGATCACCGACCGTCCGCTTGAAGTTAATCTGAAGGAAATTTATGAAACGAAGAAAAGATTTCCGAATCATGCGATTATAACCTCCCTGATGGTAGAACCAACGCAGCATAAATGGCATGAGATTGTTAAGCGGGTAGAGGATGTGGGTGTAGACGGTCTGGAGCTTAACTTTGGCTGTCCGCACGGGATGGCTGAGCGTGGAATGGGTGCTGCTTCCGGGCAGCAGCCTGATCTGGTGCAGGCACAGACCACCTGGGTAAAAGAAGTTGCGACGACCCCGGTGATTGTGAAGCTGACGCCCAACATTACGGATATCACCGTCGTTGCCCACCATGCGGTTAAGGGTGGAGCGGACGCGATTAGTATGATCAACACGATCAACAGTCTTGCTGGTGTAGATATTCATAGCTGGAACACAATTCCGAATGTTGGGGGGCAGGGTGCGCATGGCGGTTACTGTGGGCCGGCCGTGAAACCAATTGCGCTTAGTATGGTAGCTGAGTGTGCTCGTGACCGGGGAGTCGGCATTCCTATCTCCGGTATTGGAGGGATTTCGACCTGGCAGGATGTTGTTGAATTCATGCTGATGGGTGCTACGGGCATTCAAGTATGTACAGCGGTCATGCATCATGGCTTCCGGATTGTGGAGGAAATGATCGATGGCCTGAACAACTATTTGGATGACAAAGGCTTGGCTTCCGTAACAGAGTTAATCGGTAAATCGGTATCCCGTTACTCCAACTGGGGTGATCTGGATCTCAACTATAAGGTCGTTGCCCGTATTAATGAGAACAACTGCATCAACTGTAATAAATGCCACATTGCCTGCGAAGATGCTTCACATCAATGTATTGATATGTTAACTAATGCAGATGGGAAAGCTATTCTACAGGTCCGCGAGGAAGATTGTGTAGGCTGTAATCTTTGTTCTATTGTCTGTCCCGCAGACGGCGCGATCGATATGGTTCCAGTGGACACCGGGGCAGCCCCTCTGACCTGGAATGAAAGGCAGAAGGTGATCAGTAGCTTGAATGGCACCTATTCGGAAGTGGAGGTGGTGTAAGGATGAAAAAGATTATTAAAAATGGCATCATCGTTACCGCAGCAGATACTTATACAGGCGATGTGGTGATTGAAAACGGGGTTATTACGGAGATTGGCCTTCATTTGGATGTCCCTGGTGCGGAAATTATAGATGCCTCGGGGTGTTATGTTTTTCCTGGAGGCATTGATCCTCATACGCATCTGGATATGCCTTTTGGCGGCACGGTTACAGCTGATGATTTTGAGACGGGAACCATTGCGGCTGCATATGGCGGAACGACCACTGTCATTGATTTTTGCTTAACCACCAAAGGACAACCGCTGCAGCAGGCTGTAGATACTTGGCATCATAAGTCGCAGCATAAAGCGGTGATTGATTACAGCTTCCACCTTATGGTCTCAGAATTAAACGATAAAGTACTGGGCGAGCTTCCGGAGATTATAGAGAATGAAGGCATTACCTCGCTCAAAGTATTTATGGCTTATAAGAATACTTTTCAGGCGGATGACGGCACACTTTTTAAGACCCTCCAAGCTGCGAAAAAAGAAGGTGCACTCGTTATGGTGCATGCGGAGAATGGAGATGTCATTGAATATCTTGTAGAGCAGGCTTTGGCCGCAGGCAATACCGACCCGATCTTTCATGCGCTGACCCGCCCGCCGGAGCTGGAGGGTGAAGCTACGGGACGCGCAGCTTATCTAACCGAACTGACAGATTCTCAGCTGTATGTTGTACACGTGACCTGTGCGGAAGCTGTTTGGAAGATTGCTGAAGCGCGTAAAAAGGGACTTCGCGTCTACGGTGAGACTTGTCCACAGTATTTAGTGCTGGATCAGACGGCGTTGGAAAAGCCTAATTTCGAAGGTGCTAAATACGTGTGGTCTCCGCCCCTGCGTGAGCAGTGGAATCAGGATGTTTTGTGGGATGCGCTATGGAGCGGCAGCTTGCAGACGATTGGCTCTGACCAGTGCTCGTTTGATTTCAAAGGACAAAAGGATCTGGGGCTAGGCGATTTCTCCAAAATCCCGAACGGTGGGCCGACCATTGAGGACCGGTTTACGATTCTATATTCGGAAGGTGTGCAGAAAGGCCGGATCTCATTGAACAAATTCGTAGACATTATTGCTACCTCTAGCGCCAAGCTGTTTGGCTTGTATCCGCAAAAAGGCACGGTCGCGGTAGGCAGTGACGCTGACTTGGTTATTTTTGATCCGGCTGTAGAAAGAATACTCTCCGCAGAAACACATCATATGAACGTCGATTATAATGCGTTTGAGGGCTTTGAAGTAAAGGGAGAGCCTGTTTCCGTCCTCAGTCGAGGCGAGTTTGTGATTCGAGACAAGCAATTTGTTGGTAAACCCGGGTCGGGAAAATATTTAAAGCGCAAGCGTTTTGCAGCGGAGGCTCCTCTTCCTTCCAAGGCGGAAATTAGCGGAGGTGTTGTCTGATGTCTGCTTTTGCGGAATATGCCAAAGAACAGCAGGAGATTGATGGGCTGCTTTTTAAAGGATATACGATTGCCAGCATCCAAGAGGATTTGGACGGTGCCCGAATAAAGTTTGTCAGAGGGGAACCGGCTAAGGGCTCGATGGAGTTATTATTGCTGACAGCAGATGCTCGTAAGTATGTGACAACCCTTGTGGTTTCGGGGCTGAGGGCGGAAGGTGAGCAGGCGGGTTGTTACAGTGCAGAGGTTTGAAGTGAATGAATTGAAAGCCGAGTAGTAAGCTTCTAGATCGGGAGGCTTGGTGCTCGGCTTTTTGTTGTGATGATGAAAATTTAAAGGCCACCCTGCAAAAGGATGGCCTTTTCTCTGAATTATTGAACTAACTAACAAGCTAGTTTAATTAGGCTCAATGAGGCCAACGGTTTGTAAATCCTCAATGTTAAGATACATAGTGCCCTTATATTTCTTTACACGTATGTCGCTTAACGTGAATTGGCCTGTTTTTGCTTTTTTGTATTCATCTGTCACAATGATATCGTATCTTACGAGGCCCATCTCAGCATATTTACCTATGCTAAGGGTGTTGGAATCACTATTTCCAAGATTAATGATTTTTTCAATTTCGGAGAGCATAGATAAGGAAATCCAACCTTCGCTCATAAGCGGAGGCAAGGTTTCCTTGTTTCCGGCTGCGGTTACATAATTGGCGTCAAAATAATCAGGGTATCCTTTATAGCCGGGATCTTTGGATTGCTCTTGTGTTGGCGGTACTCCGACAATACGAATTTTGGGAGCGTTAGCTGTGAAATCTTTAATGGCATCGATCTCAGCTATTTCCTTTTGTAAATTCATGTCTTTTAATGCGTTGGGACCAAACAAGACAGTTCCATTGGCATTGAATAAGATCGGGATGCCGTCAATGGTGTAAGAGGCACCTTTAAAAGATGGGCTATTAATTTGAATCACATCTGCTGCTGCTGAATAATAAACGGCGTTCCCGGTTGCTTCACCAACGATACGAACCGGAATTAACGTAGTGCCATTCTGAGCAAACGGCGCCGCCTGCAGCATTTTTTTCTGGCCATTTACGTATGCTGTTTTGCTACCAATAGTAAAAGTTATCTTCAAATCACCTTTGGTGCCCGTAACTTGTTTCAGTTTTGCGTTATAGTCTATACTCATCTTAAGCTTCTCGAATAATTCTCGGAAAGGGACGAACGAAACTCCGTTTTTACTCACAGATCTTGAATTTAGTGGCACCCCATCCACAAAAATGTGGGATCCCTTCGAAGCTGCTGACGCTGGAGCAGGAATAAGACCTACAGAAAATATCAAAACGCATATCATTGCTAGAACCGACAATCTCTTCAACAAATAACGCCCCCATAAATTCATTTTATTTCCATCAACTCTCATCTTACTATTAATCGTTGTGCTGTCAAGATAAGTGTCTTGAACTCCCTTTGTAATGAAGTAACTTAATCTTATTTTGTCTATCGTAACGAAGAACTTACTCGCTGTCATTCATGTAGTTCTAGCTTGTTCTCTTTATATTGGAAGAGCTGTAGGAATGCTCGCAACTTCGTGTATAATTGAGACCAGGTGTTAAGAATTCCAATCGGATGAGGAGATCAGCTGGTTATGTACTTTCTTGATATTATGTCTTGGCTGACAGAGGATAATCTGCGGCATCTGCTTGAACAATATCGTTCGTTTGGGCCCTTTCCGGGCATTGCGTTAACGTTTTTGAAATCATTTATACCACCACTACCAACTATTGCGATCGTCGGATTAAACGGGGCTGTATATGGTTTATGGTTAGGTTTTTTGTATTCTTGGATCGGCTTGGTTGCGGGCTGTGTGACAACATTTTGGATTATTCGCAAAGTAGCTTCGCATCGGTATCTGCGAAAATGGGCAGAACGGCCAAAGGTAGCCAAAAGTATGACATGGGTGCGGCAAAGCGGATTCAGTTATGTATTTCTGCTTAGTATATTCCCGGTAGGCCCCTTCGTTGTAATTAATATGGCTGCTGGTCTTGCTGGTATGAGGTTTCGTTCATACCTCCTTGCGCTCACTGTGGGCAAAGCGATCATGGTATTCGCAGTTTCATATATTGGAAATGATCTGGAACGATTTATCCGCCAGCCGTGGGAGATCATCTATGTCTTGGTGTTTATTGGATTGTCACTATGGGGAGTTAAAGCCATCGAGGCGCGGTTCGCTAGAACAGTGGAAGATGGAAACAAGGCCGCTTAGTACTGTGAATGGACTATTTTAATAAAACAAAGGAGGAAATGATGATGAAATATCGTAAACTTGGCAGTACAGGGATGAATGTATCGGTGATCGGCTTGGGTACTTGGCAGTTCGGTGGAGAGTGGGGCAAGGATTTCACTCAAGCAGAAGTCGATTCCATGCTAGATAAGGCTGGAGAGCTCGGTATTAACCTGATTGATACGGCAGAATGTTATGGAGATCACTTGTCAGAGAAGTTCATCGGGGGTTATCTGGCTCGCCGGAAACGTGAGGACTGGATTGTAGCTACGAAATTCGGTCATCATTTTCAGGGACATTTGCAGCGGGAACAGTTATGGCGTGCTGAGGATGTGCTGAAGCAGCTGGATGATTCCCTGCGTGCACTTCAGACCGAGTACATCGACCTCTATCAATTCCATTCCGGAACGGATGAGCAATTCGATAATGACAAGTTGTGGAGCATGCTCGACAGACAGAAGCAGGCAGGGAAAATCCGTCATTTAGGCGTCTCGATAAGTGCATCAGTCTCGGGTGTACATCAGACCTCTGCAGCAGCGGATGTGCAAGCAGAGGCCATACAAGTAGTATATAATCGGCTGGATCGTCAACCTGAGGAAGAGATTCTTCCACTCTGCATCGAGCATAAATTAGGTGTGTTGGCGCGTGTTCCGTTAGCGAGTGGTTATTTAAGCGGCAAGTACAAGCCGGATGCGGTATTTGGTCAGGGTGATGTGCGTGCTAACCATAAAGAGGATGTAAGGCAAAAACAGCTGCGCGCTGTAGCTGAAATTGCTGCCAATGAAGTCCCTTCTGGACTCGATATGGCGCAGTGGGCTTTGGCGTGGTGCCTTCAGCATCCCGCAGTAACCAGTGTAATTCCCGGTTGTAAAAATGTAGAACAAGTTATCTCCAACGCTAGTGCTGCCGATCTGGACATGGTGAAGGACATTACACAATAAGCTGGGAACTACACCGAAAAAAGCGCTTTGACCTTCGCTTCTGCGGGATCCTCATTGTAGATATGAGTCCAACTGTTCGTAGAAGCATCATAAAAATAGTCCTGTTTCCATTGTTGGAAATGGATCACGATAGTTCGTACAGCGGATACAATTCTCTCTACCTCCTGATTTGTCATAATGGGGTGTAGAGAGATGCGGATCCAACCCGGTCTAAGCGACTGGTCTCCTATAGTAATTGCCTCAGCGATCTGAGCAGATTGCGCCCACCCTAATTCAAGTAAGTAATGCCCATAAGGACCTGCACAAGAGCAACCACCCCGGGCTTGTATACCAAAGCGATCATTCAGTAGTTGAACTGCAAGATTATAATGAATATCACGTAGTGTAAAAGAGACAATGCCATGACGTTCTGTATGATGTCCAGCTAGCAGCGAGCATTCGGGTATGCTACGGAGTCCGTTCATTAATTGCTGGCATAGCTCGTGCTCTCTAATCACCATATATTGACCGTTTCCATTCATCTGTTCCTTCAGCTTCACACAAAGTGCCGTCCGAAAAGCTTGCAGAAACCCCGGTGTTCCCCCGTCTTCCCGCATCTCTATTTCGTTGGTGTAGCGGCGTCCTCCCCAAGGATTGACCCAAGCCACTGTACCTCCACCCGGTTCGTCAGGAATACGTCCATTACTTAGAGCCTCATCAAAAATTAGAACGCCATTCGTGCCCGGTCCACCCAGAAATTTATGCGGAGAAAAAAAGATTGCATCCAGCTTCTCCAGCGGTGAGACAGGATGCATATCGATAGGTTCATAGGGAGCGCTGGCGGCAAAATCTACAAAACATAGGCCTCCGTGACGGTGCATAATCGCGGCAAGCTTCTGGTAGGGAGTCTGAATTCCGGTCACATTGGAGCAAGCCGTAAATGAACCGATTTTCCAGCGGCGATGCTGATACAATTTCAACTGGGCTTCAAGCTGCTGAAGATCTATATTTCCGTTTTCTCCGGGAGGAACAGTCACAACATCACCAATCCCCTCCTGCCAGGGAAGGATATTGGAATGATGCTCCATATGGCTGGTGAAGATCACAGGACGTTCCTCCATCGAATGGGCGCTATAGTCCTGAATCCACTCAGGGAGTCTTAAGCCCATGATACGCTGCAGCTTGTTTACGGCTGCCGTTGTTCCATTTCCGCAGAAGAGCAGGATGTCCTGAGGGCCAGCATTTACATGCTTTTTAATAATTTGTCGCGCTTCATTATAAGCCAGTGTCATGGTTAAACCGGTCGTGTTGGAGTCTGTATGTGGATTACTAACATATGGACCGAAGGCTTCCTGCAGCTTCCGTTCAATCGGTTCATATAAGCGTCCGCTTGCGGTCCAATCGGCATACAGCAGGGGCTGTCTACCATAGGGTGTGGTGATCTGATGCCGAATTCCAATGGTGTGCTCACGAAAAATCTCGAAATGGTTTTGTAGTGAAGCGGGCGTCTCTGCAGAAGAGGCGTGGATGATGTTTAGCACGGATTTCCCTCCAGCCCGTACGCCGATAGTGGTAAGGTCATAGTTTATTTTCGGCGTGCCAGTAGTTTCTATGGCATCAGTATATGCTTGCTTGGAGAATTGGGTTAAAGCCTAGGTGGAGTTTATAGGAATAACAAATAAAGGAGATAGAGGTGAATGATGTAATTAATATACAACATTGTTTTTTATTTACTTATAATGAAACTTTTTGAGATCTACTGCGTCAAATAATACGATTTGAAATAATGAATGTACCATGAAGTAAAAGCACTGTCTCGTTATATAAGAGGAAGGTAAAGTTAGGGGCCACTTATATTCATAAATGGAGCAGAGGAGTCAAATCATGCATTTAAAAAAACTATCATTAGTTGTACTATTGGCCGTATCTCAGACTGCTGCGGCAGTGCCCGTTTTTGCTGAAGCTGGAAATATTACCTCCAGTAACACCAGTGGAGTAAGAGTGGCTACTACATCTGTTGCGGAAGTAATTCCAGAAGCTACTGATCCATTGCCATTATTGACACGTCCGGTAGCAGAAGGGGCAACAGCAACAGCAACAGCAACAGCAACAGCAACACCAACACCAACAGCGACAGTAACGCCTATTACAGGGGTAACAACCGATTCTACTTTAACAACGTTACCATCCCCCACACCGAGTCCAAGTCTTACACTTATACCTGCGACCACCACACCACCGATTACAACTGATATAGTTAATGCAGGGGCTAGCAATCAGCTTGTACTTATGATGAATAGTAACAAAATGTATCAGAATGGCATTGAATATTTGGCTAATCAGCCAATGGCAGTGAAGAATGGCGTTTCCTACGTTTCGATTAGAGCTATGGTTGAACGTGTAGGTGTGAAATACATTTACGATTATAAGACGAAAGAGACTATTGTTACTAAAGGCAGCGACGTTATGCGGTTCAAGACAGACAGTAAGATTTATTCCGTAAATGGTAAGAATGTGACAATGAAAGGTCCAGCATATCAATTCAAAGGAACCTTTATGATTCCATTGACGTCCATTACTGGGGCGCTGGGCATTCCGTATACCGTGGATAATGTGCAAAAACGAGTCATTCTTTCGCTAAATTTGAAGCCTAAAGCTTCTTTTACAGTACCGGCTATAATTTATGCTGGTGATCCAGTGAATTTCCTGACTTCTAGCTCTTCACCGATTGGTTCAGCCATAGTTGAAGAGAAGTGGGAAGGGAAGCAGGATATCTATGATACACCTGGGCAATATGTAGTATCCTACTCTGTTAGGGATGCTAATGGACAATGGAGTGATCCTTACTCAACGACGATCACGATTCTAAAACCGAATACACCGCCGGTTGCAAATTTTACGACCGATAAGAATTCCTACAAAATGGGTGAGATGATCACTTATACGGATATGAGCACCGACCCAGACGGAGATACACTTAAAACAACGACCTGGACGAATAAAGCGGAAGCTTTCTTCACGCCTGGTCCTGCAACAGTTTCTATTCAAGTAGAAGATTCACATGGCGCAATCAGCACTTTTGAAAAAGTCATTAATATTACGGGTGAAGTCTTGTACAGTAAGGAAGATTTCTATAGATTGTTCGCTTCTCCGGGTAGTGTATTTGATATTGACGGATCTAATGTTCCAAACTGGCAGAAGGTAGCTTATACGCTCACTTCTGAGCCTTATAATCTTATTCGCGCTAACAGTCCAGAAACCGTAAATATGGAAGGGATTACTTATCGTGAAACATCGTTCGGTGGAACCCGCTTTTTGATTCACCACAAGAATAATATGAATACTAAAATGAAGGTATATGTGATAGCTAAGAACAACAATCTATCCCCTACGACGATCACAACAGAATATTTAGGCGTTGGAGGCCCACATCCCTTTCCGGAAGCTACGGGTAAACTCTCAGTGCAACGTTACTGGGAATCCATGCAAACGAAAAAAGATTACAAGACAACGGTCCTGCAACCTGGTGAAAGCGTCTCTATCCTGTCTGATCTGAATAATATTGCAATAAAACCGAGCGAAATCGTTTCACTCCAAGCGGACTTATATAGTGATTATCCTATTGAATACAATGTTATGATGATTGATGCGAATAAAGATCCGTTAACCACACTTCCTATGCTTCCAATACTGGATCGTGATGGCGTGCATAACCGAGGGACTTATGCTGATTCTACACGTATCATGACTGTTACGGATGAAGTAGGGAGAACACCTGCGAGACTTCTCATCGGTGATAATTCAAGTGATTTGAATTTGATGGGCACCGACCCTATGTCAGGAACTGGTGCATCCAATGCAGGCAACTTCGGAGTACTATACAAAATCAAATTTGAACATGTTGCTCCAAATTCATTAATTACCTTTAACCCGCGTGGTGGTAATTATATGGGACCTGTTATGGTGAATGGTCAAATTGTTCAAATGCCAAGTACCGGCAGTATTACAAATGCAAACTTGAATAGTGTGGTTTATCGTATAGGTGATGAAGGGGGCTCTGTTGAGATATTGTTCACTGCAGCGTCTGGTAGTAATTTGCCGGTTAACTTCCTGATTACACCGCAACCACCGAAGAGATAGTTATGCAAAGTAATCATTAGGGGGACCAAAAGGCGAGATTCCATTCAGCTATGAATGAGAATTCGCCTTTTTGCTTGTCATTTCATGTGATCTTTTCGATACTCCCTTGCGGTCATGCCTAGATGCGTCTTGCAGTAGGTAGAGAAGTAGGCAGAGGAAGCGAAGCCGAAGATATCACTAATATCCTGAAGCGCCATATTTGTATGGATCAGGAAGTTCTTGATCGCATCCATTCTTTCTTTATGGATGAAGTTGAGGACAGTGCTCCCTGTTTCTTGTTTGAATAGCGTTGCGAGGTAATTCGGATGCAACTGCACGATTTCCGCAACTCGCTCTAGCGTAGGCTTCTCTTCAATGTGCTTTTTAATATAGGCGATCGTCTTATTAATGATGGGTCCATACGAATACGAACGATGGGTTGAGATGACACTAATAAAGCTATTTAGCATGAGGTATTCAATCTCAACGGTCTTCACGATCGAGTCGCTCTCATCAATTAAGTTGATGTAATGGTCACTGAGAATGAACGCGGACTCGGAATCGACTCCCGCCTCAATGATCGCACGCGTAAAAATGGTGCAGCTAGCGACTAGAGAATATTTCAACGACTGTAAAGGCTTCGGTGACAGGTTGGCTCGTTCCAGCAGGTTGATTTCATTCAATATTTTAACGGCACCTTCACGATCAATGCGTTGGATTGCATAGACGAGCTTCTTTTCGTGCTCATAGGAAGGGTGCATATAGTTCTGATAGCGATTCTTCGCCATATTGCGTTCGAGGACGGCAGTAATGTCTAGCATGGATAATCTCCTTTAGGCTACCTGTTTAAGGGAGGATTTTACAATATAATCCGTATTTATAAATCGAAACTAATGTTAAGAATTTATAATTAAGTGTTATATTATCGTGTAATATCAGTTTTGTAAAGGCTTTCAATTTTAGAAATACAAATAAAAATTATGAAATCTTCAGAAGAGGGGTATTGCAGATGAAGAAAAAAGTAGGGGCAGCATTATTATCTGTAGCTATGTTATCCACGTTAGTCGCTTGTGGAGCAAAAAGTGATGATGGGGCAAACAAGGCAAATAGCGCAGACACAACGTCTAAAGGAACTGGTAAAAAAGCGGTTATTACAATCATTCAGAATAAAGTAGAAATCCAAAGTGCACTAGAGGATGCAGTGAAAGAATTCAATAAAACTCAAGATAAATATGAAGTACAAGCATTAGGAGCAGCAGGTGACAACCTGATGACGGTGCTCCAGACACAATTCAGCTCCGCACCAGAAAAAGCACCAACCATTTTCACAACAGCATCTGGCTCAGAGTTTCAAAAATATCTTCCATATATGGCACCCTTGGATGATATGAAAGCGGCTAGCAAAATTGTTGAAGGACAAGATACAGCAGCGCGTAATGATGGTAAATTATATGGCTTGCCAGTTGCGCTTGAAGGCTTCGGACTTATCTACAATAAGGATATGTTCAAGGAAGCAGGCGTGAATGCGGATGATATTAAGACATGGGATGATCTTGTAGCAGCAAGCACGAAGCTAGAGCAAGTGAAGGGCGTGAAGAAGGCAATCGCGTATGCACAAGAGTCTTACTTCCGGTTCATGCATCCATTTAACTGGCCATTTGCAGTAATGAAAGACACAGCCGGTACGATTGCAAAGATCAATGCTGGTGAATTGAAGCTTCAAGATATTCCTGAATTGAAAGAGTACGTTGCTGATCTGGACAAGATCAAAGACCATACGAACTTGAGTAAGGATACGTATGATGAACAAGTTGCAGGCTTCGCGGCAGGACAATATGCGATGATTCACCAAGGAAACTGGGCACAAGGTCTCTTGAACGATTATGATGTGAAATTTGAATACGGTTTCTTGCCAGTACCGTTCGAAGGTAATCAAGGTATTGCGGTAGGTAACAGTAACTTCTTCCGCGTGAACAAGCATGCATCGGAAGATCAACAAGCGGGTGCGAAGGCGTTCTTGGATTGGTTGCTAACAGATCCAGCGGGTCAGCACTATGTAACGGATGAGTTTAACTTTATCCCTGTGTACTCCGGTTTTGATACTAGCAAAATGGATCCGTTATCCCAAGAAGTGAACCGTTATGCAAGTGAAGGCAAGACAGTGAAATGGGTATTCGATCAATTCCCAGCGGGAGCAGATCAAGAGTTTGCGAACCAAATGGAAAAATACTATGCAGGAAAATTAACGGGCGAGGGCTTGTTAGAAGCACTTCAGAATGTTTGGATGACTGCGGTTAAAAAATAATCGTATGGCTATGGAGGCTGCTTCTCGAATATTCGTTAAGCGGCCTCTTCCTGTTTTGTAGAAATGGATAAGAGGTGAAACCATTGAAGAAAAGTGTAAAGAGAAATTTAATAGCCGCAGCTTTTATTGTTCCATCATTATTCATCTTTATAAATGTAGTCATCATTCCATTCGTTATGGGGATTGTGTACTCTTTTACAGATTGGGATGGGTTTAAATTTGCAGGTTCTAACTTTGTAGGCTTCGATAATTATGTACGGGTGTTTCAAGATTCAGATTTTCTTACATCCTTCGGCCTGACATTTAAATATGCCGTATGCATGATTATTCTCGTTAACGTTATCGGACTTTCACTCGCGATGCTGGTGACTTCCAAAATTAAGTCGCGTAATCTTTTACGCTCAATATACTTCCTGCCGAACTTGATCGGTGGTCTGATCCTAGGTTTCATCTGGAAGTTCGTATTCACGAAATTCTTCGTACAGGTTGGAGAAGTAATGGGGAATAGCTCGATCTTCTTCAATTGGTTGGATGATCCGACGGCTTCCTTCTGGGCGCTGGTCTTCGTAGGAACATGGCAAATGGCCGGCTACGTCATGATCATCTACATCGCAGCTATTCAAGGTGTTTCGGATGAGGTGCTGGAGGCAGCTGATATGGATGGCGCAGGCGGATGGATGCGATTCCGCAAAATTATGTTCCCACTCATTATGCCAGCCTTCACGATCAGCTTGTTCTTGACGCTGTCGAACGCATTCAAACAATATGATACCAATATCTCACTAACGAACGGTGGTCCTTACGGTACAACCGAGCTTGTTGCAATGAATATCTTTAAAACCGCGTTTAGTATGAATCAATATGCGCTCGCGCAATCCAAGGCGATTATTTTCTTCCTCGTCATCTTAGTTGTGACGGTTACGCAGGTCGTTATCTCGAAGAAAAGGGAGGTTGAACAATAATGAAACGTCGCAATAAATCAACTTCAATATTGCTTGAAGTTATAGCTTGGGTTAGTGGACTTCTTATGCTGTTGCCTATGTATATTATGTTTGTGAATTCGTTCAAAGGACGTGCCGAGATATTCACCGATACGTTCGGCCTACCGGAATCTTTTTCCTTCGAGTACTATGCTGCGGCAATGGACAAAATGAACTTTTTGTCAGCATTTAAAAACTCACTCTTAGTGAGTGTCATTAGTATTGGGCTTATTATTATCTTCTCAGCGATGACATCTTGGATGCTTGTTCGCATGAAGAATAAATTGTCCAATGGCATTCTCCTCTTATTCGTAGGTACGATGCTCATCCCGTTTCAATCGGTGATGATTCCGTTAATGCAATATTTAAACAAATGGGATATCCCATCACTTAATTTCTCTATGATTAATACACATTATGGCCTAATTTTCATGTACATCGGATTTGGGCTAAGTATGTCGGTCTTCCTCTATCACGGTTTTATTAAAGGGGTACCGATTGCTCTTGAAGAAGCGGCAATGATCGAAGGCTGTAATACGTGGCAGACATTCTGGAAGGTTGTATTCCCAATGCTTACGCCAATTACGATGACTGTAGGAATCTTGAATCTATTGTGGATTTGGAATGACTATTTACTTCCATCCTTGACCTTAACAAGCCCAGCGCTTCGTACCATTCCATTGTCAACCTTCTTCTTCTTCGGAGAATTTACAATTCAGTGGAACCTTGCAATGGCAGGACTTGTCGTATCGATTATTCCGGTTATTATCTTTTATCTGTTCGCACAGAAATACATTATTAAAGGCGTTATGGCAGGTGCTGTGAAATAAAATTGGATGAGGGGGCCTTCATATGAAGTCGGGCTGGATTATTGAGAATCATAGGGATATGCAAGACCTCGGCGTTAGTGAGAGTATTTTTAATGTGGCTAATGGTTATGTAGGTGTTCGAGGTAATTTTGAAGAAGGTTATGAAGGTGACGAGCCAACGGTTCGTGGAACATATATAAATGCATTTTATGATATTACACCGATGCTATATGGGGAGAGCGCGTATGGCTTTCCCGATACACAACAGAAGCTTGTGAATGTGATGGATGTACAGGATGTGACCATTCATATCGGGGAGGAGAAGTTCAGTCTTTTCACAGGAACGGTCGTTTCCCAGCGTCGTTATCTCGATATGCGCGAAGGTAAGTACGTACGGCTCGTGCACTGGATTTCACCACAAGGTAAAGAGGTCGAAATTTCATTCACACGCATGGCGTCATTGACAACACTCGAATTGTTCACGATAGATATTGAGGTAACTCGTATCAATTGTCAGGATGAAGTGACGATTACCTCTGGCGTGAATGGCAATGTAAGTAACTATACGAATGCGAAGGACCCTCGTGTTGCATCGGGTCATGCCAAGCTATTGGATATGAAGAATATCGAGGTGTTCGACGAGACCTCCTTACAAATCGTGCTTGAGACAAATACGTCGAAGCTACAAGTGGCGGCAACAACAGTTCATCAGACAACGCCTGCGGTGAACGGTGAACTGATCAAGGGTGAGAAAAGTGTAATGGTGCGGTATGCGTTCCCAGCAGGGAAGGATATTGTTCAATTCACAAAATTCAACGTATTTACAGATACACGTCGACACGAAGATCCAGCTGCTCACGGACGTGAGTTGATGGCTTTGGTATTAACGCAAGGGATTCAAGCGGCTTACATGGCACAAGAAGTATATTTACAACATTTTTGGGAAATTGCAAATATCGAGATCCAAGGTGATGAGGTACTTGAGCAAGGTCTTCGATATAACGTATATCAGTTGCTGCAATCTGTGGGCAAAGATAAATACAGTAACATCGCAGCCAAAGGCTTAAGCGGTGAGGGCTACGAGGGACATTATTTCTGGGATACCGAAATCTATATCCTGCCGTTCTTCATCCTCTGTCAGCCAGAGCTGGCGAAGCAGTTGCTTCGTTACCGTTATACGATTCTAGGTGAAGCGAAGAAGCGTGCGTTAGAGCTAGGCCACAACAAGGGGGCCGCTTACGCATGGCGTACCATTACAGGGGAAGAGTGCTCGGGGTACTTCCCAGCTGGTACGGCACAGTATCATATTAATGGTGATATTGCTTATACGTATATTCAATATTATCTCGCGACAGGCGATAAAGATTTCATTGCGGAATTCGGTGCGGAAGTCGTATTTGAAACTGCAAGAACTTGGATGGAGCTAGGTCATTATCATGAAGGTCTATTCAAGATTGATGATGTAACAGGTCCGGATGAGTATACGGCCATCGTAAACAATAACTATTACACGAATGTACTTGCAAAATATAATCTAGAGTGGGCTGCATCGTGGTATAAGCAGCTGGCAGAAACTCATCCTGCGGCATGGGAAGCTTTGTGTAGTCGCATTGGCTTAACAACAGATGAGATTACAGCATTTGAAGAAGCGGCTGCGAAGATGTATCTGCCTTTCGATGAGAAGTTGAACATTCATGCACAAGATGATTCTTTCTTAGCGAAGAAGGTGTGGGATTTCGAGAACACACCGGAAGAAAAACACCCACTGTTGCTTCACTATCACCCGCTACACATCTATCGTCATCAGGTGTTGAAGCAGGCCGATACGGTGCTGGCGCATTTCTTGCTCGAGGATGGCATTTCAACCGATGTCTTGCGGAACTCCTACGATTATTACGAGAAGCTGACAACTCATGATTCGTCCTTATCCTGCGCGATATATAGCATCATGGCTTCGAAGTTAGGTTACTCGGACAAGGCGTACGATTATTTCATTGAAACGGCACGAATGGATTTGGATAACACTCATGGCAACACGAAAGACGGATTGCATATGGCGAACATGGGTGGTACATGGATGTCGATCGTCTATGGCTTCTCGGGTGTAAGGATCAAGGATGATCATTTGGCATTGAACCCGACATTGCCGAAGCAATGGAAGGGATACACCTTCACGATGCGTTACCGTCAAGCGACGATTACCGTGGAAGTGAATCATTTGAAGACGCAATTAATCGTGGATGCACAAGAGCTGATTCATATCAAAGTAATGGAGAAGAGCTTCAAGATTCCAATGGGCAAGACAATCATCACGGTATAATTTATAACCTTTCAATTGAAATCCGAAGCGGCATGAGAAATTCCCCATGTCGCTTTATGTTTTCTTATATTAATTAATTTCAACCGCTAAATGAACAGCTGAACATCACTCTCCAAAGCGTCTCTTAAATACGCCGCAGCATCGATAATCTCGACCTCTGGCAGCAGTTCTTCTGTTTTAAAGCCCATGATCTCGACAGAGAGCTTGCAGGCATAGAACTTGATGTTTTTTTTACGAGCTCCTTTAAGAAAATGAATCAGCTTCGGCGCGCCTTGCTCCTCCATCATCTCCTCTAGCATCATCCGGCCCAGCCCGCTGAAATTCAAATGGGAGAGTGGCAGCTGCCCAGGGCCTTTTGGCGTAATGACATCCATCAGCTTCTCATAAATACTTTTATCCTCTAGCGTCATCTTCTCCGGATCACGCACCAGAAACAAACCCCAGAAAGAGAAAAACATCGTAACCTCTACATCAATATCTCTCGCAGCATTCGCTAGGATCAATCCCGCCATGGCTTTGTCGTATTCTCCGCTGAACATCAGAAGATTTATTTTTTTACTCACCTGCATAGTCCTCCCGTTACTTATATTGAATTATAAGAAAGTATAAGTTTCACGGTATACGTTATCCTTATAATTCTCGCATAAACGCTTAAACGTCCTTAAGAGGACGCCGAAGGCGTTTTAGCCTGGAATGTCATTAGTATGGTTATGGAGGGGAGAAGTATGCGAAGGGACCTTCCGAATTCACAAAAAAAAGCCCCCTTACGGGAGCTTCATCACCTTTATTTTGTTACCTAGCTTCTACTAATGTACTTCAGAATCTTTGGATTCTGGATCTAAGGTGCTGCGGATGTCATGGTAACGGGCGGAAAGCCAAATGCTTCCGGTAAATAATACGATGAGTCCAAGAACGATAGAAAATCGCCAGTCGCCTGCTTTGAAGTTCAGCTGAAGTACCGTTAGTACAAGCGAAACCTGGGTCCAGACCAGTGTTCTTTTGCGAAAAGCCGCAATATCTCCAGACATCTTTGGGATATTCCGAATGATCCAATAGGCAATAACTGCGAGAATAAGCGCAAATATAGCGGTTACGGCTAATTCAGAAGAGGATAGGACATGCATGGTCTCAGGCATCCTTTCGGCTTGCAAAAGTTAGGATTCAAAAAAGGTGAATTACTATTTCTTGAAAATACCTAGCGGAGCTCCGATCGGTAAGAAAGTGCGTCCGAAATGAGCGTTTAGCACAGAAGCGCCACATCCGTATAAGGATACGATACCAATTCCAAGTTCGGCACAAGCAGCAAGCTTATGGAAGAATTCTGGAGCGATACCAAAGGAATCGAAGGTTAGTCCAATAAAAAGGAAATCTATCAATACAAAAATGATAAGCAAAACTCTATTAGCCTCAACCGCGCCAATGGTCATAAAGATTGTAAAGATCAAGTAACCCAGAAATACAAATCCGAGCTGCTTAGGATCTACAGCCTCTGCAAGCGTTGGGCCGAATACGCCGAGCTTGATCAGCCAGCTGCTAGCCATGCCGAACCAAAAGAAAGCGTAGGCGCCAAAGGCGGTCATACCAAAGGTGTTGTTGTGCTTAGCATCTTGAATTGCGGCAAATAGTTGAGCAAATGCTCCGAGGAAGATAGCCCAAGGAATGACGTAGCTAAGTCCTGTTGTAAACTCAAGCTTCTGTGAAGAAGCAACCAATGTGACAATAGCCAGTCCGAATAGCCCGATGGCGCTAGGGTCTGCGGTGACGATTTTGACAGATTGGGTGTTAGGGGATTGCGCTGACATGACAGTAAAAGCCTCCATTATTATATATAGTTTTACGCTCTTAAAAACAGCACTCAAGGAGCGCTGTTCATAGGCTTGCCTATCATATCATATTGGTATGTGCTTGCCTATAAAACAGCGCTCATTTTTTGTTGTAAATGGGTGGCCTTATGTCCAATAAGAGGTTATTTACATTTTTAGCTTCAATGAAGAAACCTTTTAGCCAAACAAACCGAGGTATTATGTCAAGATTAGACATTATATGCAGTGATAATCTTCACAATCTGTTGAAAATTGATGTATAATAGTCAGTGATAATTATTATCAAGTCATAATGAAAAGGCGGTAAGCTTGAAGTGAGCAAATGGACATTATTTACGAAGGCGACCCGGTTTTGGAGTTTTTCAGTTATGCTTATCCCGATTGTTTTAGGTACAGTTGGGGCATATGTATGGGAAAGGTCATTCCATCCGGTCTTATTTATTCTAACCTTAATAGGAGCGATTTCGGCGCATCTGTTTTCCAATATGGTGAATGATCTGTGGGATTATCGCAACGGAACAGATACAGAGGCGAAGAATTCCGCTGGTGAAATCAGCACAAACTCCGGGCTACTGACAGGTGGAATCCTCTCGGAGTCTTTTTATGCAAAGATGACCTGGAGTATGTTGGCGATTGCCCTTATCTGTGGTGGAATCCTAAGTATATATAGCGGTTGGAATATCCTCTGGTTTGTACTTGTAGGTGCTTTAATCGCTTATTTCTATGTAGCCCCACCCCTGCGGTATGGCTATCGCGGTAAGGGATATAGTGAGATGGCTATCTTTATAGCTTTTGGGATCATGCCTGTGTTAGGTTCCTTTTTCGTACAAACCGGTCATTTTAGCATGAAGCCTGTCATCCTTTCATTGCCGGTTGGATTCTTGACTACATTGCTATTGTTTAATCATCATTTCTTACATTGGAAAGCGGACGAGCAGGCTGGAAAACTTACGCTTGTTGTAGTGTGGGGTGAACAGAAGGCACTTGTCTTCTCGCGTGTGCTTCTCTTCACCGGTTATGCTTCTGTAGTGATCTGTGTGCTGATGGGCGTACTTCCAGTTTATGCACTATTGGCTTTGGTTACAGCCTTCTGGCCGATTCGTATTTATCGTGGACTGAAGCCACATAATGCTTCACCAGCCTATATCCCGCTCATGGGTGCTTCACAAAAAGCCTCCGTTCGTTGCGGAGTAGTGATGGCAGCAACCTTACTAATTCAAGGATTATTCTGAAGATATAAGAATATATAGGTTTCACGCTATACATTATCCTTATATTTCTCGCATAAACGCTTACCGTCCATTAGGGATGCTGAAGGCGTTTTTGCTTGTACTAATAATTACCATACAGAAGGAGTGAGCTTTCATGGAAAAGAAGGACAAGGAACTGTTGAAGGAAGAACAAAATGTTAAAGGCAATCAAATGGTGCTTGGAGATTTCCACTCCATTTTAGAAGAAGGAAAGGTCTGGAAGACAGGTGGATTTACACTGCCTGATGGATCCTTTTGGGCTTATCGTGAACCGGAAGCAGTAGTTATCGTTCGTAATGATACGCTGTATGTGCGTGCGAAATTATCCCGCGAGAACCATCAAGTACAAATTCTAGACAATGCTAAGCATATGTATTACTCCGCGGAGCCAGTGGTAATTCCTGAGGCCGGAGAGATTAGCTTTGAGCTGCAAATTCGTAGCCGTACACAAGGAACAGCACCTGGAGATTTGTACGATGGCTATGTATCGCTGAACTTGCTTGATTTTACGACAGGTGCGGCGCTAGACTTTTTTGCGGGAAATGATAAATATGCTAGTGTATATGGTATTTTGCCGTTCCCGGGGGTACAAGTACCAGAGAGCAAAGGAACGAAATATTTCTGCATCTTTAAAGAAGATACGGATTTCAAACCACGTGAATTTAATACCTACCGCATAACGTACCACCGTGGCAACGATGAGGCTGTATTCTATTTGAATGGCCAAGAAGTGCGCCGTGAGAAAAATATTCCGATCAAGTTCAACAACTTTACAGTCGCGCTTGGAATTATGACAGAGAAGGATCTGAGTCCTGAAGGCAGTGTGTCTGTGCATGGACAGACAGTTATTGCAGAATGGTCCCCAGTGAAGATTACAACGACAGAATAGTAATACCTTGCAGGCTCAATTGATAAATAAGGGTGTATGGTGTGAATATTAAAAGCTTTCTAAGATTTGTGGAGCTGCCGACAAAAGTAGCCAGTATGATTCCCTTTCTGATGGGAACGCTGTATGCCCTGTATCGGTTTGAGGATTTTTATGTGTTGCGTTTTGGTCTGATGTTCGTTTCCCTGCTAAGCTTTGATATGGCGACGACGGCGATTAACAACTATTACGATTTCAAAAAAGCTTCTAAAACCCACGGCTATGGCTATGAGACGCATAATGCGATTGTACATTTTAAGCTAAAAGAGAGCACTGTCGTGGCGACGATTGTTATTTTGCTGGCTCTGGCTGCAGGGGGCGGGATTGCGCTTGTTACGCAGACGGGTTTACTGGTCTTTTTGCTGGGTGGGCTGTCGTTCTTGATAGGGATCCTTTATTCGTTCGGGCCGATCCCGATTTCGCGGATGCCGTTAGGTGAGTTGTTCTCGGGTTTGTTTATGGGCTTTGTCATTATTTTTATTTCTGCCTATATTCATACGGACGAGCATGTGGTATCGCTGTTGCTTCAGAACGGTTGGGTCAGCTTGAATGTCAATATTATGGAAGTGCTGTACCTGTTCTGGTTCTCTGTTCCTGCCATTCTAGGGATTGCAGGGATTATGCTCGCAAATAATATTTGTGATATTGATGAAGATGTGGAGAACCGCAGGTACACGCTTCCGGTCTACATTGGCCGACGTAATGCGCTTGTGCTGTTTAAATATCTATACTATGTCTCTTATCTGGATCTTGTAGTGCTGCTGATCTTGGGGATAAACCCTATTCTTGTCTTGGCGATTCTACTTACACTGATCCCATTGCACCGAAATATCGATTTGTTCAAACAGAAGCAGGAGAAGGCGAGTACCTTTATTCTTGCCGTCAAAAATTTCGTGTTGATGAATGCGGCCCGTATTGCTGTGCTTGGTGCGGCTGTGCTGTTAAATGTGATAATGTAATTTTTCCACTGGATTAAAAAGCAGTATCTATCGGAGTCGAATCTCCTATGGGTGCTGCTTTTTTGCGCTCTGACTGTACTTTTCTATTAGTGATGAGTTTCATTCTATGATAAGGTGTCTTAAAGTATAGTAACTAATCCAAGGGAAGAGGTGTAGCCATTATGGTACAAAAACTTCGGTGGGGAATCATAGGCTGTGCGCAGATTGCGACTGGCTCAGTGATGCCAGCTATCATGAATTCAGATTCGGGAGTGATTACAGCGGTAGCGAGTCGTGGCTTGGAAAAAAGCAGCGCTGTAGCCGCAGAGTTCGGAATAGAGAAAGCATATGGCAGTTACGAAGAGTTACTTGCGGATAAAGAAATCGATGCGGTGTATGTTCCGCTCCCTAATCATCTTCATCGAGAATGGGTGATCCGTGCGGCAGAAGCAGGTAAGCATGTGTTGTGTGAGAAACCGATCGCACTGAACAGTGCAGAGGCTGCAGAGATGGTGAAAGCATGTAACGATGCAGGCGTTCACTTAGCAGAAGCGTACATGTATCGGCATCATCCACGGATTGCTGAACTCCAGGACATTATCGCTAGCGGTGAAATCGGAGAATTACGCTCGATTCGAGGTACATTTACTTACAATGATGCTACAGACACTTCAAATATTCGTTTTAAATCGGCTTGGGGTGGCGGCTCGCTTTATGATGTTGGCTGCTATCCGTTAAGTGCGGCACGACTGTTGTTTGGGACGGAGCCGGAAGCTGTGACCGTGCATGCGAAGTTCTCCCCTGAGCATGATAATGTAGATATGATGGCTTCAGGGCTGGTGGAGTTTCCAAATGGTTTAAGCTTGATCTTTGATTGCGGAATGTGGGCATATAACCGCCAGCTCTTAGAGATTCTTGGGACCGAGGGACGAATTGAGGTGCCTATGCCTTTCAACGCTAGAGACGAGGATGCGGAATTCTTTGTGTACACTGGTGATGAGGTGAGACGGGTCGATGCCACAGGGGCTAATCCATACATACGGCAGGTGGATGATTTTGCAGCCGCTGTGTTCACAGGTAAGAGACTCATTGCACCGGAGGATCCGGTGCTAAGTATGCGTCTGGTTGAAACCTGCCTTGCTTCAGCTAAACAACGGCAAAGAATTAGCATGGTGTAACAGCGAATCTAATATGAATCTACGTTAAAAAAACCTCCGGCTTGCTGCTATAAGCAGCTGCCGGAGGTTTTTTTGTTTGCATGTTCGGATTTTAAACTGTGCTCAAGAGAATATCATCTTCGTCATCATTGCTATTAAAGGCTTCGCGGTCAAATTCACCTTCTGAATTCGCGACCAACAACGCGGTTACAGCTGTTCCTGTTGCATTTACAGCGGTACGACCCATATCGATAAGCGCTTCTACACCTGCAACGATAGCGATTCCTTCAAGCGGCAGGCCAAGAGCGGTTAAGACCACCGTAGTGGAGATTACGGCTGGTCCAGGTACGCCAGCTACACCAATTGAAGAGATGATACTTACTAAGACCAGTGTAATATAGTCAGTCCAGTTCAGATCAATACCGAATACTTGGGCGGTGAACACAGCCACAATCGCCGGCCAAATGCCGCCGCACGCATTAAAGTTGACCGATGCTCCTAACGGCGCAATAAAGCTCGCGATCCGCGGGGAGACATGAAGGCGCTTCGTAATCACTTCAAGATTGACAGGAAGTGTTGCGTAGCTGCTTCTAGTCGTGAAGGCAACGGTAATGGTTGGATAGATTTTGCGGAAGAAACGAATTGGATTCACCTTCGCTACTAATAGAACCAACCCGCCAAAGATAAGAACAAAATGAATAATCATTGCGACATATGAGGTAATGATTACGCTGCCCAGTTCCTGCAACGTTTCCCAGCCATAACGTGCGGTAATTCCTGCTATCAGTGCGAAGACACCGTAAGGCGTCAAGCGAATAATGAATTTCACGACCTGATGCAGTATCAGTGTCAGGGATTCAATAAGATCACGTACAGGTTTCACGGCTTCCGGTTTCTTGGAGCCAATTTTGATTATAGCTACTGCTAGGAAGATAGCGAAAATGAGCAGAGGCACAACCTTACCCGTAGCTGCTTCATTCACAGGGTTAGATGGCACAAGATCCAGAATAACCTGTGAGAAGGTAGGGATTTCCCGGGCGGCGAAATCCGCAGGTACATCCTGTTGTATCCCTTGACCAGGATTGAACAGCAGCGCAACCGATAGGCCGATAATAGAAGCGATACCCGTCGTTCCGAGGAACCAGGCGAAGGTTTTGATCCCTATTTTGCGCAGATACTCCAGATTAGTTAAGGAAGAAATACTGTTTAATACGAGTATGAATACTAAAGGGATGACGAGCATGCGAATCAAGCTGACATAAATGCTGCCGAATGTACTGATAGCTTTGGTCTCTAAATCGAAGTATTGAAAGAATATTCCGGCAATAAGTCCGATGCCAAGTCCGATGAGTACCCGAGTACCAAATCCAATGCGTTTACGTGCCAGTAGAAACAAAATTGCAAAAACAAATATGGAAGCTACAAATCCATACCAGTTCGTTTCGATGGCGGATAACAAGTTGTTATCTATGTTCACTACTAATACCCCCTTAAACCTAGTTTTTTAATGTGATTAATCCTATTGAGATCAATCTATATAGAATTTATAGTAAAGTCAATGTAATAATATGTTAAAAATAATCAATCCCGATAAAAACCATGTGAAAAATAAAAATTGATTGACAAGGCGCATCGTCATGAATAATATGGAACTTAATCACAAGCCAATTGGAATCGACTGGACAGCCGGAGATTCAACGAAAGACGCGTGTTTTGCGTCTCGTTGAGTCTCTTTTTTTTATTTTAGAGAAAGGAGAATTTAGGGGTTAAAGGTACAACGATGAAGTTAAGAAGCATGGATCTACTGGACAGCCAGAGATTCAACAGGTACGTAATACGTGCCGTGTTGGGTCTTATTTTATTTGAAAAGGATGGTACACATTATGAAAAAACTTACGATATCTTTGGTTGCTGCAACTGTTGTCTTTTCCGCACTGACGTATGCCGCAGTATCCGCTAATAAAAAGACAGCAGAGGCAGCATCCATTGAAGCAAGCAGTAATACAGCAGTATCGGTTTCAGCAGCAGCGGCACCTGTAGCTACTTCTGCAGCCGAAGTCGTTGTTCAGGCAGAAGCCACTTCGGCTCCTGTTACAGAAACGGTTCAGCCGGAATCTTCAGCTCCAGCAGTGGAGACTGTCTCCGCAAAAGCGACTGCTGCCCCAGACGCAACCGTTGATTCTGCGAAGAAGACTGTTGCTTCAGCAGCTCCAGCGGTGGGTGACACTCAGCCTAAGGCGACCGCAGCTCCAGCCGCGGAGACCGCTAAGGTAGCTACAACTACAACCACGGTAGCTGCGACTGTCAAAACGCAAACTCAAACAGCTACACCGGTTCCAACGGCTGCGCCTACGGCAGCTCCCAAAGCAATCGTAACTGCCAAAGCAGCTCAACCGACATCTGCTCCTGTCGTATCTGCTCAGCCTAAGGCCACTGCGGCTCCTGTAGTAACAGCAACGGAAGCACCTTCGAAATCGAAATCCATTACTTTCTCCACAACTGAGGTGGTTAAAGCGACAGCCGCTCCGGTCGTTGAGTCTGCCCAACCGAAGACATCGTCTTCTGCACCTGCATCATCCACGGTCAGCGCACCAGCTGCTGCTCCAGCGGAAACGGTTCAGGCACCCGCACCGGCACCAGCCGCTGAGGAAGAGGTTTGTCCTTGATGAGCGGCAGGCTCATTCAGGATTCCTTTCAGCCCATACATCACATAAACCTATTTAAGGCGAGGTGCACATAATGATACGACCATTAACCTTTAAAAAAATTCTAACGCTGCTGTTGGCAGCCTCCCTGCTAATTCTGCCTACTCAGGCAGGAAGAGCTTATGCTAATCCGGATAACGCAGAGGCGCTAACTTCTTTTGGCTCAAGTAGTGGTGTAAGCCACTTTGATTATTTCAGTCATGTCTATGACCGTCTGAATGATCCTGACCATGTATTTAAAACGGCAACCTATGAGGATATCGTTCATCTTTTTGAGAGTGAAGGCACTTACGCTGTTCTGGTTGGCGGCGCTTGGAGCGAGAATACACAGGCCGACATCGGCTTTATCAATGAAGTAGCTAAAGAATATGGCATCTCTACGATTTATAACTTTGATACTAAGCTGGACGGTGACACGCTCCAGATTGCAGACAGCAATAATAAATTTGCTTACAAATACGTTGACCTGGTAAACAAATATTTAAAGAATTTGAATCTGTCCTCGAAGGATGTTCCAGAACGCAATGTTAGCTATACCAATAAAAACGGGGATGTCGTAACTGCTAATAAGATCGAATCTCCATTTCTCTTGGTATACAACAAGGATCACAAGGATGCACAAGGAAATATCGCTCCTGTTGTATCCTATCTGGATAAAAGCTACTCGTGGAATGAGTTCCTGACGAACGGAACACTTGATGCTGCGAAGGTTAATGCGTATAAAGCATCAGTAAGAGAGGTACTTAGTGCCGCTTCTGGATATAACACGATCGATGAATCTGCTTATATCAAGGCGGCGTTTAACAAGAACTACGAGGGCGAAAATGAGGGCAAACCTACGATCTTCAACGAATCGGACGGTACGCTCGTGTATGAACATGTGACCTATCATCAGCTGAAGCAAATTTTGGCGAGTGATGGCAACTATGCGATTTTGTTAGGTGGATCATGGTGCCCTAACACGCAAGCGGTTATCAAATATATTAATGAGTATGCCAAAAAGCATAACATCGATAAGGTCTACTTCTTCGATACGAAGCTCGACTCTGGGGTGACGGTTGCTGAACCAAGCAATAACAGCGGCACCAAGGGCAATGCCAATCCGCACAATAATAATGAGCTTCAGATTAGAACAACCAATCACCCATATGCGAATTTATATGTTGATCTGGTTCGTACTTATCTGACCAATATCAAGACCGAGAACAATACAGCAGCCAAGCCATCTGTGATTAGTTATGTGAATGAGCTTGGAGACACCGTGATTGGAGATAGACTTCAGGTTCCATATCTGTTCACGTACAACAAGGGTAACAAAGATACAGACGGCACTAATGCACCTATTCTAGGGCATATTGAGCTTATGTACAGCTGGACGAACATCCAACCGGATTACGTGCAGGCGAATTACCCAGTCGGAGCCAGATACACTAACACTACAACAGCTCTGGATAAGCTATTCTCTAAACTGGAAGCTGTGCCCGCTGGACTTACAGGTGTAGCACCAACCGCAGCAGACAGTAAAGATGGGCAAATCTTGGGCACAAGTTCGGCCTTGGAATATAAGCTGGCTGGAGATACGGCATATACGCCAGTATCAGGATCCGCAATTACAGGGCTTGCGCCTGGTGTTTATAAAGTAAGATATGCGGCTACATCAGGATATCAAGGACCAACGAACGCAGCGGGACCGACGATCATTCCTTATAATGCTGGAGAAGATGTAAGTGTGGAGGTGCCTGCTTATATCCATCAACAAGCAGCTCCAACAGGTCTATTAGGGGTAGCTCCTACTTCTGAAGCTAACGATGATGGGCAAATTACGGGCTCAGCTGAAGGGCAGGAGTATAAGGGTGTTGGAGAAGCTGATTATAAGCCTGTAACAGGCGTAGCCATCACAGGTCTTACTCCGGGCTTTTATAATGTGAGATTTGCGGCAAAAGAAGGATACAGCGTAGGTAAAGATGCTACTGTTGAAGTTCCGGCCTATGGCGAGCAAGCAGCTCCTGTAGGGCTAGTGGGGGTGGCACCGACTACTGCAGCCAATAATGATGGCAAAATCACAGGGACTACGAAAGCGTTGGAGTATAAGTTATCAACAGTTACCGATTATGTCTATGCAACAGATGTAGAGATCGTTGGACTGGTACCGGGAACGTATCAGGTAAGATACGCAGCCAAAGAAGGGTTTAATGCAGGCAGAGCAGCAGAAGTGATTGTTCCAGTTTTCACTGCAGAGCAAGAAGCGCCATCTGGTTTACAGGGGGTAGCTCCTACCTCTACAGCGAACAATGATGGAAAAATCACAGGAACCACAACAGCCTTAGAATATAAGCTGTCCAGTGTGACTAATTATGTGTATGCACCAGATAAAGAGATTACAGGTCTAATACCAGGTACGTATCAAGTTCGATACGCAGCGAAAGAAGGTTATAAGGCGAGTCCAGTAACTAATATTATTGTCCCTGCTTATGTATCTATTTCAGACCCAGGAACAAGTGGGCCTGGCGGCAGCAATCCTGCGCCGAGCACGACCACACCAACACCAACAGCAAGCCCTCAACTGGTTGCTACAACAACAACCGGTAACACTGTGAATTTATCATCAACAGCAGCAACCAAAACGGATAAAACCACAGGAGTAACCACAGCAACAATCACGAAGGAAGCGGCTACCGAGCTTGTGAATCTTGCTAAAAAGGCAGAAGCGGATGGGAAGAAAGCCGTACTTGAAATTAAAGTAGCAGCTACTTCTGAAACCCAAACAGCCGAGCTTACGCTACCGAGAAGCATAATTAACGAGTTGGTCTCTGGTACAAAGGCCGAGATTACCATTCATTATGAGAATGTAGGTACGATTACGCTTGATGCCAAATCTTTGGCAAGTATTAGCGCAGCCTCGGATGCAGGGGACATTGTCATAACCATCGCTAAGGTTTCGTTAACGGCGGAAGGTAAGGCCGTTCTCGGGGACAGACCGGTTTATGATTTGTCGGTAAAAGCAGGTCAGAGTACCATTTCCACCTTTGGTGGGGGCATTATTCATATCAGTGTGCCGTATACACTGCAAGCAGGAGAACAGAAAGATGCGGTCATCGTATACCATATCAATACCAACGGAAGCTTGGAGAATGTACGCGGCAATTATAACGCTGCCAAGGGAACCGTAGATTTTGTTACCACACATTTCTCCCAATATATTATTGGATATAACAAGGTGAGCTTTGCGGATGTTTCAGAGACATCGTGGTATAGCAGTGCAGTAGGTTATCTTGCGGCACGCAGTATCACATCCGGTACGGATGCAGAGCATTACAGTCCGAATGCTGCAATAACTAGAGGGCAATTCATAGTCTTGCTCTTGAATGCTTATGGCATCACACCCGACGCTACCGCAACTGATAATTTTGCGGATGCGGGCAATACGTATTACACGAACTATCTCGCGACTGCTAAGCGCCTTGGGGTAGCCACAGGTTCTGGAGATAATCAATTCCAGCCAGAGGTTCAGATCACTAGACAGGAGCTATTTACACTCTTGTATCGCTCACTTGTAGCGATAGGTGAACTGCCATCCGAGAAGAAGGCTGTAGCTCTTTCTGATTTTGGTGATGCAGGGGATATTGCTGGCTATGCACAGGAAGCCCTTCAGGCGCTGGTGGAAAGAGGTGTAGTAACCGGAGCGAATAGCAAGCTGAGTCCTAAAGAAGTTACTACAAGAGCGCAAGCGGCACAGGTCATTTATAATCTATTATCGAAATGATTGGCGGTAGCTGAATATAACAGTAGAACCCCCCTGCTTTTTTACAGGGGGGTTCTACTGTTAAAACTTAATGCAGATTTTTCCGAAGTGTGTACCCTTAGCCAAGTATTGCAATGCTTCAACAGATTGTTCAAATGGAAATACAGCGTCAATGATAGGGCGAAGTCCATTTTGTTCAACCGCACGGTTCATCGTCTCAAACATGTCACGGCTTCCGACATTGATGGCTTGAAGGCGTGCTTTTCTCAGAATTGCAGGGATGATTTCAAAGCCCTCGACTTGGAAGCCCGACAGACCGCCTACCAGACTGATCCTTCCACCCACCCGCAGCGCCACGATTGACTTATTTAATGTGGATGATCCACCGAGATCAACAATATGGTCTGCCCCGCGTCCCCCTGTCAGCTCAAGAACAGCCTTATCCCATTCAGGGGTCTTTAAATAATTGATACCGAAATCCGCTCCCAATCCCTTTGCACGCTTAAGCTTCTCATCGCTGCTTGATGTGATGATCACCTGTGCACCGTGAAGCTTGGCAAATTGAAGCGCGAATAGTGAAACTCCACCCGTTCCTTGTATCACTACAGTCTCTCCAGCCTTCACCTTTCCTTCTTCAACAATAGCATGCCAGGCTGTAACACCTGCACAAGGAAGAGTTGCCGCTTCTTCATCAGTTAATAGATCTGGCACACGAACTAATCCCTCCTCGGGAAGCACAACATATTCTGCAAGCAACCCATCAAGCGGACTTCCAAGTGAGCTCACCCAATTTTCTTGTGTAGGTTCTCCCGAAACCCAGCTTTGAGTAAAAATACCGCTTACCCGGTCACCAATCTTGAATCTGGACGTATGCTCACCTAAGGCGACAACTTCACCAACACCGTCCGATACTGGAATTAATGGAGCGTTCAAAATCGGGTTATAAAAACCATCAATGACACCTAAATCTCTAGCGTTAAGGGAAACTGCCCGCATTTTTATACGAACTTCACCAGAACCAGGATTAGGAATTGGACGTTCGGCTACCTTCAGTTGATCGAGGCCAAATTCACTTTGGATTTCGTATACTTTCATGAGCAATCTCTCCTTCTTGAAGTGCATAGACATACAATAATCCATAAATTACACTTAAGTAAGGAGGCACTTTATAGTGTCCAGGGAACCAAAAAGTGCACGGGAGGACTTTATATGAACAATCCATTTTCGACGAATGCCGTAGAGCCTGATATCTCGTTATCGATTTGTGGGTACAGTAAGGTCCTTGATATTATCTCTAATAAATGGACAGCTTTGGTCATCTATGCCATGGAAGATGGAATCATTCGTTACAGTGATATCAGAAGACGAATCGAAGGCATCTCTAAAAAAATGCTAACTCAAACTTTGCGGCAACTGGAACGAGATGGGTTGGTACAACGCGAGATTACACCTTCCGTTCCACCCATCGTAGAGTATTCTCTAACCCCCCTAGGGGTGTCGTTACTTGAGCCTATGAGAGCGTTAAATCAGTGGACGAGTAAAAATTATGTGTGGGTTGAAAAGGCCAGAGCTTCATATGATCAAGTGGATCAAACAGAATAATTTGTGTGGGATAGATCTCTACACTCTAAGGGGGGACCAATGGTTCTCCCTTTTGTGTTGAAAAGGGCATTAGCATTCATAGATATAAGATTAGTGAGTTAAATTATGGAGTGGGATTCAGTTGAATGATACAATTATTGTAATTTTATGAAATAGTAATTTTTAACATCGTCAATTAGTCGCTAGAGAGGGGATTAGGATATGGGCCTTGCTGATGATCCAGTCATTGCGATTTCTGGTTTATGGATGAACTACACGGACCGAATGGTGCTAAAGGGCATTGACCTTAAGGTATACAGAGGACAAATTATTGGCTATATCGGCCCTAACGGGGCAGGAAAGAGTACAACTGTTAAGATTATGCTCGGTCTGGTAGAAGGCTATAACGGCAAAGTAGAGATTTTCGGTAGGGATATTGCTGATGGAGATGTTTCTTACAAAAAAAGAATAGGTTATGTGCCGGAGGTAGCCGAATTATATGATAGCCTCACCGCTAGGGAGTATCTAACTTTTGTAGGTGAGTTGTATGGTATGAAGCGTAGTGATGTGGATTACAAGGCTGGAAAATTAATGGCCTTGCTAGGTCTTGAGAAAGCTTATGATTCACGGATCGCAACCTTCTCCAAAGGGATGAAACAAAAGGTACTGCTGATCTCCAGCATGCTTCATGATCCCGATATTCTGTTCCTAGATGAACCGTTGAGCGGTCTGGATGCCAATAGCGTAATGGTGGTAAAGGAGATTTTTGCATCTTTGGCGGCAAGGGGCAAGACCATTTTCTATTCTTCACACATCATGGATGTAGTTGAGAAGATCAGTAGCCGGATCGTTTTGATCGATGGTGGAGATATCGTGGCGGATGGGAGCTTTGCTGAGCTAAGAGAGAAGGGCCGCGAAGGGTCGCTTGAGGATATTTTTAATCAATTAACTGGATTTGATAAATACCGTGATATTGCTGGGGAATTTGTTGCGGTCATGCAAGAGGGATATTCTCATGACTGATTTCTATGTGCTGAAGCTTCTGGATAAGCTGCGAGGTGGGTTTAGCCGAATCGGAGTTGATTATGATGTGATGCGGAGTATTCTGCAGGTCAAACTGACGATGGACGGAAGAAGAACACCAACAGTGCTCGCTGGAATGCAGAAAAAGGAGGAGAAGAAAGAGGGCTCGCCGCTGCGGGTGCAATGGATTTATTTACTTTTTGGCGTCATGTTAATTCCTCTTATGATGTTAACGGGGAACTATATGCTGCAGATGAGTCTAGTGTTTGGTGTAGTGATGTTTATGATTACGACCACACTGATCTCTGATTTCTCTTCCGTGATGCTTGATCTTCGGGACAAAAACATACTGGCTTCAAAGCCAGTGAACCGCCGTACCTTGAACATGGCGAAGAGCATCCACATTCTCATTTATTTATTTTCAGTGACGCTGACCTTGACCGGACCTTCGCTGATTTTGTGCCTGTTCAAACAGGGAGTACTATTTTTTCTAATATATGCTGTTGAGATCATTCTGATGGACTGCTTTATCCTCGTCATTACGGCGCTGCTTTATTTATTGATTATGAAGTTTTTCGACGGGGAGAAGCTCAAAGATATTATTAATTATGTACAGATCATTTTGACTATAGGGATTACAGTAGGGTATCAGCTCGTTGTTAGACTGTTCGATATTGCTGAATTGAGCCTCTCTTTTAAGCCGGCATGGTGGCAGTATTTGATTTCTCCGATTTGGTTCGCGGCTCCATTTGAGATGTTGATTGGCGGGGCGAGAGATACACACTTCGTGGTGCTTTCAGTGCTAGCTTTAGTAATTCCGGTTCTGCTGATTGTGGCTTATATTAAGCTGATGCCTTTATTCGAAAAGAGCTTACAGAAGCTTTCAGAACAAGGGAACGTTGGCAAGAGTAACGCCCGAATGGTGGACTGGTTGTCGAAAGTAACTTGTAAGAACCCGGTAGAGGGCATGTTTTTTCGCTTTAGCTGGTCAATGATGAAGAATGAGCGTGACTTCAAGTTAAAGGTATATCCGGCAATCGGTTATTCCATTGTCTTCCCGTTCATTTTTATATTTGGGATCTTTTGGGATGGGAATGCATCGTCTATCAAGGATTCGAACACATACCTGATGATTTATTTCGGTGCGACGTTACTTCAGACGGTTGTTCTAATGCTAAGGTACTCTGCGGGTTATAAAGGCTCTTGGATTTATAAGCTGATTCCTCTGCCAAACACCGCACCCATCTATCGTGGAATGCTTAAGGCAGCGATAGTTCGCCTGCTATTACCTTTATTCGCTATAGAAGCGATAGTGTATCTTTGGTTGTTTGGGCTGCGGATTGTGCCAGACTTGGTAGTCGTGCTGTTTGCAATGCTGATCTATGCGGTCATTTGTTTCCGTTCTTATCCTCCGGTACTACCTTTCTCAGAACGTTATGAGGCAGCTAAACAGAAGGATTACACCGCAAACTCCTTTGGATTACTATTTTTGCTGATGGGGATGGCAGGTATTCATTATGTCTTCACTTTGTTTATGGGTGGAGTTTATATCTACCTGTTGGTTCTGGTAGTTTTGAATCTATGGATATGGCGAATTACATTTCCCAAAAATGTATCATCAAAAGGTCATGGTTCAAGTTTTCCGGGTTGAGTGATTGTGTCAAATATGGACATTTTTCGCGTAATAAAAAAGGGTATAAATTCCAGTATTTACTTAGACAATCTTCTGAATACAGAGTAGAATACATCTAAAGTTTCTTTTTATGGATAACCTATAATCTTTACGCACTCTTCCATATCTGATATTCGTGTACTGATTTTTTACTTGAGAAATACGCTGAGCGATTACGGGATTCAAAACCGGTGAAGAGGTTAACTAATGGATAAAATGGGAATCCACTTTAATGTTTGGATTGTTTTACTATCATTTGTGCTAGCGGCGACAGTTACTTATTCTGCACTAAATCTGATTTCGCAAGTTTCACGTTCTACTGGCAAAATCCGACGTCTGTGGTTGATCTCGGGAGCTTGTGTGTTAGGCTGCGGTATATGGGCAATACATTATGTTGGGATAATGGCGAATCGCTTTCCGGCGGAGGTCAATTATTATCCAGGCAGATCTATAATATCACTATTAGTTGGTGTGTTATTCTGCTATTTGGCATTCCGGATCACATCTGTTCCTCAGTTAAAGATATGGAATTTAGTAGTAGGTGGTATTCTCTTGGGAAGCGGCTTTTCGGCTATGCATTATATCGGAATGTCTTCTATGAAGATTGCGACGAGGATTCATTATGATATATGGATTCAAGCCGTTGCTGTAATTCTGGTTTTGGTTTCGTCTTATATCGGATTATTGATGTTTCAAAAGTTTAAAGAATGCGCAGGGTTTCAGCGATGGAAGCTATACTCGGCGTTGTTTATCGGATTTTCAGTTACCGGATTGCATTACACAAGTGTAAAGGCTTGTCATTTTGAATATAACAACTTACCTGGAAGCAAACCTTTTTTTGTAGAGACTGATGTTATACTGTTAATGGCATTTTCGCTGGCAGCGCTACTTATGCTCGCAGTTTCTGCTGGCGCCGTATTTCTGGATCGCCATGTGCTTGAACGAATGGCTTATCAAGATCCGCTAACAGAGCTGCCGAATCGACATGGACTAGAACGCTATTTTAAAGATGAATTTTTTGAAAGCAGATCTGGTGCTGTTTTTATTGTAGATCTAGATCGCTTTAAGTCGATTAATGATACGCTGGGACATGATATAGGAGATATGTTACTACAGGAGGTCGCTGTTAGATTAATTCGTTCTGTAGGGGATAAAGGAAAGATCTTCCGTTTAGGCGGTGACGAATTCCTGATTGCTCTTCCAGATTGCACACTGGAGGGTGCGCAGGAAGAAGCAGGGCATATTATGCATGAACTTAAGGAATTCTATCGTATTCAGGGCAATGAGCTATATGTTACTGCAAGTGTTGGAATCAGTATGACTCCTATGCATGGGACTGATCGCTCAGCGCTAATGAAGGCTGCGGATACGGCTCTTTATACCTCTAAGGATTCAGGTAAGAATAAATGCAGTGTGTTCGACCAGGAAGTAAACCGCCATCAGTTACGGCGGATGTCGCTAGAGAAGGATCTTCGAAAAGCTTTGGCTCGTTCTGAGTTTATGGTTGTGTATCAGCCGAAATGGGATTCATATATGAATGTTACGGTGGGTCTTGAAGCACTGCTGCGCTGGAGACACCCAGAGCATGGGATCATTTCGCCAGCGGAATTCATTCCTATTGCAGAGGAGACCGGACTGATCGTTCCGATTACCTATTGGATGCTACATGATGTGTGTAGCCAGAACAGGTTCTGGCATAAGGAAGAGATAGCTAACGTACCGGTCTCAATTAATATGTCCGCACGGATGTTTGAGGATGGGAGTCTATACGATGTTGTAGCGGAAGCACTCACATGTGCAGAATTAGAGCCACACTTTCTCGAACTGGAGATTACAGAGTCCATTGCGATGCATAACATGAAAGAGACGGTTGCACAGCTGTCTAGACTTCGATTGCTTGGGGTAAGAGTATCGCTGGATGACTTTGGGACAGGCTTCTCCTCCCTTGGTAATTTGGATGAAATCCCAGTGAACACACTCAAGATTGACCAAGTATTTATTCGTAACAGCAAGATGCACTCCAAGAAAGCTATTATCAGCAATATTATTGCGATTGCGACTCATCTTAATATGGAAGTCGTGGCGGAAGGTGTGGAGACACCAGAGCAAATTGAATTGCTGAAATCACTGGGTTGTAGAGTCATGCAGGGTTATTATTACGGTCGGCCGATGCCTGTACATGAGCTGGGTGAGTGGTTTATAGCGAATACGGCAGCGTCGTGATCTCAATACATAGAAGAGGGGCTAGCGACCAAGCAGAATTTCTCTGCTTGGTCGCTAGCCCCTTTAAGTTTAAGAACTTACATGAATAAGAAGAATTATACTTTGAAACGTTCAATTAGAATCTGTAGCTTCTCAGCTAGCGAGGACAGGAAACCTGCGGCTGACTCCACTTCTTCCATGGCTGCAAGCTGCTCTTGTGAGGAGGCGGATAATGTTTCCGCACCGCTTGCTGTCTGATTAGCGACGTCTACAATATTCTGTAGAGTAGTAACGAGACCATCGGAGATGGAGGCTAGCTCGCGGACTGTTCCGGAAATCTGCTGACTTTGTGAAGCCATCCCAGAGACAGACATCTCAATCTCGGAGAAGGATTGACCTGCTGTTACGATTAATTCCCGGCCTTGATCCATCTCTTCTGTAGAGCGCTTCATGGTTTCTCCTGCTTGGTCCATCTGATTTACGATGATGCTTACGAGTTGTCCGATTTGAGCAGCAGATTGGGCGGATCGCTCGGCAAGCTTGCGTACGGATTGTGCAACTACCGCAAAGCCTCTTCCCTCTTCTCCGGCTCTTGCAGCTTCAATGGCTGCATTCAGCGACAGCAAATTGGTTTCTTCTGCGATGCTCGCAATCGTGCCCACAATATTCTCAATTTCCTTGGAGTAGCCGCCCAAGGTCTCAATAATGACAGCTAAATCAGTGATGCTGTCACTGACGATGCTCATCTGTTGTGTAGTAGAGTCCATTGCTTCTCGACCTGTACGAGCCTTTTCGGCGTTACTGGTAGCATTATTCATTGCGTTATCAGCATTTCCTGCAATCTCTGTAATGAAGTGTGACAAGTCTTGTACAGACTTATATCCACCCTCCAAATTTTGCAATTGTGTATTAGCTCCATCAGCAAGTTCAATCGAAACGTTGACACTGTACTCACCAGCACGGTTAGTTTCCTGTGCACTGGCAGAGAGCTCTTCGGATGAAGACGCCACCTGCATGGAGGTTTCATTAACTTCGGTAATGAGCATGCGCAAGCTCTGCGTCATGCCGTTGAAATTTCGAGCTAGTGTACCAATCTCATCCTTGCTGTTGAATGAAATAGGATCATGAGTAAGATCACCCTGTGCAACAAGATTTACGCCTCTGGATAGCTTTGTTAGTGGACTTACCATTCGGCGGATTAAGAGATATGCTGCCACAATAGCAATAACTAGAATGGAAGTCCCGATAATAAAAGGCTGAACAATGATGTCTCGGGTCCGTTCTTGAATTAATGGGCCATCGAAGTTAATAGCCATTAGAGCAACTATAGGCTTGGACGGATCATGATCCTGATAGATGGGGCCGTAACCCGTCTTAAGTGAGGTACCTTCGTATGTATAAACCTTGGAGTAAGCGGAATGCTTAGATTTAGTGATCATTTGTTTCTCTTCATCTGAGAAATAAAAAGTGTCGCCTGCTTTATAACCTCTTGCTTTGAAGCTTGAATCTGCGGCGAGGATCTTTCCGTCTAGCGATAAAATGAACGCCTCTTTAAAAATAGCCTTATGTGCCACAATCCAACCGATCCGGTCTTCGACAGCCTCCAATTTGCTTTGATCTCCTGCAATTAACGCGGTAATATCTGATGGGTCAATCAGCCCGGTTGTAATATTGGCGCATCCTACCAATTCGATACCTGCTGCTTCATCTACTTGCTTATACGCAGTACGGTATCCGAAGAACCCGATGGATGATCCAACAAGAAGTAACACGATGAACATCATCCAAGTTAATTTAGTTGCCAATTTCATTCTTTGCACCAACCTTGACAAAATATGTTTTCGGAGACAATCGCTCTCACTGCTACGATTATAGCGTATCGTTAAGCCTATGACCTTACATAGAATATAGTATTTTTGTGTCGGATATTGTAAATTGATGGAAAAATTATGGAAATAAACGTGATTATGAAATCTTTAGTAGACAAAAGCATTGAATCCTGACCAGTTCTAGTGGTACGCTTGTGTTATTAAAAAACGGATTGGGAGTTGAAACAAGGATGCCGCATCAATTAGATCCGTTAATAGAGCGTCTTGGATTATCCATGTGGAGAGTACAGCGTAAGATCATGTCTCAAAGGACTTTGCATAAAGAACTCGGACTTACCGTACCTCAGATGGGTCTGTTAAATATAGTAGCGAAAGAGAAAAAGTCGCGGGTGGTACAACTGGCGGAGTCTATGGAGGTCAAATCAAGTGCCATTACCGTGATGCTCGATCGCCTGGAAGCGCTGGGTTTTATTAAGCGTGAGACGGATGGATCGGACCGGAGAGCGGTTGTGGTGACCATCACCGAGGAAGGTCAGCAAATACTTGAAGAAGGACATTTCCGTTCAAAACAGCTGCTTGCTGAGCATTTATCTATACTGAAGCCGGAAGAGCTGCAAAAGTTTGCGGAGTACTACCGTATGATCGAGGATCAGGAACGGTAAATCTCTAGCTTTAGCTTATAGATACAGAAAGAAGGCCACCTTCTCCGGAGAGAAGGTGGCCTTCTTTGAAATATAATAATGATAAGTTCTAAGGTTTAATTGGTTTGTCTGGCAGCTGCGTAATGTAACTATGGGAAAGCTGTAGAAGTCTCAATGCTCGGTTGTATTCATCCTCAGTAGCAGCCGGTGCTTTTCCATTATAAATAGGGTATTGGGTATTATCTTCAAAGCTGTTACCCGGAATAAGCAGTCCTGAGCTGGAAATGAAAGATCCAGAAGGTAAATAATATCTTTCTGGCAGTAAATTATAAGTCTGACTGAGTAGATCTTGACCGAAAACTAGGTTATTCTCTAATGAAATTCCAAGAAGACCAGCAGCAGTTGGCATAATATCCACTTCGCCACCGACTTGCTCTAAGGTCTGTGGTGCTGTACTGTCTCCTGCATGAATGAGCAGAGGAATGTTTAACATATCCGCATAGGAATATTCATGACCATAAATTTCAGTCATTAATTGCTTATCATCATGATCGAGAGAATAAATAGGCAGTCCCATATGGTCTCCATAAATCATGATCACGCTGTTATCCCATACGCCATTCGCTTTAAGCTCTTCTACGAAATGTCCGAAGGCATCATCCGCATAGTTCTGGGAACGGATATAGTCACCCACAAAAGTACCTTCGTAACGCTCTGGTAGCTTCATGCGGTATTTTTCCTCAGGAATTGTGAATGGATGATGCGCTGACATCGAAATGATCTGAGCGTAGAAGGGTTGACCCTCGTTGCTCATTTCTTTCAGTTTGTCAGCAGTTTTACTATAGAGCGTATCATCAGAAGCACCGAAGAAGAAAACATCATCTTCACCAAAGAATGAGCGATCATAATAATGATCGAAGCCCAGTGAGTCATACAGCTCACCACGGTTCCAGAACTCTACGACATTGGTGTGGAAGGTTGCGGTCTGATACCCATTGTCTTTAAGCAAGCGTGGCAGACTTGGTAGCACCTTATCTACATAGGACATCGTTGCCGCACCACGCGGAGGGATGTAGGCGGATGTGTTCACTACGAATTCTGCATCTGACGTATTCCCTTGGCCTACCATTTGATAGAAATTAGGGAAGTAAAGACTATCCTTCATTACCTTGTTCAGGTTCGGTGTAATCTCTTGCCCGTCTAGCTCAAGACCCAGCAAGAAGTTCTGGAAGGATTCCAATTGAATGATAATAAGATTTTTGCCTTTAGCCGTGCCATGAAGTGGAGAACTAACCGCAGTATTAATCCCCTTCACTTGGTTGATGGCATCTTGTGTAATGTCACTTGATTGCACAAGCTCTGGTTCTTCTTTTGCAAAGATCGTATAGGCTTCGTAGTTAAGAATACCCATCTCCTGAGCTTTCTTAATTTCGTTCATACTAGCCTTATTAGGCAAAATGTTGAACAAGCATAAACCAAGTGAGACTGCGAATAGAACACTATATTTTATTTTTCCGTTACGACGGTTGATATTCTCTTTTTTATAGACACGGCCTTTCTTATTAAAGAAGAAATAGCCTCCTAGGACAATTATATCTGTAAAGATTAACAGGTAGTAAGGATCCATCAGTGAGAATACGCTGTTGCTGACGGCTGTGACTTGATTCACCTGTTCCGCGGCATGGTAAGTTACAATAACACCATAATATTTAAAATACATAATGGCTGCGAAAAAGATGGCTGTTACTAATAAATTGACTGTCATGTAATATCCAAGCTTTCGTTTGGAGGCGAACCTCTCAATAATACAGAAGAGCGCCCAGGCAAAAGGGATTTCTGTCAGTAATGATTTCCAAGGCAGCACATCATCAAAAATGACGCCCCAAGCCAGAAATGCTTTTAGGATAAAAAGTATTGTGAAAAACACAAAAGGTTTAATGATCCAACGTTTAATATTAAAGGATGACACAGCTTCCCCCTCTTTCTACATGATAAAACGCCATTTCTCAAACAGGACGAAACAGCACCAAGACAAAATGACTCCATAGTAATAAAATTTATTATGCAGGGCTAGCAGAAGAAAGTCAAAAACCGAAAGCGTAAGTATAAGCTTTGTGGAGTGCGTAAAGTTAAAGACGCATAGGTGAAAGATAATGTTTATGCTATCCCATGGGGTTATACAGCGATTAAAGGACCGAAATAGACATTGGGAATAAAAAGGATATATGGCTAATTAAGGGAGGCGAGAATAGTTGGATCATACTGTAACCCTATCCGTTAGAACTCTCGTCGAGTATGTTTTTCGCAGCGGTAGTATTGAGCCTGGATTTCATGGTACTTCCTCTATGGTTGAAGGAACACGAATTCATCAGAAAATCCAAAAGCAATATAAGGAAGGCGACCGCAAGGAGGTCTATCTGAAAACAGAGATCCCTTATGGTAGCTTACTCTATATAGTAGATGGGCGCTGTGATGGACTGCTTGTTTCGGAGGATGGGAGCCTAATCGTCGAAGAAATCAAATCAACCTCCGGACTGCTGGATATGCTGGAAGAGGGACATGATGTTCATTGGGCTCAGGCGCTGATGTACGCATATATGGTATCGCTGGAGCAGGAGCTTTCTTCTATTCAAGTAAAGCTTACCTATGTCCACCGGGCTACTGATGAGCAAAAAAGCTTGTACCGAACGTTGTCTTTAGATGAACTGATCTCATTTGCTAATGATACCGTAGCCAGATATGCTCCGTACGCTGAGATGATGGTTCGTCATGATGCTAAGAAAGAGCAGAGCCTTCGAGAGTTACAATTCCCGTTTCCTTCTTATCGAAAGGGACAACGGCATTTTGCCGGAGCGGTGTACAAATCCATCGTAGAAAAGGTCAGTCTGTTCGCTCAGGCGCCCACAGGTATTGGGAAAACAATGTCAACGCTGTTCCCGGTCCTTAAAGCAATGGGCGAAGGACAAGCTAAAGGATTGTTCTATTTAACGGCTAAGACGGTTACCCGTTTTGCCGCACAGGAAGCAATCTCGCTACTGCTGACGCAGGGACTCCAGCTGCATGTCATCACACTTACTGCTAAAGAGAAGACCTGTTTTCATGATGAAGGGATTTGCGGTAAGGATTTCTGTCCCTATGCGGAAGGCTATTATGATCGGATTAATGATGCGGTAATGGATCTGTTAGAGCATGAAACGCTGGTGAGCAGAGACACCCTAGCACTGTATGCTCACAAACATAAAGTGTGCCCGTTTGAGTTCTCGCTGGATGCAGCCTATGCCTGTGATGCGGTGATCTGCGATTACAATTATATATATGATCCTCGGATCAGCCTGAAACGGCTAACAGAGGAGAGAAAGAGAGAAACGGTGCTTCTGGTAGATGAAGCACATAATCTGGTAGACCGGGGACGAGAGATGTTCTCTGCCTCTTTGCTGAAGGCCCCCTTTCTAGAAATCCAGCGTCAGTACAAGGAAGTAAACCGTAATTTGAGTACTGCAGCTAAATCGGTGAATGCTTTTTTTATCTCCCTTCGCAAAATTTGTAATGAAGAGGGGCAAGGGCAGTGGGCTTCGTTCCCGGAGGAGTTGCCAGCCTTGCTTGAGATATTTTCTTTGGAGGCGGAACAGGAACTTATTCACCCGAGCGCCAGCATTGTTCCTCAGAATGGAGAAGGAGAGAATGTTCTTCTGGATACCTATTTTTCAGTTCAAGGGATGCTTCGCACCTTTAAGACCTATGATGAACGCTACATAACCTATGCTGAGGTTCGGCGCGGCGATGTGTACTTGAAGTTATTTAATTTGGATCCATCGCATTTACTCCGACAAATGTCTAAGAGCTTTCGAAGCCAGATTCTGTTCTCTGCTACGCTTTCTCCATTATCGTACTATCGGGATATGATTGGTGCGGTGGAGGAAGATTACAGTTTAACGGTCTCATCTCCTTTTCAGAAGGAGCAATGGGAAGTGACCGTGCTGCCTGTCTCCACACGTTATCATGACCGGGAAGCTTCCCTCATCCCGTTAACTCAGGCATTGAATCAAATGGTTTCAAAGAAGGGCAATTATCTGGTTTTTTTTCCTTCATATCTCTATTTACAAAACGTATATCAGGCCTTTACGGAGAATTACCCCGAAGTACGGACTTTGATACAGGATACAGGCATGAGTGAGCAGGCTAGAGAAAGTTTTTTAGCAGCATTTAGTCCAGATAATGACGAGACGCTGTTAGGATTTGCTGTACTCGGAGGGATCTTTTCGGAAGGTGTAGATCTGCCAGGAGACCGTCTCAACGGGGTAATGGTTGTTGGAGTTGGCCTACCACAGCTTGGTCTTGAGCGTAATCTACTGCGTCAGTATTTTAATGCCAGAGGTAAAAATGGCTTTGATTATGCTTATGTCTACCCAGGAATGTGCAAGGTATTGCAAGCTGGAGGCAGACTGATTCGAAGTGAGACAGATACAGGCATTATTGTGCTTGCGGATGATCGCTTTTTGCAGAGTCCTTACATGCATTTGCTTCCCGAAGAATGGAGAGATTATCTTATCCGCTCATAAGAGGGTATAATCTATGAAAAGGTATTCATAATCAATCGGCAGGAGGAAAAAGAATGACATTAAAAGTGGGTATTGTGGGTACGGGTTGGTTCTCTAAGGTACATGCTGATTTACTAGCAGAGATGGATAATGTCCGTTTGCAAGCGGTCTGCGGAAGCAGTAAGGCTAAAGGCGAAGATATGGCACGTCCATACGATGCTGCTGGATATGGTGATATTACGGAGATGCTGGATGCGGAGAAGCTCGATGCTGTTTATATTTGTGTGCCTCCACAATCTCATGGCGCGATCGAACGATCATTAATCAAGAGGGATATTCCCTTTTTTATAGAAAAACCGCTTAGTATGACTACTGAAATTCCCGCAAGCCTACTTCAGGATATCAAAGAACATAATTTGTTAACCTCGGTAGGATATCATTTCCGCTATCAGGAGAACATTAAACGTCTGAAAGAAACTTTGCGTGGTGACAAAGTCGGTATGATTATGGGGCAATGGATGGGCGGCATGCCAGGCGTAGCTTGGTGGCGTGATCAGAAGCAATCCGGAGGACAATTCACAGAGCAGACTACACATATCGTTGATTTGGTGCGCTATCTAGCCGGAGAAGTAAAGGAAGTTTACGGCATGTTCGGAAACCGGATTATGCATGAGCAGCATGAAGGTGTGAGCGTGGCAGATGTAGGTACCGTATCCCTGAAGCTTGAAAATGGAATTGTTGCTAATATTTCAAATACATGCGTTTTACCTGATGAGGTGGGAAGTGTAGGTCTTAGCTTCTATAATGATCGGGGACTTTTGGACTGGAACCCGGATCGTCTCTTGGAAGTGAGAAGCGGCAATAGCACCGAATTTGCGAATACAGGAAACCCATATTTAGTAGAAAGTGAAGCCTTCATACATGCTGTACGGACGGGGGATCGCTCGCGCATTTTATGCGATTATGAGGATGGATACAATACCCTAAAAGTCACCTGTGCGGCCTATGATTCAGCGCAAAGCGGATTGCCTGTTAAGTTCTAAGGTTCAGTTCATAGAAAAAGGACATGCTACTTTAGATGTACTAAAGAGACATGCCCTTGGCCCAAGCTGGGTTAGCCTAGTGGAGGAATATCGCGAGCAAAGCTGGCGCCACACCTATAGATAACAGCGCGGACAGAATCATCGCAATACTGGAGATGGTTCCGGTCAGTGAACTAAGCTCGAAGGCTTTGGATGTTCCTGTACCATGTGCAGCGGTTCCCAGCGATACACCGCGCGCAATTTCATTCTCAATGCGGAAGATGCGAAGTACAGTAGGGCCCATCATTGTACCAAGTATCCCGGTAATAATGACGAAGACTGCCGTAATACTCGGTACACCGCCGATACTTTGCGAGATGCTCATAGCGATCGGTGTAGTTACCGAACGCGGGACCAGACTAGCTGCCAGATCGCCGCTAACATGCAGCCATTTGGCGAGAAGTATGGAAGAGATCACCGCAACTATCGTCCCTGATAGCACGCCTGCCGCAATTTCGGCGGCGTGCTTTTTGAGTACCTTGAAGTTCTTATGCAAAGGGATGGCAAAGGCCATGGTTGCTGGTTGCAGCAAATCCGTCAGCCATTTTCCTCCCGCATTGTATGAGTCATAAGTAATGCCTGTTATAAGCAGAAAGATGATCATAATCACTGGTGTGATGATTAATGGAGAGGTGTAGACTTTACCGGTAGAAGCATAGATACGTTTCGCGAGTAAATACACCGCGACCGTGAGGCCAAAAAATAGCAGAGCGTTTAACATGATTCTTTCCGCTCCTTCGCTTTATAAATTCTACTGGTAAGTAATCCGGAACTAGCCATCACAACAAATGTGCCTAAGACGACAACGGCAAGAATGCGTAATCCATCCGTTTCCAGAATATTAGCGTATTTCATTACACCTATAGCAGATGGAATGAAGAACAGTAGGAGCTCGGCGAGTAGCCAAGAAGCACCAACCTCTACCCAATTCAGACGAATGACACCGAACTCAAGCAGGAGAAACAATATAATCATTCCGAGTATGCTTCCGGGAATAGGGATATGCAATAATGGGGTCACAGCATTGATAAGTAAAGAGAATAACATAAGTCCCGCCACCTGCAGCAAGCCTATAACAATCTTTTTCATAAGGCTTCGCTCCTTTCATAATAATGAAAGTTTACATCAATTGTTTTCATAGGTAAAATGAATAGATCGAATAAATGACATTCCTTTTGTCTATGGATTAGGGGGCACATAAATGGATATCCGACAATTAGAATATTTCGTTCAAGCGGCACGAATGAAAAGCTTTACCAGAGCTGCTGAATCATTATATATAACACAGCCCACGATCAGTAAAATGATTCGGAATATGGAGGTCGAACTGGAGGCAGACTTGTTCTACCGTGAAGGGAAGAGTGTAAGGCTTACAGACGCAGGGGAAATTTTGTTCACCAAAGCGCAAAATATCGTGGAGTCTTTCGCTAGCTTGTCTTCCGAACTGGATAACTTACGGAATCTGGAGCAGGGCCACATCCGCATCGGCCTGCCTCCAATGGTAGGAGCGAGCTTTTTTCCATCGGTGATTGGTCAATTTCATAAACGTTATCCGCAGGTTACGATTCGTCTTCATGAGGATGGGGCCAAAAAAGTGGAGGAAGATGTAGAAACGGGACTGCTGGACATTGGAATGGTCGTATTGCCTGTAGATACATCCAAACTTCATTGTTTTACCTTTGTTGAAGAGAAGTTGAATCTTATTTTGCCTATGGGGCATCGGCTGGCCGAGGCAGAGTTAGTTCCACTAAGTGAACTGGCTGAAGAGGAGTTCGTGTTATTCCGGGAGGATTTCACGCTGCACGATCGGATTATTACGGAATGTGTAAAAGCTGGATTTCAGCCGAAGGTTATATATGAGAGTTCACAATGGGACTTGATCAGCAAGATGGTAGCTGCGGGAATGGGGATCGCATTATTGCCGGAAACCATTTGCCGTGACATGGATCGCTCGCGATTGGTAGTCATTCCTTTGACAGATCCGGTGATTCCTTGGCAGATCGCTATGGCATGGCGTAGAGACCGTTATTTATCTTTTGCAGCACGTGAATGGATTTCTTTTGCAAAGGGACTATTGAGAACAGTACCCAAATGAGCTTCCCCACAAGCCTATAGAACCCGAATAAATAGCTATTTTATTTTTTGTGGATGTTCTGCAAATTTTTCTTTTTTTTTGAAAATATGTTTTTTGGTATCATGGATTATGATAGGAAGAGATGTTGATAGAGAGAAGGAGAGAGTTGTGACACTATATCAAGGTTCTTCCGAGAAAGCTTATAGAAGAGACTACAGAGAAGATGAGCTGTTTGTGACTATAGAGAGCCTTAGATGCGAATTGCTGGAAGTCGCGGAGCAACGGAGTCTTAGTGACCATGCTGTCCTAGAGCTAAGCGAGCGATTGGACGGTTATATTTTGCTGGCACAACATAAGATGATGGAGAACTTGCGCAGTCGCAAGGCAAGTGCAACAGCTTACTGCTGAAGCTCAAAAGCCGCTATTACAATAAATTAAACTCGATACATCCATAGAATTACACTATTACAAAGATCCAACCGATAAAGAGGAGAGAAATACGCTCCTCTTTTTGTCGTACAATCTATAAGTTGTACAATCCATAACTTTCACCTATAATGTCAATTAATAGGATCTTTTCAAGTCAAACTTTGGGGGTGCCGAGTGGAGGGAAAGTTAACAACTATACGCTCAGAAATTGAGAAAAATCTGTCCCGCTCCGGCCATAATCTCGCCTCATTTTCAAAAATATGTGGCCTGAATCGTGGAAGTCTCAGTGCAATTTTGCACGGGAATCCGCCGAAGCCTATGTCCCTGGGACAAATAGATGCAATCATTAAAGCCTTTGGATTTCCTGACGGTTGGTTGTATCCTTTATATATTGATGAATGCTTTAATGAGGAGAAGGTCTCACGCCGCAGGGTGGAGCCTTTTTTAATACGTTGCGCTGAACTAGGCAAGCAGCAATGTATTGATGAAACATTAAGCAAGTTATTGGAATATCCTAAATCGCTAGATATCGTTTATTCGATAGCTGAAAAATTGTTTAATAAAGGTAAAATAGATGAATCCATGTTTTTCTATAAAATTGTAGCAGAGAATGAGTCCGACAGTTACTCAGAGAGATTGGCTATCAGTCATTATCGTATTTTTAGAGCAATCTTATCAATTGTCGATTCAGATGAGAAGTTGCATGCAGTTATTACATTTGAACCTTTCAGGAATCGACTGCCAGAAAATATGCAGTTAGATGGTCTACTTACTCTAACGCAGTTGAGCTTTGATCTTCGTCGATGGATTAAAATGGAGTCGTTCGCTGATGAACTAAGAACGTTGGCCAATGCTGTTTATCGTGACCAATTACGAAAAAGTCAGGATAGAAGAAAGGAAGTTCTTCATACTGAACGTCCGCTTGTTGTTTATTATGGACATGGATATCTACTTAAAGCAATCTCACTTACCAAGCAGGGTAAATATGAGGAAGCTAAGAAGTATACTGCAGGCTATGCAGACCTTAGCTGGTTTGAAATGATTAACGAAGAAGGTCGTCAGGCTGTAGAGCAATTCCGGTTATTCGCAATTGGTAATGGATTCACGATAGAGATGTTGATGGGCAATGTGGATGTCTTGCCTAACTATACGGATTTTTTGGCAGATCACCCGGGCGAAATCTTGGCAGGACTTATTACCATTATGGATGCGGCTAATCGATATGGGTTCTCTGCTGATAATATACTTACACGATTCTCACGAGAAATGTTGAGATTTGAAGGGTTTCAGGAGCCGAATAACGTGGACCGTGTATTCCGTTTGTACTATCAAGTAGCGATCTATCAAATAAATAGGAAACGTTATGTTACAGGCGTGGATTATCTTGTGAAATCTCTCGAGTTATCTATTAAGCAGAATAATGGAAAAGACTTTATTAATTGTATAACTTTATTTGAAATGAGTAGAGATTATGCTAATACTGCTCAACAGGAGAAATATAGAGAATTAGTAAAGGGGGTGAGAAAAAATGAAAAAATCACTATTGATGATGGTAAGCGTGTTAGCATTGTTTAGCTTCATCATTATCGGACCTGTAGGCTCTGGAAGCAATGGAGGCATTACAACGTACGAGCATGGAGCTTGGTTCTAAGAATACAGAAATCTATTCAGTATTTTTATAATACAGAGTAATACATATACGAAATTGGACTCCCTTGCCATTGTGCTGGGGAGTTTTCTTTTTCGTAATAATTGATACCGTATTCAAAATTTGACAAAGCGTTGCACCGAAAATATAATTAGGTAGCCTAAATAATACAGTGTTTAATAATTAGCTGACCTAACTAAATTAGAGGTGAAAGAAATTGGGATAAACGGAGGAAATACAGAAAATACTGAAAATTCAGTCGCACACGAGCTTTTTGCGGCGATGAAACGGCTGCATAAAGGCCAATGGCAAAAGGGTGTTGAAGGCCATAAGCCGAGTGAGATGACTTTAATGATATGCATTGAAAAATGGAATCATTCTGATGATGAGGGTCTAAAGATATCTGAAATCAGCCGACTTCTCGGATTCACACCTCCAACTATTACGCAGTTGATTAATAGTCTTGAGGCGAAACAGATGGTGGAAAGACACGCAGATCCTTCGGACCGAAGAGTCGTACGCGTGAAATTGACGGAGAGTGGAAAAAAACTCACACGAAGAGCAGAGCAATATAGAGACGCAATGTTTGATGAGCTCGTTCGTTACTTAGGTGAAAAAGAGACTAAGCAGCTCACAGAACTGTTGCTGAAAGTACATGCATTCGTTGAGGATAATCCACCACCTAATTGGGATAGGCTACAAATGAACGGAGATGAGAAGCTTGATTAAATTATTTAAACAACTGAAGCCATTTCGAGTAGCTATTGGTGCTGTATTAATTCTTGTGTTCTTGCAGTCCATGGGCGACTTATACCTCCCTACGCTGATGTCCGACATCGTCGATAAGGGTATTGTTCAGGGAGATCGTACTTATATTTGGAAAATAGGTAGCTTCATGCTTTTAGTTGCAGGGGGCGGGGCCTTATGTTCAGTCATTGCCAGCTATTTATCAGCAAAAGTGGCAGCAGGGTTCGGTAAACTTACCCGTGCTCGTGTGTTTAACCACGTAGAGAATTTCACGCTGCATGAATTCGATAAGCTCGGTACCGCATCTTTAATTACCCGTACAACGAATGATATTACGCAGGTACAGACTGTACTTACTATGATGCTGCGTATGATGATCGGTGCACCCATGATGATGATTGGTGGTATCATCATGGCGGTATCTGAAGATGCGAAATTATCATTGATCTTTGTAGTAGTTATTCCGGTACTCGTTGGCGCAATTTTCTTTATCGGGATGAAGGGATTACCACTGTTTAAAGCGATACAGATCAAGCTGGATAAATTAAATCTGGTTCTACGTGAACATTTGACGGGTATCCGTGTTATCCGTTCATTTAATCGGATTGATCATGAGAATAAACGCTTCTCCGAGGCTAACCGTGATCTGACAGATACGGCGATCAAAGTAAATAAAATCATGGCCGGTTTGATGCCGCTTATGATGATTGTTATGAACTTTTCCATGATCGCAATTCTTTACTTTGGTGGGATTCGAATTGGCGATGGCGATTTGCAAGTCGGCTCACTGATGGCATTTATTCAATATGCGATGCAAATCATGTTCTCCCTGATTATGGTGTCGATGATGTTCGTGCTGATTCCTCGTGCTTCAGCTTCAGCCTTGCGTATCAATGAAGTGCTTGATATGCGGCCGGAATTCACAGATCCATCAGAGAGTGAATTACAAACAACGGCTCAAGCAACTAAAAAAGACGGCCGTGATCATATGCGTGGTTTTGTTGAATTCGATAATGTCTCCTTTTCTTATCCTGGCGCGGAACAACCTGCACTTTCGAAAATTAGCTTCAGTGCTCGCCCAGGTGAAGTTACTGCGATTATCGGGGGTACTGGTTCAGGTAAATCTACGCTGCTTAGCTTGATTCCAAGGTTCTATGATGTTAACGAAGGTGCTGTACGTGTTAACGGAGTAGATGTGCGTGAGATGACTCAGGAAGAGTTACGGAGCAAAATTGGTTACATCCCTCAAAAAGCGGTATTGTTCTCAGGTACGATTAACGAAAACATTCGCTACGGTAAAGAGGATGCTACCGATGAAGAAATCATTCATGCAGCCAAGGTAGCTCAGGCCTACGATTTCGTGTCAGCAATGAAAGATGGATTTGATTCGGAAATTGCTCAAGGCGGCAGTAATGTCTCTGGTGGTCAGAAACAGCGGCTGTCCATTGCACGTGCGCTTGTGAGAAAACCTCAAGTTTATCTGTTCGACGACAGCTTCTCTGCACTTGATTTCAAAACAGATGCTAAGCTTCGTGCGGCACTCAAAGATGAAACCACGGAATCCACTGTTCTAATCGTAGCTCAACGGGTTAGTACCGTTATGGATGCCGACCGGATTATTGTTATTGATGAGGGTGAAATCGCCGGAATGGGCACTCACCGTGAACTGCTCGCGAGCAGTGATGTGTACCGCGAGATCGTATCCTCGCAGCTGTCAGAGGAGGAAATAGCATGAGCGAACAAAACAATAAACCTGCTGCTCCGCGCGCCCATAAAGGTCCTGGACCTGGTGGCGGCCCTGGCATGCGGATGCCTGCAGAAAAGGCTAAAGACTTCAAGGGTACACTTCGTCGTCTGATTAAGTATTTAAGACCTCGTATGGTTCAATTGATTATCGTTCTAGTAATGGCAATTGCCAGTACTGTATTCAGTATCTTCAGTCCTAAGGTTATGGGTAAAGCAACAACTAAGCTATTCGAAGGTGCTTACGGTAAATTAATGGGTGTTGAGGGAGCTTCCATTGATTTTGGATACATTAATGATATCCTGATCATACTTGCGGGTCTGTATTTGCTTAGTGCTCTATTTAGCTATATTCAGCAGTACGTAATGGCTGGCGTAGCTCAGAAGGTCGTCTACGACATGCGTGAGCAGATCAACAGCAAGCTGGAACGTTTGCCTTTGAAATATTTTGATTCCCGTACCCATGGGGAAATTCTAAGCCGTGCTACGAATGATGTGGATAACATCAGTACTACACTGCAGCAGAGCTTAACTCAATTGATTACTTCTATTGTCACCATTATCGGTGTCATCGTAATGATGCTAACCATCAGCCCATGGCTGACGTTGATTACAATTGTTACATTGCCACTCAGCTTCGTTGTGATTATGGCTATCTCCAAGCGCTCACAGACTTATTTTGTCGGACAGCAGAAGTCACTCGGTCAGTTGAACGGTCATGTAGAAGAAATGTATACAGGTCACCGGATTATTAAAGCTTTTGGTCGTGAACCGCAGTCCCTTAAGGATTTCGATGAAATTAACGATAAGCTTTACGACTCTGGCTGGCGTGCCCAATTCATGTCCGGTATGATTATGCCGCTCATGATGTTTATCGGTAACTTGGGTTATGTAATGATTTGTGTAGTCGGCGGTATCTTTGTTACTAAAAAAATGATCGATGTCGGGGATATTCAAGCTTTTATTCAGTATTCCCGTCAGTTCACCCAGCCGATTGCACAAACGGCTAACATTGCTAATATTATTCAATCCACTATTGCTTCCGCAGAACGGGTATTTGAACTTCTGGATGAAGAAGAGGAAGTTAAGGAAGTTAATACTACGCTTGCGAAGCTTGATGAAGGTACTCCGGAAGGTTCCGTTGAGTTCCGTCATGTGAAGTTCGGATATAAAGAAGATGCGATTCTGATTGAGGACATGAATATTGAGGTTAGTCCAGGTCAGACCATAGCGATTGTCGGTCCTACTGGTGCTGGTAAAACCACTCTGATTAACCTGTTGATGCGCTTCTACGAGCTTAATGATGGGGAAATTATCATTGATGGCGTCAATATTACCAACATGAGACGGAGTGACCTGCGCAGCAAATTTGGTATGGTGCTTCAGGATACTTGGCTGTTCAATGGTACAATCCGCGATAACATTGCTTATGGACGTGAAGGTGCCTCAGAAGCTGATGTGGTACGTGCTGCCAAGGCTGCTCATGCCGATCACTTTATCCGCACACTTCCGCTTGGTTATGATACGGTGTTAAATGAAGAGGCTTCTAATATCTCTCAAGGACAGAAGCAGCTGATTACGATTGCGCGTGCGATTCTGGCTGATCCATCGATCCTCATTCTTGATGAAGCAACAAGCAGTGTCGATACACGGACAGAATTGTTGATTCAAAAAGCAATGAAAGCATTGATGCAAAACAGAACCAGCTTCGTAATTGCTCACCGTCTTTCGACGATTCGAGATGCCGACCTTATCCTTGTTATGAATCAAGGTAGTGTAATCGAGAAGGGCAATCACGAGGAACTGCTTGCACAAGGCGGATTCTATGCTGATCTTTACAACAGTCAGTTCTCCGAAGGAGATTTGGACGCAGGCTAAGTTGAAGTGAAAGAAAAAGTATAGCAAACCATAAACCCCTCTGTTCACATGTTGCTGATTTTATATGTGAAGAGAGGGGTATTTTATATGTGATGAGGTGTTTTGATTTTTCAGAAAAATAAAAAAAGTTTGATTAAAAATTAAAGCATATATATGATAGAATTAAAAATGACCCGCGGCTCATTTTTAAGGCGGGAAGGTAAAGGAGAGGATGAAGGGAATGTCAGGCTACGGTAAATGGGTGGCAGGAAAAAAGACGAAATGGATTACTCTTCTCGTATGGATAGTGCTAGTAGGTGCACTTACCCTATTATGGCCTGCAGTGAATTCTCAAGTTGCTAATAATGCGCCCAATCTCCCAGATGATGCACAATCAATACAGGCAACAGCAATTGCAGAACAAGAGTTTCCAAGTGGAAGCGGAGTACCTGCATTGCTCGTATGGCATAGAGAAGGTGGGCTTTCACAAGACGATTTAGTACATATCACTGCTGTATACAACAAGTTGGAGCAGCAACCGTTACCCCATCAGAACTTTGTTCCCCCACTAGGGAAGCTGCCGACGCAGGCACTGCAAGCCTCATTATCTGAGGATCTTAGTACACTGGTAACCCCGGTGCTTTTTGATAAAACGGCAGATAGTGATCAGCTCGGTGAAGCTGTGACAGAAATGAAGAAGATCATAAACACAGAGACGGGTGGAGACCCCTCCGCGGCTAAGGTAGATGGAAAAGACCTGAGTTTACGTGTTACGGGTCCAGTGGGCATCTCTATAGATGCTTCAGGCCTGTTTCAGAACGCTGACGTCTCCTTGTTAATTGCTACGGTCATGCTTGTGCTGGTGTTCTTATTAGTGATTTATCGTTCGCCGATCTTGGCGTTTATTCCACTTATTGCAGTTGGATTCGCTTATGGTGTAACTAGTCCGATTCTTGGGAAAATGGCGCAAGAAGGCTGGATCACCGTGGATTCACAGGCAGTATCCATCATGACAGTTCTGTTGTTCGGTGCGGGTACGGACTATTGTTTGTTCCTGATCTCACGGTTCCGGCAGTTGTTGAAGGTAGAAGAGAGTAAGAGTCGTGCGCTTCTTCGCTCCATTACCGAATCTTCAGGCGCCATCGCTATGAGTGGCTTCACCGTCGTGCTCGCGCTGTTTGCGTTATTGCTGGCTAAGTATGGAGCTTATCATCGTTTTGCAATACCGTTCAGTGTGTCGATTTTCATTATGGGAATTGCTAGCTTAACGCTTGTACCTGCACTTTTGGCAATCTTCGGACGGACCTCGTTCTTCCCATTCATTCCGCGCACGCCGCAAATGGAGGTTGAACGGGCTAAGGCTAAAGGAAAACCAGCTCCAGAACCCAAAGTCTCCCATAAAAAAGGGATTGGCGGATTTGTAGTTTCCAGGCCTTGGGCTATCGTAGGAGTGACTGTCATCGGACTGGGGATTCTGGCTTCATTCTCTAGTGGAATCAAGTTTACGTATGATATCCTCTCTTCTTTTCCTAAAAATATGGAGTCCCGCGAAGGGTTCGACCTCATCGGTAAGCAGTTTTCTCCGGGAGAACTAGCACCCGCTAAACTGATTATTGATACTAAGGGGCAAGCGAGTGGAGAGGATCTTAAAGTCATTCTCGGAGGGCTCACGTATGTGGACACGGTTTCCGATCCGCAGCAGGGCGCTGTGAATAAGGATATTCTGGGTTATGATATCGAATTTAAGAACAATCCTTATTCACTTGAAGCGATGGGGCATATTCCAGCCCTTCTAGCAACAGCAGAGCAAGCGCTGATTGATGTAGGGGTAGAGAATCCTTCAGATCATGTGTGGGTAAGTGGTCAGACAGCAACGCAGTATGATACCAAAAAAATCGGAGATCGTGACACCGATCTGATTATCCCTGTTGTTATCGGGTTGATCACTTTGCTGTTGTTGATATATCTGCGTTCGATAGTGGCGACTATTTATTTGGTCGGAACGGTCATTCTCTCCTTCTTCTCTGCACTTGGCTTAGGCTGGATTATCATTCATTATGTGATGGGCGCAGATGCCATTCAGGGAGCGATCCCGCTCTATTCCTTTGTATTCCTGGTGGCACTTGGAGAAGATTACAACATCTTTATGATCTCTAATATTTGGAAAAAGCGTAAGAGCATGCCGCTTAAGCAGGCCATCGCGGAAGGCGTGAATGAGACCAGCTCGGTAATTACCTCTGCGGGCCTCATTCTGGCAGGTACTTTTGCTGTATTAGCTAGCTTACCGATTCAGGTGCTTGTGCAATTTGGTATCATCACCGCTCTAGGTATTCTACTTGATACCTTCGTAGTACGTCCGTTCCTTGTGCCCGCTATTACGACACTTTTTGGTCGATGGGCATTCTGGCCGGGGAAACATCAAGAGGTGGAGCAAGCTCTGCCTCGTAGTAATGAGCAATAAGCGACACACTGTAAAAATAAACAGGGATGTCTCAAAGCCATATTGGCTTAGGGCATCCCTGTTGTTATTGTCATGGTCGAAACCCAATGCTTAATTGCTGGTGCCGGGTGTTCGGCTGATCATCAGCTTATATTTGTCGATCGAAGCACCAAGAATGGCTTCATTCCCACCAGCACCGCGGTGTGATTGACGGAAGGATTCACTGGAGGTCCAGCCTTTAAATGCCTCCTCATTCTCCCACATGGTACAGATCTTTAATTCCTCAACACCTTCTTTGGCACTTCCTTGCCACACCTCCATACGGACGAATCCTGGCATATCCTGTACACCATTATTTCCTCCGAAACGTTGAGCAATGGCTTCACCATGACCTTCTTTAACCTTAATAGTATTAGTTACTACTAGCATATTAGGTAAACCTCCGTTCAGTAGTGTGATATCCATACATAAACAATAGGTTGAATATATAATTGCACTTTATACACTTAAAAGTTCTGTTTCGTTAAAAACGAAGCGATAAGTGTATTCTCTGCAACTAAATTCCATGAATTTGGCGAATGGTTGAAAATTGCCTGCTTTTAGTTGCACAGAGTGCAATTAAAGTGTGAAGGATCTTCTAATTACGCTGAATAGATGTACAAAGTGCAACTATTGCTACTCGAACGCCTAGTAGTGACTAGAGCTCGATGTAACGGCCCTTAACTACAATTACTTATCGTAACTATAAGTACCAATCACAACTATAAGAAGAATATAAGCACCACAATATTATTATTACTAACAATTAAATAAGTACCTAAACCCCAGTTGCCTACTCTGGTGATGAAAGTGAAGTTTGATTGCAAAATGTGCAACAGAATAGCTAGGAACTAGTCTACAAAAGGTATTCTGTTGCACTCTGTACAATTGAATTAAGGTTAAATCGCCTAAAGTAGTGTTTTTCCCCAGTTTGATTGCACAAAGTGCAATCAAACCAAGTTTTAGCCGCCACCAGAGACATTCTATTGCACAAAGTGCAATCAGAGCATCGAGAGGAGTTAGAGCCTGAGGGATTATCGATCACAAATTGCAATAAAACAATCCAAGCTTCTTCCTCCTACATCCAGCCGCATTCTCCTGAACAAGTGCAATCAGAGCATGGCGTAGAACCAGCTGCTCCCTTTTATTGCGGATTAGTGGTCCAGAGTCCAGCTGTTTTTAGGAAGACACGATCCGGCAGCTTCAAGGCTGTTAAAGCCAATTCAGCTACATCCTCAGGCTGCATCATGCGGTCTTCGTCACCGATCTTAAGTCCAGCGTTTGAAGCTAATCCGGTGTTAACAGTGCTTGGAGTCAAGGCTACGACGCGGATGTTGTGCTTACGTACCTCTTGTGCGAGAGCTTCGGTCATGCCCATCAGTGCGAACTTGGATGCGCAGTAAGCCGAGCCTGTCGCGAAACCGCGTTCTCCAGCGGTAGAAGAGATATTGATGATATTTCCACCATTTTTCTCAATCATAGCTGGCAGTGCGGCGCGAGTTACATAATACGTACCGTAAAGATTGACTTGGATATGACTTTCCCAATCGGCAGGGTCCATTTCTACTAAAGTGCCGAATTTTGCAATTCCGGCATTGTTGATTAATGCGTCAAATGTTCCTAGCTCGTTTTGCAGGTAAGCAACCGCACGTTCAGCTTCTTCGCGTACAGCAATATCTGCTACGGCGACGCTGACTTTCACGTCGTATACTTCCATTAAGGCTGATTTTAACGCTTCGAGATCGCCTGAAGTTCTGGAGATCAGGCCCAAATTAGCACCTTCCTTAGCTAGTGCCATGGCTAAGGCTTTGCCGATCCCTTTGCCTGCACCAGTAATCACAACACTCTTTCCTCTCAAATCCATCTCTAACGTCACGCTCCTTTAAACATTTTTGAAGCTAATGCTTCGTTCATGTCCTATTATACCTGAATGCTATAGGGCATTCACAATCGCCGAAGGAAAACGATTTGAAAACTTCCATGTATAGCGATGTTATTTTCCATGAATCCATCATTTGTTTCCTCGAATGAAATGATTTATTCGTAAAGCTTCGTCAGCGGCACGGATGCAGGTCCCTCTAAGACTTCTCCATCATAGGAGAAACGGGAGCCGTGGCAAGGGCAATCCCAAGAACGGTCGCCATCGTTCCATTCGCATTCACAGCCCATATGTGTACAGGTTCTGTCTACCAGATGAAGCGTCCCTTCCGGATCCTTATAAGCTCCCACACGTTTACCGTCATGGAAGACAACAGCCCCTTCGTCTGCCTTCAAATCACTTGTCTTTTTATGGACGATTTCTACTTTGCCCGCTACAAGCTCTTTTGCCACATTGGCATTTTGAACGAAGAAGCTTTTTAGGCTGGCGCCAGCTTTGAAGCGGGATGGATCGTATAGCTCTGTGTATGGATTATCCTTACGCTGAATCTGATCGGAGATAATTTGAGCGGATAAGGTACCGCTTGTCATGCCCCATTTTCCAAATCCGGTAGCGATATAAATCTCTTTGCTGTTCGAAATCTTGCCGATGTAGGGGACCTTGTCCAGCGTAATTAAATCCTGTGCTGACCAGCGGTAAGGGATCGATTTGATGCCCAGCAAGTGGCCTGCGAACAGCTCCAGATTCTCATAATGACCTATCGTGCAAATGCCTTGGCCCGACTTATGATTCTCACCCCCGACGATAATCAGATTCTGGCCTTCCCACTCCACTGCACGCAGAGAACGGGTTGGTTCGCTGGCACTTAAATACATTCCACCCTCAAAATCCGTTTCGGGCTGGATCGCCAGACAGTAGGAACGTTCAGCATGCAGTCGCGAGAAATATAACGCACCTCCGTCGTAGAAGGGGAAATGAGAAGCTGACACAGCGTAACGGCAGGTGATACGGAAGTCATTCTTTTCCGTAAAAAGCGTAAGCGTATCGTTCTTCTCCACCTTGTCCGCCATCATCGTATGCTCATAGATCACGCCACCTTTTTCCACGATAACCTTCAACAAGGCCTTCAGATATTGCAGGGGGTGAAAGCGAGCTTGTCCTGGTAATTTAATCGCACCGCTCGCCATTAGAGGGATAGAGACGTTATCCAGCCATTCACCGGGCAGGCCTAATTGTTCATAGGCTTTATACTCTTCTTCCAACTGTTTAAGCGTTTTATGATCTTCAGCATCAGCGTACAAATAGGCCGCTTCACGTTTCATGTCACAAGACACTTCAAGTTCTTCAGCCGTTTTTAAGATCCAATTCATAGCCTCATTGTTCGATTGATAATAGCGCCGGGCATTCTCCGCCCCGAAATGTTTCAGCAAATGATGATAGATTAATCCGTGCTGAGTGGAGATCTTGGCGCTTGTAAAACCCGTAGTACCGCTGAGGATTTCCCCTGCCTCCAAGAGTGCGACTTTGTATCCGGCTTTGCTTAAGAGATAGGCTGTTGTAATCCCTGTAATACCGCCGCCCACCACAGCGACATCTGTCGAAATATCTTCATTCAGCTTTGGAAAGGTCGGTAAATCTGTAGTGTCACGCCATATTGATTCTGGAAATTGCGGAAGACCTTGCGTTATTTTACGGTGTGGATCCATCTTATTATCCCTCCATCTGTACAATGCTCATTTCATTTATTACCACAGTCCCGTTAAAAGAAACTCTGTATTCATATGTGCAGTGCATGAATTCAGAGAAATAGTGCCAAAATAAGGTGGCATCCGGGAAGCGCAGGATAATTAGGAGGGATGATCCATGTCAGTTCAACAGGATAAGCACAATGTTTCTCTGGAATGGATCAAGGATCAGTTGGACGGATTTGCCGATTTAATTGATAGAACGCTCGTTGCACCTTTTGGGCAGATCAACTTACTTTATATTAAAAGCGTTACAGATTCGCAGACGCTCAGTCGCCATGTGATTACGCCGTTTTATGAGATGGGGGATACTAACGCTTATCTTGATTACATTACGACGTATCCGGGCACGGAAGAGGAGACTACGCAGGAAATAGCGATCGATCTTTTGCTTAGTGGCTACGTTCTTCTTAGCATAAATGATGTGATTTGTTTTTTTGACGCGATGAGTACAGAGAGCAGTGGTGTTAGTGAAACGTCTGCAGAAAGCATTTCACAGGGACCCTCAGATGCACTAACGGAGGATATTGCGGTTAATCTGAACATGATTCGCCGTCGCTATCAATCCACTAATCTCAAAATGGAAACCATGATCATCGGTGATGTCTCCAAAACAAAAGTGGCCATCCTATACGACATCAGTCGTGTTGATCATAATGTATTAGCGGAATTAAGGGAGAAGATGAATACCCTAAAGGTTGATATTTTACAGGCTACGGGAGAACTTGAGAAGTTTATAAGCAGTGATAAATTGAGAATACTCCCTAAGTCTATTATTACTGAAAGACCTGATAGAGTTGTGTTTAATTTGTCTGAAGGAAAAGTAGCGATACTCCTGGATACAACGGGATATGCGATAGTGTTGCCCTCCATATTTAATGATTTTTTTACATCCATGGATGATAAGATCCAATTTCCTATTGTGGGCCGTTTCTTAAAGCTACTCCGAATTATCGGTGTGTGCATGACGTTGTGGCTGCCTGCGATCTATGTAACACTTACCTCTTATAACCCCGAGATTATTCGTGTGCAGGTTGCACTACTCATTTCGGGTAGTCGCGCGACCGTGCCTTATCCATCTTTTGTGGAAGTACTCTTAATGCTTATGATGATGGAATTTCTGACCGAGGCCAGTTTACGGCTACCCAAAGCGATTGGTCCTACGGCCACGACAGTCGGAGGTCTAATCTTAGGTCAGGCAGCTACCGCGGCAGGGCTTGTAGGTAATATTATGATTATATTAGTCTCTGCCGTTGCGATATCCAATTTTCTGATTCCTCTGAATATGATGAGCTTGTCGATACGCGTGCTGAAGTACATTTTTCTTATAGCTGCCGCTGTTCTAGGAATGGTTGGTGTAGTGGTCTGTGTTGTAGGATTCGCGATGTATTTATGCAATCAGCGTAGCTTTGGACAACCTTATTTCAGATTGTTTTTTCTTGATAACCTTGGTAAGAAGAAGGGCGGGTAACATTGATGGCCAAAAGCCGTTATTTCTACTGTCTTTTTCTGATGAACAGCTTGATCAACATCATTAATTTTGTTCCTAGGGAACTAATAGACAGACGCTTTGACGGTGCTTTGTTCTCCATACTGATTGCAACGGTCCTTGGCACTTTGTTTGTCTATATATTTACTGTATTGATTGCTAAATTTCCTGGAAAGGGGTTTCCGGAAATATTTACCCCTCTTCTTCCTAAGCTGCTAGTCAAACCCTTACTAGTGTTTTTTGCGGGGTTATGGTGTGTGGCTGGGGGGGTTACCTTGCTTTCCTTTGTAGATATTACACTGCGGTATGTCAGTCCGAATTCAAGCCCATATACTGTCGTGATCGGCTTTCTGATATTGGTCTGCATCTGCTGTCGCTTTGATTCACTATCACTTTTGTATGGTCTTGAAATCATTCTTTTCGTTACATTACCGTTAATTGTCTATGGCATCGTAAAGGCGCTGACCAATCCGGACTTCAATTGGGATTCTGTTCTGCAGATCACTACATACATCTGGCATAAGCCGGATTTGATGAGTCTTTCGGCAGCTACCTTTTCTTTTAGTGGTTATATTAATCTAGCCATCTTTAATCGGGTATTTCATGGGTTAAAGCTAAAGCATGTCTGGATTTTAGGGGTGGAAGGACTTCTCGTACTTCTCGTAACCTTTTTAGTCCCTATCGGTTATTTCGGTACTGTTGCGATTGAGAGACATGTATATACGTGGTTCTCGACGGCAGACAGTATCCGGATAGAATCCTTTATTATTGAACGGATGTTGTTTATTTTTTATTTTGCCTACATGACTTTATCTCTGGTGAGCGTAATTGTTCATTGGCATGTAGGGTTAGGGTTATTCAAAGGTGCTATTTCATCTACGAAAAAAAAATCGCAGAAGGCAGAGCAGTGGAAAGAGTGGCTCATCCTGTGCTTGTTTAGCGGACTGGTCCTCTCCTTAATATGGATGGATCAATATCAGCTCAACGTGTTGGGTATTTGGTTTCTACAGATCCGCTGGTTTGGTGAGATGTTCTTAATCGCTCTGCTGTTTTATTGTTATCGCAAAGTAAGGAGGCAGAGGTTGTGAGAAAAGCACTTAGTGCAATAGGAATTGTGTTACTGCTACTCCTTGCCGGCTGTGACTTCAAAGAAATTGATTTAAGGATATTCGTACTGGCGATCGGTGTTGACCCTGGTGAAGAAGAAGGGACTTTCAAGATCAGCTTGAAACTGGCTATCCCACAGGGGGAAGTTACTAAGATTGATGAGAAGATGCAGATATTAACCGAAGAGTCCCCTAGTATTTCGGAAGCGCTCCGCAGAATGAAGTCAAAAGTGGAGAAGGAGCTTGATTATTCCCATTGTAAATCGATTATTTTGGGAGAAGGGATCGCACGTAAAGATATTCAGCATGTTATGGATTGGGCCGTGCGGCGCAGAGATGTCCAGCTTATTGTAAATTTTGCAGTCGGGCGTCCGGAGGCACTTCAAGTGCTGCAGGTACGACCCGAATCGGAGCGTATTCCATCGAATTCTCTTATTCTGGCGATGAGTGGTCAGGGAACGGAATCTCCTTTTATTGCTAGTGTGTATTCCTTTCAGCTGATGAGAAATATTTATGAGAGGGGTATTGATCCGATCTTGCCGATTATCGAGGCCAAAGGGAAGAGCGAGTTCTTAATTGATAAAATTGCTCTACTGGATAGCGAGAAAATCAAGATGGTGCTTACACCGAACGAAACCCGGCTATACAATCTGCTGTCGCGCTCCAACTTACGGACCAATTTGCCAGCCCATATTGAGGGGGTCATGTATCAGTATTACACAGAGAGATCATCCTCGGACTACAAGATACTAAATACGGAGAGCGGAAAAGCTACTATTCGATACCATATTAAGATTAAAGGGATCCTCGAAGAGAGTAGCAGCCCGGATTTGGTGACACATAGCAAGTTGAAAAAAATTCAGGCAGCTGGCGAGAAAGAATTGGAAGATGATATCTTAGCATTACTGAAAAAAATTCATACGAGCGGTTTGGATCCTTTTGGGTGGGGGCTGCACTATGGAGCTAGACATTTTAATAATGATACCGAAATGGAAGTGTGGAAAGGGCTCTATGCCGGGCTCGATTTTCAGGTCAAAGCTGATGTTAACATCAAATATTCAGGATTGATTAAGTAACTGAGAAAGTAATGAGTGGATAAAAGTGGGATTGACGTTCTTACATTCAAGATTTATACTTGATCTAAAAACAAGTTAGAGGATGATAGCAATGAAAAGTCTAAATTTGACTTCCCAACGTCAAGCCGTTTACGATATCGTCCTTAATTCACATGACCATCCCACTGCTGCGGAAGTAATGAACCGGCTAGTAGAACAAGGTCATAGCTTAGCATACGGTACTGTATATAACTCTCTTCGTTATCTTTCAGATAAACAAATGATTCGTGAGCTTAAGCTTGGTGAGGCTGCCAGCAGATATGATGCCCGCATGGATGATCACCAGCATATCATTTGCGAGGTTTGCGGTGCGGTTGATGAGGTAATGAATCAAGTTCCACGAGACTGGATGAACACAGTGGCCAAGGATACAGGTTATACCATTGGTCATGCTCATGTGGTATTCGGAGGCGTCTGCCCGAACTGCAAGAATAAGAACGTGAACTAGGATGAAAGAACCGGAGCCTTTTGCTACGGTAATGATAAGAAATAGGCTTATTTGAGTAGATCGCTCTCTTTGAGGCGGTCTTTTTGTTGCGTTTATATGACAATTTTTAAGAATGATGAGAAAAATGAAGAAAGATAGGAGGAAAATCGGTTCCAAAGGAGGATATATAATTATATAGTAAGTCTGGTAAATAAGTCCTTCTTTAAGACTCGAAGAGAGAGAGTGTGATGACATCTATGAACAAAAAAGCGGGTATGAGTATCCGAACCAAATTAATTCTGACATACCTATTAGTTCTACTGTTGCCCAGTATCATTATCGGTTGGCGAACCTATCAATCTGCTAGCCATGAAGTGGAAGATCAACTGGTGAACAATGCTACCGAAAGTGTTGAGGCAGTAGATGCAATCATCAACTCGAATATTCAATCGAAAATAGATGCTATTTCTTATTTTGCTGCTGAGTTCACCGCTGAGGGGACCAACAGTGAGGCAAATGGAGAGACGGTAGCTTCTATGAAGGACAGATTAAAGGAATATGCTGTGCTACATCCTGATGTGCTAGATATTTATGTTAGTACAAGCAGAGGGCAATCGATCCATGCTTCGGAAGCCAAGCTGCCCGAAGGCTATGATCCCAGGCAGGAAAGTGCCTATATTAATTCTCTGAAGCACGGGAAAGGTGTTGTGATTTCTCCGGCCTTTCAAACTGTGAATCAGGAAACGGCGATCGCGATATCAACGGTCCTGAAGAGCGGTGACGGGGTAATAACCCTGAATCTCAATCTATCTGCATTAGGAGAATTGACCGCGACCAAGGTGGGCAAGGAAGGATATATTATTATCCTGGATAACAGCAAGAAATATCTTGTTCATCCAACAGAGGCTATTGGGCTGGAGTCATCCGATGACTTTATAAAGAAAATGTTTGAGGAAGATCAAGGTACTTTTGATTATGTCTACAAGGGTACGCATAAAAAGATGACGTTTATGGTAAATGAGCTTACGGGCTGGAGAATCGGAGGCACGATAAGCATAGATGAAGTGACTTCAGTAACGAGTGGAATCCGCAATACAGCGCTGCTTGTAATTGTAGTTTCCGTTCTGCTTGCACTGATCGTAATCTATTTTAATATTCAATCTATCTTGAAGCCTCTGATCCGTTTGCGGAAAGCAACTGCCGTGATAGCCAAAGGGGATCTGTCCGAAGACATGGGAGCTTTCCGCAAAGATGAAATTGGCATGCTAGCCGAGAACTTTCAATTAATGGTGCTCAGCCTGCGCGAGATGATCATAGGTGTGCAGGAGATGACGAGTAATGTCTCCTCTTCAGCCGAAGAGCTGACTGCCAGTGCGGAGCAGAATGCCCAAACAATCGAACAAATGACGATAGCGATTCAGGAGGTAGCGGCAGGGACGGAACGGCAGGTGATCGGTGTACGCAAAGGAATGGAAAGTACAGCGGCGACGACAAGCGAAGTGGATCATATTTCCGTATATATGGAGCAGGTGTCTGCGATGATGGACAAGACTTCACTCTCTGCTTCGGAAGGAAATGATTCCGTCATCAGCGTGGTGGATAAGATCAATGGTATCGATAGAACGGTGGGAGAGCTTGGCAGTGTAATCGACAAGCTAAATGAAAGGACCGGTCAAATTGAGGGCATTGTCGGCGTCATCACAGGGATTGCCCGTCAGACCAATCTGTTAGCTCTCAATGCTTCTATTGAGGCGGCCAGAGCTGGAGAGCATGGCCGTGGATTTGCCGTTGTTGCTGCTGAAGTGCGTAAGCTGGCAGAGGAATCAGAGAGATCAGCGCATTTGATTGCAGAGCAGATTACCGCCATTAATAGTGAGATGACGCTGGTGACTCATACGATGGAAGACACAAAGCAGCGCGTAACCGAAGGGATAGAGGCCGTGGATACTTCCGGACGTTCTTTCTCCCGTATACGTAGAGCGGTCAAGAGTGCCGCAGAGAAGATCGAGGCAATGGGTGGGGCTGTACAGACCTTATTGGTGGAATCAGATCACATGGAGAAGGCTATAGGAGAGATTCGCGGCATCTCTGAAGAAGCGGCTGTGAATACAGAGACCATCGCGACGGCAGCGCAAGAGCAGCTCGCTTCTGTTGAAGAGATGGCGTCTTCGTCTACCGACCTTAGCCGTCTTGCGGAGGAACTGCAAAAGCTTGTGAGTAGCTTTAAAATACACTCCTCCTAGTAATAATATATATTTCATATAGGAAAACGATGCTTTTATCTTCCCTTTTGCAGCCCTTTGCAAGTATACTGATAAACAATAATGTTGGGTTAGGCAACGGAGAGAGGAGAGATAATAGTACATGGCAGAGCAACTGAAGGGGTTCACGGTCGCCTTGGCGGGTCCGCGCAAATCGGAAGAGATGGCCAAGCTGGTGCAAAATATGGGGGGGACGGCGTTATGTCGACCTGCTCAAGGTACTGTCTTTCTTGATGATGAGGCATTGGAGGAAGGATTGAATTCATGGATCAGCCATCCACCTTATTTGGTGATCGTTACCACAGGCATGGGACTGGATGCTCTCTTCCAAACGGCTGAACGCCTTAATATCGCTGAGCGTTTCTTAGAGGTCCTTTCTGGTTCTATTATTGCTGCACGGGGTTATAAGACAGTGAATGCTTTGAAAAAAAGAGGACTTACGCCGGAGGTTCGTGACGACGACGGAAGTACGATCGGATTGATTCGTGGGCTTCAATCTTTGGATTTGAAGGGCAAGGAGGTCGTACTGCAGCTGCACGGCGATCCAGCTCCTCGTATGCTCGCATGGCTGCAGGAGGCTGGGGCGAATACCCGCCAAGTGCTGCCGTATCGTCATACTCTACCAGAACCGGGTGAGCTTGAAAGATTGCTTACAGAAATCATAGAAGGTAAGATTGATGCCGTGGCTTTTACAAGTGCGCCACAATTTCGTTTCCTCTCTCAGTTTGCTCGGGAACAGGGCAAGCTGGAGGAGATGCTAAGGTCTTTCGAGGATAAAGTGCTTGCTGTTTCTGTAGGGCGTATTACCTCTGAGGCTCTAAAAGAAGAGGGCCTACAACGTATCATCATGCCTGAGCATGAACGGATGGGAAGCATGATTGTAGAGTTGGGCAAATATGTGGCGGCGAATCGCTAGACCACAGTGTGCGGAAGCTTTACAAGATTTACGTTACTATTCAGAAGCATTCCCGCCGGATTCAATGGGTGGGGATGCTTTTTTACCCGGAAGAGGATGCCTTACGAGTAGTAAACCTGCCATCTGCATGGACATTCGCAGCAGTTTTCCTTAGAATATAGGCAACATGTGATGAATAATAACAATGAATAAGGAGGAGGATCCCCATGGACAAAAGAAAATGTCTGTTACTTGGTGATTATACCCATCCCCGTTTCCATCCACTTCAAGGAGTGGACCAACAAATTAGCGAGATCTTAAATGATTTATTAACCGTTCAGTGTTCAGAAAATAAAAAAATGATGCGTATTGAGCATTTGGGAAGTTATGACTTATGCATTGCCTACAACGAATTATGGAATGAAACTGTATCTCCTCAGCAAACCGCTGGCCTACTCAGCTATGTGAGCGGTGGTGGAGGACTGATTGTTCTTCATACAGGTGCTTCATTGACGAAGCGTAACGAACTAGCTCAGCTGATCGGTGGACGCTTTAATGGTCACACTGCTTACGAGCCAATGAATTTTAAGGTGCTAGAGCATGACATTACTGAGGGCGTTGAAGACTTCCAGCTGGATGAAGAGCCTTATCATTTCGAATTTGATCCGTTCACAGATCGGACTATTCTTCTTCAGTATGAATCGGAGGGTCAATGGCTTCCAGCTGCATGGTGCCACAGCTATGGTTTAGGACGAGTAGTGTTCCTTATGCCTGGGCATCATGAGCCATCCTTCCGCCATCCAGCACTACGTAAACTGATCTTGCAGGCAGCTACTTGGGCTGCACGTATTCCGGTAAGTAACTAAGGGATTTTGCGTTTTTTTGAAATACGCACACAGTGAGGTATACTTTAATCATCAACTCCGTTTGTAACGAAACGGAATCTTTGGGAGGAAGTACTATGAGTGATTTGTTTAAAAAAGCGATCTCTTTAGGAGTGGGCCTCACCATTGTTAGTAAGGAAAAAGTAGAAAAGGTTGTTGAGGAACTAGTGAAGCGTGGGGAGCTTGCTCCTTCGGAGTCTAAGGCCCTTGTTGACCGTCTGATTGAACGCGGTGAGGAAGAGCGAGGTATGCTCAAGTCTGTTGTACAAGAACAAGTACAACGCGTGTTGAAGGAAATGAAGGTTCCTGTACAAAGTGATATTGACGAGCTGGAAGGCCGAATTGCTGTATTGGAGCGTCGATTGGCCGAGCTGGAGGGCATTTCCCATCTAGAAGGAACATCGGCGGAAACGCGTACGGACTAAATGGCAGTACGTATCAGACATGCCGGACGATACCGGTCCATTGCCATGGCGCTTATGCACCATGGTTTTGGCTATATGGTGGAGGAGCTGGGGCTCTATCATTTATTATCCCTTCCACGCCGTCTTGTAACGCAAGAAGCTCATACAAGTCTTACACTCGGGGAGCGGATTCGTCTCGTATTGGAGGATTTGGGCCCAACCTTTATTAAGCTTGGACAACTCGCCAGTACCCGTTCGGATCTGCTGCCTGATTCTATTATTCAAGAATTGGTAAAACTACAGGATAATGTGCCCCCGTTCCCTGTGGAGCGCGTGCGCACGATTGTGGAGCATGAACTCGATCAACGGATGGATGAGATCTTTAATTCTTTTGAGGATACTCCCCTTGCGGCTGCGTCGATCGGTCAAGTGCATAGAGCTGTTCTTCACAGTGGGCAGGTCGTGGCTGTTAAAGTTCAGCGCCCTGGTATACTGCGAACGATGAGTAGGGATTTGGAAATTCTCAAAGATCTAAGCGCCCTTGCTGAGAAGCAGCTAGGCTGGGCGAGGCAATATCAGTTGTCCCGTATGGTAGAGGAATTCTCGAAATCTCTGCTTGGCGAGCTGGATTACGGCCAAGAAGGACGCAATGCAGAGAAAATTGCTCAACAGATGGATTATGACGGAGTATACATACCGGATATTCATTGGGACTATACGTCAGAACGGGTGCTGACGATGGAATATGTGGTAGGGATTACGCTGAGTCGTCGCGATGAGTTATTGAGTAACGGAGTTAAACTTAAGGTTATCGCTCAGCAGCTCGTGGAAATGATGCTAAGGCAAATCTTCATTCATGGCTTTTTTCATGCGGATCCGCATCCAGGGAATGTTATACGAATGGCTGATGGGAAGCTGGCTTTGATTGATTTTGGCATGATGGGGCGGCTGAACGAAGAGATGAAAGAGCAGCTGTCTGCGCTTGTCATCGCACTAATGCGTAAGAATACGGATGCGATGGTCCGGGCAATTTTGCGTCTCGGCGTCATCCCTGAGGATGCTGATCGAGCAGCGTTGCATAATGATATGGATCGACTTCGCGAAGAGTATTATGATGTTCCGTTCAGTAAGATGAGCATAGGCAAAGCGCTAAATGATCTGTTTGGCATTGCTCGCAAGCATCGATTAGTTCTTCCCCCGGATCTAACGATGCTTGGTAAGACGATGCTGACGCTTGAGGGTGTCATTAGCAATTTAGATCCAACGATTAGCATTTTAGAGATGGCAGAGCCTTTTGGACGTGAACTTGTGAAGCAGCGATTTAGTGGTCCCCGATTGCAGCGCAAGTTCCTTGGAGGCGTAGCCGATTTAACGGAGAGTCTTTTAGAGCTTCCTGGGCAGGCAAGGCAGTTATCTGCGCTAATTACTAAGGGAAAGCTAAAGGTAGAGATTGCGGCACCTGAGCTCGAGCATCTGGAGCGAAAGCTGGACCGGGTTGGGAACCGCTTAGCATTTAGTATTGTGATGCTTGCGTTCAGTATCATCATGGTTGGACTCATTATAGGCACTGCGATGCGCGGTCAGCCTTCAGTGTTATGGAATTTTCCTACAGTGGAGATTGGCGGCGTAATAGCGCTTCTGATGTTCCTATGGTTGATCTATGCGATTTTTAAATCGGGAAGGTTCTAACCTGCAGGATAGAATAATTATTATTCTGCAGGTTCACACAAATGCCGTTCTATCAAGTACAATATAAAAGATAACTTTCTAAGCTTAACTTTACTTCTATTGTATAAAGTGGAATGGAACGCAAATGGAGTGCCGTCTAAACGTCCGGTGGATCGCTGCTGCCCAGAAACCGAACTTTGACCGCACTCTTTTAACGGGTCAAGGGATACATGGGACGGAAGAATGCCGGTGACGGGGTTCTTCCGCTTTTGTTTGAATATAGCTGAATCGGAAGCATACGCCCCCAAAAGGACAGTCGGGTTAGGGCTGCCTGAATAGGGCTTTGGAAGACGGAAGTTAAGTAAGAGATGTAATCAAATTTAACTGAGAAAATAGTGAGGTGGAGAATTTGCCGGGATTTAAAGAATTAGGTGTTTCAGAATTACTGTGTACATTGCTTCAAGGTCAAGGCATCGTTAAGCCTACACCAGTGCAACAGGAAGCAATACCGCCATTGGTGCAGGGTTTGGATGTAATTGCAAGAGCGAAGACAGGTACAGGGAAGACATTAGCTTTCTTGCTGCCAATTATGGACAAGATCCACACGGAGCGAGCTTATCCGCAGGCGCTAATTATGGCCCCAACACGTGAGTTGGCTTTGCAGATTACAGAAGAGGCACGTAAGCTGGCGCGTCATACGGATATTAAAATCTTGGCCGTTTATGGTGGTCAGGATGTTGAGAAGCAGCTGCGTAAGCTCGAAGGTGGCAGACATCTTATTATCGGTACACCGGGCAGACTGCTAGATCATATGCGCCGGGAGACGCTCGATCTTAGTGGCGTTAAGATGCTCGTTCTGGACGAAGCGGATCAAATGCTGCATATGGGATTCTTGGAGGATGTAGAGACCATTATTACGGCTGTTCCTTATCGCCGTCAAACGATGTTGTTCTCTGCGACGATGCCAGATCCGATTAAACGTCTCGCAGCTAATTACATGAAAGAGCCTCTGGATATCATTATTAAGAGTGGTTCTCCGATTCCGCTGGATAATATCAAACAGCAAGTCGTGGAAGTCTCGGATCGTAATAAAGAAGAGGCACTCAAAACATTGATTGAACGGGATCGTCCTTACTTGGCTATTATTTTCTGCCGGACCAAACGTCGGGTGTCCAAGCTGAACGAAGCACTCCAAGCAGCAGGTTATGATTGTGATGAGCTGCACGGTGATTTGTCTCAAGGTAAACGCGAAGGTGTAATGAAGAGATTCCGTGATGCGAAGCTGCAGCTTCTTGTAGCTACAGATGTAGCGGCTCGGGGGTTGGATGTCGAAGGTATCACTCATATCTTTAACTACGATATGCCACTTGATGTGGATAGCTATATTCACCGGATCGGCCGGACAGGCCGTGCCGGAGGCAAAGGGCTTGCAATTACGTTCACTTCTCCACGTGAGCAAGATGGACTAGACTTGATCGAGCACGGCATTTCGCAGCGCCTGGATCGCCGCCGTTACGACAAAGATGAATTCGGCGTTGGCGAATTCGTTGCAGTACAAGGCGGCGGACGCCACGGCGGTCGTCAAAGCGGCGGCGCTGAGGCAGCGCGCACGGGCCGCGGACCGAAGACCGGCGGCTCTGGCCGCGGCGGTGCTCCGCGCGGCGAAGGCGGAGCGCGGCAAGGTGGCCGCGGCCGCGGTAAGGAAGCAGGCGGCTGGGGTGCGCCTGCAGAAGGTCGCCGCGGTGGTCGTTCCGATGCGGCGGCTGGCAAGCGTGGCGGCAGCGGCTATGACGCTGCCGCACCTAAGGGCGGCGGCAAGGCTGCCGGCGTAGTACGAGTAGGCGGCGGCTATGGCGCCTTCGCCTCCAGAGGCGATGCGCCAGCTAGCGGCAACGCAGCAGCGCCTAGCAGTGCCGGTTCGCGCGGTGCGAACCGGAAGGGCGGCCCAAGCACTGGCTACAGCGAGAACGTAGCCAGAGGTGCAGACGGCGGCGCTTACGTTGGTGGCACACCACGAGGCGGCTTAGGCAGCGGCTACGGTACGGGCCCGTCTAGAGGCGGCGGCAAAGGTGGTAAAGGTAGCAAAGGCGGCTATAGCGGTGCCAAGGGTGGCGCTGGTAAAGGCGGCCGCAACAGCGGAAATACGGGTTCCTCACGGGGTGGACGTGGTAGCTCCGGCGGCTTTAAAAGTGGCGGCAGAGGCACATCCAGATAATGTGAGTGGAATTTCATAACTAAAACTTGTTACCATAGGGAAGTTAGCGGACAAGCTAACTCCCTATGGTAACTTTATTTTGTAGGCACAATTATCCGAGCGATATTTGTCTAAAAAAGGATCTTAGTGTAACATTTTTGAAGGAAAGCTTGTCTAATAGATAAATAGAGTGTTTCGACTTCGAGGAGGAAGATCTTGCAGATGTCTAAAAAATTGAAAATAATAATCTTGTTAATTGTCGTTATTGCTGTTGGGTGGGGGATTGGGAAATATACGACGCCTTCTCCTTCTGCTTCAGATAGTAGCGGTTCCAATATAAATGTGCAGGATGATCTTCAAGCTGAGCCTGGTGAAGATGGAAATAGCACCGAAGAGGGCATAACAGACCCAGTGGTAGCTAACCCATCTAATACAACGGATCCCTCTGATCCGTCCGAACCGGATAGTAACGGCAAGGGAAATAGCACTGATGATTCTTTTAAAGAGCCTGACAGCATAGCTGTGATGGTGAATAAGGAGTATGGACTGCCGGACAACTATAAGCCAACGGATCTAGTCTACCCGGAAGTGCGGTTTACATTTAAAGAGAAAATCGAGAAGCGTATGATGCGTAAGGAAGCTGCCGAAGCATTAGAGAAACTGTTCGCAGGCGCAGAGGAAGACGGGATTTACTTGGCTGGCGTTTCGGCCTACCGTTCTAAGGAAACCCAAACAAGGCTGTTCAATCGTTATGTTGAGAAAGACGGAGAAGAACTGGCTCGTACTTACAGTGCCGTGCCTGGCTATAGCGAGCATCAGACAGGGCTTGCTATCGATGTCTCAGGAAGTGACGGAAAATGTGCTGCGGAGAGCTGTTTTGGTGGAACGAAGGAAGCGGAGTGGCTAGCGCAGCATGCAACCGAATATGGTTATATCATCCGCTTTCCAGAAGGAAAGCAGGACATTACAGGATATAAGTATGAGCCTTGGCATATCCGTTATGTGGGCAAGGATATAGCTACTTATATTGCGGATAAAGGGATTACGCTGGAAGAATATTATGATGTCGTACCCGTATCCAAATAACAGAGTGATAGAGAGCAGTCCTAAGAAATACATAGGACTGCTTTTTTTTATCTTAGTGTTTACAGAAAGTGTCGATAAGTTGCATTCTGGTACAATTCGGGTAAGATACGTAGTGTAGTCTAAGTACATGGAAGGAAGGGGAATTAGGATGTCGATCTACAATTTTTCCGGCGTTACGCCTTCGGGTAAAGAAGTGTCATTTACAGAGTATGAAGGTAAGGTAGTGCTGATTGCCAATACGGCTAGTAAATGCGGACTTACACCGCAGTATGGGGATCTCCAGAAGCTATACGAGCAGTATAGGGATCAGGGACTTGTAGTATTAGGATTCCCCTGCAACCAATTTGCGGGTCAGGAGCCGGGTACAAGTGAAGAGGCAGAAGAATTCTGTCAGATTAATTATGGCGTTACCTTTCCTGTGTTTGCCAAAGTGGATGTGAATGGACCGGATGCCAGCCCTCTTTTCAATTATTTAAAAGAGCAGCAGCCGGGTACTGGCGACAGCAGTGATATCAGCTGGAATTTCACGAAGTTTCTTATTGATCGTGGCGGTAATGTAGTAGCTCGTGTTGAGCCAAAGGAATCGCCAGAAACGATGTCAGAACAGATTGAGTCCTTACTGTAGATCATTCTAGGGACTGATGAATTGTTATTTTACAAGTATCCTTTCGACCTCGGTCTTTGGCCGAGTCTCGACGGGATTTTCTTTTTATACATAGGAATATAGAATAGGCGCCTTAAATTTTGTTGTGATAAATTATACTTGACGCTTTACAGAGACCATGTATTCTTTGAAGAGAATGTAATGCCCATGCAAAATATGCATAAAGCGTGGAATACAGCAGGATAATAACGGCAGGAGGGTTCAATACAAGCATGAAGTTAATTACAGAGGTAGCAGCACAAGCGGGAATTGGCGAAGAGCATCTGGAACTATACGGCAAATATAAAAGTAAACTTTCACCGTCCTTATGGGAAGACATGAAGAACAAACCAGATGGCAAGCTGGTATTGGTCACTGCGGTGAATCCAACCCCTGCTGGCGAAGGGAAGACCTTAACAACCATTGGGCTGGCACAGGCATTGAACGCAGCAGGAGTAAAGACCGTGGCTGCCTTGCGCGAACCATCCCTCGGACCATGCTTAGGCATGAAAGGCGGTGCCACGGGCGGCGGCAAGTCACAGATCATTCCGGCAGATGAGATTAATTTGCACTTTACGGGTGATATTCATGCGGTGACTTCTGCACATAATTTATTGTCTGCGATGATTGATAATCATATCTTCCAAGGTAATGAGCTGGGTCTTGATCCGCAGCGTATCGTTTGGAAACGCGTGATGGATATGAATGATCGCAGTCTGCGGAATATTGTGACAGGGCTTGGAGATGGAAATGGAGCCGTGCGGGAAAGTGGATTTCAGATTACAACAGCTTCTGAGATTATGGCTGTATTATGCCTATGCGATAATCTGAGTGATCTCAAAAAGCGTCTGAACCGTATTTTGATTGGGTATGACCAAGAGGGACAGCCTGTAACGGCCGAGCAAATAGGGGCAGTTGAAGCGATGACAGCGCTGCTGAAGGAAGCAGTTAAGCCTAATCTGGTGCAGACCTTGGAGGGCACTCCTGTTATTGTACACGGTGGTCCATTTGCGAATATCGCCCATGGCTGCAGTAGTGTTATTGGTACTCGTTATGCACTCAAGCTGGGAGATGTTGTGGTTACGGAAGCAGGCTTCGGAGCGGATCTTGGTGCAGAGAAATTCATGGATATCAAATGCCGGCAAGCGGGTCTAACCCCTTCAGCGGCAGTGCTTGTCGTGACGGTGAAATCCTTGAAATATAACGGTGGTGTACCTAAGAATGAGCTCCAAACGGAGAACCGGTTGGCGCTGCGCTCTGGATTGTCTAATTTGGAGCGTCATGTAGAGAATCTCGGCAAATTTGGGGTGCCTGTTCTTGTTGCCATTAATCATTTTGAAGGCGATAGCCCAGAAGAGATTAATGACGTTGTGGAGGCTTGTCGCCGATTGAACGTTCCTGCGGCAATATCCAAGGTATGGGCAGAAGGTAGTGCGGGCGGACAAGAGTTGGCTTCGGAATTAAAGAAACTTCTGGATCATAGCGACACTGAACGTTTTGCTCCTTTGTATGAGAATGAACTCGACATCTCTTCCAAAATCACCAAGATTGTTCGCGAAATTTACCGTGGTGCGGAGGTTAACTTTTCCCCTGCGGCCAAACGCAGCCTAGCGGTGATTGAGCGTCTTGGGTTAAATGATCTTCAAGTATGTATGGCGAAGACCCCTTATTCCTTCTCAGATCAGCCTAGATTGCTTGGCGCTCCAGAAGGTTTCACGGTAGGTATCCGTGATATTACCCTTTCGCTTGGTGCAGGGTTTGCTGTAGTGATTACGGGCAATATCGTTACGATGCCAGGTCTACCGGCTAAGCCAGCTGCTGAGGCACTATGGATGGATGAGGATGGCGTGATTCACGGTTTGGTGTAGACTCAGTTTATGATCAGGCTTTTCCCTGTTGGTTTAGGGGGAAGCCTTTTTTTGCGCGTTATAAGAAAGTATATCCTGAGGGGGCAGAACATAATGTCTTACGCCCATGGCAAAGCTAACGAGGTCGCAATCGGCAGCAGTGACGGAAAATGCTTAAAATTGTGAACAATCTGAGAATATAGGCGAAAAGACTTGTAATGTGATAAATATCACAATATAATCAGTTTATAAAGTGAAATAAATCACAATTAACTTATCGGTGATCAGATATCTAATTTGGTCAGTCAAGCAATTCGAATATATAACCAGGTTGTCCATTTGAAGGAGGAAGAAAATAATGAAAGTAGCTGTCATTGGATGTACCCATGCCGGAACTGCCGCAATTGTAAATACTGCCAAGCTTCACCCGGAAGCCGAGATTACGGTTTATGAGCGTAATGATAATATTTCTTTCTTATCTTGTGGAATTGCTTTATACGTAGGTGGAGTGGTCAAGGACCCACACGGGCTGTTCTATTCTTCCCCTGAGAAGCTTGCTGAGCTTGGTGTAAAGACCAACATGCGTCATGAAGTGACCGTTGTGGATACGAAGTCCAAAACATTGCGTGTTCGCAATTTGGTAACCGGACAGGAGTTTGACGATACCTACGATAAGCTGATTATGACTACGGGATCATGGCCGATTGTACCGAAGCTCGAAGGGATTGAGCTGGAAGGCGTCTTGCTTTGTAAGAACTATGATCATTCCAATACCATTATAGAAAAAGCTAAACAAGCGAATAAAATCACAGTCGTAGGCGCTGGATATATCGGCGTTGAGTTGGTGGAAGCCTTCCAAATGAACGGAAAGCAAGTTACGCTGATTGATGGCGAAGATCGTATTTTGAATAAATATTTGGACCCAGAGTTTACTGCGCCGATCGAACAATCCTTTAAGGATCATGGTATTAAATTAGCGCTGAATGAGAAGGTAAGTTCTTTTGCTGGTGAAGGTGGCAAAGTTACCAAGGTTATCACAAGCGAAGGGGAGCATGAAGCGGATCTTGTAATTCTCTGCATCGGCTTCCGTCCGAATACTGAGCTGTTAAAAGGTCAAGTGGATATGCTGCCAAATGGCGCAATTCTGGTTAATGATTATATGCAGACTAGTTGCCCAGATGTGTATGCCGCTGGTGACAGCTGCGCGATTCATTACAACCCTACAGGTAAGCACGCTTATATTCCACTGGCAACCAATGCCGTACGGATGGGCACTTTGGTCGCACGTAACTTAGTGAAAGAGACGATTCCTTATATGGGTACTCAAGGGACTTCGGGCATTAAGATTTATGAAGATAATATCGCTGCTACCGGTCTTACTGAAGAAGGGGCTAAGGCTGAAGGAATGGACGTAGAAACTACCATGATTATTGACAACTACCGTCCAGAATTTATGCCAACCTTCGAGCAGGTGCAATTAAAAGTGGTATTTGATCGCGCCACACGCCGCATTCTCGGAGCGCAAATCTTGTCCAAGACGGATTTGACGCAATCGATCAACACAGTATCTGTATGTATTCAAAATAAAATGACAATCGATCAGCTTGCCTTTATCGATTTCTTCTTCCAACCTCATTACAACAAGCCTTGGAACTTCCTGAATACAGTAGGCCTCGAATCGCTACCGACATCAGTACCAAGCAAAGAGGCAGTAACCGTATAATTTAATTGCCTGTGAACAATAAAGTTGGGTAAACCGGAGCCATATATGGCTCCGGTTTTTTGTGATTGATGCTGGTACTATTTACCTTTAAAATAATATGGAGCCTGTTCTTACAAATGTAATTATGGATGCGCTTCGTTAAATTTGACATGTCAGTGAAAAGTTTCACTTAGTTTTTCATTAAGTGATAATTATCACGTTAATGTGTTTTATGACACGCTACAATGGTCGTAAAGGAACAAATTTTAAGTAAATAGATGAAGGGGATAGGAATCATGGCTTATAATAAACCGCAGCAGATTGCCGCAGTCACGGTCGAGAACGGCATAAAAAAGGCGCACAATCCTTTAAGCACCGTACTAATTCTGGGCTTTCTGGGAGGAGCGTTTATCGCGCTCGGATTTTTACTGGATATTCGCGTCATTGCTGGCGCACCACATGAATGGGGATCCATCGCTAACTTTATTGGGGCAGCTGTATTCCCTGTCGGATTGATTCTAGTACTGCTTGCAGGAGGAGAACTGCTGACAGGCAATATGATGGCTGTGCCACTTGCTTTTATGGCGAAAAAGATATCCTTCTGGGAAGTGGTTAAGAATCTCGTATTGATTACCCTGAGCAATCTAGCGGGAGCTTTGTTTGTAGCTTACTTTTTTGGTCACGTGGTTGGTTTAACCTCTGACGGTGTGTATTTGGAAAAATTAGTGGAGATGGCAGGCCATAAGCTTGAGGCAGACTTCTTGCCGGCATTTGTTTCCGGTATCGGTTGTAACTGGCTCGTAGCTTTGGCGGTATGGCTCTCCTATGGAGCAGATAACTTCAGTGGCAAAATCCTCGGCATCTGGTTCCCAACGATGGCTTTTGTAGCTATCGGCTTCCAGCACGTTGTAGCCAACATGTTCTTAATTCCGGCAGCTATTTTTGAAGGTTATTTTTCATGGGGAGAGTACTTCAACAATTTTGTTCCGGTATGGCTAGGCAACTTGACGGGCGGTGCGATCTTTGTTGCGGCAGCTTATTGGATGGCTTACCTGCGCAAAGAGCCTGCATCTATTCAGTCCGTAGACAGCATGTCTGGCAGCGGTGTAAAAAAACACGCCTAAACCTATCTTATAGAGCACTCCTTAGAATAGTCGAGGGGTGCTTTTTGCTGTATAGACAAATAAAATCCGCCGTGATGTATCCGAGCTCGGGGGAACGAATTCGGATGCACAGCGAATTTTAAAAGGGGGAGTGTTTCTAGGCTCTATTACCCCGACTTTGTAATAACGAAACACTTCATTATTGTTTAGTCTACTTTACGGAAGACAGCGGCAACTATAAAATATAAATAGATAGTAGAAATAGGGAGGACTGCGGACGTGAAAGGTGCTACTTTTTTCTCAGCTACGTTAGAAGTTAGTCCTAAATAAGAGGTGAAGTATACTGAGACTTTATCACGATAGCACGTCAATGCGTCTGCTTGCCCTGAACCCTGTTTTGGGATAATACTGGATGGAATAATGACACATATATTACAGGGGATGTACACTACTTATGAAGTTTTTACAGAATTATCCTAAAGAGGTTAAGATATTTTTAATTGCTAGTCTTATTAATGCAACGGGTAGTGCGCTGATGTGGCCATTGGTTACAATGTATGTTTTTGATGAGCTTGGACGCAGCATGTCGGATGCCGGATTAGTGATTCTTATTCAATCAGTTGGAGGAATTGTGGGTCAACTACTCGGGGGCTCACTCTATCATAAGGTAGGCGTTAACCGGCTGATTGTTGGAGCGCTGGGCATGAATGCACTTGCTCTGTTCACTTTGCCGGCAGCAAGTAACAACTGGACGTTATTTATGGTCGCGATGGGACTGGTAGGGCTCTTTAATTCACTGTCCTTACCTGCGATTCAGGCATTTATCGGCTTTCGTTTTACGAAGCAGCGCGGAGAGCTGTTTAATGTTATTTATGTCGCTAATAATATTGGTGTAGCACTGGGTACGGCGTTAAGTGGTTTTTTGGCCGATATTTCTTATATGCTCAGCTTTGTGATGAACGGCGTAACTTCAGCGGTATTTGCGGTATTCTTTTTTGTATATCTCAAGAAAGTCGGAGGAGATTCTTCACAGGAGGTCGCAGAACACCAGAAGGCTGGTCCTGACAAACAATCTACCTGGAAGTTAATGGGGCATACACGAATTTATCTTTATATGGGTATTGCCTCGATGTTCCTACTATTAGGGAACTCTATCTGGAATACAGGGGTATCTCCGTTCATTATTTCTGAGGGCTGGCCTAAGAAGACTTATGGTTTTCTCTGGACGCTTAACGGAATTCTCATTTTTGCAGCTCAGCCGCTCGTAACAGTAATTAAACGCTGGTTCGCATCTACCTCAACGGCACAAATGACAGTAAGTGCTCTATTTTATTTGGGTGGGTATGCTGTTCTTTTATGGATGCCGACTTATTCAGGTCTAGTGCTTGGGATGGTACTCGCTACGCTTGGGGAAATGCTGATATCTCCGGCCATGCCTTCCTTTATTTCGGATCATGCAGGTCGCAGTGCTCCTTTTTATTTAGGGCTAAGTGGAGGCATGGGGGCAGTCGGTAGGGTGATTGGACCATACTTAATGGGTAGGTTATACGATAGTGGAGGCTTAGCGCCTACCGCATGGTTGGCATGTGCGATGGCACTGCTGTCCGTAGGATTCTTTATCGTTCATGCGTATATCAACCGCCGAGGAAATTCATTGGAGCGGTCAATGGGATAGTTGAGAGTTGAGCATAGTGGATTCAAATGATCTACTGTGAATTCTATAGAGGTGCAAGGCAAGGGGTGTACATCTTTATGAAACTTAGCAACAAGGATAGGTTTATAATAAGGTTCTCAGAGATTAAAGACGTGCGGGAACTGATTCATCTGGATCATATGATCTGGACGGAGAACACTAGCCCGGGGCCATTAATGTGGCGTTCCCAAGAGGATTATCTACTGAATGCTCCCCCGGGTTCGCAGCTAGTAGCGCTAAAGGATGACAAGCTATGCGGATATGTTGGGTTTGGCTGCCCTAGTCGAATGGAGAGTAACAGGCATGTGTGCGAGGTTAATATTGCTGTTCATCCGGATTATCAACGTTTAGGTATTGGCCGGCAGCTCATAGAGGCTATTAAGGAACATGCCGCAGATAACGCCATTCGTAAGCTGCGTCTACGCGTATTATCCTGTAATGAATCAGCGCTTTCTTTTTATCGTAAATGCGGGTTTGTGGAAGAGGGACGTCTGCGGGAGGAGTTTTATCTTGGCGGTCGATACGTGGATGAAATCTTTATGTGCTGCATGCTGACAGGAGGAGAAGGATATGGAGATCATCTCACTTAATGTGGGGCGGCCAGTAACAGTGGATTATCGGGGGAAACCTTTGGAGACTGGGATTTATAAAATGCCTGTAGAAGGATCAGTTCAGTTAAATACTAATGGTTTTATCGGAGATGGTCAGGCGGATCTGAAACATCACGGGGGCCCTGACAAGGCAGTTTGTGCCTACCCCATCGAGCATTATCCCTACTGGGAGCAGCAGCTTGGAAAGAAACTGGAATACTCTGCCTTCGGAGAAAATATAACAACTGCCGGCTTATTAGAGACAGATGTTTGCATTGGCGATGTGTACGAAATAGGTACCACTGTGCTGCAGGTCAGCCAGCCACGTTATCCTTGCTTCAAAATCTCACAAAAGCATGGCCCGGCAGATCTCCCGGCTCAAGTGCTGGACACTAGATATAGCGGATTTTACTTGCGTGTGCTTCGTGAAGGAAAGATCTCAACAGGAGATGCGATTGTCAAAAAAGAGAGTGGAGCTGGCGGTGCGTCCGTGGCGCATGTACTACATTTAATGCAAGTAGGGCTGCAAGAGGAAGCTGCACTGGCAGCTCTTGCGGAGCTAGAAACTCTCTCCGCCGTAGTGCGGAACAAGTTTCGAAAACAGCTGGGCCTGCCGGAGAGTTAAACACTATCTACAAACCAAAATAAGCCTGGAGGCGTGTGCCTTCCAGGTTTATTTCTATTTATGAGCTTATATGTGCTGCTTGCTTAGCCTAACTTAGCCGAGCAGCTGCCATTCACTACGCAATAAACCGTATACGGCATGGTTGACGTAGCCGTCAGGCAGTTTCTCTGACTGTCTAATCACACCCTCAAGGACAAAACCAAGTCGTTCCGGGATCGCCCGGCTGGAAACATTTCCGGTCGCGCAGCGAATTTCTACACGTTGCAGCTCCATTTCCAGTAGTGCATAGTCTACTAGAACCCGACAGGCACTGGTCATATACCCTTTACCTTCATATCCTTCACCCAGCCAGTAGCCGATCCCAACAGATCGGTTATGCCAGTCAATCTGGTGATACCCAATAACACCGGCGAGCTCACCGCGAACCCATAGTCCAGCGGTAAAAGCACCATTGTCAGTGCTTTGTTTAACCGCATTTTTGATGAAATTTAGAGTGTGGGCCTGTTCCGTAACGGCATCCACCCAAGGGAGCCATTGTCGTAGTCGTTCCCGTGAGTGCTCTACTAACGCGAACATGTGCCGAGCGTGCTCTGGCAGTAGCGGCTTTAACATCAGCTCTTCATCGATGACATAATTAAACAAGCGGTTGCCTCCTTTTTGGCACAAGGCCTTATGTATGATTATGGATTATTTCTTATGATTATCATGCTACTCTATCGCCCTGACAGAAGTCAAAAGGTCTAAAGACACTAAAAAATGATCCGTGCCTTGTGCCCCCTTTTATTGAACAATCTACGGTTAACGGGTATATTAGTAGGAAACATGTTTATACAAGAAGTAGTGTAACACTACAGAATGAAAGGTTGATAGCTGTGGAGAACCGTAGCACCCCCTCCAATTTTATTAAGAATGTTATTACCGAAGACCTCCGTACCGGTAAAGTAAAGGAAGTTATCACACGCTTTCCGCCGGAGCCGAACGGTTATTTACATATCGGACATGCCAAGGCGATCTGGATTAACTTTACACTGGCGGACGAGTTCGGTGGCAAGACTAACCTAAGATTTGACGACACGAATCCGGCTAAAGAGGATACGGAATATGTAAACTCGATTCAGGAAGATGTAAAGTGGCTCGGTTATGAATGGGAAGAGCTGCGTTTTGCATCTGATTATTTTGAGGAAATGTACAAACGTGCCGAATTATTAATTACAAAGGGCAAAGCCTATGTCGATGACCTCAGTGCGGATGAAATTCGTCAATTGCGTGGAACGCTGACGGAACCAGGAAAGAACAGTCCGCATCGTGATCGTAGTATCGAAGAGAATTTGGATCTGTTCCGGCGTATGCGTGCAGGCGAATTCAAGGACGGTGAGAAGGTTCTTCGCGCCAAGATTGACATGGCGTCACCGAACATTAACCTCCGTGATCCTGTAATTTATCGGATTACACATGCACATCACCATAACACAGGCGATAAATGGTGTATCTACCCAATGTATACCTTCGCTCATCCGTTAGAAGATGCTATTGAGGGGATTACTCACTCCCTTTGCTCGCTCGAATTTGAAGATCAACGTCCATTCTACGATTGGGTTGTAGCGGAGTGTGAGATGCCAGCTGTCCCTCATCAATATGAATTTGGTCGTCTGAATCTGGCTCAAACGATGACTAGTAAGCGTAAGCTGAAGCTGCTTGTAGACGAAGGACATGTGGATGGTTGGGATGATCCACGGATGCCTACGATCTCTGGTCTACGCCGTAGAGGATATACGCCGGAAGCGATTCGTAAATTCGTGTATGAAGCGGGTATCTCTAAGAGTCAGGGTCTGGTGGACCTGCAAATGCTGGAGCACTTTATCCGTGAGGATCTTAAGCTAACTGTACCGCGTACTATGGCTGTGTTACGACCGCTTAAGGTTGTTATCACCAATTATCCAGAAGGTCAAACAGAATGGCTTGAAGCGGAGAATAATACAGAGAATGAGGAAATGGGCGTACGTCAAATTCCGTTCTCGCGTGAAATTTATGTTGAGCGTGATGACTTTATGGAGAATCCGCCGAACAAATATTTCCGGTTGTTCCCTGGTAATGAAGTACGTCTGAAGCATGCTTATTTCATCAAATGTAATGAGGTTATTAAGGATGAGAATGGCGAGGTAGTGGAGCTGCATTGTACGTATGATCCGGAAACGAAGAGCGGAAGTGGATTTACAGGCCGCAAGGTAAAAGGTACGTTGCACTGGGTTGAAGCTAGCCAAGCGGTTCCTGCGGAATTCCGTCTATACGAGCCTCTGATTTCTGCTGAAGAAGCGGATGAGGCTGTGGAGGTTGAAGGTTTGGATTCCTCGGTAGAGAAATCGGAGCCTAGCTTCTTAGATCAGCTTAATCCTAAGTCCATAGAAATCCTACAAGGGTTTGTTGAACCTGCGCTTAAGGATAGCGTGGCTCAGGATAAATTCCAGTTCTTCCGTCATGGCTATTTTAATGTGGATAGCAAATATTCGGCGCCTGAACATCTCGTATTCAATCTTATCGTTTCACTGAAGAGTTCATTTCAGCCTCCTAAACAAGGCTAAACAGATAAATTAATCAAGGTAACAACAAAAAGCAGGCTCAAACGTCCCGAATAGGTACGTTTGAGCCTGCTTTTTGTTGAATTATAATGCTTCGATGTCGAAGATCTCTTCATCTTCCTCTGAAGGGGGGCGATACCCACCACGGCTAACAAAGAGCCACATGAAACCAAAGCCAAGCGTTCCAATAAGCGTCAAGAATACACCCGTCTGATACATGCTTTGTGCACCCAGATACTGATACATCCAACCTCCGAGAATACCTCCAATGAAACCGGATATCCCACTCCAGCTTAGGGTGTAGAGCGCTTGTCCGGAAGAGCGATAAGGCCGTGGAATCAGGAGCATCGTCAATTGGGTACCTACATAGAAAAAGCCGCCGAACGTTATGCAGTGTAAAATTTGAATGAACACCACTTGAAGGGCAGTAGTCGCATCAGCCATAAACCACCAACGCAGAACGAACAAACCACTGACCAATGCAAGCCAGCCGAGCAGGACAGAAATTTTACGTTTCAGGAACCGGTCACAGAGAACGAATACGCCTACCTCCAAAATGGAGGAGAGGAATACGGCAAGACCGATCATTTTTTTAGAGCCGCCCAGATCCGTAATATACAAGGATATGAATGTGGTGTTCATAGTGTTTGGAATGGATACCAGAATACCAAACAATAAAAAGCACAAGAAAAAAGGATTGAAAATCAACTTACTTAAGCCCTTATACGGCATCGGAGCTCTCATAATGGTATGGTTAATTTTAGGCAATACAAGAACGGATAGGATTGATGCACCTAGTAACGCTGTAAGCAGATAGGTCAAGACGGATACATCAGCCCAATCCAGGATAAAGCCGGCAACAATCGCAATCACTGCCCACCCTATTGAACCCCAAAGCCGGAAAGAACGGAAGCGCTGATTAGTCCCGTCAATATAGCTGAGAATCATCGTGTTGCTTTGAGCAAATAGTGGTCCTTGGAAGAAATAGAACAAAATAATGGCGTTGTAGATCGTTTCATATGTATTTGCTCGAAACATAAACTGTGAGAACACTAGCGTTCCGAATAACATTAGCAAAACGATACGCCGTATATTCTGAGAACGGTCTGTTAAGAACGCCCAAAATGGATTTGCAAATATGGATACTAGCGCTCCCATAGAGAATAAGACACCAATCTCTAATTTGTTCATCCCTACATCCAGCAGGTATAGTTGAAAGAAGCTGGTGAAGAGGACCATGGTTCCATATACAAAAAAATTGAACCATTTTAAAGACGTGATAGAAGATGGAATAACGCCTTTTCGCAAATGGTTCACTCCTTTCTCACTAAATATCTTGCATGGAGTAGAGTGGCCAATAGTAGGCCCTTCTATCACTGTAACACGTGTTGAAAAGGGATACAAACACCCTTTTTTACTTTTTTACATTATTTTGGGTTTTATTTATGTTTGAGACGATAAGCGACAAAAAATGCGTGAACGCGTGCGTAGAAGGTACAAACGCTAAGTGTAACGGGCGTTATTTTGGCCTGTGACTATTCCCGCAGGATGGGAAATGACAAGGCAGTATTGTCTGATCGGCGCGTTTAACTTCAGTTTACAATCTGCAGATAGGATGGGTGTAAGGCGAGAAAGATATTACTATGCTTTTCTCGTAGAGCTATTTAGAAAAGGGGAGTCATTGTCATGAAGAAATCCGAATCCAAGCGAAAGATGGCGCTGAAGCCGTTCTTAACGCTACTAAGAGAAACCAAGCCTTCATACGGCTTATTGGCTATAGCCATTGCGTTAAGCATGATATCGACATTGGTCAGTCTGGTCATCCCAATGTTCACTAAGAACTTGGTGGATGGCTTCTCTCTGGCCTCCGTGAGCAAGCTGCAGATTGCGGGTATAGCAGCTGCGTTTATTGCGCAGACCATTGCGGGAGGGATCTCTATCTATCTGCTCAATTATGCAGGTCAGAAGATGGTTGCAGGTCTGCGGGACCGACTGTGGCGTAAATTTCTAGTTCTGCCTGTGGCTTATTATAATGACAACCGAACGGGAGAAAGTGTCAGCCGCATGACGAATGATACAGGGATCATCAAAACGCTGATTTCTGAACATCTAGCCAGCTTATTTACCGGAGTGATTTCCATTGTAGGTTCGATCTCAGTTCTGCTATTTTTAAATTGGAAAATGACACTTGTTCTATTCACTGTTCTTCCACTTTCGGCGCTGATACTAGTACCACTTGGGCGGCAGATGTACAAAATTTCCAAGGGAATGCAAGATGAGACCGCTTCTTTTACTGCTACACTTAGTGGTGTTTTATCTGAGATCCGTCTGGTCAAATCCTCAGGCGCAGAGAAAAAAGAGTACGAGGCAGGCAAGAATGGAATTATGAACCTGCTTTCCTTTGGTATTCGTGAAGGCAAGATTAGCGCGATGATCAGTCCACTCGTCTCCTTTGTTTTTATGATGCTGCTTGTGGTCATTATCGGTTATGGTGGGATGCAGGTATCTTCCGGCGTCTTGACGGCTGGAGAACTGGTCGCCTTTATTCTTTATCTTATTCAGATTATTATGCCACTTACTCAACTGACTACGTTCTTCACACAGATTCAGAAAGCTAAGGGTGCCTCAGAGCGTATTATTGAGACCTTGGCAGCAGAAGAGGAAGTATATGAGGGACAGGAAGAGGCAAATGGCACAGAAGGTCCGATCTCAGTAGAGGGATTAAGCTTTGGTTATAAAAATGGTGAGAAGGTATTGAATGATGTGAGCTTCCAGATGCTTCCTGGTCAGGTGACGGCTATTGTCGGACCGAGCGGGGGCGGTAAGACCACGTTGTTCTCGTTGCTAGAACGTTTTTACGAGCCTCAGTCAGGTCTGATTAAGCTGGGTGACAAGCCAGTGTCTACATTCTCATTGCGTTCGTGGCGGAAGCTTATAGGGTATGTCTCACAGGAAAGTCCACTGTTGGCCGGTACGATTGCTGAGAATTTAACCTATGGATTGGATCGTGACGTTAGCAGGGAGGAGATGCACGCAGCAGCAGCAATGGCTTATGCAGATGGCTTTATTGATGCACTTCCTGAAGGATATAATACGGATGTCGGCGAAAGAGGTGTGAAGCTGTCTGGTGGACAGCGGCAACGGATTGCTATTGCTAGAGCACTGCTGCGGAACCCGAAGATTCTTATGCTTGATGAAGCCACTTCCAGTTTGGATAGCCAATCAGAAGCCGTGGTGCAGAAGGCACTGTCCAATCTGATGAAGGGTCGAACTACGATTGTAATTGCGCACCGTTTGGCTACTGTTGTAAATGCAGAGCAGATTATTTTTATGGAAAAAGGTCAAATTACCGGAATGGGAAGTCATGAGGAACTACTGGAAAACCATGAGCTGTATCGTGAATTTGCCACCCAGCAGCTACAGATGAATAACCCCGAGGTTCAGGACATTGAAGAGGAGGCTCCAGTGATACATGACAAAAATACTAGTAGTGGACGACGATCCGCACATCCGCGAATTGGTAGAAGTATTTCTGAGAGCTGAAGGAATGGATGAGATCTATGGAGCTTCCGATGGACTGGAGGCTCTTCAGATTCTGGAAGGTAATAACATAGATTTAGCTATTATTGATGTGATGATGCCCAACATGGACGGCTGGGAGCTATGCCGGCGGATGCGCCAGAACTATGATTTCCCGATTTTAATGCTGACAGCCAAAGGGGAAACCTCACAAATTGTAAAAGGCTTTGAGTTGGGTAGTGATGATTATTTGGTCAAGCCATTTGAGCCGGTTGTACTTATTGCGAGAGTAAAGGCGCTGCTTAAACGATATCAGATTTCTGCCGCGCAAAGTGTGACCGTAGGCCGATTGCGTATGAATCGCAAAACCTACGAGGTCTCTTCAGAGTATGGGGAAATTACCTTGCCGCTTAAGGAATTTGAGCTGTTGTTTAAGCTGGGCAGCTATCCGGGGCAAACATTGACAAGAGACAGGCTGATCGAAGAAATTTGGGGTTATGATTTTGAAGGGAATGAGCGGACACTCGATGTGCATATCAACCGTTTGCGTGAACGGTTCAATCAGGATGACTATGGATTCGTTATTCGTACGATCCGTGGTCTAGGTTACCGGTTGGAGGCTGAGGCATGAATCGATTTAAGGAGATCATTAAGCGGATTGGGATGTCCTTTGTTTATTTCGGTGGCGTTGGGATTAGCTGGACTGCAGCTTATTTCCTAATGAACTGGATATATAGCAGGGCTGGGCGCCCCTCCTCGGATTATTTGGTCCAATTAATCAGCGTGATGGTCGGTATTGTGATCTTGTTCATGATGGCATTGGTAGTCTCCAAGCTATTTCGTGGCTGGGAACGTGTCTTTTATAGATCAATCATTGAAGGGTTAGGACGAATTGCTAAGGGTGATTTTAATGTAGTATTGGATAATAATAGGGAATACGGTGAATTTGGAGAAATTGTTGAGAGTATCAATGTAATGGCAAGTGAGCTGAGTCAGATGGAGACCATGCGCCAGGATTTTATCTCCAACGTATCGCATGAAATTCAATCTCCACTAACCTCGATTCGGGGGTTTGCTCTTGCGCTGCAGGATGAGACTCTGAATGTGGAGAGTAGGAGGCACTACCTTAATATTATTGTGGCTGAGAGTACCCGCGTATCTGGGCTCAGTGATAATTTATTGAAGCTATCAGCGCTCGAATCGGGTAATTTTCCGTTTGAAAATCAGGTTTATCGTCTGGACAAACAGCTTAGAGATACAATTCTGGCTTCTGAGCCACAGTGGCTGGAGAAAAATATAGAGGTAGAGGCCGAGCTGGAAGAAGTGAATGTAACTGCGGTAAAAGATTTAATGACCCAGGTCTGGACCAATCTTCTTCATAACAGCATTAAATTCACTCCCGGGAATGGATGTATTCATATCAAGCTTCGAACGATAGATGAGCGGGTAGAGGTGGAGATTCAAGATAGTGGGATTGGTATCTCTGAAGAAGACTTACCTCGCATCTTTGATCGCTTCTATAAGGCAGACAAAGCTAGAACAGCGAGCGGGGGCGGTAGTGGCCTGGGCCTATCACTGGTTAAGAAGATCGTTGAGCTGCATAACGGTAAAGTAACCGTGGCCAGCCGACCGGGTGAAGGAACGGCTTTTGTAGTGAGCTTGCCAATGCCAAAGAAATAAATCGGCATTGTTTATGTAAATATGAATATTTACATAAACATGCAACAAAATCCGACATGTCTTTACAATTTTCTACTATTCTAAATATAGAATCTACGAAAATCCAAAAGACATCGGAGGATTAATCATTTTGAAGAAGAGCAAAATTCGCGTTTTTCTAACTAGTTCGCTTGCCGTATTATTGTTAGCACCCAACTTTTCATTACAGACAGTTTATGGTGCTTCAGGAGAATCAGCGCCTGATATCACGTCTACTGCTTCTGAACATTCAGGGAAATGGATGACAGGTGAATACCATGCACATACGTATGAATCGAACGATGCTCAGGAGTCATTGAAAAGTGTGCTCGATGCTGCATTTGAACAAAATGGTTTTGACTGGATGGCACTGGCTGATCACCTTCGGGTATCTGACCGGGATGACGAAGGGGTGAATCTCCCTGGCGGCTCCATTCCGATGTCACAAGGTATTGTGGATTATCAGAATGAGAAAATTAAGAAGTTACAGGCAGAAGGCAAATATGCTGGAAAAATCATTTTTTCAGGCTTTGAGTGGGATATGCCCCAATACGATCATGCTGCAGTTGGGATTGTTACAGATCATCCAGGGTCCGCAGAAGCTTTGAAGGCTATTAATCAATTTGAATATTTATTTACTAATCGTGATGTAAGTATGTTCGATCCGGCAGATGTGGCTAAGTGGAGTGCGGCGGATACCAGAGCTTTTTCTACAAAAGAAGATACTCGCACAGCTATGAAATGGCTCAGTAGTCATTATCCAGATAGCTATGTACTGATCAATCACCCCTCCAGAAAAAATGGTACAAGCTCGGAGCTTAAAATAGAGGATATCCGTGACTTTAACAATATCAATCCGAATCTTGTCTTCGGCTTTGAAGGTATGCTGGGCAATCAGATGGCGAGTGACCGGGGAGAGACGCCTGAGACTTACGGAGGTACAGACGTCAAGGTTGCACAGCTTGGAGGAATGTGGGACGCACTGCTGGGTGAGGGCCGCAGATTTTGGAATTTTGCTAACTCAGATTTTCATTTCAAAACAAAAAATGATCAATTTTCCAGCGGTTACTGGCCTGGTGAGTATTCCAAGAACTATACCTGGGTGGATGGCTCCGATATTAACGCTGTCGTAGATGGCATGCGGTCAGGGAAATCATTCTCTGTTTTTGGGGATCTCATCAACGTATTAGAGTTTAACGTGTCTGGAGATGGACAAGAGGAAGAAATGGGTGGAGAACTGGACGTAAAACAAGGGGACGACCTAGAGCTTACGATCCGTTTCAAAAGTCCACAGCAAAATAATAATGGCGACGCTGTTAAGGTAGATCATGTAGATTTGATCTCCGGTGAAGTCCATGGCAAGGTTGATCCAGGTACACCTGATTACACCAAAGCGACTAACGATACAACAAAAGTGTTGAAACGCTTCACAAGCGAGGACTGGACTACAGATTCCGAAGGCTACAATGTTATTAAGTATAAGGTAGAGGCAGCGGACAAGGATCGTTATTTCCGGTTAAGAGGGACTAACCTTGGAACTGATGTTGCGGGAGAAACGGTTAACGGTGAACCGCAGATTGATCCAAAAAATAATACCGTCGATAACTTAACTCGTTTCGAAGAAATCAACGCCCGTAATTATAGTGATATGTGGTTTTATTCCAATCCGATTTTTGTGGATGTGGAGTCGTACAGCGATCAGCAGGCAGTTAACGATACTATGACTGCATTAGATCTAGGAGACACAAGCGCAGTAACTTCTGATCTAACGTTGCCTACCGAAGGCAAACACGGGACAAGTATTGTGTGGAAAAGCTCCAATCCGGTTCTAATGACGAACGAAGGTAGAATCATCTTCCAACCTAAGAAGGATACGAAGCTGACCTTAACAGCTACAATTCAGCGGGGATTGGCTACGGAAACGAAGTCTTTTGAAGTAACGCTAAGCGGAGATGATAGTATCACCCCATTGGCGCTTCATAGCACATTAAAGACTGAGAACGGACAAGCTTATTTAAGTGGTGACTGGACGAATCAGAGTGTTTCGGTAAGCGTGTATGCTAGCGTATATATTCCTGGTGCGGATGTATCCATTCAATTAGCGACTGATGTAAACGGAAATTTCCTGCCCTATGAAAGTGGGAAAGTGATTGAGATTTCGAAAGAAGGCCAACATCAACTGCAATTCAAGGCAACGGATTCTTTAGAAAATAAGACAACATTGCCGCTTGCTGTGAATATCGATCGTACAGCACCTGTGATTACCCTGAAGGGGGATAGCCGTCTTAGTCTGACCCAAGGGGATGACTTCAAGGACCCGGGTGCAGACGTTACTGACAAGGTTGGGATTGCAGGCTCTATCCTGGTGACAGGAACAGTGGATGTTCAGACTCCAGGAACCTATACACTGAAGTACAATGCGACAGATTTGGCTGGCAATGCAGCTACTGAGATTGTACGCACAGTAGTTGTAACTGCGGGCACTAGCAGTGGAGAGGGGAATAATAACGGAGGAGGCAACGGACCAGTTGCAACTCCAGCTCCTACCGCGGCGCCATCTCCTACAGAGCAGCCTTCTACAACTCCGCGTGTGGAATTGGAGGTAAAAGCACAGCAGGGAGGAACGGGCACACTTAAAGACGTGGGCAGCTTTACGATTCCGGCTGGAGCGTTGTCTGGTAACAGCGAAATTGCCTTTTCGGTTATTGCTGCTGATGAGACGCCAGCAATGGGCGCTCTTCAGGCTGTGAGTGAAGCAGTAGAGCTTACTAGTGACAAGGCAGGCATGCTCAATAAGCCTGTGGAACTGTCCCTCAATTACGATGCGACCAAGATTACATCGGGGCATAAAGCAGCTATCTACTATTACAATGAGCAGCTTAAAAAGTGGATTTATGTTGGTGGTCAGAGTCAAACAGGTGGAACTATAACTGCAAGCTTAAATCAGCTTGCCAAATATGCTGTGTTTAATTATCAGGCCCCATCGATTACCGGTTTGAATACTCATTGGTCCACGGCGTTTACAGACCGTCTAATCGGTATGGGCGTCATGAAAGGGTACGAGGATCATACCTTCCGTCCGAATGAGGATGTTACTCGGACACAGTTCGCTTCTATGATTGTACGGGCGCTTGGTTTGAAATCAACAGGTAGCACAGTGAAATTCGCGGATCAAAGTGCGATTCCAGCTTGGGCTGCAGATGATGTAGCAGCGGCGGTAAGTGCCGGAATCCTTCGTGGATATGATGTGAACGGCAAAATGTTCTTCGAGCCTTCAGAAAAGATTACCCGTGCCGAAATGTCAGTTATGCTCGCGAATGCTTTGAAGGCTGCCCATAAGAAAACGGATAAAGAGGGGGACTTCGCGGATCTTACCTCCATTCCACAATGGGCACAGGCATCTGTAAAAGCGGGTGTTGAAGCGGGTATTTTGGGTGGATTCGAGGATAACACGTTCAGACCTGAGAACAATGCTACAAGAGCGGAGGCAGCAACGACGCTTTACAAGCTGCTCGAGGCTCTATATCTATAATAGTGGATGGCGAAGGCTATCCTTCAATCTCTAAATGAAACGCCGCTTTTCCCAGATGGCTTGGGGAAAGCGGCGTTTTTAATGAGACAGACTAGCCTCCAATTTGAGACATACGCCGAGCCGTCGGCGTGTGGCTTTGTGCTTTTTTCTCCAAGGCTAATGCCATTTCGTGGTTATGTGGCTTGTTACCCAGAGCTTTGCGGAATAAGGCCTGCACTGCTGCGGGATCGCTTATTAGGGGGCGGACATTGTACTCATCTTCCCAATACAGACAAGCTTTGATATGGCCATCTGCTGTTAGTCTTAGTCGATTGCAGTTATCGCAAAAGTGATCGCTTACGGGATGGATTAATCCGAACGTTCCTTGCGCTCCAAGAACCCGCCGATTCTGGGAAGGGCCATTACCAGATGGCATCTCAGCTTCCTCGGTTTCCCAGCCGGCCGCAGTACAAGCTTCTATAACGGTTTCCAGCGGCAGATAGGATTGGCGCCAAGAATCAGTAGCACTTCCGATAGGCATATATTCAATAAAACGTACATTTAGTGGACTGTTCAACGTAAGGGAGATGAAGTCTTTGATCTCGTCATCATTAATCCCTTTCATCAACACAACGTTAAGCTTGATCGGCTCCAGCCCGGCAGCTTGTGCTGCCTCGATCCCCTTTAGTACCTTGGAGACCTCACCGCCGCGTGTAATCATAGAGAAGCGATCTTGCCGTAAAGAGTCCAGACTGATATTCACCCGTGACAACCCGGCTTCTTTTAGCAGCGCTGCTTTAGCTGGAAGCATTAATCCGTTCGTAGTCAGTGAAATATCGTCGATCCCCGGAATGGCGGATATCATAGTTACTAGCTTCTCCAGGTCTTTGCGTACAAGAGGTTCTCCACCTGTTAGCCGTACCTTGCGTAATCCAAGTGGTGCTAGCGATTCCACAACTGCGGTGATTTCCTCATAGCTCAGAATCTCGTCCTGCGGCTGGAATTCCATCCCTTCCGCTGGCATACAATAAATGCAACGCAGGTTGCAGCGGTCGGTAACCGAAATGCGGATGTAGTCATGTAAACGTCCAAAAGGGTCCGTCAGCGGCTCCATAGCGTTGCTCCCTTCATTTGTTGGTGTTTTGAATGCTTCCCGTCTTAAGAGGAGGCGAAGGTATTTATACTTGTTTAGAATTTTAAAGATCGCTCGCGGGTACGTCAATGAGCAAACTATTGAACGGGTTAAACTCCCCCTATTTGAATAAGGAGGGTTGTGATTTAATTGCATAATAATGGACAAACTAAATAGAATGACAAAGCCGAAATAGACTTGCGAAAATGTGACAAAAGTACGACAAATGAAGTGATTAGTCATAGAATGCTCACGGAAAGCGTTTTTAATATCCGATATAATCTAGGTGCGGATTACTTTTACGTTCACTTTTGCGAAAACAGAAAGGATACCGGAAATTGCACGTCGATTATGTGACGGTGTGTGACCGGGAAACCCAATGAGGAGGATTTGCAAAATGACTATGCAAACTGTTCCATCGCTCGCCGTGCCGGAGGCATTTAGCCATTGGTTGGAAAGTCGGGGATTAATATATCAGCTTTTAGTGGATTTTTTGGGCAGAAAACCATCACTCTCACTTGTGGCTCAGTGGAGCCGCAATCGCAAGATGAGTGTTGCTGCAGAGATGACGGAAGGCGGACGGGAACTGAAGCGCTATCTGAGTCAGGAACCGAATAAGTTACCCCATATATGTGAGAAAGAGACCCAAGAGTATAAACGGCTTATGCACGAACAGACAGTAAGCTCTTTTAAATTACGTGAAGCTGCTATTCTGGGTCGTTCTGAAGATTTCTGCAACGTGCTTGCTGATGTATATACTTCCGCAGGAATTGTATTTAACAAATGTAATGGTGAAGCTGATGATCATATTGCTATTGAGCTGGAATTTATGGCAGTAATGCATGAGCGGATGTTGTACAATAGCTTCTCAATTAGAAGTGCTATGGATCTACTTGATATTCAGGTAGCCTTTTTGGAAGATCATTTACTGCAATGGACTCCACAGTTCTGTGAGAAGTTAAATGCAGCAACGAATAGTACGTTGTATTTGGGACTTTCCCATATGCTCGCTGAGTTTCTACCCCTTGATCTGCAGATGCTGCGTTCCTGGAGAGCTTCGCTGGAGAGCAGTGCAACAGCAATGGTATAACAACACTATAATACAGAGCCCGGCCTATAAATTAGGTCGGGTTTTTCTTGCTGTGGAAGTGTAAATAGTGATTTAAATGGGGGTCCAAGTGGAGCAAGTAAATGAAAATCTGAGTGAAGTCCCAAATGACGATCCAATTGATGGTCTAGAAGAATAGTTAGGGAATTTCTCCCTGAAATTCTGAGTTTATTGATCACAAACCTTGTAATTAGGGAAAACCTCCCTATAATTCACCTGATTTGGCGCTAAATCAGGTGAATTAGCTAAATTACAGGGAGAAATTCCCTGATTCCATTAATTTAGAGCGATTATCGAAAATTTAGAGGGAGTTTTTCCCTAATTAGTTTTAGACCCACTATCCACCGCACAACTATTCATCGCAAATCGCCTATCGTCAATCCCCCGCCCGTCCAACCACTCATCACCCACCTACAAAAGTCTAATGGGTTACTTTGCCCATTCCATAAAAAAGAAGCTGCTCCATAAGTAGTATTCACTACTTTGGAGACAGCTTCTTCATTTAGCATGTTTACTTGATTCGTATCAAGTGTTCTAGTCAATTACCTTTTTACTGCGGAATTTCATTAGGAATTCATACACGACTGGCACTACTACAAGTGTCAGCAGTGTGGAGCTGATCAAGCCGCCGATAACGGTAACACCTAGCCCCTTGGAGATGATCCCTGCACTGTTTTCAAGTCCTGTAACCAGTGGCAGCAATGCACCAATCGTTGCAAGTGCAGTCATCAGGATTGGACGTAAACGTGTGCCGCCTGCTTCAAGCAAGGCTTGACGTGTGGTCATTCCTTCTTTTTCCTTATGAATAACGCGGTCGATGAGGACAATCGCATTCGTGACTACGATACCAATCAACATCAGTGCACCCATGAGGGAGGAGACGTTTAAGGTTTCTCCAGCGATCAGAAGGGCTACGAGTACCCCAATAATGGTGAAAGGAAGTGAGAACAGGATAGCAAATGGAGCTAATCCACCGCCAAACGTAACCACAAGCACGAAGTATACGATGGCAATAGCAGCCGCCATAGCAATACCTAATTGACCAAATGTGTCATTGATCTGCTCGGTTACACCACCGAAGCTAACCGTCACGCCATCAGGTAATTCCATAGCATCTATTTTTTCCTTCACGAGGTTTGAAGCACTATTGACGTCACTTGAAATAATCTCGGCAGTGACATCCACCTTCATTTTACCGTCCATCCGAGTAATCGAGTCAGGGGAAGAGCCGTTTTCAATTTTAGCGACTTGCCCGATTGGCACGGAAATGCCTAGTGGCGAAGTCAATGTAGCCTCTTCCATTTCTTTAATACTCTTATACGTTTCTTTATCAGTTTCGATATAGACTTTGTAGTTCTTACCGTCCATTTCTACTTCTGTGAGTACTGGACGTGTACCTACAGGAGCAAGCTTCATCGCAATTTGTCCCGCTGTAAGTCCAAGGGAGCTAAGCTTTTCTTGATCCGCTACAATCGTATATTGATCGTAAGCTTCTTTGAGACTTGTTTCGCCATCCTTGAAATTAGTGGTGTCAGCCTGTACGATCTTGGCGATCTCATCCGCTACCGGCTTAATTTGATCTAGTTCGTCTCCGAATACATTCACGGTTAACGTGCTTCCACCCATACCTCCGCTCATCATCGCGGACATATCGCCCCACACACCATCTGGGACTTCTGCGGTTAAGCCTTCGATCAACTTCTCTTTTACATTTTCGAAATCAGGAGTATTACTATCGTAAACGATGAAAAAGAGTCCTGAGTTGCTGGATCCGCCCATACCCATCGGGCCGCCGCCACCAATGGAATATTGCATTTTATCTACATGCTGTTGCGCTAAAATATATTTCTCAGCTTTCAGGCCTTGTTCTTGAACTTCTTCAGTTCTTTGTCCAGCCTTCGGTGAGTAGGTTAGCATAACCGTTTTATCCTCTTGGGAAGGCATAAAGCTAACGCCGATAGGCTTGATCAGGAACAAGCTGCCCGCAAGGAGCAGAACCGCTACTCCGAACGTAACGAGTTTATGGGAAAGACACCAGTTCAGAATTTTTTGGTAACCAGCAGACATTCTGTCTGGTTTCTCACTATGCGTCTTCTTACCTTTCAATCCGTTGCGGAACAGGGAGTGTGCCATTGCAGGAACCAGGGTAATCGCAACTACCAACGAAGCGAGCAGGGCGAAGACCATGGTTAAAGCGAAAGGCAAGAACAGCTCTCCAACCATACCACTTACTAGAGCAAGCGGTAAGAATACCGCGATGGTTACAATCGTAGAGGACATGATTGGTACGAACATTTCACGAGTGGCTGCACTGATTAATTCCCGGCCTTTTAGCTTCTCGCCAGATAACGAGAGTCGCCGGTATATGTTCTCTATGACGACAATCGAGTCATCGACTACCCGTCCGATGGCAACGGTCATCGCACCAAGGGTCATCATATTAAGCGTAATGTCCATTTGACGCAGACATAATACTGCGATCAGCAATGATAAAGGAATAGAGATGATAGAAATGATCGTCGAACGAATATTCCGCAGGAAGACCAAAATGATAATTACTGCGAAAAGGGCGCCAAATACAGCTTTGGACAACATTGTATTTACGGAGTCCTCAATCGGCTTACCTTGGTCAAGCAGAACTGTAAGGTCAATGCCTTTATATTGTGCTTTTAATTCTTCAGTTTTGTCCTTAACACCATTTACGACATCAACAGTGTTGGCATCGTTGGCTTTGACAATCTGGATACCGATCGATTCTTTACCATTCGTACGGGAGATCGATTCAGAATTCCCAACAACCTCAATTGTAGCAAGCTCTCCCAGCTTCACGGTTGGCAATCCCATATTTGCAGCTCCGCCAGCAGCTCCGCCAACAGCGCCTGCACCAGCAGCACTTCCAGCACCTGCATCGGCAGCGCCAGCTCCAGGAGCCCCAGCGCCAGCAGCACCAGTTGGCATTACTGGAATGGTCACATTTTTAAGATCTTCAACGGTGGTGATGTTGCCATCCACGACAACTGCCTTTTGAGCTTTGTCCATCTCGAACAGTCCTAGTGGAACACGGAGAGAAGAGCCTTGAATGATCCCTTTAACCGTATCTTCGGTCAGTCCGTATTGCTTGAGCTTCTCTTGATTGAACTTAAGCGAAACTTCTTTGACGTATTGTCCAGAGATTTGAATAGAAGCAACACCCTCAACATCTTCAAGGGCAGGGCGAATATCGTTCTCGGCAATACGGGTTAGTTCCTCGAGATCTTCTGAATCCCCATTCGATAAACTAAGGGAGACGACAGGCATTGAGCTAAGGCTAAAACGGGAAATGGAAGGCTTTTGCACATTGTCTGGCAATGAGACCTCATTCAGCGCTTCGCGAACAGCTGCTGTAGCATTATCCAGATTCGTTCCATAATCAAACTCGATTTGGATACTGGAGGCATTCTCCAGAGAAGTGGAGGTGATTGTCTTTACACCATCCACATTGCGCAGCTTTTGCTCCAACGGTTTACTGACATCATTAACGACGCCTTCTGGTGCAGCCCCCGGATAAATAGTTGTTACGCTAAGATAGGGTATACTAATATTAGGTAAGGTTTCTTGCTTCATTGTCAGTCCGCTATACAAACCGGCAAATACAATAATTATCGTCAGAAGCCAAATGGCAAATTTGTTCCTGAGCGAGAAATTAATTAAGCTTTTCATAAGTGTTGTTTCTGCTCCTCTCGGGCCTTTTCTTTACGAAATAGGGCGCCATTTTGAAAATTTATAATACTCGCTATCCATGTTCTTCTCTCTCACGAACTCTTTATAGAGCAATTAACGAAATACGCATGAATGATTTGAAAAAGAGGTAACCAGCTTCCTCAATTCTTCCAATGGTGTAGTGAGCTCTGAGCAGGATTGGAGGTTGGACAACATCCCCTGTATGATTGCTTTGCGTGGGTGTGGTAAGAGAACTTCGCCTTCTAGAATGTTGAGTGATTCCAGCAAATCGGCTGACTCTTCGGGTTCTAAACTATCTAATTTACTGACCACAGTCTTCATGTCCTTAATGATTTGCAGTGGATTCTTGCGCTTACTCTCCTCATTCTCCTCCATCCAGCTTGCAAGAATGGTAGAGTTGATGAGAGGAGCCTGCTTACTTTTAAGAAGACCAGCTACAATAATATCTAGTAGATTCATTAGATGATCAGCCATAACGGCAAGGGACAAGTGGGTATCCTGACGAAAAATAACCGCAATATATGACTTGATTAGTCCATGACCTACAATACATAAATCTCCGGTATAGGGGATGATGTCTTTTCCATAAAGGGTCTCCATCTTCACCTGAAACCAGCGCAAGAAGGAAGCATTGTTTCTACGCAGCCATTCCGGTACTTCAGTATCAAAACCTTTTCCGGCAACTTCCTGAATTTGACGCTGTAAGAACTCACGTAATTCGTACACATGACTCAGTAGAATTTCTATTTGATTCCTAAGCTTCTCACGCGGTGTTCTTTGGGTTTCTTGCTCTTCACGTAATAAGGGATCACGAATCATTCGGTAACAATAGAGAAAAATACTGCGTTCCAGTTCTTCTTTGGATTTGAATACTAGATACAAGCTTCCCTTCGAAATTCCGCATAATTCGGCGATCTCTTGCATGGACGTGGAAGAGGAGCCTTTCACAGCGAATAATTGCATGGCGATCTTAATAATCTGTTCCTGCTTGTCCACAGTTTTATCGCTCATTGGGGGGATAACCTCCTTTCTGACTACCCAGTTCTATAATTGACTAATCGGTCAAAATAATTATATTCGATCCATCTTGTCATTACAAATTTCAGAACAGAAGGGTTACAGTTTTGTTGTAAATAGATTTTTACACAGTAATTGTCTAGGAAGATATAGGTTCTTCATGTAATATATAAAATGTGTCATTTTGGTGTTGCTTTTATGAATAAGAAGGTAGGTACAATATGAGAAGAGGACTTCAATCTATAATTATTATTGGGGCTTTCATAGCATTTTATTATTTTGGTTTTGGTATTTTTGGGAGTACTGCTGGAACAATTATTAGTATTTTCTCCACACTGACAGTCGTTTCAATTAGCTTAGCTATTTTTATGGAGAACCGTAATCCTTCTACTACGATGTCATGGATTCTTTTGCTTGCGTTGATCCCGGTGCTCGGTTTGGTCTTTTATTTTCTGTTTGGACAGAATGTATTTAAACGTCGTAAATATGATAAAAAAGCACAAAGAGATCTTATGGCCTATGAGCGGATTGAGAATGACGCTTTGCGTACGCATCAAGATTGGTCGGTCTTTGACCCCTCGCGTCAAAAACTACTATTATTATCCAAGACTCTAGCGCGTACTCCTATTTCCTTTGCTTCAGAGACGCGCATCCTTACCAATGGTGAAGAGACGTTTGGAACATTACTGCTAGAGCTGCGACAAGCGAAGCACCATATACATATGGAGTATTACATCTTCCGTGCAGATCACATTGGAACGCGTATTCAACAGATTCTGATCGCAAAGGCGCGTGCGGGTGTATCTGTCCGATTTATGTATGATGCTGTGGGTAGTTTTCAGCTTTCTAAAGCTTTTTTGAAAGAGTTGGTTGATGCTGGAGTACAAGTGGCTTCGTACGGTAATTCCACCTCCTTTTTCTCTAGCCGGGTTAATTACCGGAATCACCGAAAAATCGTCGTCATCGACGGTGATGTCGGGTTCATGGGTGGACTGAATGTGGGGGATGAATATTTAAGCCGCAGCAAAACTTATGGATTCTGGCGTGACACCCATATGTTAGTTAGAGGTGAAGCGGTACGGACGATGCAAATCATCTTCTTGCAAGATTGGATGCATACTACAGGTGAAAAAATACTGGAGCAGGATTATCTAACACCACAGCTACACTTTATGACAGGGGACGGAGCAGTACAGATCATTGCGAGTGGGCCGGACAATGAACGCCGTGCACTCAAAAATATATTTTTCTCCATGATCACCTCAGCTGAGAAATCAGTTTGGATTGCCAGCCCTTATTTCATTCCGGACGAGGATATCCTGACTGCGATACGTGTAGCGGCTATATCTGGTCTAGATGTTCGCTTGTTATTCCCTGCTAAGCCGGATAAATGGATTCCGTTTCTGGCTTCGCATTCTTATTTCCCGGCATTGCTGGAGGCTGGAGTGAAGATTTATGAATACGAGAAGGGCTTTATACACTCTAAGCTGTTAATCGTGGATGGTGAAATAGCGACTATTGGTACAGCAAACATGGACATGCGGAGCTTTCATCTTAACTTTGAGGTAAACGCATTGCTTCTTCAGACAGAGAGCGTTACACGAATTGTTGCTGATTTTGAACGGGATTTATTGTCCACCACTCAGATTGTGCATGAGACCTTTATGAATAAACGCATGGTGGTACGTATACTGGAATCTGCCGCCAGATTAATGTCTCCATTACTATAACTTCATTACAGATTAAACCACCGCGGAGGGTGCTGCCTTCTCTGCGGTGGTTTTTGTTTAAAAAGTAGTAAAGCCCAGGTTAGTCTGCAGCCGGAACAGGATGTACTTGAACCAGGTCACATCGCTCTGATAGGCCTCAAAAGGTAAAGTGAACGTATGACCCTCGTTATTCCATAGCCGATTAAAGTAGGCTTCCATATCTTTGAACAGCGGCTGATCTCGCTTCACAGAAATCCACAGATCATTCTCGAGATTGTAGTCATCCAGATTGCGTGTGGTGAAATTGGTGGAACCGCCAAGAACGATGGAGCTGCCGGTTTGTTTGGCGATAAAGAGCAGCTTTGGATGATATTGCTCTTTGGTTGTATTGTACCAACGAATAGAGATTTCACCGTTCGTGCGTTTGTTCAGATCCATGGCAACTGGACGGTTGGGGATCCCGATTTTATCGCGCCCGAAGGCGTTCTGATTTGGATCCAGGAGTAGGTTTACCTTAGCCCCGCGTGATGTAGCCTCTACCAACGCATCCAGAATGGCATCATCAGCAAGATAAAACATCCCCATCCATACGGTATCCCCCTTCCGGGCGGACCTAATGCCTTGCAGCGCATATTTGTATACCTTTCCTTCTGTTAAATAGCGAACTTCTAGAGCTTCCGCTGATGGTAGGTTCTTTTCTTGGGTGAAATTGGGCTTATGAAGTAGCAATGGACCTGCATCTGAAAGATTGGCTGCCGCCTGCTCGGTCTGGAGAATATCGGCAATAATTGGACCTTGTACCTCCAAAGCAATATTGGAGTGGTAGGCGCTGGCATCGTGAACATTTCCAGAGGAAATTAGTGCAGTGTTCTCACTGACAATTACTTTGCGATGGTTCGCCTTCACATTCAGCAGCTTCAGATAAGATCGAGCGGTAATATCCGGTCCACCACTGGCCATAAGATTGGGGATAAAGCCCTTGCCGGATTGTCCGAACCATTGAATGAAGGTGCGCCAGACGGCTGAATAGGCAGGTGTAGAATCTCGCAGGTCATTAACATCGGTCATGATGACTCGGATCCCCACCGCCTTCATTTCTTCCAGAAGATGATTGGGCGCTGAGTTATAATTGGTATTGACTTCATCGGTGATGAAGACAATCTCCATTTCGGGATAGGTTTGCTTTTGTGAGATTAATTTATCTGTCAGCATTCGACTGACTGGAGGGAATGACTGATCTTTATGGGTATAATCATTGAACAGGAACAGGTCGATGACTAAGAACTCCCTTGACTCCTCGATGATATGTAGCATTCTCGGAAGAATTTCACTCTCCTGCTTACCTGTGTCCGTACCGTCTGGATAGGTTAGGTCATGCCAGAAGGTTACATTGTTCACTTTGTATATGGGACTTTCATAGGAAATCCCAACGGGTAGAGGTTTATGTGTCTGGTATATCATGACGCCGATTAACCAGAGAATTAGAATGACGCAAGCCCATATCACTCGTTTGCGGCGTCGTGAAGAGGTGCGTTTCTTTGAAGCAAAAGCATGGGTACTATCTTGTATCGCTTGGGGCTGAACGGGTTGTTCACGATCTGATCTCATCGGAAGTTCCTCCTGAAAGTATTGCAGAGCACTTCCTTTATAATTATTGTGCTCCGGCGTGTACCAACCTATTAACACCTAGTGGGTAGAAATGAAGCATCCCTCGTATTTCACTCACTTCATATTGTAAATTCATCTGGAGGGATATGTTATAATAAGTACAGTTTAGGAATAGGAGGAACGGAGCATGAATCATACGCCAGAAGAGGCCGTACCATATGATGCGAATAGGCAGTCTGGCGCGGATCATGGCAATGGCCTACCAATTGTAGAGGTTTCGGACAAGAATTCTTTATTGCCTGCATCAAGGACAGGTGAACGCAAAATAGAGCATGTACGCCTTTGTCTAAATGAAGAAGTCGGTGGCGTCGGTGTGACTACGGGGTTTGAACATTACCGATTTCGGCATAATGCTCTTCCAGAGCTGAATTTCGATGATATATCATTGCAGACCACGTTCCTGGAACGTGAACTGCGTACACCGCTGCTGATCAGCTCGATGACAGGCGGCAGTGCAGCTACAGGAGCCATCAATGCCCGACTAGCAGAGGCAGCACAGCGTCGTGGATGGGCGCTGGGGGTTGGTTCTGTGCGAGCGGCGGTGGAGCGCTCTGAGCTAACCGAAACCTTTTATGTACGGGACAAAGCACCTGATATACCGGTTATCGCTAATATTGGCGCCGTACAGCTGTCCTATGGTTTCGGGATTGAGGAGTGTCGCCGGGCTGTGGATATTGCTGGTGCGGATTTTCTTGTGCTGCATCTCAATGGTCTTCAAGAGGTCTTCCAACCGGAAGGGAATACTGGCTTTGCTTCCTTACTATCGCAGATAGCAAAAGTATGCCGTGCACTTGAGGTTCCTGTAGGTGTAAAAGAAGTCGGCTGGGGCATTGACGGTGATACAGCAGCACATCTTTATAATGCAGGGGTAGCTTTTGTTGATGTAGCGGGTGCAGGTGGAACATCCTGGAGTCAGGTCGAGAAGTTTCGGAGTAGAGACCCTATACGGCGCGCAGCGGCTGAAGCTTTCGCAGACTGGGGTACTCCAACCGCAGATTGCATTGCGGAGGTACGTGCTGTCTCCCCGAAGGGGGCATTGATTGGCAGCGGCGGCTTGAAGCATGGTGTGGATGCGGCGAAGGCATTGGCCCTCGGTGCTGATTTAGCAGGCTTTGGACGCAATCTTTTAGGACCGGCAGTAGATTCTGAAGAGGCGCTAGATGCTGCACTGGCTCAGGTAGAGCTGGAGCTTAAGATAGCAATGTTCGGCATCGGAGCTCCCGATTTAGCAACTTTACGTGGGACTTCCCGTTTAATACGTAAATAAAAGTATATGGTAAATATAGAAGTGAGGAAGTGAAAAAAGATGATGATTAAATTGGTTCATATGGATGAGTCTGCTTTTCAATTTTTCTTAGGTCAAGCTACTCGTGATTACGCTGAAGATAAGATTAAAGCCGGCGCTTGGGACCCTGAAATCGCGATGAAGCTGTCTGAGGAAGCTATAACACAGTCTTTACCTAAAGGGTTGAGCACAGATGGCGCTTATCTATATTCTATAGTAGAAATAAGTAGTGATATCCAGGTAGGATACATCTGGTTTAATGTAAGTGAAGGCCGCAGCGGCCGAGAAGCTTTCATTTATGATTTCTATGTTTTTGAACCGTATCAGAGTAAAGGCTATGGCAAGCAGGCTATGGTCGCACTCGATGAAGAAGCTCGTGAAATGAACGTCACCAAAATCGGGTTACATGTCTTCGGTCAGAACAATCGTGCATTTGAGCTCTACAAAAAAATGGGATATACCGTAACTGACATTACGATGTCTAAAGATTTGTAATACTTAACGTGGAGACCTCGAAGGAGGTCTTTTTTGTGTTGTTCTAAGAAAATTAATGTAAATAATTGTGATAAATATATTTGAATTAGGAGGAATAGAAAAATATGATTATTAAATAAATTCCTGAAAATGGATTCAGCTATATGGAATATTGGAAGGGGGATTAAGGTGAGACCGAGGTTTGTATTACCAGCGGCTTTATCTGTAGCTGCAATACTGTTACTGGTTAGTTGCAACCGTGGGGATTTTCCAGGGAAAAAGCAATCTGAGTCGGGGCAAGTTCAGGCAAGTCCGGTTGCGCCGGTAGCCTCTTCAAAGGTAGCGGGAAAACAGCTAGAAGCGGAGTTGTCTCCATTGACAGTGGAACAAAGATTAGAGGATTTTGATTATATGTGGAAGATTATTGAGGAGAACTACCCTTTCCTAGAGGTAAATAAGCGTCTAAATGGAGAGGATTGGCTTGCGAACAAAGAGGAGTACCGTAATGAAATTGCAGCAGTGAAGACAGATGATGAGTTTTTTAGACGAATGAAATTCGTACTTAGCAGGTTAAATAATGGGCATACGAATTTTTTATCTAAGGAAGAATATCCATGGTTTCTAAATGCCTATGTTCAGGCAGGTTTTGGTTATGAGCCTTGGATCAACGTGTTTCAACAGCCAAATGTGTTGGCTCGTTACAACCAGAAACCTTTAGCGGAGCAGCAAAGCTCTGATGGCATCGTTAACGATATGAATAGTGGTGAGGCAGGGAGTCAGACAGGAAAGACTTCCGGGAATGTAAAAAAGGTTATTATAGAGCCAGAGCAAATAGCGTATCTAGGCATGCGAAGCTTTGCCGGAAGTCTCATGGAGATGGATAGTTCGGAGATTCGTGATTTTTTAATAGAAGTTAAAGATTATAAGACACTAATTCTAGATATCCGCGGAAATGGCGGAGGAAACAGCGATTACTGGAGAGCACATATTGCTCCTCTGCTAATTAATAAACCTATCGAATACAATACATACTTACTTTATACAAGAGGCAACTATGCTGAGACCTTTATGCAGGCACGTCAGATCACAAGGGGGCAGCAGCCTATTACCAGCATCAAAGACGAACAGTTGCCTAATTTACCATCCGAAGCATTAAAAATGTTCAAGACATATAGTAAAAATACAGATGTAGTAATCCCTCAAGAATCCGTTGGTTTTAAAGGAAAGATCTATTTGCTGGTTGATAGCTCTGTGTATTCATCAGCGGAAGGTCTTGCAGCCTTTGCAAAAGGCACCGGGTTTGCGACGGTTGTTGGTGGCAGAACAGGTGGGGATGGACTAGGGATGGATCCACTCGTCGTTGCATTGCCTAATAGCGGTTATGTATTCAGATTTTCCTTTGAGATGGGACTTAACTCTGATGGAAGCTGCAACGAGGAAGTGAAGACAGTCCCTGATGTGGAGGTTGATCCAGATACTTCTAAGCCCCTATTGGATCAGCCGGCGGTGCAAAAAGTATTGGAACTTGCCAAATCCTATTGAAATGGGTTCGCTTGGATAAGGCTGGATTGACACAACTGTAAGACATCCGGTGTTGCTGGAGAATATGTTCTAATATATAATGGTTTAGATCGTATTACTTATTCGGATGATCAATTTAGCTGAAAATAGGAGTTGTCATATAAATGGCTTTGAAAGCGGGAATCGTCGGTCTTCCTAACGTAGGAAAATCCACATTGTTTAATGCAATAACGCAAGCGGGAGCAGAATCCGCAAACTACCCTTTTTGCACGATTGACCCTAACGTTGGTGTCGTTGAAGTTCCGGACGAACGTCTTGATAAACTGACTGAGCTGGTACAACCTAACAAGACTGTACCTACTGCTTTTGAATTTGTTGATATCGCTGGTCTTGTGCGCGGTGCGAGTAAAGGTGAGGGACTAGGCAACAAGTTCCTAGCTCATATTCGCGAAGTAGACGCTATCGTTCATGTCGTTCGTTGTTTTGAAGATGAGAACGTTACCCACGTGGATGGAAAAGTAAATCCGATCAGCGATATTCAGACCATTAATTTGGAACTGATTCTTGCTGACATTGAGAGCATTGAGAAGCGGATTGAACGTTCCCGTAAGAACATCAAAGGCGGCGACAAGAAATACGCTCAAGAAGTTGAACTGCTTGAACGTGTCAAAGAAGTGCTCTACGAAGATAAACCTGCACGTAGTATAGAATTGTCCGATGACGAGAAGCTTATTATCCGTGATCTTCATTTGTTAACATTGAAGCCAGTGCTGTATGCAGCGAATGTAAGTGAAGAAGAAGTAGCAAGTGCTGAGAATAATCCTTATGTGCAGCAAGTGCGTGAATTTGCAGCAACTGAAGGTGCTGAAGTTGTTCCGATCAGTGCTAAAGTAGAAGCTGAAATTGCCGAGCTTGAGGGCGAAGATAAAGCGATGTTCCTAGAAGAACTTGGGCTAGAAGAATCTGGCCTGAACCGTTTGATCAAAGCGGCTTACAAGCTTCTAGGCTTGTATACGTATTTCACGGCAGGCGTTCAGGAAGTTCGTGCGTGGACCATTCGTAAAGGAACTAAAGCACCCGGCGCTGCTGGTGTAATTCACACAGATTTTGAACGTGGATTTATCCGTGCTGAGGTAGTGGCTTACGCAGATCTTTTGGCAGCAGGCTCAATGAATGGTGCCAAAGAACGTGGTCAACTGCGTCTAGAAGGTAAAGAGTATTTGGTGCAGGACGGCGACGTTATGCATTTCCGTTTCAACGTTTAAGAGGACTGAAGCATACTAATGATAAGAGGGTCATCTCAGTCGGTAGAGGGTATCTACTGCTGGGATGATCCTTTTTTAAAATATAAGACATTTATTAAGGGATTTACGCGTACAGAACTGTAGCCATTTCACAATATCTTTGGTATAATATAAAGTCGTATATCTAATTTTATGACATATGTTTTAATCGCTTTATTTGCGAATTTGAAATTGAACTAGGAGAGGTGAATTCCCTTGTTGGACCGATTGCAATCCCTGGCGGACCGCTATGAGAAGCTCAGTGAACTGCTTTGTGATCCGGATGTTGCAAACGACAGTAAGAAACTGAGGGATTATTCCAAAGAACAATCAGACCTACAGCCTGCATTTGAGGCGTATACTGAATATAAGAGTGTAATGGAAGAGCTTGAAGCTGCTAAGCAGATGCAAGGCGAAAAGCTTGATGATGAGATGAAGGAAATGGTCAAGATGGAAATTGACGACCTTTCCAAACGTCAGGTAGAGCTGGAAGAGCAAATCCGTGTATTGCTACTGCCTAAAGACCCGAATGATGATAAGAACGTAATCGTCGAAATTCGTGGTGCAGCGGGTGGAGATGAAGCTGCATTGTTTGCTTCCGACCTTTATCGGATGTACACCCGGTTTGCAGATTCACAAGGCTGGCGCGTGGAGCTAATGGATGTCAACGCGAGCGATCTTGGTGGATTTAAAGAGGTAATCTTCCTTATTAACGGCCGCGGTGCATACAGTAAGTTGAAATACGAAAGTGGTGCGCATCGCGTACAACGTATCCCAGCGACTGAATCCGGTGGACGTATTCATACCTCTACTTCTACAGTATCGGTGATGCCGGAAGCTGAAGCATTTGAGATTGAAATCCATGATAAAGATATTCGTGTGGATACCTTCTGTTCAAGTGGTGCAGGCGGACAGTCTGTAAATACGACCAAGTCTGCAGTACGTGTAACCCATGTACCTACGGGCATCGTTGCTACCTGTCAGGACGGTAAGTCACAGAACTCCAATAAGGAAAAGGCGCTTCAAGTGCTTCGTGCCCGTATCTCCGATATGAAGCGGCAGGAAGAAGAAGCAAAGTATGCTGGTGAACGGAAGAGCAAAGTAGGTACGGGTGATCGTAGTGAGCGTATCCGGACGTATAACTTCCCGCAGAGCCGGGTTACAGATCATCGCATTGGCTTGACACTGCACCGTCTGGAGCAGGTTATGAACGGAGAAATCACTGAAATTATTTCGGCTCTTTCAATTGCTGAACAAGCTGATTTGATGGATAGTATGGACAATGGATAATAATGCTTTGAACGATGGCGTATTTGTCATGTCGGAAGTGAAAAGCATCCGGGAAGCCTTTGTGGAGGCTTCTTCTTTTTTGAGCCAGAGCGGTTGTAATGAACCGCAGCGTAGTGCGCAATTACTGCTGGAGCATGCGCTTGGCTTATCCGGGGCAGCGTATTATATGGCGCTGGCGGATTCTTTTCCGGCTGCGGTCAAGGAACAGTGGGAGGCGGGAGTTACCCGCCGGAGTAAGGGTGAGCCGGTGCAGTATATCATCGGCGAGCAAGAGTTCTACGGGCGTCCTTTTGAAGTGACGCCTGATGTGCTTATTCCACGGCCGGAGACGGAGCTGCTCGTCGAGGCGATTTTACGGTACGGCGTGGAGCTTTGGCCGGACGGCACGGTTGCGCCGAGTGAAGCGGCGCAGGAAGAAGGCGCTGCTTCGTTAGCAGCAGCGCAAGATCGTGCGGGCGACGCGGAAGGTGGACGCGCCGTACGGCCGCTGACCGCCGTCGATATCGGCGCCGGCAGCGGAGCGATTTCCGTCACGCTGGCGGTGGAAGCGCCGGCGTGGCGGGTCTGCGCCGGCGATATTTCGCCGGCGGCCCTAGCTGTGGCGAAGCGCAATGCGATGCGCTCCGGCACAGCCGTGGACTTTCGGCTCGGCGATCTGCTCGAGCCGTTCGCGGGGATGGAGACGGATATTCTCGTCTCCAACCCGCCGTACATTCCCGGCGAGGATATCGCCGGGCTGCAGCGTGAGGTGCGCGACCATGAGCCGCGCACTGCGCTGGATGGCGGAGCGGACGGGCTGGACCCGTACCGCCGCATGATGGAGCAGCTGGCGCTGCTCCCGGCACCGCCGCGCCTGATCGGCTTTGAACTCGGCTTCGGACAAGCCGAGCAGGTAGCCTCGCTACTTGAAGCGGCGGGTCATTGGAAAGAGATCATCACCATTAATGATCTAGCTGGAATTCCACGTCATGTGCTAGGTATAGCACGATAATACTGCATGCTGTGCAGGGGACTCCTGTTGATCGGGGAGTGAAATTGTATTTTCAACCCGACTTCCTTTACAATAGAATTTAACGGACTTCTTGGTGAACCATAAAAGAAAGCCCAGATTTAGAGTAGGGAGGCAGAACGTGCTTCAGAAGATTAAAAAAATTGATGGTGCTATCGTAGTCGTTCTGTTATTGCTCATGACTGTCAGCATCTTCGCCATATATAGTGTGACTCATGGAAGAGAAAAGCTGGACGGACATCATATCCGTATGATGATGTATTATGCAATTGGCTTTATTGCTTTTATTGGAATGACCTTTTTAGATTACAGAATTTTAGTGAAATACGCGTTATATATTTATTTGTTTGGGATAGGTATCCTGGTCCTCGTCAGCTTTTTGGGCGAGACCAAGAATAATGCCCAAGGCTGGTTGTCCCTCCCTGGAGGACTGAGCCTTCAGCCTGCCGAGCTATTCAAGCTAATATTAATTCTATTTCTGGCAGCGATGCTTGTTCGTAAGAATAAGAGTAAACTCTTGTTTTGGCGGGATGTTGTGCCGCTCGGCCTCTTAACCTTATTTCCGTTTCTTATTGTCCTTACACAGAATGACCTTGGGAATGCCTTGTCTTACATCGTGATTCTTGCAGGTCTGTTGTGGATTGGAAATATTAAGTACACTCACGCATTAATCGCGCTGGTGATTGTAGCAAGCTCTGCGATTGCCGGAATTATGAGTTATATCCATTATCATGACGAAATTAAAACGTTTCTTAACGATATTGGCCGTTCGCACTGGATTGAACGTTTCGACCCATGGCTTGTTCCGGATAAAGCGACAGCGAAAGCTCTTTATCATACCAAAAACGCCAAGCTCGCGATTGCCTCAGGTGGGATGAGTGGAGAAGGCTATATGAACGGTAGCTCTGTTCAGACGGATCGGGTGCCTTATACGTATTCAGACTCTATCTTTGTGCAGATTGCCGAGGAATTTGGCTTTGTAGGTTCTGCATTTGTGCTGCTACTGTATTTTATCCTGATTCACCGAATGATTCTGATTGCGCTGGAAGCCAGAGATCGAGCAGGTCCGTTTCTGATCGTCGGCATTGTCGCGATGATGCTGTATCAGATTTTTGAGAATATCGGCGCGTTTATTGGTCTGATGCCTTTGACAGGTATCACATTGCCATTCATCAGCTTCGGAGGTACCTCCCTGCTTATTAACATGGCCAGCATTGGGCTGGTAATGAGTGTGCGCCTGCATGGTCAAGATGTAGAGGAAGATTTGCCTAAGCCTACTCCTTATGCAGCGGCCAAACAGGTTTAATCACTAAATCAAAAGATAACCGTCAGAAACTCATCTTTTAAGGATGGGAACTGGCGGTTTTTTGTTTTGGGAAGTGAATCTCTGATATCGGGTGTATTACATAAATTTGGAATTGTGGCCTTGAATGCTCTACAATAGAAAGGAGAGACTTTCCTCAGGTGAGGGTGGTTGGAACCTTAATAGAGTAAGGGGTTTGCGTATGCTTAAAAAGCTCAAGAAGATCGATAGCGTGATTCTTATTGTTCTAGTTATGCTGATGGTGATTAGTATTCTTTCGATATACAGCGTGACTAATGGTAGATTAGTTCAGAAACTAGATGGGTTCCATCTACAAATGCTTAAATACTACATTGTAGGGTTTGTAGCGTTTTTTGTGCTTACCTTCGTGGACTATAGGATATTTGTTAAATATGCTCTTTATATTTACATCTTGGGTATTGGTCTGCTAGTGTCGGTTAGTTTTTTTGGTAAGGTAAAGAACGGTGCGCAATTAGGGCTAGAGATAGGTGGACTTAGCTTTCAACCTGCGGAGCTTTTTAAGTTGATATTGATTCTTTTACTCGCGTCCATACTGGTCCGTAAACAAGGAGCCACGCTAACCTTCTGGAAGGGAGTCGTTCCGCTGGCGCTTCTTACACTGCTCCCTTTTGCCATAGTTATTGTACAGAATGATCTCGGAAATGCGCTAAGCTACATCGTAATATTAATCGGTCTTCTATGGATCGGGAATATCAAAATTTCACATGCACTCATCGGATTACTAATCGTTGGCGGATTGGGTCTTGCAGGAATTCTGAGCTATATTCACTATCATGATGAAGCGGTATATTTTTTTGAGGAGACCCTTGGCAGGAAGCATTTAGTGGATCGTTTTGATCCTTGGCTCGTACCTGATTTGGCGTCAGATGATGCAAGCTATCACACGAAAAATGCTAAAGTGGCTATTGCCTCCGGAGGGATGAGCGGCGAGGGGTACATGCAAGGAAGCTCTGTGCAGAGTAACCGTGTTCCATATACCTATTCGGATGCCATATTCGTACAGGTTGCGGAGGAGTTTGGGTTTGTGGGTTCAGCACTGCTGCTGTTGCTCTTTTTCATTCTTCTTCATCGAATGATACTGATTGCTCTAGAGAGTAGGGAGCGTAGTGGCCCGTTTTTGATTATTGGAATTACGGCAATGCTGCTATATCAAATCTTAGAGAATATTGGAGCTTTTATCGGCCTAATGCCGCTTACGGGAATTACACTTCCGTTCATCAGTTATGGAGGCACATCTCTTTTAATTAATATGGCCTGCATGGGGATTGTAATGAGTGTGCATCTTTATGGTCGGGATGTTGAGGATGATTTGCAGTTGCCTAAGGCGCTTGCTGTAAAATTATAGATTTAATAGATTCATAGGTTTGCAGTCTCTCATCTCTGGACATACTACTAGCATGAGAGTTAAGAGGAGAGGGGCTGCGACAAATGAACGATAATCATATGGATAAAAGAGATTCCTTACGTGTAACTTTTAAGTATACTGCCATTTTAATTTGTTTTTTTATGATCGTTATCATGGCCTGGGAAGGTCAAAAAACCGATGCAGCAGTAGCCGAAGTATCGATTCCACAGGATTCTATCCGGCTGCGTATTCTGGCGAATTCGGACGGAACACAAGATCAACTAGTGAAGCGGCAAATCCGCGATACAATCGTAGAGCAAATGAACCAGTGGGTAACTGCACTTGAGGACCCACAGAGTTTAGAGCAGGCACGCGCTTTAATTAGAACTCATCTACCAGAGCTTAATGCACTGGTTGGATCGGAGCTAGAGAAACGTGGCATTCAATATTCTTATAACGTTGAGCTGGGTGTAGTTCCTTTTCCGACCAAATTATACGGTGGAACAGTCTATCCGGCCGGAGAATACGAGGCTGTGCGGGTTACGTTGGGCGAGGGAATGGGTCAGAACTGGTGGTGTGTACTGTTTCCGCCGCTGTGCTTTATCGATGCGGGCTCCGGAGATGCAGCAGCGCCTGCTGCTAATAAAGGGGCGAAGACCGTCTCGGCTGCCGGGGCAGATAGCGGAGTTAAGGCGCAACCAGCAGTAGGAACAGCTGTACAAGCAGATTCTTCGGCGAAGGATGTTGCGGCAGCGGATTCCGCAGAGCCAGAGGTACGGTTCTTCGTTTGGGAACTGCTGCAAAACCTTTGGAACTGGATTAGCGGATTATGGTCGTAATGCTGGTGTTAGCCCTTTGGTTTTGTGGAAATGGTCTATAGTTTTGAATCTAGATATGTTACTATTTCATAAGCAGATCGACTGCGGCGCCTTCATTGGGGCCGCTTTTTGGTAAGATTAGAGTTAATGAACCTCCAGAGTATTTATCCTAAGATTGCAAGAAAAGCTATTGTTCAATATATATCCTGTAGAAAGCCTGTGATGAGAATGAATGAACCACACGACCCTTTATTCGCCGTTCAGCGGCGGAGTGGAAATAGAAATGAGACTGTATATTGGGTACTGGATTTGCTGGAAGATGCAGAATCGGATTCCGATGTGCTTCAGCCAAGTGAGGAGAATAAGTTAGCCATCGTGGAGGCGGCAGCCATGCTTCGTGAAGGTGGAACGGTCGCTTTTCCAACCGAAACGGTCTATGGACTTGGTGCGGATGCACGGAATACTGCGGCAGTTGAGGCTGTTTTTGCGGCAAAAGGGCGACCGTCTGACAATCCCCTAATCGTGCATATTGCTGATCCAAGTGCTTTGGACGAGTTGGTTACAGAAGTGCATCCTACGGCTGCGGTATTGATGGATGCTTATTGGCCTGGACCGCTGACAGTTGTGCTTCCTGTTCGTGAGGGTGTTTTGTCACCCTGTGTAACGGCAGGACTGGACACGGTAGGTGTTCGTATGCCTGATCATCCGGTAGCTTTGGCGCTGATCAGTGCAGCGGGCTGTCCCGTTGCGGCACCTAGTGCTAACCGTTCCGGTCGTCCGAGTCCGACCTTAGCTTCACATGTGATGGAAGACTTGGCCGGATACATTGGCGGCGTACTTGATGGCGGCGCCGCCGGAGTTGGACTGGAGTCAACTGTGGTGCAGGTGCAGCCTGATGGAAAGGTTGCCGTGCTTCGCCCTGGTGGGATTACTTTGGAGCAGTTAGCTGCTGTAGTGGGAGCAGAAGCCATTGCTGCTGAGCCAGCTGTGGTTAAAGAATTTGGAACTTCCGCAGCAGCGGAAGCTCCAGTAGCCACTGCACCGAAGGAGCGCCACGGTGCAGAAGCTGTTTCCGACAGCTCGGCGCCACGCGCGCCGGGCATGAAATACACGCACTACGCGCCGCGCGGCTGGCTCGGTGTGGTGAGCGGATCTTCTCCGCAACGTGTTGCGGATGAAGCCGCGAGTCTACTTCAGGCGGCACAGCTGAACGGCGAAGTGACGGGCTTACTCCTCTTCGAGGAGCATAAGCCCCTCTATCCCGCCGATCCTGCCGCCTGCGTTCTTTCCCTCGGCTCGTTATCCTCGCCGGAGGAAGGGGCACGCTCCCTATATGCCGCGCTGCGGCGCTTCGATGAAGCGGGAGCGACTTACATCTTGGCCGAGGCTTGTCCGCATACGGGCCTCGGCGTAGCTATTATGAACCGGCTTATGAAGGCAGCCGGTGGTTCCGTCATTGACGCCGGATAGCTACGGCGACCTTTCTATCCGGCTATAGTGCAGGTTCTTCGAATCTGAAATCTCTTATGAAGTCATGATTACCCCCTTGTCCGCATATCGTTGTTGTACAAGATATTTCGGACTTGGGGGGTTAAGCATGGGCATAGGAGATGTATATGCCGGTTGGGGGCAGACAGTTACTATTGCTATAATGGCGATTGCATTAGGGATGGATGCCTTTTCGCTCGGAGTAGGGATCGGGATGAAGGGGATTCGTCTGCTGCATATTCTGCAAATGAGTGTGCTCATTGCTTTTTTTCATATGCTGATGCCTCTTCTAGGTTTATTAACTGGAAGTTATGTCGGACATTTGCTAGGTCAAGTAACAACTTATGCCGCAGGAGGGCTACTTGTGCTGTTAGGCGGACATATGGTGTATAACTCCTTTCGTCCGGAAGTGGTAGGTACGCGAGCTATGAATCACCGAACCTTATGGGGAATGCTGCTTCTATCACTCAGTGTAAGTGTGGATTCTTTTTCCGTTGGGGTATCCTTAGGGATGTTTGTGAATGGTGTGCTTCTGACTATACTAGCTTTTGGTGCCTGTGGAGGTCTGATGTCAATTATCGGCTTGCTTCTTGGGCGGCATGTCAGTCGTGGACTCGGAGAATATGGGGAAGCATTGGGCGGGGCTATTTTATTGGGGTTTGGCTTGCTATTCATCTTTTGATACAATAACGGCATTACAATATTTTAATTTCATGGGGGTGCAAAAGCATGCTGCATATTTTATTCGTCTGCACCGGTAATACATGCCGTAGTCCTATGGCTGAGGGGCTTTTGCGAAAGCTTGCGAAGGAACGTGGAATCGACCTGGAAGTGCGGTCTGCAGGTGTATCTGCCATTTCTGGTACTTCTATATCGAGACATGCTGCAGCTATTTTGCAGGAAGAAGGCATTCATGATCATTTAGAGTCGTCGCAATTAACGGGGCAATCCGTCGCTTGGGCCGATCTTGTGCTTACCTTAACCAGTGGACATAAGCAGCATTTGCTACAGTATTTTCCGGATGCCGTAACAAAAACATATACATTGAAGGAATACGTGCATAATGAAGAAGCTGTGACTGAGGATATTAAAGAATTGGACAGCCTTTATGCAGATGCTGAGTTAAGCATAGCTCTAGGTGGTGAACCCAACGCAACGGATCTACAACGAATGATTGAAATCCGCCAGCGTATCCCAAGCTTTGATATTTCTGATCCATTCGGGGGTACGCGTGAAGATTATGAGCTTACTGCTGCTGAGATTCGCACTTCGTTGTTTAGTTTATTAGATAAACTGGAATCCTTACGCCATTTGTAAATGGTTGATTTTCAGTCCGCTTTGCTTTAAGATAAAAGTACAACTAATCGGTTCCGATGTAACTGGCGACAAATGTGGATCAAACCACGATGGAGCATCGGAATAAACGGCCGGTCGCCTGGGCAAAAGAGCAAATCCGCAGCTACCTGCGGACTGCTCTTTTTTGTTTAAATGAAGCTTGTTTGAAGCTTGAGGAGGTAGGGTGATGGACAAAGTTGTGGAGTTATCTTTAACTGAAGCTACTGTCACTGTGTTAAGGGAGTTGGCGGAAGCTGGTAACCTTGGATCTGGTAAAATTGTTGTCCTAGGAGTTAGCACAAGTGAGGTCGCTGGTGTCCGTATTGGAACCGGTGGTGCGCTTGAAGTCGCACAGCAACTGCTTGAAGGGGCTCGTTTGGTCGCAGCGGAAAAAGGATTTCATCTCGTTTATCAGTGCTGTGAGCATCTGAATCGTGCGCTTGTAATGGAACGCTCATTGCTAGAGTCGCTTGGGCTAAGTGAAGTTTCAGCTGTACCTATACCGGGTGCTGGCGGTTCGATGGCTGCGGCTGCCTATCGCTCTATGAAAGATCCTGTTCTGGCGGAAACGATAGAAGCACATGCTGGCTTAGACATTGGTGAGACTCTTATAGGTATGCATTTGCGCCGCGTGGCAGTTCCTTTTCGACCGACCTTACGGTACATTGGAGCAGCTAGAGTGAACGCGGCATGGACCAGACCTCCGCTTATTGGCGGCGAACGTGCGGTTTACCGTACTCTTGAACAGAGTGGTTCACAGGTTTGTGATTGATGAACTTAGATTTATGTTTTTGCAGAAACGTAGACCTAAAGCTTTTTCGTGGCGGGCAAATCGTTTCTATTTAAATACAACATATCTACACACACTAGGGAGGAAATAAGAACATGGAACAATTACGTAAGAGTGACCCGGCAGTACTGGAAGCAATGGAACTGGAACTGAAACGTCAGCGTGCCAACATTGAGCTTATTGCCTCAGAGAATATCGTTAGCGAAGCCGTAATGGAAGCCATGGGCTCAGTGCTTACGAACAAATATGCAGAAGGCTATCCAGGCAAACGGTATTATGGTGGCTGTGAAGATGTGGATATCGTTGAGAATCTGGCTCGTGATCGTGCAAAAGAATTGTTCGGTGCGGAACATGTCAACGTACAGCCTCACTCTGGAGCACAAGCGAATATGGCTGTATATCTCGCTGCACTTAACCCGGGCGACACGGTTCTTGGCATGAACTTGGCGCATGGCGGACATTTAACGCATGGTAGTCCAGTAAATGCTTCTGGATTACTCTATAACTTCGTAGCTTATGGTGTACAAGAAGATACTTTCCTAATTGATTATGACGAAGTGCGCAAAGCAGCCTTCAAGCACCGTCCTAAGTTGATTGTTGCTGGTGCAAGTGCGTATCCGCGCATTATTGATTTCGAAAAACTTGGTGCTATCGCCAATGATGTCGGCGCGTTGTTTATGGTAGATATGGCCCATATCGCAGGGCTTGTTGCTGCTGGTCTTCATCCGAGCCCGGTTCCTCATGCTCATTTCGTTACAACTACAACACATAAGACTTTACGCGGTCCCCGCGGAGGTATGATTATGTGCAGACAGCCATGGGCAGCTGCTATCGATAAAGCCGTATTCCCGGGTTCCCAAGGTGGACCGCTGATGCATGTCATTGCTTCAAAAGCAGTCGCATTCGGCGAAGCTTTGCTGCCATCCTTTAAGACTTATGCTGAGAATGTAGTGAAGAATGCAAATGTTCTCGCAGAAACACTGATTAGCGAAGGGGTTAACATTGTATCCGGTGGTACAGATAACCACTTGATGTTGCTTGATACACGTAACCTGAACATTACCGGAAAAGATGCGGAAAAAGTACTAGATTCCATCGGAATCACTGTGAATAAAAACGCAATTCCATTTGATCCTACAAGTCCTTTCGTAACAAGTGGAATTCGTATTGGTACACCTGCGGTTACTTCCCGTGGTATGGACGAGCAAGCTATGGTGGTTATTGGCCGCATTATAGCTAATGTTCTGAAGAATCCGAAGGATGAAGTGAAATTAGCTGAGGCAGCTCGTCAAGTTGCTGATTTGACGGATCAGTACCCACTTTATCCAGAACTGAAGTACTAGTTCTTACTCGTATTCATTAATAAATTCACCTCCACCGAGTCCTGATTTTAGGGTTTGGTGGAGGTTTTTTGTTGTTTATTGTTCACAATATTACATGGGTGAATTGATGGAAAAACATGAAATCAATCATGAAAGTTCATGGAACTTTCATAAACAATAGTGAAAAAAATGTGAATAGTATGAAAAGTGCAAATTTGCACAACCTAATCTAGGTTTTATTCCTGAAAAGGCAACGGAATTACCAATCCTTACCTTTATAAGCGAAGGAAAACACAAGGGTAGGGGTTCAATATGGGTACATGTGCCTTTCTAGGTGAAATGCGGCGATGGGAATGCTATAATAGACAGGATTTAGCCATAGAGAAGCAAAAGCGCTTTCTAGGGTTATAGACACGACTTACAATTACCGGAGGGACAGGAAATGGGAAAATTGGTGATTTGCGATCATCCTTTAATTCAACACAAACTAACATTTATTCGCGACGTAAGAACAAACACGAAGGATTTCAGAGAGCATGTTGACGAAGTTGCCACATTGATGGCTTATGAGATAACACGTGATATTCCTCTAGAAACCATTACAGTACAAACACCGGTCACTGAAACGGAAAGTAAAGTGATTTCTGGAAGAATGCTTGGGCTTATCCCTATTCTTCGTGCTGGTCTGGGTATGCTTGAGGGCGTTCTGAAGCTTCTTCCTGCTGCTAAAGTAGGACATGTTGGCTTATTCCGTGATCCGGACACGCTTCAACCGGTTGAGTATTACATCAAGCTTCCTACAGATGTACAGGAACGTGAGCTGATCGTAATTGATCCAATGCTAGCTACGGGGGGATCTGCGATTGCTGCTATTACCTCGCTGAAGAAGCGTGGCTGTACACAAATTAAAATGATGAACCTGATTGCAGCTCCAGAAGGTGTTGCTGCGGTTCAAGAGGCTCACCCAGATGTTGATATTTATGTGGCTGCGCTTGACGATCATTTGAATGAGCATGGATATATCGTTCCGGGACTTGGCGATGCTGGAGATCGTTTGTACGGAACTAAGTAAATAGTAATTCGTAATAGGATATAAGAAATTTGTTTATTTTTTGATGAGAGGGTAGGGGTTATGTCCAAAATTAAAGTGATGACTATTTTCGGAGTGCGCCCCGAGGCGATCAAGATGGCTCCTCTAGTTCTTGAACTGAAGAAGCATCCTGAGCACATCGAGTCAATTGTATGTGTAACAGCACAGCACAGGGAGTTGCTCGATCAAGTGTTGGAAGTGTTCAATATCACTCCTGATTACGATCTGGATGTGATGAAGGATCGTCAGACGCTTAATGAGATTACTATTCGAGTACTTGAAGGCCTGGAACCTGTACTCAGAGAGGTTAAACCTGATCTCGTATTGGTGCACGGGGACACATTAACGACGTTCCTTGCAAGCTATGCCTCTTTCCTGCAGCAAATTCAGGTTGGGCACGTAGAAGCAGGACTTCGGACATGGAACAAATTGTCTCCGTATCCTGAAGAAATGAACCGTCAGCTTACAGGTGTATTAGCAGACCTGCATTTCGCTCCAACGGATTGGTCAGCTAGTAATCTGAGACATGAGAACAAAAAAGAATCAAGTATTTATATCACAGGCAACACTGTAACCGATGTGTTTCAATATACCGTACAGCCTGATTACCGGCATCCTGTTTTGGATTTTGCTTCAGGAAAAAAACTTATTTTGATGACTGCTCACCGTAGAGAATCGCAAGGTGAACCGCATCGGAATATCTTCCGGGCTGTCAAAAGAATCGCTGATGAATTCGAAGATGTAGCCATTGTTTATCCTGTGCATCCGAGTCCTGCCGTTAAGGAACCTGCACATGAAATTTTGGGTGGACATCCAAGAATTAAGCTGATTGATCCGCTGGATGTCGTGGATTTGCATAATTTTTATCCGCATACCCACTTGATATTGACCGATTCTGGCGGTTTACAAGAGGAAGCTCCTTCATACGGAGTACCAGTACTTGTGCTTCGTGATACGACGGAGCGTCCTGAAGGGATAGACGCTGGAACGCTAGAACTTGTGGGCACGGACGAGGAGAAGGTGTATGCACGGACACATGCTCTTTTGACTGATAATGAGCTCTATCAGTCGATGAGTCGGGCCGCCAACCCGTACGGAGATGGCAAAGCCTCCCAACGAATTGTCAATGCGATTTTGCACCATTTTGGTGTAAATAAGGAGCGTCCTGAAGAGTTTCACAGAATGTTCACAAAAAATAAATAATTTCATTTAAAGTAATATCTGACCTGATTAAAATCAACATACAGTGAAACTGTACGGTTTATATGGTTTTGGAACATTTTGCTGTGATTATTTTCATGTTTTCAAGGGTTTTTGGGCAATGTTCAATGAATTGACAAAGACTCCAGAAATTCAGTAAAATTAGTTGGGATTGTAGCCATGAAAGAACAAAATAGCAGGGACAGCTTGTTACAGACCGCGCTTATCATTGGAAGTGCAGGCACTATACTAGCCGCTTACATTGTTATTGGTTTTTTTGCGGCAAGGTGGCTGAAAGACTTGATGGAGGGGCCAAAATATTGGCTCGCTATTGGCACTATAACCGGAATGATTCTGGGAATTGTGAACGTCGTCCTGTTAATTAAAAAATTTTTGGGGGAGCAGAATGGATAATATGACTCCCATGATCAATACCGTCACTAGAGTTACGCTCGTCCTTATGGCAGGACTCTTAATGGGCTGGGCGCTTCATCATGAGACCAGGGATTTTACACTGGGCATGACTCTAGGTCTGGTGGCGGGATTGGTAAACTTTCGTTATCTGGCCGTCAAGGTTCGACGGGTAACGCAGTCGATTGCGAGCAACGAAGGGAATGCCTTCAGCCTCGGTTTTGTTACACGGATTAGCTTCGCAATTTTGGTCACCATGTTCGCGGTCAAGATTGAGCATTTCTCCCTGGTAGCAACTGTTTCAGGCGTATTCATTCCTCAGCTTCTCGCCATTCCTGCGGGGATATATCTGAGTGTGAAGAACAAACTTTAACCAGATTAAAGAGAAAGGGGGATGATACTATGCATGAGATGCCGAAAATCTTTGTCGGGGGAATACCGATAGATATATCAGCCGTATTGATGCTTCTGATCAGTTGTACAGTAGTATTTGTGCTGGTGATGCTGTCGGTTCGTAAGCTTTCGGTTGAGAATCCATCTAAGCTTCAGAATTTTATGGAATGGGTTGTTGAATTTGTAGAGGGTGTCATAAGCAGTGCCATGGACCTGAAGAAAGGAAAACCTTACATATCTTTGGGGCTAACGTTGATTCTGTTTATCTTTGTTTCCAACCTTCTTGGATTGCCTTTCTCAGTTGTAACTGAAGCACATGGACCTGTAACCGTGTTTGGCCATGTGATTGAAGCAACCAGGAACTTGGCGCATGGTGATCATGTTGAGATCTTATGGTACAAGTCGCCGACTGCTGACATTAATATCACTGCAGGATTGGCAATTATTGTGTTTATACTGATGAACTTCCTGGGCATTAAGCTCAACGGCAAGCATTATTTCAAACACTATATTGAGCCGTTTCCAATCTTTTTGCCACTGAACATTATCGAGAACCTGGCAAAACCAGTAGCGCTGGCTATTCGTCTATTTGCTAACATTTTTGCCGGAGAAGTACTGATTACAGTCATTTTGAAGCTGGGGATTCTCAGTATTCCGTTCCTGGCTGTATGGCAAGGCTTCAGTATTTTCGTCGGGGCACTACAAGCGTTTATCTTTACGATTCTGACGATGGTTTATATCGCACAGATGACGATTCACGAAGAAGAAGCACATTAATGAACTGCTGCGAAGGGAACGGTTATTGTCTAATTTTCTTTCGCGGGAGATATCTTATATCATTAAACACATTATGAACCGAAATTAAAGGAGGATATTTACAAATGGAATTTTTAGCAGCAGCAATAGCGGTTGGATTGGGTGCACTTGGCGCAGGTCTTGGTAACGGTATGATCGTTAGTAGAACAGTTGAGTCCATCGCTCGTCAACCAGAAGCTCGTAACGCGCTTCAAACAACAATGTTTATTGGTGTAGGTATCGTCGAAGTTATTCCGTTGGCAGCAACAGTTATCGCATTCCTGATCATGTTTTCTTAATAAACCGTATTTACGGTTTGGCGGGGACGGCCGATGCCATCCGCGCCTTACTTTTGTATACGTCCGCATGACGCGGTAACGGAAGGGAGTGACCTCAGTGGAAATTGTTTGGACAAACATCGTATTTTCAATTGTAGCCTTTGGGATTCTATATTTCTTGCTCAGTAAGTATGCGTTCAGCAAACTGTTCGCAGTTATGGAGAAACGCCGTGAGCTGGTAATGCAGCAAATGGATGAAGCTGCGAAGACTAGAGAGCAAGCGGTCGCGTATGTGGAAGAGCAGAAGCAGGCGCTGAACAGTGCACGCCAGGAAGCTCAACAGATTATTCAACAATCGCAAATTACTAGTAATCAACAGGTAGAACAAGCTTTGGCGCAAGCTAAAGTTGAAGCTGCACGCGTCAAAGAAGAGGCCGTGCGCGATATCGAGAACGAGAAGAATAAAGCAGTGGAAGAGTTGCGCAGCGAAATTGGAACGGCATCTGTTCGTATTGCTTCTAAACTTCTTAAGAAAGAAGTTAGTGCTAGCAGTGAGCAGGAGCAGCTTGTGAACCAATACCTCAATGAGGTAGGAGGCCGATCATGAGCCGCGATACGGTAGTTGCCAAGCGCTACGCTAAAGCATTGTACAGTGCAGCGGTAGAGAAGGGGATTACCCTTGAAGTAGAAGAACAGCTCAAGGCAGTGGTCGAAGTATTACATTTAGACCAAGAGGTACAGCGGTTTATTCTTGCACCACGTATCTCGGAGTCCGACAAGCTGAAAGTGCTGCGCACAGCACTTCAAGATAAGCTCTCTCCTATTGTAATGAACATTGTAGAACTGTTAGTAGAGCGAGGCAGAACCGATATTTTTGCCGAACTGCTGGATACGTATATCAAGATTGAAGGAGACGCTCTTGGCATTGGTGATGCTAAGGTATACTCCGTTTATTCTTTAAGTGAAGAAGAACAAGCGGCTGTAGCTGCAGAATTCGGCCAGCTCGTAAACCGTAAAATTCGGGTTACGAATGTGGTCGATCCAAGCCTGCTGGGAGGACTGAAGGTTTATATCGGCGATACGCTGTATGACGGAAGTCTTTCTAGTAAATTGGAACGTCTCGAGAAATCCTTTAATGATAAGCATAGAAGATAGGGGTGAGGATATTGGGCATCAGACCTGAAGAGATCAGCACTTTGATCAAAAGTCAAATTGAGCAATATAAAGCCGATATCGAAGTTGCCGAAGTGGGCACCGTCATTCAAGTCGGAGACGGTATCGCTCGTGTCTACGGTCTGGAAAACGCAATGGCAGGCGAGTTGCTAGAGTTCTCCAACGGTGTAGTGGGCATGGCGCTCAATCTGGAAGAAAGCAACGTCGGTGTTGTTATTCTGGGTGAGTACAAGGAAATTCGTGAAGGCGATCAAGTAAAACGTACTGGACAAATCATGCAAGTTCCAGTTGGAGAGGCCCTTCTGGGTCGTGTTGTTAACGCACTCGGTATGCCGCTTGATGGTAAAGGCCCAATCCAAACGACGGAGTTCCGTCCGGTTGAGAATAACGCTCCTGGTGTTATCGACCGTAAATCGGTTCATGAGCCAATGCAAACTGGCCTTAAAGCGATTGATGCGATGGTACCAATTGGTCGTGGACAACGCGAACTTATCATTGGTGACCGGCAAACAGGTAAGACTGCAATCGCAATCGATGCGATTATCAACCAAAAAGGCAACGGAATGAAATGTATTTATGTTGCCATTGGACAAAAACAATCCACAGTAGCACAGGTTGTAGAAACTCTCCGCCGTCATGGCGCGTTGGAATATACAATCGTTGTAACTGCTTCGGCTTCAGAGCCATCCCCGCTGTTGTATATTGCTCCATACGCAGGTTGCGCAATGGGCGAGTACTTTATGTACAAGGGCGAACACGTACTGATCATTTATGATGACCTTTCAAAACAAGCTTCGGCTTATCGCGAATTGTCCTTGCTGCTTCGTCGTCCACCGGGTCGTGAAGCGTTCCCTGGTGACGTGTTCTACTTGCACTCCCGTCTTTTGGAACGTGCGGCTAAGCTTAGTGATGAGCTTGGTGGTGGTTCATTAACCGCGCTTCCGTTCATCGAAACACAAGCATCTGACGTATCGGCTTACATTCCTACGAACGTAATCTCGATTACAGATGGTCAAATCTTCCTTGAATCCGATCTGTTCTACTCTGGTCAACGTCCGGCGATCAACGTCGGTATCTCCGTTTCCCGTGTAGGGGGCTCCGCTCAGATTAAAGCGATGAAGAAGGTAGCTGGCTCGCTCCGTTTGGATCTTGCTCAATATCGTGAACTTCAAGCTTTCTCACAGTTTGGCTCAGATCTTGATAAATCTACGCTTGCTCGTCTGAATCGCGGAGCACGTATGATGGAAGTTCTGAAACAAGGTGTAAATCAGCCGTTGTCTGTTGAGCACCAAGTGCTTAGCTTGTACACAGCTGTAAAGGGATACTTGGATGATATTCCTGTTAAAGACGTAAAACGTTTTGAAAAGGAATTCCTTGCTTACATGGACAGCAGTGCTGCTGAAGTTGCTCAATCCATCAGAGATACCAAGGATTTGACAGCAGATAACGAAGCCGCTCTTAAAGCAGCGATTGATAAATTTAAAAGAGGCTTTGCTACTAGCTAATCGTACCTAAACGAATCTTACTAAGTGAGCTTTGGCTCTGCCGAAGCTCAGGCTATTACTTATAAAGTAGGCTTTGAATTCGTCAAAGCTAAGAAGATGCTTACGAAGTTAGCTTTGACTTCGTCAAAGCTTTAAGGTGGTGAAATCATGGCAAGAAGCATGCGTGATATTAAACGTCAAATTAAGAGTGTTCAAAACACAAGACAGATCACAAAAGCGATGGAAATGGTAGCCGCCTCCAAGCTGAGAAAAGCCCAGGAGAAGGCAATTGCCGCCCGTCCTTATGCTGAGAAGCTGAAAGAGGTTGTATCGAGCATTGCTGCTGGTACAGAAGGCGTTCAGCATCCCATGCTGGTCAGTCGCCCTGTGAAAAAAACTGGTTATCTTATCGTGACCTCTGATAGAGGGCTTGCGGGAGGATACAACGCTAATATTTTACGTAAGGTGACGATGCTCATCGCGGAACGACATAAATCCAAAGATGAGTACGCCTTGTTCGTTATTGGTCGTAAAGGCCGTGACTTCTTACGCCGCCGTGAATATCCGATTGTACAGGAAGTAACTGAGCTATCGGATGCGCCGAAATTTGCTGACATTAAGTCTATTGCTAATTCGGCAGTACAACAGTTTGTAGATGGTACGTATGATGAGTTGTACGTTTGCTACAACCAGTTCGTCAATGCGATTACCCAGATCCCAACCGTTGATCGACTGTTGCCTATGGAAGGCGTAGGAAATCATGAGCATCATGAAGCGACTGCAAATTACGAATATGAACCTTCACCAGAAGGCGTACTCGAAGTACTACTTCCGAAATACGCCGAAACTTTGATTTATAGCGCAATTCTGGATGGCAAGGCCAGTGAGCTGGGTGCGAAAATGACAGCGATGGGCAGTGCAACAAAGAACGCGTCGAAAATGATCGGAGAACTTACCCTTACGTACAACCGTGCCCGTCAGGCGGCAATTACGCAGGAAATTACCGAGATCGTGGCCGGAGCGAACGCTCAGTCTTAAAAATACAAGAACAGTTAAGCAGCGTGCTTGACTTGCCTTGTATTTTACGAGAAACAGTGCCGCATGGAGCGATACATAGTATCGCCCGCTTCTGGAGTATGGCTCCTTAAGAACGGCACTGCAGTTCTTCTTAAAATATAAGAAAGTATAGGTTTTACACTATACAAAATGCTTATATTTCTACGAGAAACGGTTGTCATCTTTATAAGACGACAGCGTCGTTTCTTCTTGATGTAACAGCTTTCGAGGAGGGAAATGAAGATGAACAAAGGACGCGTTGTAAGCATTATGGGTCCGGTTGTCGATATTGAATTTGAACGCGGCCAATTGCCCGAGATATTCAACGCTATCAAAATTGAAACCGTCTTGGACAATGGTCGCCAGATTAACCTAACACTTGAGGTTTCCAATCACTTGGGAGACAATTTGGTACGTTGTATCGCGATGTCTTCTACAGATGGTCTGGTTCGCGGACTGGATGCGATTGACCAAGGTGGTCCTATTTCGGTTCCTGTAGGGGAAGCGACATTAGGCCGGGTATTTAACGTACTTGGAAATCCAATTGATAACGCTGGTGAAGTTGTTGCTGAAATAAAGAACCCGATTCACCGTTTGGCTCCGACATTTGATGAATTGTCGACACAAGCCGAAATTTTGGAAACGGGTATTAAAGTTATCGACTTGCTTGCACCTTACGCTAAAGGCGGTAAAGTTGGTCTGTTCGGCGGTGCCGGTGTAGGTAAAACAGTAACGATTCAAGAATTGATTAATAACATTGCCCAAGAACACGGCGGTATTTCCGTATTCGCGGGTGTGGGTGAACGTACTCGTGAAGGTAATGACCTTTATCACGAAATGACGGACTCCGGCGTTATTAAGAAAACAGCAATGGTGTTCGGACAAATGAATGAGCCCCCAGGCGCGCGTCTGCGCGTAGCTTTGACCGGTCTTACTATGGCGGAATATTTCCGTGATGTAGAAGGTCGCGATACGCTGCTCTTTATCGATAATATATTCCGCTTTACCCAAGCGGGTTCCGAAGTATCCGCTCTTCTCGGACGTATGCCGTCCGCGGTAGGTTACCAACCAACCCTGGCTACTGAAATGGGTCAGTTGCAAGAGCGTATCACTTCTACCAAGAAAGGCTCCGTTACGTCCATTCAAGCAATCTACGTACCAGCGGATGACTACACTGACCCTGCTCCGGCAACGGCGTTTGCTCACTTGGATGCAACAACTAACCTTGAGCGTAAGATTTCCGAGAAGGGGATTTTTCCAGCGGTTGATCCACTGGCTTCCAGCTCGCGTCTGCTAGCTCCGGAAATTGTTGGTGAAGAGCATTACAATGTGGCACAAGGTGTTAAACAATTGCTGCAACGTTATACCGAACTTCAAGACATCATTGCCATCTTGGGTATGGATGAATTGAGTGAGGATGATAAGGTTATCGTAGCTCGTGCTCGTAAAGTTGAGCGGTTCCTGTCACAGCCTTTCCACGTAGCAGAACAGTTTACCGGCTTCAAGGGTAAATACGTGCCAATCAAAGAAACTGTACGTAGCTTTAAGGAAATCCTGGATGGTAAGCATGATGATCTTCCAGAAGCAGCGTTCCTTTTTGTGGGTACAATCGAAGAAGCGGTTGAAAAAGCGAAATCGATGTAACACTGAGCTTAGTGAATGCTTTCGAAGCGGGCTTTACTTCGTAAAGCTAAGTGTATGCTTTCGATGAGAGCTTTACTTCGTAAAGCTTTAAGGAGGAATGGAAGTGAATACCTTTTTGTTGGAAATTGTCACGCCGGAGCATCTCGTCTATTCTAAACAAGTGAATAGCTTGACAGTACGGGGAGTCGAAGGCGAGTTGGGTATTTTGCCGGGACACATTCCGCTTGTGACTCCACTTCAGGTTGCTCCGTTATCCGTCAAATCGGACGGTGTTACGATCTCCATCGCCGTTCATGGCGGTTTCGTTGAAGTGCATAAGGACAAAGTAACAGTGCTGGCCGAAAGTGCTGAGCTGCCAACGGATATTGATGTTGAACGCGCCGAGGCTGCTAGAGAACGCGCTCAGCGCCGTCTCCAGACTCGTAGCAAACAAGATGATATCGATCACCGCCGTGCGGAGTTGGCGCTGCAACGCGCTGTTACACGGATTAAAGTGTCCACTGGTAAAGGACAACAGTAGGATATAAGCGGTCAAGCTCTAAGCTTGACTGCTTTTTTTGTTATAGTAATCTATGTAGTAAAGGTTAAGATTTCTTCATTTTTTTGGATATTGGCATTGAATTGTTTAAAAATTTGTAAAAGTACTGGATTCTTTTGCCCTGCGCAAGTATGATATAAGAGTCGATTTCCGAGTAATACGAACACGGAGGGTTAGCATGGGGGATATATTGTCCAATGGATGGTCTAGTGCCGCTGGAACCAGCAGCATGATCTCAATGATTGTTTCTTTGCTCAGTGTTGTATTATCTTGGTGGGCATTGCAGAACCTTAAGCTGGATTTGGTCATAAGATATCCCAAGAGTCCTCAAGGAAGGCTGCTGCACTTGCTTTTGGCTATTGTACTTGGTCGTTTAGTTGCAGGATTCTTTTTGGATTACCTTAGCTGGAGTGGGATGATCCGCTATATGTTTTAGGAATATGTAGTTTGGTTATAAGTGTCATAGGTCGCAATGGTCAAAAAGTGTCGAATAATAAGGTTTTATTATGTCAACACTGAACTTTAAGGAACATGCCCGGCTGAATGGGCGTATTGATGGAGTATGCGAATTTTTTTGCAATTACTTTTAATCTAAAAAAATAATTTAAGAAATAATGGACGCGGAGGGAAACCGAAAATGAGCAAATTTATCGTCCGCGGTGGCAACAGATTGACCGGGAGCGTGAAAGTTAGCGGCGCAAAAAATTCCGTATTACCGATCATAGCCGCCTCTCTATTGGCAGAAGAAGGAGTAAGCGTCATTGTGGACGCACCTCCGCTTGATGATGTAATGACGATTTCAAAAATGTTGGAATCTCTGGGTGCAGGGGTTACATATCAAAACGATATTATCCAGGTGGATGCTACAAACATCACTTCCTGTGAAGCACCTTATGAATGGGTACGGAAAATGCGGGCATCTTTTTTAGTCATGGGTCCTCTGTTATCACGGCTTGGTCATACAAGAATTTCTTTGCCTGGTGGCTGCGCCATTGGCACACGACCGATTGATCAGCATTTGAAAGGATTTGAAGCGCTTGGTGCAGAGATTAGTCTCGGCCAGGGCTACATTGAAGCGAAAAGTAACGGTCGCCTGCGCGGAGCCAAAGTGTATTTGGATGTAGCTAGCGTGGGTGCGACCGAAAATATAATGATGGCAGCGGCACTCGCCGAAGGCGTGACCGTGATTGAGAATGCGGCTAAGGAGCCTGAAATTGTCGACCTGGCCAATTATTTGAATGGTATGGGCGGAATCGTTCGCGGTGCGGGTACAGGTGTTATCCGTATTGAAGGCGTAGAACGTCTGCATGGCGTTAAACATCATGTGATTCCTGACCGTATTGAAGCCGGTACCTATATGGCTGCGGCAGCAATCACAGGTGGGGACGTATATGTGGAAGGCGCAATCGCTGATCACTTGGGACCTGTTATTGCTAAGATGGAAGAGATGGGTGTGACCATTATTCCTGATGAGAATGGGGTTCGTGTAATTAGTGACAAACCTCTTAAAGCTGTTGATTTGAAGACTTTGCCGTATCCAGGCTTTCCAACGGATATGCAGTCACAAATGATGGCATTATTGCTGCGCTCTGAAGGAACTAGTGTCGTTACAGAAACTGTATTCGAGAACCGGTTCATGCATGTGGATGAATTCCACAACATGAATGCTGAGATTAAGATCGAAGGTCGCTCAGCAATCGTTACAGGTAATGCGCAATTGGTCGGAGCCAAGGTTTGTGCTACGGATTTACGTGCGGGAGCTGCGCTTATTTTGGCAGGTCTTGTTGCTGAAGGCACTACTGAGGTAAGCGGAACTCATCATATCGACCGTGGATATGTACATTTGGCTGAGAAGCTGTCTGGACTAGGTGCGGAAATATGGCGTATCTCCATGGAAGACACAGCCGCGCAAACGGTGAAGGACGAAACTCTTAAACCAGAAGTAGCCAAGAGCGAATCAAGCAAAAGCGATGAGGTTAAACCTCGCTTTCAGGTTCAAGCAACTTGGGTATAATATCAGTCATTAGGTGAGAACAGGCTGCAGTGATGCAGCCTGTTCTTTTTTTTAATTATAAGAGTTTATATGTTCTACGCTATAAATTATCCTTATATTTCTCGCAAAAACGCCTACCGTCCTTATAGGGACACCGTAGGCGTTTTTGCTTGTATTATTAGAAAGTAAATCTGAATTCTCATCTAATGAGGATTTTTTTCGTTTGTAATTTTTTTAACGCGGGGCATAGTGATAGATACGAGAAAGCTAGTCTCTTTCTCTCAAATATTGTTCTAGTAGTTGCTGTAAATTCATATCTATAAGAATCAACAGTGACTCACGGAAGGAGCCATAGAGATGAAAGATTTCCGCTACTTGCGACGTAATAAGTCAACGCGCTGGCACTCGCGTCCCCTTGCTCCCCGGCTCAGGCGCCTCGGTCCCGCCGCCTGGCTCGCAGCGCCTATCCTGGCGGGGCTGCTGATTCCACTGGCGGTTGTCCCGCTGCACCGGGGACAACCGGCGCCTCCGGCCTTGCCGACGGTAACGGCCTCACCAGCCGCACCAGCGGGGCCGGAGGCGGCTGCGCAGGAAGCGCCGCAGCCGAAGGTCTCCGTCTATTTGTCGCGTAGCGGACAAATAGAGACGTTGCCGCTGGAGGAATACGTCAGCGGCGTGCTTGCGGCCGAGATGCCGGCCAGCTTTGAGCTTGAAGCGCTCAAAGCGCAGGCCGTAGCGGCCCGCACCTTTATTCTTCGCCGCCTGCTGGCTGGCGACAGAAGCGGCGTCCCCGTTCCGGGAGCGGATGTAACAGATACGGTAAGCCATCAGGCTTACGTATCTAAGGACACGCTGGAACGGAAGTGGAAGCTCGGCGGAAGAAGCGCCGACCTTGCAAAGCTTCAGCGCGCGGTCCTTGAGACGCGCGGTATCATTATGACCTATAAAGGACAGCCGATTACGGCCTCCTTTTTCGCCTCCAGTGGAGGATATACCGAGAACTCGGAAGAATACTGGAATGCAGCGATTCCCTATCTGCGCAGTGTAACTAGTCCTTGGGAGAAAGAGATCACCCCAAACTATGCGGTGACATCTACATTCACCATCTCGGAAATACTTACTAGACTTGGGCTAAACGACAGAGTAATCCCTGCTTCAAAAAATACTACCCAATCAGGCATGACAAAAAATATCTCTACTTCCTCTGAATTGCCGGTAGAAGTGTTGTCTCTCACCACCGGACATCGGGTTAAGGAAATCTCTATTGGAGGTACTGTTTTTACTGGAAGAGAAGTGCGAGAAAAGCTAGGGTTACGTTCCAGCCAATTCAGTTGGGGGCGAAAAGGGAATAAAATCTATATAACTACCTTCGGAAATGGGCATGGTGTGGGAATGAGTCAGTGGGGAGCTAATGGGATGGCGAAGGAAGGCGGAACGGCTACTCAAATTCTCAAACACTATTACAGTGGTATCTCTTTTACGCAAATCTCAACTCTTCTGAAAAAATAACTTGAAAGATACGTATAAAAGATAGAAGCCCGGTAACACTGGTTACTGAGGTGATAACCATATGAATGAACAAGACAAAAACAAAACAAACCATGATGAATCTCTCAAAAAATCACAGGGAGATTCAGGTGCTAAACCTTCTTCATGGAGCAAGATGTTATCTAAACGTTGGGTGTTCCCAGCAGTCTACACGGCGGCAGCGGCAATTATACTAACTTTGGTGTGGGTCTATCAGGATGCCGGCCAAAAACCGCTGGACACCGCCGCCACATCACAGCAAGTAGGAGCTTCGACTAACGAAGCTGGTACTGCAAACAGTAATCCAGATGCCCTTGAAGTTCTTGCTTCAGCGGAAAGCTTGGTTTGGCCAGTAGCCAATCCAGGTGAAGTAGAAGTGGTCAAACCGTATTATGATGAGAATGGTACAGAGGACAATCACGTTGCCGCAATGGTGCAGTATAACGACAAATTTATTCCTAATGTCGGTATCGATCTTGCCCGTGAAGACAACAATACGTTCGATGTCAAAGCAGCGCTTAGCGGTGAAGTTACTAGAGTGGACGATGTTGCAGTGTTAGGTAAGGTCATTGAGATTACCCATCAAGGTAATATGAAGACCGTCTACCAAAGTCTTGGCGAAACGAAAGTGAAACAAGGCGATGTTGTGAAGCAAGGAGATACGCTTGCAACCGCAGGTCGCAGTGAAATCGAGAAGGACCTTGGCAATCATGTACACTTTGAAGTGTATAAGGACGGCAAAGTAGTTAATCCATCAGAGTTACTGCCAGGGCGATAAGAATATCTACTGCAGGGGGCTAACGCCCCCTGTTTTTTTGTGAAAAAGGCTCTTCGTAAGCAGCATGCTTATAAAGAGCCTTATTTTTCTATGAGAAACGGTTATTGTCTTTGATGAACCAACGACGCTTTCGTCTTGCTAATAACAAGGCTTCTTGGGTTGTCCATTAAATAAAATGAGCCTTCACAGGCTTGTCATGTCTTGAAAGCGCGAATATATAAGCCCGCCCCTCATATAATGTACCAAACTATCCACAGTTGGGAGGCGGGAGCGTGCACGATTACATCAAGGAACGTACGATCAAAATCGGACGCTGCATCGTGGAAACCAGGCATACGGTCCGGACCATAGCCAAGGAATTTGGCGTTTCAAAAAGCACGGTGCACAAAGACTTGACGGAGCGTCTGCCAGAGATCAACCCTGATCTGGCCGATCAGGTGAAGCACATTCTTGAATATCACAAATCCATCCGACATCTTCGGGGGGGAGAAGCCACAAAAATTAAATATAAAAAAACGACGGGGAAAAAACGTGAGGTTGCTGTAGCATCAAAGCCATAAGATTTTCGGAAATTTAAGGAAATATTCAGCTTTAAAACATTGTGTAGTTCCCCTAAAGTATGTTATTTTTAAATTTAGTACTAACTGCTGTTTTTTCAATTAAAATAACACTTTGGGGGCTCTTTCATTATGTTTAGCAAGGATATCGGAATCGACCTCGGCACGGCCAATGTGCTCATACATGTTAAGGGAAGGGGAGTCGTTCTGGATGAACCTTCCGTGGTCACACTTGAAAGTGATACGAAGAGAGTCCTTGCGGTGGGAGAACAGGCGCGTCGCATGGTTGGACGTACACCCGGAAATATAACAACTATCCGTCCTTTACGGGATGGTGTCATTGCAGATTTTGAAGTCACGGAAATGATGCTGAAGTATTTTATAGACCGTGTTGGCGGTCGTACCTGGTATTCACGGCCTCGCATTCTGATATGCGCCCCTACAAATATTACATCTGTGGAACAAAAGTCCATTCGGGAAGCGGCAGAACGCAGCGGGGCTAAGGAAGTTTTTATGGAAGAAGAGCCAAAGGCCGCTGCGATTGGAGCGGGAATGGACATTTATCAGCCAAGTGGAAACATGGTCGTCGATATCGGTGGCGGAACGACGGATGTAGCCGTACTTTCTATGGGCGACGTCGTTACCGCTTCTTCGATTAAAGTCGCTGGAGACAAGTTCGATGAGGCCATTTTAAGATATATTAAACAAAAGTATAAATTGTTGATCGGTGAACGGACAGCAGAGGATATTAAGGTTACTATTGGTACGGTTCGACCTGGTTTGATGAAGTCCGAAATGGATATTCGTGGCCGGGACATGGTAAGCGGACTTCCCCAAACGCTCACTATTACGGCGGCTGAGGTAAAGGAAGCATTATGGGATCCGGTTTCTTCCATTGTGGCTGCAGCTAAATCGGTACTGGAGCGTACACCACCAGAATTGTCTGCGGACATCATTGACCGGGGTGTGGTTCTTACTGGTGGAGGTGCTTTACTTAACGGATTGGACGAGCTACTCTCAGAAGAATTACATGTACCTGTTTGGGTAGCGGAAGACCCTATGCACTGTGTGGTAAAAGGAACAGGAATTATGCTGGACAATTTGGACAAGGTCGTTAAGAAAAAGTTCTAAGCAGCCGATATAAAAGGTAGCATTAGATTCGGGAGGAGACTACCTTCATGATAAGAGGTTTATATACGGCCGCGGCAGGTATGGTTGCGCAGCAACGTAGACACGATACGGCAACACAGAACATCGCTAACTTAAATACAACGGGATATAAGCAGGTTGACAGTGTTAATCATGCTTTCCCGGATGTCTTGATCTCGGCTATGATTAATGGCAATACCACGCCTGTGGGGCGCCTTAACACGGGAGTTTTTGCAGAACAGTCAATATCCCAATATTTACAGGGTGATTTAAGGGAGAGCGGCAAGTCTATGGATTTTGCTTTATCTACAGATTTGCAAGTCGCCGACCCTGTGACGGGTCAAAATATAGCCTTTGATGGTTCAGGGAAATATGTAAGTCCTGAGGGTGAGGTTATTTACCGTCCACAGGCTTTCTTTACCGTTCAGGATGCTGAGGGCAATAACTTATTTACCCGAAATGGAAGCTTCACAGTAAATGCGGCTACGGGAGAAGTGTTGAGCAGTGGAGGCTTCAAGGTTCTGGATTCCACTGGCAAGCCACTTGTCTTGACAGGAAATCAGGACACCCTTAAAGTGGACGGGCAGGGTAATGTACTAAATCCAGTAACAGGACTTCCGACAGGGACCAAGATTGGTGTGAGTGTAGTTACAAAGCCGCAGGAGCTTGTGCGTGATGGTAAAGGTGTGTTTCACGCTGATGATATAGCGGCGGCAGACATTCGTTACTCCAATGCAACTGATAACTTACAGGTGCGTCAAGGATATTTAGAGGGCTCCAATGTTGACCCTACTCAGGTTACTGTTGATTTGAATGCCGCATACCGGGCGTATGAAGCGAACCAAAAGATCGTCCAATACTATGATAGCAGCTTGCAGAAGGCTGTAACTGAAATCGGCAGGGTATAAGTGCTGCTTATGAAATGGGTTTTACAGGTACAGCTTATAGGAGGTTTGATCTATGAACAACTCAACGATTAGTGCAGCAGTCTCCATGTCCAGTCTTCAGCAGCGGCTTGATATTATAGCGGATAATCTAGCTAATATGGATACAAATGGTTATAAAAGCAAGAAAGGCTCCTTTGAGGATGTGCTGACTCGTGTGCAGCAGCAATCGGATGACTATGATCAGCCGGGCCGCGCTACACCTCTAGGTTTTAATATCGGTTTCGGGACTTATGTGCCTTCGATTACGACTAATTGGGAAGAAGGTCCCCTTAAAGAAACAGGTAATCCAACCGACTTGGCGCTTCAGGGTAATGGGCTGTTTGGAGTTCAGGTCAATGGAACTACAGCTTATACAAGACAAGGTGACTTTCACTTTACGCCTGACACCACCGATGCAACGAAGATGGTCCTTGTAGATAATACGGGGAATCCGGTACTGAATACAGTAGGTAATCCTTTAACGGTCCCTGTGGGCGTGAATGCAGCTATCGATGAATCCGGTCGTGTATTAACGAAACAGTCAGAGAATGGACCTGTTCGGGTAGCAGGTACTATAATGATTGTAGAACCTAAGACACAGAATGCTTTAAAGGCAGTGGACGGGAATTTCTATATGCTTGCCGATGGAGTTACAGCTCAGCAGGCTTTTGTACAAAGAGCGGCAGGTGAGGCGTCTGGAATTGGAGTACGCTCAGGGTGGCTGGAGCAGTCAAATGTCGATATGACCACAGAAATGACAGAAATGATGCAGATTCAACGTACGTATCAACTCGCAGCTCGGGCGCTTTCTTCCAGTGATCAGATGCTAGGTCTGGCCAATAACATGCGCGGGTAGAGGTGAAGGAATGGAACGTCAGAAAAAGGTGAAGTCGGAAGACAAACCAGAAGACAAGAAAGAGCCGAAGCGGCGAGGATTATCAAAATGGACACTCATCCAGTGGATTCTTATTCCTTTGCTTCTCATAGCTGCACTTGGAGGCGGACTGGTTGTCGGTTACGTTGTCCTTGGCAAAAAAGAGTTTAGCGATGTTCTACAATGGAGCACGTGGAAACATGTCTATGATTTGGTTTTTGCTCCATAATTTAAGATGATAACGACTCCCTTCTTGCTTAAGGGAGTTTTCTTTTTTATACGGATAAATGTATAATGGTGGGGGGCCTCGGGCAGCAAAAAGGGCCCTCTCCGCCATGCTATCGCATCCGGTGGAGAAAGCCCCTTATCTCAACCTCCACTTCTGCAGGTGGTGAAGGATATATATAGTTTTTACCGAAGCTGCCTAAATTTATGCAGTTCGGCGAAGAATAAATGAAGTAACATCCGAAAGGAGTTTTGTTAATAATGCTGGATATCAACCAAATTCAAGAAATCATCCCCCATCGACCTCCATTTCTGCTGGTGGACAAGATCACTGAGATTGAAATGGGTAAACGAGCTGTTGGCATTAAAAATGTAACGATCAACGAACCTTTCTTCGCAGGTCATTTTCCAGGTTATCCGGTAATGCCGGGCGTACTGATTACAGAAGCTCTTGCACAAGTTGGTGCGGTTGCTATTTTAGGGGTAGAAGCGAATCGCGGTCGGATTGGCTTTTTAGCCGGGCTCGATGGATTCCGTTTCCGTGGTCAAGTCGTACCGGGAGATACGCTCACTCTTGAAGTGGAGATTACTCGCCTTAAGGGCAGTATTGGAAAAGGACAAGCTACTGCGTCGGTTGAGGGGAAAGTTGTTGCCTCTGGGGAAATTATGTTTGCGCTCAGCTAATATTAATTAGCGAATATATATTATACATGGAGAAGGAGAGATTCTAAATGACTCAATTAAGCCCAAAAGCGGCAGAAACCTTATCTCGCTGGCTGGAGAACGCATCTGTTGATGAGTCTACGAAGGCGGAGCTGCGCGCTCTGGAGAACGAGCCACAGGAGCTCGAGGAACGATTTTATAGAGATCTGGAATTCGGTACAGGTGGTCTACGCGGTGTAATTGGTGCAGGTAGTAATCGTATCAATCGTTATACGGTAGGTAGAGCTACACAAGGTTTCGCTAAATATATTCTGGAGACGCATACTGGAGCGGGAAGACCTTCTGTTGTTATCGCTCATGACTCCCGTCGTTTCTCGCCTGAATTCACACTTGAGGCTGCTCTTGTATTGGCTGCTAATGGCATTGAGGCTCATTTATTTACTTCTCTGCGCTCAACACCCCAATTGTCGTTCAGCGTGCGCCATTTGAAGGCAACGGGCGGTATTGTTATTACTGCAAGTCATAATCCGCCTGAATATAACGGGTATAAGGTTTATAATTCTGAAGGTGGACAGCTTGTCCCTGACGAAGCCGAAAAGGTCATTTCTTACATATTAGGGGTTGACACTTTTGATGGTGTGAAGCGGATTTCCCAAGAAGAAGCGGAGCGTCAAGGTCTGCTGCACTGGCTTGGTGAGAAGGATGACGAAGCGTTTACCGATACTGTCGCTGCGGTTAGTCTTGCAAGTGAAGAGATCGCCTCTACGCTTGGAAAAGACTTCAAAATCGTATACACCCCGCTACATGGTACTGGTAACCTGCCAGTCCGCCATGTGCTTGAGAAAATAGGTTTCACACAGGTGCATGTTGTACCTGAGCAAGAACAACCAGATTCCGAATTTTCCACTGTAAAATCACCGAACCCAGAAGAACGCGAAGCCTTTACACTGGCTATGAAGCTGGGCGAAGAGTTGAATGCAGACCTCTTAATTGGCACGGATCCCGATGCAGACCGTATGGGGGCAGTGGTTCGCGATAATGAAGGTAAATTTGTTGTTTTGTCGGGCAATCAATCTGGAGCTTTGATGATTCATTATTATTTGAGCCGTTTACAGGAACAAGGTAAGTTGCCTAGCAATGGTGCAGTTGTGAAGACTATCGTGACGAGCGAGATGGGGGCTGCTGTAGCCTCTCATTATGGTGCAACTGTATTTAATACGCTAACGGGATTCAAATATATTGGGGAAAAAATGACTCAATTCGAACAATCCGGAGATTACACATATCTTTTCGGTTATGAAGAAAGCTATGGTTATCTTGCAGGTAACTATGCTCGTGATAAGGACGCCGTTCTTGCTGCTATGTTGATCGCTGAAGCAGGTGCTTATTACAAAGCTCAAGGCAAAACATTATATGATGTTCTTCAGGAATTGTATGAGCAGTTCGGATACTTCTTGGAAAGCCTGGAGTCCCGTACACTGAAGGGTAAGGATGGCGTTGCGCAAATTCAAGGTATCATGAATGATTGGCGTACGAATGCTCCACAAGAAATTGCGGGATCTGCCGTTACAGAGGTGCTGGATTATTCGCTAGGCTTGAATGGTCTGCCGAAGGAAAATGTACTGAAGTATTTGCTGGCTGACGGTTCATGGTTCTGCCTGCGTCCTTCAGGTACCGAGCCAAAGATTAAAGTTTATTTTGCGGTTGTGGGTGAATCCTTGCAGAATGCTAAGGATAAGGTAGCTACACTATCCAAGCAGGTTATGGCTCGTGTTGACGGGGAACAATAAAATAAGAATATAGATCGCGCTCTATATTGTGAAATTATATTTTTTACGTAGAAACGGGTACCGTCTCTAAAAGGATGACGATCCGTTTCTACTTTTGTAAAAAGAGTTTTGAAGTGAAAGAGGAGGTACTTTTGGTGCAGCAAAAATGGCAACGTTGGAATATTTCTTCCCGAAAGTGGCTGTGGATCATAGTTGTGGTTGGCGTTTTAGCTGCCTTGCCAGTTGTCTATGACCGTCTGCAGACGGAGAAGTCTTCCAAGACAGTGGAATTTGTATTTGATTACCGTGATTTAGTTGAAGTAGCAAGCTATCGTGCAAATCCGCAGGATTATATTTCCGAACAGTTAGATCGTCTAAAAGATGCTGGTGTTCAGAGTATGGCGATTTACGAAAGCACGCTGGAAGATTATCGGAAGGCGCGTCGTCTAATGATGTGGGGTGCGGCTGATATCGCTAATCTTACGGATACAATCATTCCGGTGAATGAGAACTATACTTATGTTCTTTTTACTAATCCTGATTACTACCAGGCCCTGGCGCATGTCATTAAAGAGGCATTCGGTAATCTTGGGATTACTTCGAAGGAATGGAGTTTCCGCGGACAACAAGGTCTTATTATTGAGACTCCAATAGAAGATGCTACACTGAAGCCACTTCAGCCGGATCCATTTACACTGGAGATGCTGCATGACAAAGGGTTCACCATTGTACCGCGTCTTGTGGATTCTTTGACTTATAATAACGCGACAGTTAAGAAGCTGTTAGATCGTTATGAAGAATTGGGTGTAAAACGAATCCTATTCGAGGGAGAGTCCGTTAAAGGGTTTAATGATGATGCCGATACGGCTAGTATCACTGACTTTGCAAATCTCCTTAAGGAACGTGGAATCGGAATTGCAGCAATTGAAAATATTAAGAAGCAGCAGAAGGGCTTTAACAAGCTTGCTTATTTGCTGGACTATAACGTAACACGGTTATACTCCCTTAGCGAAGGGGACTCTGCCTTAGATCCAAAAGTGATCTCAGATCGTTTCGCGCTGGCAACAAAGGATCGCAATATCCGCATGATTTATTTAAATACGATTCCTTCACGGAATACAGCTAAGGCACAGATTACAGATACGCTAGACAACCTTGTCACGAGTCTGAGTGATCCTGGTGGTGCCGTTGAGCAGATCAAAGACAATGGGTTTAAGTTAGGACAAGCTACGGCTTTTGAGGTTGTAGATTCGTCTTATCAGCGTTACTTCAAGTTAGTTGCGGTAGTTGGCGCAGTCTCTTTAGTAGCGCTGCTGATTTCTTACTTTATTCCTTGGCTTACGATCCCAGCGTGGGTGCTAGGATTATTGGGAAGTGCAGGCCTGCTGGTCTTGAAACCAGAGCTGTTTGAGCAGGCACTGGCGCTAGCGGCTGCGATAAGTGCACCGACCCTTGCGGTTGTACTTGCCATTCGTAAGGTCAATGAAATGGGACCTCCTCTACGGAGCAATTCCCTTACCTATAAGGCTATGAGCCCGAAACGTCGGTTCACGCATAGTCTGGTGCTTTATTTGAAAACTTCATTAATTTCTTTGAGCGCTGTGCCATTCGTAATCGCACTGCTCAACAACATAACCTACAGTCTAGTGCTGGACCAGTTCCGCGGTGTCAGTCTGCTCCATATGGCACCTATCGGCCTTGTAGCGCTTTATGTACTCCTCTATCGTGGAGAGTTTGTCTTTAACAAGACAGGTAAGCTGCTGCGTACACCAATCACATTAGCTATGGTTCTTGCCGCTATGGTTCTTGGGGTCGTAGGTATGTATTATTTAAGCCGTACTGGAAATAGCGGTAACGTAACACCTCTGGAAATGGCCTTCCGTACATTCCTAGAAAATACGGTTGGTGTCCGGCCGCGTAATAAAGAGTTTTTGCTCGCACATCCGTTATTAATTCTTGGTGCATTCCTGGCCTTTAGATATCGGAATGCAGCGTTTATCATGATCATTGCCGTAATTGGTCAGCTCTCCATGGTGGATACCTTTGCACATATTCATTCACCTGTTCTAATCTCGCTGGTTCGCGGATTGCTCGGTCTTGGTCTCGGACTGATCATTGGTGTAATTGCTGTACTCGTATGGCAGATTGCAGAAGGGTGTTGGAAGCGATGGTCACCACTCCTAAAAAGATAGTTATCTCTGGTTACTATGGTTTCCGTAACAGTGGAGATGAGGCGGTGTTGCAGTCCATTCTAAATGCACTGCAGAAACAGTCTCAAGCTTTGGGTATATCCATTGAACCTATCGTGTTATCCATTGATCCTGAGTGGACCAGCGCCACATACGGAGTGAAATCCGTGCACCGGATGAAGCTTGTTGAAGTCCGTCAAGCGATTTATGAGAGCGCTGGTCTGATCAGCGGTGGGGGTAGCTTGCTGCAGGATGTAACAGGTAGCAAGACTATTCCTTACTATTTAGGTATTATCAAACTTGCGCAGTGGATGGGTAGACCAACCTTTATCTATGCTCAAGGCATTGGGCCAGTGAATCGTAAACTTTTTCACCCTTTAATCAAATCCGTGTTTCGTAAATGTACCTATATATCTGTGCGGGATGAACAATCCCGCGAGCTTCTTCTATCTATGGGGCTAGAACAGAAGAACGTAGAAGTTGTTCCCGATCCGGTAATGGGCTTGTCTTTGCCAGAGGACACGGATGTTGCTACACAATCTTCAGAGTTATCTGATTCACTTCCGGTGATTGGGATATCGGTACGTTTTTGGGAGCAAGACCGCAGAGAACTGGAGGCTCTTGCACAAGGCTTGATTAAGGCCAACCGTGAGGTTCCGTTACATTTGCGATTCCTCCCTTTTCACACCCCTTCGGACAATGAGGCTTCACGTTATCTGATGGATAAGCTGAAGGGAAGTATAACCGAGCATGGTGGGCAGGTCAGTATTTGTGAGGATGCCATTCACCCGCAGCATATGCTACGGGAAGTGGGACAATGCGATGTTCTGATTGGTATGCGACTTCATAGCTTGATCTACGCAGCTGGAAGACGTGTTCCACTGATTGGTATTTCTTATGATCCGAAGATCGATCATTTTCTGGACAGAATTCAGACCCATCCTGTTGGAGCAACGAACACACTTGATGCTGAACATGTTGCTGCCGAGATTGTTCATCTTTTGAACACAGGACAGGAATGGAGAGCGGCACGGGAAGATGTCATTTCCAAGTTGATTCAAGAAGCAGAGGCACCAGCTCGGCAAATCGTAGAATATTTTTACCATAAAGGATGATCTAAAGTGAAAGCAGAAAGCGCGGTACCTACAGTTCCTATTTTTGGAATTAGAGTCTCGAAAGTTGATATGGCAGCAACAGTTGCCTATTTGACGGAGGCTGTTCATACACGTATCCCGCATCAAGTGATTACAGCTAATCCAATTATGGTTATGGCTGCACTGGAAGATCCAGCTTATATGGATATTATGAAATCGGCTGAATTGGTTGTCCCCGATGGGACAGGCGTTGTATGGGCTGCTAATTATTGTAATGAGCCGGTATCAGAACGGGTAGCAGGTTATGATCTGTTACATGAATTGATGCGGCAGGGTGAAAGATATAGTTGGAAGGTATATCTCCTAGGTTCTACGCCTGAAGTGATTCGGGAAACCGCTGAAAGGTTACAATTGCAATATCCGGGTGTTATCATTGCAGGATATCACGACGGTTATTTTGGCCCGGATGCAGATGAAGAAATTGTTGCTGGAATTGTTAAAGCTAATCCTGACTTATTATTTGTTGCCAGAGGTGCAGATAGTCAGGAACCTTGGATTGCTAAATATAAGTCCAAACTGGGCGTTCCGATCATGATGGGGGTCGGCGGCAGCTTTGACGTGATCTCTGGGAAGAGCAAAAGAGCGCCAATAGCCTTCCAAAAAATGAGAATTGAATGGTTGTACCGTCTCCTAAAAGAACCTACACGGTACAAACGAATGCTTGCACTGCCGAAATTCGCATTAAAAGTGGTGCGTGAGAAAGATAAAGTAACAAAAGTCTAGCAAAATGCCGATATTCACCTAGAAAATGAGATAAATAGCCTAAATAAAGGATTGGAATTTGTTTTTGTAACAGCGTATAATTCAATGCGGTAGAGAAATGGGGGTCGACTGATCAAATGTTAATCATATACATCGCTGGATTTATCGTATGCATGGGACTCGCACTTGGCCTCACACCTTTGGTGAAGAAATTCGCCATTAAGATTGGTGCAACAGATGTGCCGAATGCTCGTAAAGTGCACACGAAAATTATGCCCCGCCTTGGCGGATTAGCTATTTTTCTAGCGTTTGTGTTAGGCCTGCTTGCCGTATTGCCGATTATTCCATACGAGTTCACTCCGCGGGAGGTCAACTTCATCAAAGCGCTGCTGTGTGGTGGCGGACTGATTGTACTTATCGGTGCACTTGATGACCGATTCGAATTATCAGCAAAAGTGAAGCTACTGGGCCAAATTATCGCAGCCTGTATCGTTGTTTTCGGCTTTGGTATTACTGTAGATTTTGTGAATATTCCATTTAACAATACGTATTCCTCACTGGAGAGCTGGATTGCTATCCCGCTTACGATTTTCTGGATTGTCGGTGTTACCAATGCCGTTAATCTGATCGACGGGCTGGACGGGCTTGCGGCTGGTGTATCAGGAATTGCAATTGCTACGATTGCGGCAATGGCTTTCGTGATGGGAAACACCATGGTGGCAATGCTGTGTTTGTTGCTTCTGGGTAGCATCATCGGATTCCTGTTCTTTAACTTCCATCCTGCTAAGATTTTCATGGGTGATACAGGTTCGCTGTTCTTAGGCTTTTGCTTGGCATTACTTGCTTTGCTAGGATTTAAACAGATTGCAGTGGTTTCGTTTATTACACCTTTGCTTATTATCGGTGTACCATTGTCGGACACGTTCTTTGCGATCGTGCGCCGTAAGCTGCAAAAGAAACCAATCTTCGCACCAGATAAAGGTCACTTGCATCACTGTTTACGCGAGCTTGGCTTTAGCCATCGCCAGACTGTACTCATTATTTATGGTATTGCTGCATTTTTCGGTATTCTAGCTGTCATTCAATCATCCGCAGCTCTTTATGAAGCGAACTGGGTTACGTTCGTGGTTATCTGTATCATGCTATTCTTCCTGCAAATCGGTGCTGAAATCACTGGTTTGATCGGTAAGACTAAACGGCCGCTGATTGATTTCTTTTTAAGAATGCGTATGAAGGCTGATCCGGAAAGAGGCTCTAAGTCCTAAGTGACTAAGCAATTATTCTAAAATTTTCTATAAATAACAAAACTCATCCGATTTCGGATGAGTTTTTTGTTATTTTCCCTAAAAATATCACTACTTATGACCGATAAAGAACAAAGTGAAGGTTTACGAGAACTTATACTCAAAGGAGAGATATAACACATGCAACGCTTTAAGAGACCGTTCGTTTGGCTGATGCTGGCGGCTTTGATCGTTTCTATGTTCCCAGGTAAATACACGCCGATAGCGGCAGCGGCTACCACGAGCTCTACGACTTTCTTCAGTCCGGATGATCTCACATTACGAAATACCGTTCTGTTGAAGCAAGATGTTGTGCCAACAACAGCAACTCCAAATCCAGAGGGGTTAATTAGCCGTTCTAGTGTCTACAAAATAAGTAATCCTACCTTTTCGATTACAGGGACTTACTCACAAGTAACCTCATCTACAATGAAGGTTACTGTTGAGCAGCTTACTCAGGATACAACTAAAAAATGGGTAACGGATTCGACTCGCTTAACTACTGGAACAGTTACGACAGATAACAACAGTCCAGACAATCGCTTCGTAGCGTCTGGTCTTGTTCTGTATACAGGCTTTAATAAGATTACTTTCTCTGGTATGCAAGGTAATCTCCAACGTTCTGAATCTTTCTATGTGCTTTATGATCAAGTACCTTACGTAACGGAATTAAAAGTATTGGGTGGACCTTCTGCACTGAACTTAAATGAAGGAACACAGGTAGTTGTGCCGGTATCTACAGTTACTCTCCAAGGTAAAGTAGCGAATGCAACTAAAGTTAGTGTCTCCGTGAATGGTGGAACAGCTCTGCAAACCTCCTTATTGGAAGACGGAACATTTTTTACACCTGCTTTGAATTTGAATCCGGGATTAAGTACTCTTAAAATCGTAATTCAAAATGCTTCGGATTCTATAACCATTGACAGATCGGTTTATTTCTTTGATAAGGATCAACCGTTTGCTTCTTTGAACATCAATCATAATTCAGTCGACTATAATATTCTAAATGACAAAGTACCGACATTAACTGCTGACCTGACACCTAGTGTTGCCGGCTTTACAGGGCAGGTATTGGTGCCTTATAACGTAGCTCCATTCGAAACAAATGCTAAACTAACCCTCAATAAAGGTACTGGTAATGAGAAAGTTGTTACAATAAAAAAAGTGGAAGAGGAATTAACTATTCCTGGTCCTGATGGCGTTACTCCAACGTACAAGTTGGTTAAATTTACGACTAACACAAATCTGGATATTCTCCCTGGTGTAAATGACTTTAAGTTAAGTTTGGATTATGGCACTCACAGTAGTTCTCATCTCTATTCTTATAAATTCTTGAAAGATGAGACTGTTATAACAGAAATGTATTTTCTTCCTGGATATACGGGTTCAGGAGATCTTACTAATATCTCAAAACTGCCATTAAATGGACAACAGGTGGAGACAGATACTTTCTACATTATGGCAAAAACAAATAAATCAACTTCAGCTGTTTTAACTGCTAACTATTTACCTCTGAGTAATAAACCTTTACTCATAACTTCAGTTACTGTTCCAAGTCTCGGTACAAACGAATACGTATATAAAATAACGGGTTTCTCGAATGGTCAACAGAAAGTACAGTTCCGATACACAGGATCGGAGTCTTATTATAATGCTGATATTTCATATGTATCTAAAAACTATATTTACGTAAGCAATCTGCAGGACGGACAAACCTACGAATTCGATTCTAGTGCCGAAAATACTTTAACGGTAGCCGGCGAATATATTGGATTTGAAAATATCGCTGGTGCACAAGTACAAATTAATGGTATTGATAGTAATTCATTAACGGATAAACCATTTAAGCTTGAGGTAGAAAAAAATTCAACAGTAAACAAAACCACTTTCAATTTTGACTTGAAAATTAGTCAGACAGGGCCTCTTGTGTATGGTGAGAACAAAATCGTATTTACAGGAGTCTCAATTGATAATGCAGGCAATCAACGGATTATCAAAAAGGAACTGAAACTCTATATCATTGATACTAATATTTCTGGTGTAAAACAATTCCACCCTACTTTGGGAGATAATCGCTTACCTTTTACAAAAACAACACTTTCTAATGAAGTTGAGCGCAATGCCATTTTGGCATTGCCAGCAGAAATTGTATACAAGGATGAAAAGTATACAACGAGCAAAGATAAATTCGATTTGGTGCTACAAGGTAGTGGTGCTACGACCCTGAATCTGTATCAAGGTTCTACGTTGGTCTTTTCTTCGACAGGACAAGATAAGCTGCTCACGGACATCGAACAGGAACCTATTGGACCAAAACGTTATCCAGATGAGTTGACTGCAAATGGCTTGTACTATGAGTACATCGGAAGTGCTAAGAACTTTATCTTGCGTTTACGTGATATCAGGTTTGATACCCCAGGAAGTCAAGTTTATACGCTTGAGCTTATTAACAAAACAGGAGCAAGAACTACACAACGTCTTGAGGTAGTACGAGAATTAGCGCCATATCGTCTTCTTTCACCTGTACCGACAGTAGGTAAACAAATCGTCGTTAACAAAAACTTTGTTCGTTTTGATATTGAGGCCGAGGGCGCGACTAAAGTAATAATTGGTAAAGATGAAGCTAAGAAACGTACAGATATTCCAAATTCAGATCGTTTCACCTATGATTATGTAGGTTTGAAGGCAGACAAATCCACGCCAATTAAGATTCAAATTGTTCGTGCTAACTCTACAATTAGCGATACTATAGATGTCTATTATGCCAGTGCAGTACAGATCGACACGCAGTATATGGCAGAAAAGGTAGCTACGAAGTATAGTGTTTTCAATAAAGCTCTAGAATTGAATTTCCCTAAAGGAACAATTATGAAGGGATTTACTAGCTCTGGTGCTGCGAAATATTATCCTAATACAAAATTATTGTTTGGTATTGCGGATCCCGCTGATGGAGTCGTTGAACGTAAGAATGATTACGGAAATATTATTAACGTCACTGGTAGCGATGACAGAACTGAAGGCGGCGGAGGTCAACTTGTGATCCCGCAGGATCTCGCATTGCGTTTCACATCAACCGTTTCCACGAATAACTTTTCAAGAGTATCCGATATCTACTGGCTCAGCGGTGGCTTAGGAGAAGACGGTGTTAACATTGAAACCAATGGCGTTACTCCGCATTTTGTGGACGCTAGCGGGAAGACGGGGTATTTTACGCAGTACAGTCAAACCCGTAAAATTGTACCTTCTCAACGCGGTGAATTGACGCTTACATTTAATTCTAGCATCGTAGATGAAGTGGGTTCGACAATTACAGTATTCCGGTATACCGATTCAGGAAAATGGGAAAACGTAGGTGGTGTAGTAGATACGAAGAAACATACCATTACAGTTCCATTTGATGAGTTTGGTTATTATACTGTTATGAAGCTACGTCGTGGTTTTGTTGATATTACGAATCATCCATGGGGCAGAAATATTATGAATGGATTGTACTCTAAGGGTTTCATGACTAATCTTCGTGCAGATGCATTCGGTGCAGATGATTTAACGACTCGTGGCGAGTTTGCTACATTGCTCGTAAAATCATTGAGTATTCCTTTGAACTATGATACAAGTAAACAAACATTCTTCGATATTGTGCCACAAGCGGTTTCGGCCACATGGGATTTCAAACATATTGAGACTGCTGCTAGGGCAGGTATTGTTACAGGACTAAGTGATGGCTTCTTTGGCCCTGACCAAGCCTTAACGCGTGAACAAGCGGCAGTAATGATAGCTAGGGCGCTGAAGCTGAAGATGTCTTTGAATGACAATAAACTCTTGGCAACCTTAAGTAAATCGTTTGTTGATACGAGTAATATGGATTTCTATTCACGTCCTGCGATTGAGGCTGTGTCCAAAGCTAAGATTATGGAAGGAAGCGCCGTGACAGTTACAGGACAGAAGAAACCCGTATATAACTTTAATCCAAAGGGTAAGTTGACTAGAGCGGAGGCTGGAAAGATTACAGTTGCACTCTTGCAAAAGAGTACAAGCATCTTCCCTAAGAACTTTAACTAGAGCAAAAAAATGTTCACCGGCCTGCGAAAAAATATTCGCAGACCGGTGTTTTAATGTAATGAGAGCAATTACCAAAGACATATATTTTGTATTCTTCTTAGATTTACGATACAATAACGTAGAAAATATTATTTTCTGAAAGGTGAAAGCCAACCATGAAACCGATTTTAGCAAAAGCACAGTTGGATTACATGAAAGCCAAGAATATGTTTGAGAATAGAGCAAAAGTGTTAGAAAAGGAAATTGCGGCTAAGCGGGCACTACAGGAGATTACACAGGAGGTTATGGAAGAGCTTGTGCAGGCTACAGGATTCCATGATTCCTACAATGAGCTTGTCGTTGCTGAGAACGCTCTGATCGAATGGTCTCATACTACAATTAAGCATGAGAAGAGCTACCGCGAGAATCGCGCAGCTATTGATGCAATGTACGACAATGTAAACTCAAGTCCTGAAAAGCGTCAGGAATTGATCCAGTTATCTATGAAGATTCGTTAGACCCTACTGTAATAGAAGCAAGCGCCGGCAACGGCGCTTTTTTGTTGTGTTCTATAGGGCGGATCTCCGAATGGTGACGGTAAGTAGTAGCCATTAGCTTACGAATCATCAAAGTAATGAACCAGTAGGCTAACCAAGAAAGAACATATTTGATTGAACCTATAAGCGAAGGTTTTTAGGTTATAGCTTTAAGAGCTGAAGCTCAGAAGGGAAGCCACCATATAAACAGCTTACGGTGAATGTGAGAAATCTGGTCTTTCAGCCCCGTTATACTCAAACTTTGTAGGAATGTTTAAATAAATGGCACTAGTGTTAATGATACTTAGTAAATATTGCATAATGACGTTTAGAAAACGACTATGGTATACTATTTTCCGTGGCAACCCAAGATTAACAATAGTTAGTAGAACATACATATGTATCTTCTATTGGGATTGTACCGGGAAACGAAAAAAGAAAAGATTTTTTTTGAGAAACCGCAACTTTTCCAAATCTTCTGCGTTTAAGGTGTAGAGTCATTTACACAGGCAGTTGAAATTAACCGCTGGTAAAGCGAATTTAACAAAATGGAAAAATTAGCTTTACGTGACTTGAGGCACATTGTATAATACTTAGGTATAATTAGGAATCTAGTATTGTCATGTCCTGATCATTGTTTACCAGTTTCTGTGATACCCGTCACAGACATTATTTATACTTAATTTGCTCAACTCTGGAAAGGGGGTGCATCGGCTAATGAGTGACACGAGCTACTCAACTAAAGAAAAATCTCAGTTTATGAACGTCCAAGGAGGAGAAAAAAAGGTTATGAAGAAAATTTTATCCGTAGCATTATCTACAGCAATGGCATTCTCGATGTTTGCCTCTGTAGCGTTTGGTGACGCAGCAGCAACTCCGCAACAAAAATTTGACGCTTTGGCAGCAAAAGGTATTCTCAATGGGTACCCAGATGGTCAAGCTCACCTTGAAAAAGATCTTACTCGCGCTGAATTCGCGAAGATCGTTACTAAATTGTTCGATCTTACTGAAGTAACTAACAAATTGTCTTACAAAGACAAAGGTTACAACGCTAAGAACTGGGCAGTTCCTTACATCGAAGCTGTTACTGCAGCTAACTTGATGCAAGGTAAAGATACTGTTAAAGGTATCTTCGACTACAATGGTAAAGTAACAGTTGAAGAAGTAGCGGCTGTATTGTTCCGCGCTTTGAAACTTGAAACTCCAGCAACATCTGACAACAGTGCATCTGCATGGGCTAAAGGTTATGCTCAAGCAGTAATCGATGCTGGTCTGATTGCTAAAGACACTAACTTCAAAGCTAACGCTAGCCGTTCTTTGGTAGTTGAAACAGCATATGCTGTTGATCAATTGAAAGCAGCTCCTACTGTAGCTTCTGCTGAAGCAGTAAGCCCAACTAGCGTAGTTGTAACTTTCTCTGACAAAACTACTACTACTGTAACTTTGACTACTGCACTTGTAGAAGGCGTTGAAACTTCAATTTCCTTCAAACACAATAATCATGACTACACTACTAAAGTAACTTTGGCAGCTCCTAAGGTTCTGTCCGTAGAAGCTCCAAACGCTAAACAAGTGGTTGTTAAATTCAACCGCGTTGTTGATGCAGAAAGTGTAATTGATGATGGAAAGCTGATTAAAGATGCTGTTAAACTTGTTGCTGTTAGTGGAACAAAGGTAACTGTTGATGGTGCAGCTGCAAGCTTGAACGAAGCTGGTACTGAACTGACAATCACTTTCAACGCAGTTGAAACTGACTACCTGAAAGGCCAATACACAGTATTAGTAAGTGACAGTGTTCTGACAACAGCTGGAACTAAAGTTGCAGCTTACACTACTTTGTTGACAGTTGCTGATACAACTGCTCCAACAGTTAAGGTTATCAATTCCGTAGCTAAGGAAACGACTAAAGAAGTATTTGTACAATTTAGCGAGCCTGTAAAACAATATGGTTTTACTGCTAATGTTAACGGTGCTCTTGCATCTGTAACAAGAGAATCTGCTGACACGTTCAAATTGACTTCAACTACTGCACTGAAAACTGGTACAGCTTATGATGTAACATTAACTAAAGTTACTGATTTTGCTGGTAACGTAGCAGACACAATTAAAACAAGTGTTACAGTAACTGCTGATACAGCTGCTCCGCAGATCGTTAGCGTTACTACAGATAGCGACCAATATGTAAATGTTAAATTCAACAAAAAAGTTAACGTTGCATCTTTCAAAGGTAATGTTCACTTGCTCAAAGCTGACGGTGATAAGGTTGGTAACATGAACGTTATTACAACATCCGACAGTGACACAATCAAACTACAAGTACCTAGTGGTTTCTCGTTCCCATCTTCCGGAACTTTCACTGGTACACTGCAATTCCAAGCAGCTGTTCGTGATACACTGGGCAACACACTTGGATCAAGCTTGAATCAAGCGATTACTCTGACTAAGGATGCTACTGCTCCAACTGTAGTATCTGCTACTTACGGTTCTAGTGGTCTTGTGCTTACATTCAGCGAAGATATCGTTCTTGCAGGTGGAACAGTTAGTATTATTGACGAATCCACAGGTGCTGTTTCTGAAACAATCACTGCTGGACCTACCAATACTAAAGTAAAAGGCGCTAAGTTGACTGTTAATAACACAAAAACTTTGAGCGGCGATTACACAGTTCGTCTTACAGCTGGATTGGTGAAGGATAAAGCTAGAACACCTAATGCCTCCGCTGCAGCTACAGTTACTCTTACTGCTGAAAAAGTTATTACCAACGATGACAAGAGACCTACTGTTACATCTGTAGTCTATGAAACAACTAACAAAGGTCAAGATGGTTATCACCAATTCACAGTAACTGCTGAAGATAACGTAGGTTTGAATGTAGCTTCGCTTCGCGATGGAAACAGCTATGTCCTGAACGATGCTGCTCTACCTACCGGTTCCTATGCAGTTGTGGATAAAGCTTCTGTAGTAGGTGATGCTACTAAACCAACATTTACTAAAGTAAATGTATTTATTCCAGTAGGCGGAATTACAACGACTAAAGACTACACGTTTAAAGCCGTTGGTATCTCTGATGCCGCAGGAAACGGAATGGAACAAACTACTTCAGCTTCCAGAACTGTTGAACTTAAAAATACAACAGCTCCTAAATTGACTGAAGCGGCTATTAACAGTGTTAACGCTGGATACCTGGCATTGACTTTCTCAAATGCTCTTGTACACGACGTTGATGCAACAGACTTCGAAGTCGTTGTAGGATTAGATGGCAATGTAGCAAGAATTGCAACCATTACGAAAGTAACACTTGGTACTGGTAGCGATGAGGGTAAAGTATTGTTGGAAATTAGCGTTGACGGTAAAAAGATCACTGATTTGAACACTGTTGATTCCCTTACTGTTCAAGTTAAGGCAAATGCTAACGCATCTGACAAAGATCACCTTACAGTTGTTCCTGATACAAAACTCACTGTAAGATAATTAGCTTCCTTTACGAAGCAAGAATAGCCTCTTCGGAGGCTATTCTTTTTTTATAGGCATTTATCCCGCTCCTGAGGAGGAACTTCATTGAAATCGATATGGAAAGTATCAACTGCAGCTGTATTGCTGGCTGGTGGTATATGGGCTGGATCACTAATAAATGTTACTGCTGAAGGTGCAGGTGTAGGCTCGCAACCTGGAACAGCGGATGACCCAGTGGTTACTAAAAGCTATGTAGATCAGCAAATTCAGAAGGCACTTAATGGTGGTGCAGGCACAGCTCCAGTAGCTACAGCTACTCCGAGTCCAAGCTCAGCTCCAACAGCTACAACAAACCCGACTACTAGCAGTAATGAATCCGTAATTGTCGATGTAAAACCAGGACAAACCTTAATTGCTTCCGCAGGCGCTGAATTTATCGTTCGTGCGGGTAAAGCGGTTATCTATTCTCAGGATGCAAATGGTGTTGCTGATTTAACGGATGGTAAAGACCTTGCCAATGGAGTAGCTGCACCGACTAACCATTTATTATCTTTCCCTCGTGATGGTCGTGGTATTACTGTGCAATCAGGACAAACTCTTGGCCTTGTTGTCATGGTTCGTGGTGGATATACACTAAAATAATTTGTAATAGTTATATATTCATAATGCCCGTAAAAGTACTTAATCATACCTTCAAACTGATTTCCAAAGTTACAAATCATTGGCGCGATTGAAGAGTAGCTGTTGGACGCACAATATTCCTGTAATCTTACAAATTCACAGGAGGTGCTGTAACATGGCACGTAACAATCGCACAGTGGTACCGGAAAGTCGGGCAATGCTGAAGCAAATGCAATATGAAATTGCAGCTGAATTTGGTTTATATGGAGCGCATTATGGAGGCGGAGCAGACACAGAGTTTGCTTCTGAATTAGGAGCAATCGGAGGTAGTGGTTCTGGCCGTCGCCAGTATCTTGGACATCTTAGCTCAAGAGATAATGGCTCTGTTGGCGGAGAAATCACGAAGAGACTTATTAAGCAAGCCGAACAGTCTCTTCTTTAATAATATCAGGGAAAGAATTCTTATTAATCCTATCTGATATTTCTTTTTAATACTGTGGAATCAATATTTATACTATGATGGAGGGGCTTCGGAATAATTGACACCACCTCCCAAATAAGATAATATGACTTTTGAGGAAAGCCTTAGACCTTTTCCATATGGGAAAGGTTCATTTTTTTGAAGAGTTTAGTGAATATAAACATGAAATACTGCAATCATCCTTCATAAAAAGAACAGGCCCCCGAGTTTCTTTGTTTTATAGTTTTTTATTAATTTGGCCTGTGATTATTAAGGAACTCCTTATACAGTGTCAGACTAACCATAAGGGAGGTTGTTATACTTGTCTATTAAAGGGCGTCATTTGTTTACTTCTGAGTCCGTGACGGAAGGGCATCCGGATAAAATCTGTGACCAGATTTCCGATGCGGTATTGGATGCATTTTTAGCTAATGATCCAAATGCTCGTGTAGCCTGCGAAGTAGCAGTAGCAACTGGTCTTGTTTTGGTGATCGGGGAAATCAGTACCAAATCTGAGTATGTAGATATTCCTGCCATCGTACGCAATACCATTAAAGAAATTGGCTACACACGTGCAAAATATGGTTTCGATTATAATACTTGTGCAGTATTGAGCTCACTTAATGAGCAGTCAGCTGATATTGCTCAAGGTGTAAACTCTGCTCTCGAGCACCGTGATCCAGCACAATTGGCTGAAGAAACGGCAAATATTGGTGCGGGTGATCAAGGCTTAATGTTCGGTTTTGCTACGAATGAGACACCTGAACTGATGCCGCTACCGATCGCTTTATCTCACCGTATTGCTCGTCGCTTATCTGAAGTTCGTAAGAACGGAACTTTGGAATATTTGCGTCCTGACGGGAAGACACAAGTTACGATCGAGTATCAAGATGAGAAGCCTGTACGCGTGGATGCTATCGTAGTATCTACACAGCATGCAGAAGAAATTTCTCTTGAACAAATTCAAGCAGATATTAAAGAGCATGTAATTATGCCGGTTGTTCCTGCGGAACTGCTCGATGCTGAAACTAAGTATTTTATTAACCCAACAGGACGATTTGTGATTGGTGGTCCTCAAGGGGATGCCGGTCTAACTGGACGGAAGATTATCGTTGATACGTATGGCGGATATGCTCGTCATGGCGGCGGCGCATTCTCTGGTAAGGATCCAACTAAAGTGGACCGTTCTGCGGCTTATGCTGCTCGTTATGTGGCGAAGAATCTTGTTGCTGCGGGTCTAGCTGATAAATGTGAGATCCAGCTTGCTTATGCCATTGGTGTGGCTACTCCTGTCTCGATTAATGTGGATACATACGGAACAGGTAAGATCAGTGAGGAAAAGATGGTTCAACTGATCAGCAACAACTTTGATCTTCGCCCTGCGGGTATTATCTCCATGCTTGATTTGCGTAAACCGATCTATAGACAGACTGCAGCATACGGCCATTTTGGACGGACTGATGTTGATCTTCCTTGGGAACGCGTAGATAAAGCGGAATTACTCAGAGGTCAGGCAGGATTGTAGTTAATTATATGTTCTTATAATACGTTAAGCCCGCAAGTTGGCACTTAGTGTCAGCTCTGCGGGCTATTTTTATGTAATGGGCAGAATTAGAATTGATTCTAATCATAGAGAAGTAGACTACTAAACTTTGTAAGCCCTTTAACCGAAATATAAGAATATACATAAAGACGTTAGTATGGTTTGAGAGGAGTCTATCACGGCATGAAAAGAAAAATTTCAATATGGACGGCAATTTTTCTAGCAGGAGAACTGGTACTTGGAACAGGGTATCCTTCTATCGGAATTGGAATATCGGCAGTACATGCTGCAGCGGAATTTGGCATTAGTGTGTCGCCAGCACCTGGAGCAACCTATGTAAATATCGGGTCATCTCTTAAATTAAGCTTTGATCGTCAAGTAAACCCGCAGGCTGGAGAAATTACCATCACGGGCCAGGGTGATAGTACACCTTTTGTGACGATTCCTATTGGTAGTTATGGTTTAATTGGTAGTTCAAAAGATTACGAGCTTAAGTTAGGGCCAAACCAACAATTCACTCCGAATAAGGCATACACGGTCACAATTCCCAAAGGATTGTTCAAAGATAATGAGGGTAATGAATCAGGACTTACTTCATGGGCATTTACCACCGCTCCTGAGAGTAATACAGCTATCTCGGCAGGCAACTTTTCACCGGCTAATAATGCAAGAGTAGATGCCGGGAGTTTAAAGGAACTTAGTCTGACACTAAATAAGCAGCTGTTAAAAGGTGGGGGTTCTATCCGAATCCTGTCCTCAGCAGATAATACAACAGTGCAAGAGTTCAGAATTAAAGATGATGACAGTAGAGTAAACGTTCAAACTGATGCTAACTCCACTACAGTTAAATTAACATTAGAGAAAGCATTGGCAGCCGGAGGAAATTATTATGTTCTTATTGATGCCTACGCTTTTAAAGATGTTGATAATCGAACGTTTGCTGGTATTTCTAGCGGGAATGTATGGAGTTTCACTACGAAAGGTGTAGCTGAAATTCCGATGACTCCATCACCGGCTAACGGTGCAGGTGGTATATCTACCACAGGGGCGCTACAGCTCACTTTTGACCGTCCAATGATGCCTGCATCAGGTGTAATTACGGTGTCCCCAGGGGCAGCTAACGATGCTAGAACAAGATGGCTTAATGTGAACTCCCCAGCCGTTACTGGAGGAAGCAGCAGAACCATAACATTGAATCCAGCGTCATCAGCCTCACCTCTGCTAAACGGCACACAATATACAGTTACGATCCCCCAGGGTGCTTTTTATGATCAAGATGGAAATGTATTTCCTGCCTCGGGCCCGTACACTTGGACCTTCACAACGGTATCTTTGACTGGACTTGGCGTAAGTGCTTTGAATCCATCTGATCGAAGTGAATCTATTGCTAACAACAGATCCTTTTCGATCGCTTTTAATCGGGATGTGAATTACAACAGTGCAGTGGCCAATGGTGTGGCTCTATATAAAAGCGGAGGATCTCAGGTGCCGGTTAACGTTACTCGGAGTACCACTACAGCTAAAGAATTTATAATCACACCTTCTGTAGCGTTAGATAGTGATTCAACTTATTACATTGATATCGCCAAAGGGGCTTTTGTAGATGCAAGTGATGCTAACGTTCTATATGACGGATTAAGTGGTAAAAATTCATGGAGCTTCAAGACCTTGTCTCTGGACAAAACAGCTCCACAGCTCACATCAGCACAGCTTGAGAATAACCGAACCATTCGTCTGAAATATAATGAATCTCTCAATTCATCCATAGCGCTGTTAACCTCAAGCTTTGGAGTTACGGTGAACGACGAGAATCGAGCGATTGAAAGTGTTTATATTCAGGGAGACAGCGCTTATCTGGTGCTGAGTACAGGAGTAGCAGTTGGGCAGATTGTAAAGGTCAGCTATAATGGCGGACTGCGGACGATTCAGGATCCAAGCGGAAATGCAGCGAGCACTTTTAGCTCTAAACAGATCACGAACTCCATTGAGTCCTCCATGCCGACACCTAAAGACGGGCGAATCACGGGGAGATCTGTAGTATTAAATTTTAACGACACACTTAAATCGGTTTCCTATTACGCTCATAACCAGTTCTCAGTGACTGCAGATGGAAGCTCACTTGGGGTCAACTCGATCAGTTCCAGTGGCAATACAGTATATTTAACATTGGGCAGTGAAGCATCAAATGGACAGAACGTTCGGGTGTCCTACTATGCAGGTTCGTATCCTTTGCTGAATTCTTATGGACAAAATATTGCGGACTTTACTGATTTCAATATCCGTAACAGTAACGATACGATTGCGCCAGTGTTTCAAAGTGCAACCGGAGGCGGCACTAAAATCATTTTGAATTATAATGAAGGCTTGTCTACAACCAATCTCCCACTGAATAGCCAATTCTCTGTGTTAGTGGGCAGCACGCCTAATTATGTAACTAATGTATCGGTCAGCGGCACTCAGGTCACTTTGACGCTTCAGACAGCGCTGACGGTGAATCAGAATGTGACTATATCTTATGTGCCGGGTTCTGCCGGGGTGAGCGATTTGAATGGAAACCGAGCGGCGTATATTAACCTGCAGCCTGTATCCATCTCAGAAAACAGCGGCACTACTATACCTGAGATTAATTCAGCGACCGTTTCAGGTGACGAGTTAACCGTTACTTTTGCAAAGAATATGCAGGCATCCGGTTCCCTCTACGCGAATCAGTTTGGAGTTCGAGCAGATGGCAGCAGCTTGGGGGTGCAATCCTACTATATCTCAGGCAATATTCTGAAAATAACGTTATCCTCGGTTGTGAAGACCGGTCAAACAGTGGACCTGTCCTATATGTCTGGTACCGGAACGATTAAGGATTTGAGTGGGAATACACTATCCTCATTCTCAGCTTTATCAGTTCAGAATCTAACTGGCGTGACCACTGGATCTGGAAATCGTCCATCCTACCTAGGAACACTTGCAACGAGTGAGTTTGGAAAAGAGTATGCACTATTAAAGAGCGATTCCTCGCAAATTGTGGATGACCGTTCTGTATATAATCAATCGGTAAAAAGATATACTTTAAACGCAGATCGAATAGCTGCCAGTTATGAATATCTGTATAAGATGAATAATGATGTATTGGCTTTTGAGGTTCCTTCCACGGAGCAAGCAGCTTTTGTAACTGCTCCGCTAAAACCATTACTAGACGCGGTGAACCGTAATAAAAATACTAAGTTCATGATTCGTCATGGAGACAACCTATTTAGCGTAGGGCTTGATGATATTGATATGAATGGGCTGGCGAGCAGCCTAATCTCGGACAGTAAAAATATCTCGCTCGTGTTCCGCTTGGATAAAGTTCCAGCAGGTACATTTACACCTTTTGAGCAAAAGCTACAGACGATGGGTATGCGAACTATTACTAGTCTTATGGATGTCCGGGTGACGGCGATCGTTAGTGGTAATTATTCGAATGCCAAGGCACTGACTGTACCAGGAGAATATACCGTACGTACTACTTCTTCATTAAATAGTGCGCAGACATCTGCGGCCAGATTGGACCTTTCCTACTACGATGCGGCTTATCTACCTACAAAGGTCAGTACGGTCGGTAACTATACGGTTATCCGTGCTCGTACCGCTGGTAATCAGATTTTAGGGACTTTCTTGTCCACCAGAGCCTTCACGGATATGGGTAAGCATTGGAGTAATGCAATCGTAGCTGAGCTTAACGCAAAGAATATTATTGATAACAGCTACGGTAGTGCGTTTAATCCGGAGAAAAAAATTACCCGTGCTGAGTTTGCTATAATGCTCAGTCGAGGTCTAGGCTTGCTAGGAGATCGTGAGACCGCACAACGTTTCCGGGATGTGCAGCCTTCTACACAAACTGGAGACTACATTGGCGCAGCGGCTAAAGCTGGAATTATTACAGGGAACACGGATGGTACTTTCCGTCCGAATGATAATATAACACGCGAGCAGATGGCGATCATGATGATCCGTGCGATGGAATATACCAATCATCCTATTACACTAAGCGGTACTTCTGCCTCAACGCTTGCAAAATTCAAGGATAAGTCGAAGATTCAGAATCAAAGTGCTGAGTTCGTCGCCAAGGCAGTGCAATCAGGGATAATTTTGGGCATGACAGCAAGTGAGTTCCAGCCTCAGGGCAATGCCACCCGTGCTCAAGCTGCCGTGATGCTGCAGCGGATGTTGAAACAGGCAGATTACCTGTAAACAACTCTTGTAAACAAAGAATTAATTGGTAAAGTCCGGTAATTATGCCGGGCTTTTTTTTGTCGTCTAATTATGACAATTTCGACTCTATAAAGCTTGAAATCTCTCAATTTCGCAACTTTTTGGCTTATTTTCAGTCTATTAAAAGAGTACTAGAAAAATAGGAACCAGTTTCCAGACATTGATATGGACTGATAGAGTACAAAAGAGATGGGAGAGTTACGTTGAAATGAATGAAGTTTTCATGGAGAAGAAGAGTAGCGAGGTTGTACGGGGAATAAGATTATCTTCCACTAAAAAGTGGATTGCTGCTTCATTGGCTGGTGTGTTATGGATTATGCCGGTAATCGGCAGTGAAGGTATGATGCTTTTGGGTCAGGGATCTGCACCAATTGCGGCAGCAGCTACAGCTCCTTTTAAGGTAAGTAAGCTGGGAGAAGAAGTAATTACTTCGGGCGCCATTATGATGAAATATAAATATACTACTACACGTTCTGGGGCGAGTGCTTCTGGTCTAGCGGATGTTATTCGAGTAGATCTTAACAATCCATATGTTTCTTTAGATGTAATGACTGGTAAAGGTGGAAACCTGACTACGCGGCAAAGTACTGGCGGGATGGCCAAGGAAACGGGAGCCGTGGCCGCAGTAAATGGCGATTATTTTAATACAGGTGGAGAAGGTGCTCCGATCGGTGGACAAGTATCAGGTGGAGTACTGGTGTCTACACCTTCACAATTGGATGGAATGTATGCCTTTGCAGTGACAAAAGATCGCAAACCTATTATTGACGAGTACAGCTTTGAGGGGATGGTAACCGCACCAGATGGCGCACAGTTTGAGATCTCCGGTATCAATAAAGGCGCTTATAGCCCTGAAGGCGGAAGCTCGACTTATAGTCATGCTAATGCTATGTATATTTACACAGATGTATGGACTGCACTTGATCGTCCTAAAAATAGCTCCACCACTCCAACTGAGGTACTTGTTGAGAATGGTATAGTTACTCAAATCTCTGAAAATGCTGCACTTCCTATGGCGGTTCCAAAGGGAGCTTATATTTTGCGGGCACATGGCTTAGCCGCACGATATGTTACTGCCCATTTGACGGTAGGACAACCTGTAACAAGTGTGTATTCCCTGAAATCTAAGACTACACAGCAATCGTTAGATCCTGCGAATCTGGAAACAATGATTGGCGGACATACGATTCTAGTAAATAACGGAAAAGCAGCAACGTTCTCTCGTTCTACTAGCAGCATTGGAGGCTATCGTGCACGCACGGCTTTAGGATATTCCCAAGACGGACGTTATGTATATATAATTGCTGCTGAGAAAAATGGTAATAGTTCAGGGATGTCTCTAACCGAACTGCAATCATTTATGACGAATATTGGAGTCTGGAAAGGTCTTAATCTCGATGGAGGCGGCTCTACAACGATGGTAGACCGGCCCCTCGGTGAAACCGCTACTACACTCACTTTTAATACAGAGTATGGCACAGAGCAACGTAGCATCGTTAACGGGCTTGGTGTCTACACTAACGCACCGCAAGGTGAAGTGAAAGGAATCAAAATTAGCGGAAGTTCCGCACTGCTGGTTGGACAAAAGGCAACGTATTCTTTAAAAGGTTATGACACTTACTACAACCCTATTGATGTAGCAGCGGGTAATCCTACTTGGGTATCAAGCGGCGGAAGCGCAACGGTAAGTGCAGGTGAAGTAACGGCAGTGAAGCCAGGTACCGTTACCTTAACGGCTAAAAGCGGTTCTGCAAGCGCCTCTACAACTGTTACAGTTTTGGGTGGTAATGATCTTTCCAGTATGAGTGTAGGTACAGCTACAGCGCCACTGACAGCCGGAACTACTGTGTCTGTCCCTGTTACAGCGGCAACGAAAAGTGGAACGACTATCAATGTTCCGGATTCCGCACTGAAGTGGGAGTTTGTAGGTTTTAAGGGAGCCGTGAAAGATGGCAAGCTTACTGTAAACACCGTTGATGCAGGGGTTACTACGGGTTATGCTATTGCCCGTTATGATGGATTTAGTGCAGTGGTTGTATTATCAACAGCAGCAGCTACAACATGGGAAGATTTCGAGAAAGTAAGCTATCCAATCGACTTTACTACTAATGTTCCAGCGGTACAGGGTACTGCAACGATAGTGGATGGAACGGCTGAAAGAGTAGGCTCCAAGGTTCTGTCACTCAGTTATGATATGACAGCTGGTAGCGGCAAAATGTATGCTTATGCTCAGCTTAATGGTACAAGCGGTAAAACAGTTCCAGCGCTTGCAACTTCGATGTCGGTTGATGTGATGGGCGATATGAGCTTGAATTGGCTGCGTGCTGAATTTGTAGACAACAGTGGAGCTACAGCTTATGTGGATCTTGCGAAGATCATCGATTGGAATGGTTGGAAGAACATTAACATTGACTTGTCAGGCTCAGGCATTAAATTCCCAGCAACACTGAAGAGACTCTATGTTGTTAACGTAGAGGAAGGCCAAGATGAACGGGCGAAGACGGGTACAGTTGCCGTTGATAATATCAAGTTTACAATGCCATCGCTTTCTAGTGATGCAGGCTTACCGAAAGGTACGGCTTCCATGAGCATTGGTTCGAAAGCAATGACTGTAAACGGAACAAAGAAAGCTATTGATGTAGCTCCAATTGTAAAAGACGGCAGTACTTATGTGCCAATTCGGTATGTCCTTGATGCTTTCGGAGGCAGCGCTACTTGGGATCAGGTGAATAAGAAGATCATGGTATTACGCGGAGCCAAGGCACTGGATCTTACTGTAAATAAAAAAGAATATCTGCTGAACGGTAAACGTCAGAGTGCTGAAGTAGCACCAATCATTTTACAAGGTAGGACTTTAGTACCGTTAAGACTAGTTTCTGAACAGCTAGGATTAACTGTAAAATGGGAACAGAAAACGAAGACCGTAACTATCGAATCGTGATATGTTAATATAAAGGAAAACCTTTAAAACGATTCGATAGAAAAGGGGCAAGCATCCGTGGAATTTCAAACCGATGCGATTGATCGCGTCATTAAAAATACCATCGACGTGATGGAGAGCAGCAAGTATCAGATTTTTGAAATATTGCAGGTTGCGCGTGATGAACTTGCTGCACTCAACAAAGAACTGCAGCGGGTCATGGACGAAACGGATGAGACATTGAAAAAAGTAGACAAGCTGGAGCTGCAGTATCATCGCTCCAGAATCCGGCTGACAGAGGTCAGCCGGGACTTTGTCCGCTACTCGGAGAAGGATATCCGTATTGCCTATGAGAAGGCTACGGAGCTACAGCTCGAACTCATGATGACGCGTGAGCGAGAGGTCTATCTTCGATCAAGACGTGATGAATTACAAATGCGAGTGCGCAGTGTCGAAAATTCTGTAGAGCGCGCAGAGTCAATTGGTTCGCAAATGAGCGTAGTGCTCGAATATTTGTCGGGAGAACTAGGTCAGGTGACGAGAATTGTCGAATCTGCGAAGAACAGACAGATGATAGGACTCAAGATAATCCTGGCTCAAGAGGAAGAACGGAAGAGAATTGCCCGGGAAATTCATGATGGTCCTGCTCAAATGCTGGCGAATCTAGTCCTTAGGACGGAAATTGTAGAAAGAATGCTGGTAAAGCAGGAATTTGGGTTGGTGCAGGACGAAGTAATAGATTTGAAAGGACAGGTTCGATACAGCCTGGAAGAAATGCGTAAGGTCATCTTTAATTTACGACCGATGGCTCTCGATGATTTGGGATTAATTCCGACTTTGCGGAAATATGTGCATGATTTTGAGGAGAAGACGAAGCTGAGGACGACCTTGGAAACCAGAGGTCAGGAACATCGACTATCTTCAGCCATGGAGGCAGCGGTATACCGATTGGTCCAGGAAGCTTTGTCTAATGCAGCTAAACATGCCTACCCGAGTTTCGTATTGGTAGAGATTACTTACCAAGCGCAGTTAATTAAGATTGTGATCAAGGATAATGGATTAGGTTTTAATGTGCAGAAATTAAAAAATCCGCAGGGCAATCGTGAAAGCTTCGGGCTAGTAGGTATGCGGGAACGTGTAGAGCTGCTTGAAGGCAGAATGGAAATCATATCAGCCGAGAATCAGGGGACAACAATCGTGATCCACATTCCGACGAACGTGGAGAAAGGGAAGGAGTAATGTGATGGAGAACTTAAACTCTACTAAAACGCCCATTAAAGTTCTTTTGGCGGATGATCATCAGCTTTTTCGTGAAGGGCTGAAACGTATTTTGAATATGGAGGAGGATATCGAAGTCATTGGTGAATGTGGTGACGGTATCCAGGTATTAGAGTTCTGTAACGGAACTAAACCAGACATCGTACTGATGGATATTAATATGCCTATTGAGAATGGCGTGGAGGCCACTCAAAAACTGCGGGAAATGTTCCCAGAGGTTAAGGTAATTATTTTATCGATTCATGATGATGAGAGTTATGTGTTTGAAACCCTTCGTAAGGGTGCCAATGGTTATTTATTGAAGGATATGGAGGCTGAATCCCTTATTAATGCGATCCGTTCGGTCTGTGAGGGACACGCTTTTATTCATCCAAAGGTTACCGGAAAGCTAATCAATCAATTGCGGCGCATGACTTACCTTAATGAGACTGGAGTAGCTGCTGATACGGTAGTGAAGGAAGCCGGAGTTAAGTTTGTGGCCGGTGATAACAATCCTCTAACACGTCGTGAAGCAGAAGTACTGCGGCTGATGGCGGAAGGTAAGAGTAATAAAATGATCGGTGAGTATTTGTTTATTAGTGAAAAAACGGTCAAAAACCATGTTAGCAGTATTTTGCAAAAAATGGAAGTTGATGATCGTACGCAAGCAGTAATCAACTCCATCAAGTATGGATGGGTAACTTTATAAAAATTTTTACAGATTTACGGTACATATAGGAATGAAATCAAGGAGAGCACAGCTTGTTCCTTTAAAATATAAGAAAGTATAAGTTTCACACTATACTTTATGTCTTATATTTCTCGCTTAAACGCTTACCGTCCTCGCAAGGACGCCGAAGGCGTTTATGCTTGATAGGAACTCTGGGCAGTCACCGACCTTTTAAAGCCGGCATATAGTGTTGGTATACAGAGGAGGTGCATCTCCATGGTAGCCCAGTTGATATGGATTGCGGCTGTTTATGTATCCGCTGCAGTGATTATTCATATGCTGCATAATCGGCAGAAGGTGCGGCAGACACCGCAGTCCGTGAAATGGATTCATTATATTTTGATTACTCGCAATCATGCATCTGTTGTGGAATGGTACATTCGGGCGCTGACATTTCAAGCATTTTTAACCGGAAAACGATTTCGAGTAACGTTCATGGATGATGGCTCGAGCGATGGAACCCTTGGAATTGTTTCCAGGCTGGCTGATAGTGGCTGCTCTATCGATCTTGCAACATCTATGTACACTTTTCAGGTGAGTAAAGAAGAGTTGCAGCAACAAGGGATTGTGGTAGACTTGCGGTTGTCAGGGCAGTCTGTTTCGTTGCCTTTTATGGGGATGGCAGGAAGTAGGGGATGCGAATCAAAGCGCGACAGATTTTAAGTGAATATGTGAGTAACGGGTGAAGCACACTCTCCAAGAAATGGAGGAGTGTGCTTTTTGCGTTAGAGGCTGGGAAAGTGGTGTGGGCAAGAGTGATTAATGGTGAGACTTAAAGGAGGCCGATTTTATGCGAGCTGCTGTATATGCCTTGGAATGTAGGGGGATCTGGAGTGTTTGGATTTCTTTAGATCTTACAGTAGATAGATGGTGGTGGTCTGGCGCTGGGCTGGAGAGTCAAGGTAGAGGCTTAGTAACGGAGGACAAGCTGGTTTTATTATCTCCTGCGCTGCCGCTGGGGTGGGCGGTGAAGTTGCGCGATCGTTTTAAACAAAGAGACGGGATGAGGAACTGGGGGGCTAAGGAGTGGGGTCAATACGTAAGCAGTGTTCTTGAGCCTGAGTTGAAGGAGGAAAGGGAAGCAGGAGGGAAAGGCGAGGAAGAGTTGCTTAGTGAGAGGGTGTCGCTATGGCGACTTTCTGGGCAAAGAGAGATATTTATAGAACAGTCTAGGGAGAACAATGATTGCAGAAGTTACAGTAGAGGAAATGATCTCGATTATGCTTTGCTTGAATCGGAGGTAGAACAACTCGTACATGCGGTGGCCGGCCGCTCTTTACTGCAGCCGGAAATAGAAACGCTGCTGGCAGAGAGGTTGCCAGAGCTGACAGGTCGTTGGCGCCAGGCGGCACAACTGGCGCATTTGCAGGGGCGGCTTACGTTTTCGGCCGCCGTTGGTAGTCACGCCCCGGCTGCGCACGGGGCGTGGGCCCGCCAGCTCCCTGCGGGTGCTGGCGCTCTGGCGTGTGCGGCGGCTAAGCTGCCGCACGTATTGTGGCGCGGCGCTGTCGCCCGCCGCGCGGTTTCGCGCTGCCTGCGCTGCGGCAGCGCTCCCACCGGCCGCACGGCATGCGCCGCGTGCGGCCTTATGGGCTGCGCCTATTGCGAGGCCTGCCTCGCACTTGGGCGCAGCCGGGCTTGCGCGCTGCTGCTGCGCAGCGCAGCGCTTCCGGCCGTGCGGTGCACGGCCGCCCTTGACCCCACCGCGGCCGCAGGCCGGTGGGGACTCAGCTCAGCGCAGGCGGGAGCCGCTGGCGCTGCGCTGGGTTTTCTGGCGGAGCGGCGTGAGCGCTCCGCCAATTCGTGCCCAGAGCGGTTTCTGCTCTGGGCGGTGACGGGAGCCGGGAAGACGGAGATGATCTTCCCGCTCCTAGAGGCCGTGCTCGCCGCCGGTGGGCGGGCGCTCGTAGCGACGCCGCGACGCGACGTCGTACTCGAGCTCGCTCCGCGGCTCGCCAAAGCTTTCCCGGCGGAGACTCTCGCCGTGCTTTACGGCGGCAGCGCAGAACGCTGGGTGAGTGGTCGCTTAACGCTCGCGACCACCCATCAGCTGCTGCGCTTCCATCGAGGCTTTGATCTCGTTATCATAGACGAGCTTGATGCGTACCCCTACCATAATGATCCTATGCTGGCTTATGCCGCAGAACAAGCCTGTAAGGTAGACGGCTTTTTTATCTACTTATCAGCCACACCACCGCAAGAAATGCAGCGGTTGGTACGCTCAGGCAGACTTCCACATGCCAGAGTGCCTGTCCGCTTCCATTGTCATCCTTTGCCTGTGCCGCAGCACCTGAGTATGATATCCATTCAAACATGCCTAAAGCGTGGGAACTTACCTAGATCGATCATACATACGCTTCGTAGGTCGCTCGAGCGCGAGGCGCAAATCTTTTGTTTTGTGTCGCGTATTGCACATATTGAAGGATTACTGGTTCTGCTTCGTCGGAGCTTTCCCGGCGTAGTCATCGAAGGTACCTCCTCCAAAGATCCCTTCCGGGCAGAGAAGGTAACTGCTTTCCGTAGCCGCGCTATCTCCCTATTAGTAACGACTACGATTCTGGAACGAGGAGTTACAGTGCCTCGTAGCGATGTATTTATTTTGGATGCGGACAGCGATCTTTTTGACGAAGCCTCCTTGGTTCAGATGGCCGGTCGTGCCGGGCGATCTAAGGATGATCCTGCTGGGCGTGTTGTATTTGCCTCTCCCCAGTGGACCCGATCACAGCGTGGAGCGATTTCCCAGATCCGTACTATGAACATCATCGCTCGCCGCAAAGGATATATCAGTAAGGATGTGTCGAGATGAATTCTCTGTTCTCATGGTTAACTAAATCTCAGGCACTCTTGTCCTCTTCCGTAACTCCATGCTTAACTTGCGGCAAGCGCAACCCTGGATCCTCGCAATTTCCTGGAGTTTGCAGGAATTGCGTAGAATCCATTCCTTGGATACGTTCCCCACGCTGCTTGAATTGTGGTCGGCATGTGGGCTGTCCTGACTGTACCCGCAGTAGTGAACCGTCTCCGATTATTTGTAATCGAAGTGCAGTGGCTTACACTAGTGTTATGCGAGAATGGTTGGGTCAGTATAAATATCGCGGGAATGAACGGTATGCCCCTTTACTTGGCCTCATGCTGGATAGAGCCTATCTAACCCTAAAAAAAGAGAAGCAGAGCGCTCTTTTATCCCGAAAACCATCCATCATCCATCGTTCTTGGTCTGCTGATTTGTTAGTGCCAGTGCCTGTCAGTGATTCCCGGCTTATGGAGCGAGGATTTAATCAAGCGGAAAGATTGGCGGATGTGCTGTCTAGACGTAGAAAGGTCCCACAGCTTCCGCTGCTAATCCGTACACATCATACGGGAAAACAGAGTTTTAAGAGCCGAGCGGAACGACTAACGGATATGAAGCACGCTTTTGCGGAGAATCCGGCAGTAACAACACAATTTGCGGATTGGATGAATAGTGAGGTATCTCTAAATCGTCCTCTTCGGATTATTATTGTTGATGATATTTATACAACGGGTAGTACCATTCGTGCGTGCGCTGAGATCATACAACAAATGGGTGCAGATCATGGTTATACGGTAGAGGTGTATAGCCTAACTTGGGCACGTTCCTGAGGAGAGCGAAATGCATCATTGTGAACAGCCCATTCACTTTTTGAAGAGATCCATGCCCGTAATAGCGTTTCTTCCGTCCCATAGACGAATTCTTTGCAATCATGTAATCTAGGAGCATAAGGATATTATGCGTTGTACAGAATGTACGGAGAGGAGCGGCTGCTTGTTATGAATCTAGACAATTGTCCAAGGTGCGGCCGGTTGTTTGTTAAGAATCTTATGGGGTTGTGCCAGCCCTGCATCAAAGAGCTGGAGCATGAATATGAGATCTGCGTGGATTATTTGCGGGAGAACAAAGGAACCAACATTCAAGAGCTGTCCGATGCTACGGGAATTTCGATAAAGGAGATCACCCGCTTTATTCGAGAGGGCCGGATATCTATAGCAAATGCTCCTAATATGATGTATCCCTGCGAGGTATGTGGAACGCTGATTCGCGATGGGCATATGTGTGATAGTTGTCGTACTCGGCTCAGGAAGGATCTCTCCAATGCTGCAAAGGAAAGTGCTGCTGAGGATACTACCAAAAAGACAACAGACGGTGCATATCGTGCAATAGACAAATTGCGTGGCCTATAAAATCTGCAAAAAAACGTTTGCAGCTATAAAGTATGTTTCAGTCTACGCCGATAAACTTAGTAAAGATTATCGGCTTTTTTATATTAGAAGGAAGGTGAAGTTATGAAAATTAACGAGACCGGACGAATTAACGCGATGAATCCGTATCAACGCAGCGCGGATGCGCAAAGGCAGGAACAAATGAAGAAAAGTTCACGCAAGGATGAGGTTTCGATCTCTGATGAAGCAATTCAGCTCTTGCAAGCACAGAATTCTGGTAATGATGCTGAACGTGCGCTTAAGATCGACAGTTTGAAGCAACAGGTCTCCGCAGGTACCTATCAAGTAGATGCAGCTAAGCTAGCAGAGAAACTCGCCCCTTACTTTAAGCAATCCTCCGAGAATTAGGTGAAACCATCCATGGCATTGACGACATTAATAGAACTATTGGAGCGGCTGGACGAAGTGCATAACCAAATGCTGGAGCTGGCCGCTGAGAAAAAACAGACGATTATGGACAACAAGGTGGATGCCTTAATCGACATCCTGAACCGTGAGTCCAAGCTAATGAAGCTGATTGGGCAGCTCGAGGAACAGCGAATCGCGGCAGCGTATACCGTTCTACAAGGCGTAGGTATTCGTTCCAACCTGAACCTGAACCTAACTGAGCTGTCCAGACTTATATTTGACCCTGAAGACAAGGCACGACTGCTGCATATTCAGCAGAAGCTTTCTGGCACTTTGCACCGCTTGAAAGAAGCAAATGAGCTAAATCAGAAGCTGATAGAGCAGTCGCTTACTTTTATAGATTATTCTTTGGATCTGCTGGTCGGAAGACCGAATCAGGATATCACTTATCATCGTCCGTCCGATAAGGGCAATGGCGTAAATCGGTCGGGGATTTTTGATGCACGAGGCTAGAATTGTACTGATGAAGTGTTCTGTCAGAGCAGAACATAAGGAGGAGTAAGTAGCATGACATCCACATTTCACTCGATAGAGACGGCGAGACGCAGCCTTTTTACTCAGACCGCAGCTCTTAATACGACTGGACACAATATCGCAAATGCGAATACCGAGGGTTATACTCGTCAACGTGTAAATATGAAGGCTGCTTTACCTATTGAAGCGTACGGATTTAATAAATCTACCGTTCCTGGTCAAATGGGTACAGGGGTGGAATTCTCATCTATCGATCGGATTCGGGAAATGTTTCTGGATGATCAGTACCGTGGTGAGAATTCTGCATTTGGTAACTGGAAACTTCAAGCAGATACCCTCTCTAAACTAGAAGCGATTGTTAACGAACCATCGGATACAGGTATTCGTACAGTTCTAGATAACTTCTGGAAATCATGGTCTGACCTTAGTAAGAACCCTGAAGATCCTACTGCTCGTAAGATTGTAGTACAAACTGCACAATCTTTGACTGATGCCATGAATTATATGAGCACGCAATTAGATAATCTTGATCGGGATCTAACTACTAATATTGAGGTTAAAGCAAAAGAGGCTCAGGGTTACCTGACCGCTATCGCAGACTTGAATAAATCGATCTATAAGATCGAAGGTATGGGCGATCAGGCCAATGATTTACGCGATCAACGCGATCTGATGGCAGACAAGCTATCCAAGATTGCTAATATTACCGTTGTAGAGACGGAAGCTGGTTATAACGTTTCACTGGGTGGACAACCACTGGTAGAGGGTGGAGAAGTTACTGCAACCGTAGATAGTGCATTTCTTAATAATGCTTATGCCGCTGGAACTTTGAAGGGCGGCGAGGCTTACGGAATGATTTTCTCCAAAAATACTTATGTTACTGACTACAAGAAACAACTCAACGATATGGCTAGTACGATTGCTACTGGTGACGTTGAAATTACAATACCGGCAGGTTCTAATCTTCCTGAGGGTACCATGTTAACTAATGATGCTAAGATTACTCAAGCAGATGGCACCGTAGTTACTTTGGCCGCTGGACAGGCAATGCCAAAGGGAGCATCGATGTATGAGGACGCTAAGACCATTGTCAAAGGCTTGAACGGACTCCATAAATTAGGTTATGCGATGGATGGAAGCTCCGGTCGTGATTTCTTTGTAACCTCTGGTGACGCTGGAACGATCAAGTTGAATCCGGAAATTGCTGCGGATGTTAGTTTATTCGCAACCTCACTACGTACTACTGTAGATGCAGCTGGCAACACGCAGGTTGTTAAAGGCAATAACACCTTGGCTCTTTTATTGACGAACCTCAAGGATAGTAAATTCACTACGCCGGACGGTAAAGTTAGCAATACTGTGGGTGGGCTTCTAGGCTCTATGGTTGGCCAATTGGGTATTCAATCGCAGGAGGCAGCGCGTCAAACTGATAACTCAGATTATCTGGTAGAGCAGGTTAACTCCCGTCGTCAATCTGTCAGTGGCGTTTCACTGGATGAAGAAATGTCGAATATGCTCGTGTTCCAGCATGCTTATAGTGCTGCTGCGCGTTTTATGACTACTTTTGATGAACTGCTCGACAAATTGATTAATTCCACCGGCACAGTCGGCAGATAAAAGGAGATATAGCGTATGTTGAGAGTAACCTCTAACATGATGAATTCACAGCTTCTGCTTAACCTAAACCGTAATGCTCGTACGATGAACGACACACAGTTACAGCTTTCAAGTGGACGCAAAATCAACAAGCCTTCCGATGATCCGGTAGGGATTACGTATTCCCTGCGCTATCGCGCTGAGCTTTCTTCTAACGAGCAATATACTAAAAATGTAGATAGCGCTCTTTCATGGCTTGATTTTAATGATACAGTTCTAGGTCAGGCAGGAGATGTTGTACAGAAGATTCGGGAACTGTCCGTACAGGCTGCGACAGGGACTAATCCGCAGTCCGCGCTCGATAGTATTAATGAAGAAGTGATGCAGTTAAAAGAGCAACTTGTCGATATCGCTAACAGTACACTGAATGGTAAATATATCTTTAATGGTGAGCAATACTCCACCAAACCTTATGATTTTGCTAAAGGAGCAGATAGTACGTACGATGTATCTAAGCCAATTACTACGGATACTGGACAGATCCAATTTATCGTAGGTGAAGGTGTGCGTATGCCGATTAGTATAACCGGTAATGAAGTATTCGGTAATACGGGGGATGCAGATAATCTTTATGCAATCATTAATAATATTTCTGCGGGATTAAAGGCTGGTGATCTTGGAGCTATATCGGGTCAATTAGATAACATTGATGCGCGTATGGAAACTATTTTAACGGCTCGTTCTGAAATTGGTGCTAAGACCAATCGAGTGGAACTCATGCAGGAGCGTTTGAGTGACTTGAATGTTAATCTAACGGATCTGCAAGCTAAGACGGAGGATGCCGATTACGAGGGATTGATCATGCAGTCGAAAATTCAAGAGAATATATATAATGCCTCTTTGTCAGTGGGTGCAAAGATTATATCTACAACTCTGGTGGACTTTATAAGATAACGGAGGTGGTTCTCGTTGCTGCAGCCGATATTGCAAATTCGTCAGACTCCCGCAGTAATTGGTATTGATGCTGACTTGGGTTCTTTTTCCATTACTCAACCTAAAGCGGAAGTCAATATATCTAAAACAGCGGGGAAATGGGATATCCAAACGTTTAAACCTGAACTTTCAATTGATCAATCGAGAGCTTGGGCAGCATATAATGGTGGCAATATGCTCGAAATGAACAAACGGATTTATTCTGGTATCCAGCAACTATATCTTCAAGGGATCGCCAGGAAGGTAGAGCAGGGGAACCGAATGGTAGAATTCTTTAAACCAGGTAACTCGATTGCTGACGTGTATGGTACTGACACTGAACCCAATTCATTTCCCGAAATGCGTGGTCCGGCATCATTTGACAATGTCGATGTGCGTGTAAAAACGAGAGCGCCACAAATTGGATTTTCACCTAGCAAGGTAAATATAAAGGTAAACGTTCATCGCCCGGAAATAGAATATACTCGTGGTAAACTTGATATCTATATGCAGCAGTATGCATCTTTGCAATTTATTCCTCCAGAAGTGGATGCTCAAATGTAATATTAAGATGCCGTAGCATCTCGGACAGACCGTCTTTGAAAGACGGTCTATTGTTTTTTCTATAATAGATTTTTTGAAAAAGAAGTTTTTTCTTGCTATGTCGGTGAACGGAATATTGCTACAATAAATGCTAATAGAGCAATTGGGATTACACGGTTCATCTTCGGGTGAAAATGATTTTTGGTAAAAGGAGTGGGTAATTTTGATTATAGAAACACTGTCTTGGGGTAAACTTGAAGTGACTGAAGAACAGGTATATCATTTATCCAAAGGAATTCTCGGGTTCGATGAAAAATCTGATTTCGCATTTATTGATATAGAAGATACTCCTTTCTGGTATTTGCAATCTATGGAAGAGAAGGAGTTGTCCTTTTTACTTGGAGATCCGTTCGCCTTTTACCCATCTTATGAATTTGAACTGCCTGATGATGAGACGGAGGAACTAGAAATCCAATCTGATGTTATTGTTCGCTGCATCATTACATTGAAGGATCAAGTAGACAAGTCCACTATTAATTTGTTGGCCCCAATTGTACTCAATCCTGGCAACCGTAAGGGCAAACAGATTGTTCTTCACAAATCATCCTATCTTACGAAGCATACCTTATTATCAGAGCAGTCTGTTGAAGATGGAAAGGGTGAAGATTAATATGCTCGTACTTTCTCGTAAAATAGGAGAATCTATCATCATTCAAGATCAAATTGAGCTGACTATCTTAAGTGTAGAAGGAGATACAGTAAGGGTAGGTATTTCTGCCCCTAAGCATGTGGACATTTTTCGTAAAGAAATATATATGTCCATTCAGGAGGCAAACCGGGAATCCGCTACTCCTGTTCAATCTGATTTGAACGCGTTAATGGATCGGTTACGTAGATCGAATAATCAATAATTGAATGATCGAGTATACCTGAGTTGCAAATTGCAGACTCAGGTTATTTTGATTTGTGAGAAATAAATTCAGAAAAGAATGAATTACTCTAAACTATAGGTGACTATAAGTCGATATAAGTTATAGATACTGAGCGAATAGGGCGGCCGACCTTAATGGTTCAGCATTACCACAAGGATGTGGATTAACTTAATTTCAGGGAGGAAATTTATAATGATTATCAACCACAATATTGCAGCAATGAACACTCACCGTCAACTAGGTGTAAATACTGCCAACACTAACAAATCCGTTGAAAAATTGTCTTCCGGTCTGCGCATCAACCGTGCAGGGGATGATGCTGCAGGTTTGGCAATTTCCGAAAAAATGCGCGGTCAAATTCGCGGTTTGGATATGGCTACTAAAAATGCACAAGACGGAATTTCTTTGATTCAAACAGCTGAGGGCGCATTGAACGAAACTCACAGCATCCTCCAACGTATGCGTGAATTGTCAGTTCAGTCTGCGAATGATACTAACACAGCTTCTGACCGTGGTGAGCTACAAAAAGAAGTAAATGAATTAGCAAAAGAAATCACACGTATTTCTAATACGACTGAGTTCAACACAAAGAAATTGTTGGATGGTTCTGCTAGTACTGGCGGTGCGGGTGCCGATGGAAAGAACCTTACATTCCATATCGGAGCTAACAAAGGTCAAAATATTACCCTGAATATCAATGCTATGGATGCTGCTACACTAAAAGTAGCTGGTGGTGGAGCAAGTAACGCTGCAACTTCATCGATAGTGGGAGCAGTAGCTACTGATGGTATTGATATCTCTACACAAACGGCTGCAGATTCAGCAATCACAGTTATTAACACAGCAATTGAAACTGTATCCGGTGAACGTTCGAAATTAGGTGCATACCAAAACCGTTTGGATCACACAATTAATAACTTGGGAACAACTTCCGAGAACTTGTCTGCAGCTGAATCCCGTATTCGTGATGTAGATATGGCAAAAGAAATGATGAACCAAACGAAGAACAACATTCTTGCACAAGCAGCTCAAGCGATGTTGGCACAAGCTAATCAACAACCACAAGCAGTTCTTCAACTGCTTCGTTAATTTTCGAAAAAAAAGGGGGGCTCTTTAAGAGTTCTCCTTTTTTTGATATGAAATTCTCGAAATACATAGAAAAAAGTATTATAGGGAAATATTTAAATCTATAAAGTAATGAATACTCACCATCAACTAGGTGTAAATACTGCCAACACGAACAAATCCGTTGAGAAACTCTTTTCCAGTTTCCGTATCAACTGTGCAGACTGTAATGCATCGGGCGTAACAGGTGCTGCTGCTTCTACTGTGGATGGTATTAATATTTCGCTTCAGACAACAGCAGATGCAGCTATTCAGACAATTAACACCGCGATTGAAACTGTATCCGGTGAACGTTCGAAATTGGGTGCATACCAAAACCGATTGGATCACACAATTAATAACTTGGGAACGTTTTTAGAGAATTTGTCTGCAGCTGAATCCCGTATTCGTGATGTAGACATGGCGAAAGAAATGATGAACCAAACGAAGAACAACATTCATTCGCAAGCAGCTCAAGCAATGTTGGCACAAGTTAATCAACAACCACAAGCAATTCTTCAATTGCTTCGTGAATTTTTGAATGGCTATAAACTCTGAATGATAGTTTGTCGATAGTAGTAGTAGGTTGTTTCTGAAGGGCGGCCGACCTTAAGGAAATAACCTCACCACAAGGATGTGGAATCATTTAATTTCAGGGAGGAAATAAAATCATGATTATCAATCACAATATTGCAGCAATGAACACTCACCGTCAACTGGGTGTAAACACCGCTAACACCAACAAATCGGTTGAGAAACTTTCTTCCGGTTTGCGTATCAACCGTGCAGGCGATGATGCTGCAGGTTTGGCAATTTCCGAGAAGATGCGTGGCCAAATCCGCGGTTTGGATATGGCTACTAAAAATGCACAAGACGGGATTTCTTTGATCCAAACGGCAGAAGGCGCATTGAATGAAACTCATAGTATTCTACAACGTATGCGTGAATTGTCAGTTCAGTCTGCGAATGATACTAACACAGCTTCTGACCGTGGAGAACTTCAAAAAGAAGTAAATGAATTGGCAAAAGAAATTACTCGTATTTCCAATACAACCGAATTTAACACTAAGAAATTATTAGATGGTTCTGCAGCTACAGGCTCGGGTGTAACAAGTGCTGCTGATCTTACATTCCACATTGGTGCCAATAAAGGCCAAAACATTACTTTGTCCATTAAGGCAATGGATGCTACAACCCTTAAGGTGAGTGGCGCATCGACTGCAAATAGCTCAGCAGTTGCTGGCAACGGAGCCACTACAGTAGATGGTATTGATATCTCTACACAAACGGCTGCAGATGCTGCAATCACAGTTATTAATACCGCAATTGAAACTGTATCCGGTGAACGTTCGAAATTGGGTGCATATCAAAACCGTTTGGATCACACAATCAATAACTTGGGAACGACTTCCGAGAACTTATCTGCAGCTGAATCCCGTATTCGTGATGTAGACATGGCTAAAGAAATGATGAACCAAACCAAGAACAATATTCTTGCACAAGCAGCTCAAGCGATGTTGGCTCAAGCTAATCAACAACCACAAGCAGTATTACAATTGCTTCGTTAATAGTAGAGTGAATAGTACAAAAAAGGGACTCCATAAGGGGTCCCTTTTTTGTACTATTCTAATGATTAATTATGATAAGGCCGATATATAAGATAACAGAATTTATGAGTTTGAGGGGACAATATTATGGATACGACAATTACTTTATGCATGATTGTTAAAGATGAAGAAAGACATTTAAAGAGATGTCTTGATAGCGTAAAAGATAAAGTAACAGAGATAGTAATTGTGGATACCGGATCGAAGGATAAGACACTAGCAATTGCGGAAGAATATACTACAAAGATCCACTATTTTAAATGGGTGGATGATTTCGCAGCTGCTCGGAATGAATCATTAAAGTATGCCACTTCTGATTATATATTGGTACTGGATGCAGACGAATATCTAGAATCAGATGCCGATTTGCAGAAAGATATAAAGTCTGATTGTGACTATGTTTTATTGAAAATATATAATGATGTTTCATATGGCAGGGCCTTTACACATACTGCTGTACGGCTCTTTGCTAATCATAGAGGGTTACATTATCACAATCGTCTACATGAACACTTAAATGTATTGGGTGAAAATACGAATTATAAGAGCCAACATGGAAAAGTAATCATTCATCATACGGGTTATACTGATGAAATTATGCAAGAGAAGGATAAGACGAATAGGAATTTACCACTTATGTTGCAAGAAGTGGAGGAAAACCCTGATGCGTATAACCTGTATAACATGGGGAAAACGTATTTATCCATTAATGAACATGCAAAAGCAATTGAGTATTTCCAGAGAGCTTATCCTCTAAGTGCCGGACGTATGTTTTTACCTGAGCTTATTACAAAAATGTGCTATTGCTTAGGTGAACTTAAGCAATATGAAGATAGTTTGAGGATTTTAAACGATGCAGTGAAGGTATACCCGAATGAAACTGATATGCATTATATGCAAGGCAGGATATTTATGGATGCAGGGTACATCAAAGACGCTGAAATGGTGTTGAAAGGTTGTTTAGATCTCGGTGGTGACCTTGGCATAACTGTTACAGAAGGTACTGGAGGTTATATGACCCGATTTGTATTAGCAGAGCTTTATGAAAGTCGAAATCAATTAGACGAAAGTTATAAATATATAGTAGAGGTTCTTCAGGAGAAAAAGACATTTGCCCCTGGATTAAGTAAATATTTCGAGATCGTTACTAAATCAAATATACCAATTGATGATGTGTACCGAAACATAGAACAACTTTACAACATTTCTAATATTAATGATCTACAGCTCTTACTCGATGTTCTTTATGGGTTGCGTCATCCCCTGTTGAATAAGTTCTTAACGGTTTATAGTATTACTGCTCAGCCGAATGTCGCAGCTGCGGCAATGCAATACGATAAGAAATATGCTGAGGCTAAAGATATTTGGATGAATATGGAGTGTGTAACGGAGGAAAATGGGAAAGACCTGTTGCTGCTTTCATTTTTATTAAATGATGATGAGCTATTTAACCTTGCAAAGCCTCTTCTAAACTTGAGTAGAAAAGAAGAGAAAATAATAAGGAAAATAATCAAAAAAGAAATAATTTCATCAAATAAAATGACTTCCTATGTAGAGAAAATACTGGGGGATATCGTCTCTCATTTACTTAAACTTCAAGAATATGAGTGTTTGCAGATCATTTTAGAGTATCTTGCGTATACTTCTTTGAAAAGTAAAGTTTATAGCTATAGCCTTCTAATATCTTACGGCTTTACTGAGGTAGCAATTGATCTTTTAGTTAAGTTATTTGAAGAGCATCCTAATAACGTGGAGGTAATACGATTATTGGGTGATGTGTGCCTTTCTTGTAATTATACACAGGATGCCCAGCTTTTATATTCCAAGTTATTAGAATTAATTCCGGATTACGGTTCCTATGAACGATGCTACAAATTGTATGAAAAAATAGATGATCGCGCAGGCATGTCTAGGATAGTGGAGAGTATTAAGAATAAGTTCCCTAGATCTTTGCTAGCTATCTAAATTCTCATACAGTCGCCTATTAATGTTTTTGATATTTAACCGATAAAAATAATATAAATATGCATCGGAGGTTGTTCTATGAATCTGCAATTTTCCTTGACCAGTAACAAATATGATAATTCTGTTAATGATCAGCGTCAGGTAAGTGAACGTAATATTCAAAACCAGGACACTAGATTAGTAAACGCAGTAAAGAGTGGAGAGAAACTATCTGTTCTGGAGAAGCAGGGGGTTCAGATTCCGGTAGGACAAGAGCAATTGATACGTAATATAGATAGGGCTGTTAAAGCGCTGGAGGGCCCCTCTACATCCTTAGAAATCAGTGTTCATGAAAAAACACATGCTATTATGGTGAAGGTAATTAACAAGGAAACAGGTCAGCTTATACGTGAGATACCTCCAGAAAAAACGCTGGATTTAGTGGCTAAGATGATGGAGATCGCTGGGATATTAGTAGATGAAAGAGTATAAAGGGGAGGTTTAAAGATGCGGGTTTTTGGATTTGGATCTGGTATGGATATTGATTCAATTGTTAAGGAGATTATGACGGCCAAAAGGGCTCCGCTGGATAAGCTTAAACAGCAGAAGCAAACCTTTGAATGGCAGAGAGAAAGTTATCGTGAAGTAAATAGCAAACTGGTAGATTTTAAAATAAATAAATTAGCTAAATATAACAAGGGTGAGGAGATGAATCCTCAAAAAGCAGTATTAACTGGAAATAGTACTGCTATTAGTGCAAAGGCGAATGCTGACGCAACACCTGTTCCTATGGAAATGTATGTAGAACAGCTTTCTACGCGTACTACGATTACTACTACAGGTATAACAGGTAGTTATGCCAACGGGTATAAATCAAGTACTATGTTAAGTGCCTTGCCAGGAGGGACAAGTAATGCCGACCCACAAGGGAATTATACATTAACAATTGGTGATGCTGAATTTATCTTTAACAAGGATTATTCAATATCTCAGGTTTTATCGAGAATTAATGCTGATGCAGGTGAAAAAAAGGCGAATGTAGTTGCAAGTTTTGATGAACTGACAGGCAAATTAATTCTCTCTGCAAAAGAATATGGTGACAAAAAGATTGGTGCTGTAGGTGGGAATTTATTGAGTTTGTTTAACGCAGCGCCTACGGATACATTAAGCATAACTGATGGGAAAACTGGAATTATACATGTTAAATCTGAAGGTGAAGCTTCTTTTCAGAAAGTGGAGTTCAATGGTAATAAAACTATTATTAACGGAATAAACATCTCTCTTCTAAGTACTTCAACAGAAGCGACTTCATCTAAAATATCAGTTCAGGTTGAACCTACCAAAGCAATTGAATCAATTAAATCATTTATTAATGATTATAATGAGTTAATTGAAATGATGAATAAAAAAACTAATGAGAAAACATATAGAGACTTCCCTCCTCTATCGGATGATCAAAGAAAAGAAATGTCAGAGGATGATATCAAAAACTGGGATGCAAAGGCTAAAAGTGGTCTTCTGAAAAATGATACAATTCTGGCGGCAACGATTTTAAATATGCGTGAGATTATTTCTGCAAATTTGGGTGACCTTAGTAAAATGGGAATCGATACTGGACAGTATTTCGAAGGCGGAAAACTAGTTCTTAAAAGTGAAGATGATCTGAATAAAATGTTTCAGAACAATCCTACCTTTGTTACTCAGTTATTTCAAGGTACGGGTGAGCAAAAAGGTATATTCTCACAAATTTCCACTAAAATTGATGGACAGCTTCAAAAGCTAGTTGACAAAGTCGGGACATCTAAATATTCTACGAGTGTTACAGATGTTTTTAAAACAAATAGTATTATGGGAGATATGTTGAAGAATTATAATAAACGGATTGATAATATGACTCAACGTATGAATGATTTAGAAACAAAATACTATAAACAGTATGCTGCAATGGAACAAGCGATGAGCAAGTATAATGCACAATCAACAAGCTTGACTAATTTTATATCAGGGTAATATAACCGATGGAAATTTAGTTTTAATTAAACTAGGCAGACCTGATGTTAGCAGGACGATGTTATCCGGATATCGTTTAAGCCTAACCTCTGGGCTGCCTTGTATATTTTTGCAGTAAAACACTCGTGATTATCAGATAACATCAAGCAATGAATGGAGAAAACCAAAGTATGGTGAAACAGCAGATTCAAGAACTTATTGAAATTGGAAATATAAGTGACGCTAAGAGACTCCTATCCGAGTTTGAACAGAAGAGTAAAGAAGTAGAAGATATTGAATTGTATACGATTAGGGCTTCTATAGCTGTAGCAGAAAATAATCTACAAGAAGCTGAAGGTTACTTATTGGAAGGATTGCTTATTGATTCCGAATACGTAGATTTACTTTTTAATCTCGGATATATACACAAGTTACGCCATAACTTAGTCCAATCTAATTATTATTTTGGTCAAGCACTAAGAGTAGCTAGTGAGGTTGAACTAGTTAATATAATTGAAGATTTTATTGAAGATAATAGACATGTAAGTTCGTTAACCGAGAAGCCTCTCGTGAGCATTGTTGTCCTAGCGTATAACAAGTTGAGCTACACAAAATTATGTGTGGAGAGTATATTGGAGTATACGCAAAATGTTAGTTATGAGTTAATTCTTGTAAACAATGGCTCAACAGATGAAACCAAACAATATTTTGATTCATTACCCTTTGCAAAACCTCTTCATCTTATAAAAAACGTTGGACCTACCAATGGATTTAACGAAGGAATGAGAGTAGCAGTTGGCAAATATACAGCTTGTGTTTGTAATGATTTTATTTTTACTCCTCGTTGGTTAGAAAATTTATTATTATGTATAGAGTCAGATGAGAAGATTGGGTATGTATCTCCTGGTGCCAGCATGATAAGTAATATGCAGCAAATTAATGGTGACTATAATAACCTCGAGGAAATGATCGAATTTGCAGAGCGGTACAATCATTCTGATCCACGTAAATGGGAAGAACGAGTAAGGTTACTTCCATGTGTTTTAATGGTGAGAACAGAACTACTTAAACAAATTGATTATTTTGATCCTCGATTTTATTATGGAGAGTTTGCTGATGATGATATTAGTTTTCGTATTCGAAGAGCAGGGTATAAACTAGTCTATTGTAAAGATACGTTCACTTATCACTTTGGCTCAGTTACGGTTCGGGAAGATCAAACTAATAATAATTCATTAGGTATAAGCAGGGATATTTTTAAAGCCAAGTATAACTTGGACTCATGGATAGATACTGCGTTTAATCTCCGTCTTCTTAATGAAATATCGGTTAAATTATCTAGTACTCATGCTTCAATTCTAGGTATAAATACAAAGTGTGGTAGTAATCCATTGCAACTAAAAAACATGTTGAAAGACAAGGGAATACTGAATACTCATATCACTAATTACTGTATTGATAAGAAATATACAAAAGACATCAGAACAGTCTCAGATGATTTTTTTGAAGGAGAAATTGATTATCTTCATAAAAAATTAATAGGAATGAAATTTGATTATATTGTGTTTGAATACGACTCAGATCATCTTAATAGGTCGCCGCAGATTATTGGAGAATTAAGTTCGCTACTTAATCAAAGTGGACAATTAGCATTGAGTCTGAGTTACCCTGAATTTGATGAGGTTATTATGAACAAGGATGTTGTTATACTTCAAAATTCTGGGCTCACGATTTCTTACTATGAAGTCACAGCTAAAAACAATTCCTCTGAGGTGGAGTTGGAGATTATCCTTAGAAAGGATGTTTGACAGTGAAGGCAGTTATTTTGGCCGGTGGGTTAGGCACACGATTGAGTGAAGAGACAGTATTGAAGCCCAAACCAATGGTGGAGATTGGTGGATCTCCGATGCTTTGGCATATTATGAAAGTATATTCAAGCTACGGAATTAATGAATTTATCATATGTCTGGGTTATAAAGGGTATCTAATAAAAGAATTTTTCGCAAATTATTATATGCATACATCGGATGTTACATTCGATTTCAGAACTAATGAAATGCAAATCCATAAAAACAACTCGGAATCTTGGAAAGTAACATTAGTTGATACAGGTGAACACACCTTAACCGGAGGAAGGTTGAAAAAAGTTCAACAATACGTTGGTGATGAAGCTTTCTGTTTTACATATGGAGACGGATTGTCTGACGTAAATATATTAGAACTTGTAGACTTTCATAAGCACGAGAATCATCTTGCAACCGTAACAGCGGTTCGCCCTCCTGGAAGGTTTGGAGCGTTTGAGTTTCATAAAAATGAAATCATTGGATTTCAGGAAAAGCCGATGGGGGATGGAAACTGGATTAACGGTGGATTTTTTGTTCTTGAACCGGAGGTTTTTGACTTAATTAGTGGTGATAATACAACGTGGGAAGAAGAACCAATGGAGAAATTGGCCAAATCAGGAGAACTATCTGCCTTTATGCATGAGGGATTCTGGCAACCAATGGACACTCTTAGGGATAAGAACAAACTAGAAGAAATGTGGAACACTGGAACCGCTCCTTGGAAGGTGTGGTGATCTATGAATACTAATTTTTGGGTCTCTAAAAAAGTGCTTATTACAGGACATACAGGCTTCAAGGGCAGTTGGTTATCATTATGGCTTCAGCATTTGGGAGCTGATGTATATGGATATAGTAGCCCAGTACCAGTGAGTGAACCACATTTATATGGAATTGCTCAAGTTTCAAATAATATGGATTCTACTTATGCTGACATCCTGGATTTCCAACGCCTGCAGTCTTTCATTCAAAAGGTTCGACCCGAGATCATCTTTCATCTTGCTGCTCAGCCTTTAGTCAGAGAGTCATATATTGATCCAGTTGCAACTTTCTCTGTTAATGTTATGGGGACGGTAAATTTGTTAGAAATAGCTAGGCATACTGAATCTGTCAAAGTTGTCATCAACATAACTACAGATAAATGCTATGAGAACACTAATAACTCAATACAGGGCTTTATGGAAAATGATCCTGTTGGAGGTTCTGATGCCTATAGCGCCAGTAAGGCTTGTTCAGAGATTGTTACTTCTGCCTATGAAAGGTCGTTCTACTCGGATAGTGGTAAATTTCTATCTTCGGCAAGAGCAGGGAATGTAATAGGAGGAGGGGATTGGGCAAATGATCGGATAATTCCGGATATCATTCGATCTATTATCAATAAACAACCTTTAAATATTAGATATCCTCAAGCTATTCGACCTTGGCAGCATGTATTAGATTGTTTGAATGGATATTTGCTGTTGGCTCAAAGTATGTGGGAGTCAGGTGCAAAGTATATAGGGGCTTGGAATTTTGGACCAGGTGAATCTTCAATTTTATCTGTTGCTCAGTTAATTGAAGAATGCAACAAGCATCTAGAGAATCGATTGAATGTGGTGTATGAATCCAACACGCAACCTTATGAAGCTACAACACTGGTACTAAATAGTGATAAGGCTGCAAAGTTGCTAGATTGGAATATTATGTTGCCCATTCACCAATCAATTGAATGGACAATGGAATGGTATTCCGACTATATGAGTAATAGGCTTAGCGATTTAACGTTAAGACAAATATGCCAATATGAAAACATTAATGCTTCTAGACTTTAATCACAATAAGGGGATATGAATGAATGTCGAACGGAATATGTCGTTTTTGTGGTACAGAACTTAATACCTTATTTCTTGATTTGGGGATTTCCCCCTTGGCTAATTCCTATGTAAAGTCTGTAAGCCAAATGGAGTATATGTATCCATTAAGAACCTATGTCTGTGAAAATTGTTATTTGGTTCAGGTAGAGGACTTTGAGTCTCCAGAACATATATTTAGTGAATATGCATATTTCAGCAGTTATTCGGATACTTGGTTAGAGCATTGTCGCAAATATGTTGAACATATGGTAGATCGATTTCATTATACAAGTGACACAAATGTAGTTGAGATCGCCAGTAACGATGGTTATTTACTGCAGTATTTCAAAGAAAAGGGTATCTCTGTGTTGGGAATTGAACCCGCAGCGAATGTTGCAAAATCTGCAATTGAAAAAGGGATAGACACTTCGGTGAATTTTTTTGGAACTGTATTAGCTAGATCCTTAAAGGGTGAAGGAAAGATGGCAGATCTCCTGCTAGGTAACAATGTACTTGCCCATGTTCCTGATCTCAATGATTTTGTGGAAGGTATGAAGATTCTTTTGAAGCCTCACGGGACTATAACTATGGAATTCCCCCATTTATTACAACTAATAGAACATAATCAGTTCGATACAATTTATCATGAACATTATTCTTATTTTTCTTTTACAACAGTTTGCCGACTGTTTGCTAAGCATAATCTTTCGATTTATGATGTTGAACAGTTGGAGACTCATGGCGGTTCTATACGAATATATGCATGCCATTTAGAAAACAAAGATATTTCAGCAAGTACAGCTATTAATGAATTATTAGAAAAAGAATTATTGTTTGGTATGACAAATATTGAGATGTACAAGGGGGTTCATACAAAGGCAGTTCAATTAAAAAGAACGGTTTTGAGCTTTCTATTAGTCCTTAAGGAACAAGGAAATACGATTGTGGGATACGGAGCTCCGGCTAAAGGAAATACGTTAATTAATTATTGTGGTATCGATCGTGATTATTTAGACTATACAGTTGATCGTAGTCCATATAAGCAAGGGACCTTTCTACCTGGTTCAAGAATTCCTATATATTCTCCCGATCTTTTGAAACAGACAAAACCAGATTATGTATTTATTCTGCCATGGAATTTAAAAGAAGAGATTATAGAGCAGACTTCCTTTATCCGTGAATGGGGAGGTAAATGGATTATTCCCGTCCCTGAAGTGGTGGTGATTTCATGAAGTTTTTAGAAACGCCATTAAAAGGTGCTTATTTAATTGAAATTGAGCCTCATCAAGATGAACGAGGCTTCTTTGCGAGAACATTTTGTAAAGAGGAATTTACAAAACATGATTTGAAAGATGATTTTCTTCAATGTAATGTTTCTTTTAATCATAGAAGAGGCACTGTAAGAGGCATGCATTATCAGGTCAAGCCTTTTGAAGAGACTAAATTGATACGTTGTACAAGAGGTGCTATTTATGATGTTATCATAGACTTGCGCCAAACATCAGACACCTATCTTAGGTGGTACGCTGTTGAATTGAATGAAAATAATGGTCGAATGCTGTATGTACCGGAGGGTTTCGCGCATGGATTTCAAACGTTAGAGGATAATACAGAGGTCTTCTACCAAATGTCGGAATTCTATCATCCTGATTGTGCATTTGGTGTACGCTGGGACGATTCTGCTTTTGGAATTCGTTGGCCATTAACAAACTATATTATGAATGATAAAGATAGAAACTATCCGAATTGGAATTTGTAGGAGTGATCGAAATGCTTTTCATATCTGAACATGCTACAATTTCAAAATTTGCAGATATTGAACCTTCTCTACGAGGTACTCGAATTGTAATTAAAAAGGGTGTAATGATTGATTCCTTTGTTAAGATAAAACCTACCGGTGGTACTGGTGATGTCATAATTGGTGAAGATACTTATATAAATTCAGGATGTGTTTTATATTCAGGTAATGGAATTAAAATTGGACAAGATGTCCTTATAGCAGCAAATTGTACTTTAGCACCCGTAAATCATGAGTTTCGATCTCGTCACCAGAAGATAAAAGAACAACGTTTTATGGATGGTCGAGGCGGTATTATAATAGAAGATGATGTATGGATCGGGGCAAATAGTGTTATCTTGGATGGTGCAATCTTGCGACAGGGATGTGTGGTTGGGGCAAATTCATTGGTGAATGGTGAGTTAAAGCCGTATACGATTAACGTTGGCAATCCGGCGAAAGTGGTAGGGGTGAGAGGATGAAAACTACTGTTATAGGAGCAAAAGGATTTATCGGACGCCATGTTATACACAGACTAGAACAACTCGGGATTGAGGCATACGGACCTAGTCGTGAAGATTTAAGCTTATTCAATGACCATCTGGGGCATGTTATATATTGCGCCGGGATTACCTCGGATTTTCGCCAACGCCCGTTTGACACGATAAGAGCACATGTCAGTTTTCTAGCAGAATTATTAGAGAAGGCTACATTTGAATCATTTCTATATTTATCTTCAACTCGTGTCTATGCTAATCAAAAAAATGATGAGATGGTTGAAGAAGAGGGTCAACTCCTCGTAAATCCCTTTCAGGCAGAAGACTTATTTAACTTATCAAAAATTACTGGAGAATCCCTTTGTCTCATGGATAGCAGACCAAACGTGAGAGTAGCTCGTGTATCAAATGTCTGTGGGAATGATTTTTCTTCCAATAATTTCATCTACTCTATTATTAAAGATGCTGTAAAGAATGGTAAGATTGTCCTTCAAACCACGCTAGATTCGGAAAAGGATTATATTACTGTAAGCGATGTAGCAGAGTTGCTTATTCAGATTTCACACAGTGGTAAAGAGCGCATGTATAATGTAGCAAGTGGTACTAATACTACTAATAAACAATGGGTTGAAGGGATCTCACATCATACTGGTTGCGAGGTTGAATTGATATCAAATGCAAAAACAATAAAATTTCCAGCGGTGAATATTTGTCGGGTGCAAGCTGATTTTAATTTCATACCTCAAAATTGTTTAGATATACTGGAGAATTTGATTCAACAATATGTTAATGGAAAGGAGTGATTCTAATAGAACTATCCCTACCTTTATATAACTTTAAAGAGTACACATCAGCCCAACTTAATCATTTTTTTCCAGACAAACAAATAGTTCGTTTTCAAGAAGTTGGGAACTCTTTATTTGATCTCGCCTTAGATCGTACAGAGTATTGTTTTTCCACGATAGCATTGGAGTCTTACAGGAAAAATGGCACTACATTCATCAATCATCTGCATTCCGATCAATACGCTGTTTTTCTTTGGTTCTTATCGAATACCGTATGGAAAGAAAGTGGGAATACAGCATTAGCTAATAAAATTTTTTATATTAATAAAGCACTTCATGGATTTAGTTGTATGTACGATACGAATTTACCAAATATTTTTTTGCTCTTTCACACTGTGGGAACGGTGCTGGGAAAAGCTGAATATTCCGATTTCTTAGTCGTTGGGCAAGGCAGTACCGTTGGGGCTCAAAATGGAATTTATCCGAAGCTAGGGAAAGGTGTATCGTTACTGCCGTATTCCTCAATTGTTGGTAATTGTATAATTGGCGATAGAGTTTCAGTAGGGATTGGTGCTTCAGTCTATGAAAAGAACATTGAAAGTGGAATGGTTGTTTATAAAGAAATGGACGGATCTATTAGATGTAAATTTAAACAAAGATGTTGGGCACAGCAGCATTTTTTCATAGATATATAATAGGTATATACAGAGAAGATACAAACATTACTCGAGGTTTAACCAGTATTAACAAATTCTTGAGATTATTCGGAAAGAGACTGCAATAACATTGATCAAATGCCGATATATAAACTAAATACTAGTTCCCTCGTAACTAATGAATACGGAGTAGTAGTTATTAATGCCTATAAACTTAATGTAATAGAATGAAAAAGATTAAAAATGGACTTTTAAGTAAAGGGTGACACAAATGATAAATTCTCCTTATGAAAAATACCGTCAGTCATCGGTAAAAACATCGACCCCCTCACAGTTACTGATTATGTTATTTGATGGAGCGATTAGATTTGTAAGGGCGGGTATGGAAGGAATCGATTCAATTGACTATCAAAAGACAAACATTAACATGGGTAAAGCGCAGACAATTGTTAGTGAATTGATGTCGACACTGGATCCTACCTATGACATATCTAAAAGTTTGTATGATCTATACGAATATATAAATCATTTGTTGATTCAGGCGAATGTGAAGAAAGACAAGGTACCTGCAGAAGAGGCGTTACAGTATTTGACTGAGTTCCGCTTAACTTGGTTGGAGGCGTCGAAGCTGGCACCAGCACACGAGAAGGCCCATGGATAATTGTATCTTAGAGTTAAATAAGATTACTCAAGATATTATTAATAAACTAGATAATTGTTCATATGAAGAATTAAATGATTTCGTCGAACAACGTCAAATTTTGATAGATCAACTCGAACAGCATGTGAAAAAACAGTCGATCGGTGTAATCCAGCAGCATCAGTTACGAGAGTTGTTGGAGGCCGATCCTATGATAATTGCAAGAATGCAACAACTTAAAAATGAGGCAGCTAAGTGGCTTCAACAGAGAGAACAGGCCAAAACACAACGCAGTGCCTACGAGGCCGCCTACACCCCAGACAGTTTTCTTATGGATCGCAGAAAATAATTTATTTCGGTGTTTAACTATAGGAGTAGACGGGTATTAAATACCGTCTGCTCTTTTTTTGATCCTTACGCTGCAACTATTTCTTGATTATGGTAAATTAAACGTCCTATTTTACGTGGTAAATTATTGCATGTAAACATTTACTTTTCCAATTGACAATGAAGAAGTTACGGTGGTATAGTCGATTTGTGAGCAAGACTCACGTTCATCTGATGACGAAGGGAATGTTTAATCAATGGAAGGTAAAGTAAAATGGTTTAACGCAGAAAAAGGTTATGGTTTTATCGAGACTGCAGACGGTGGCGACGTATTCGTACACTTTTCCGCGATTCAAACAGATGGTTTCAAGACTTTGGATGAAGGCCAATCCGTAGAGTTCGATATCGTTGAAGGCGCACGCGGACCACAAGCAGCTAACGTAATCAAATTATAATCATACGGCTAAGCCGACCTACATATAAGTAGATGGTTAGCAATTTAGACAGCGCTAGCAAGGATCTTGGGAATTCTCCCAAGATCCTTTTTTTGTGTGCTTGGGGCCCCGGTAAAGTACCTGAGTATACATCGAAGTAAAGCTCCACTTTGTGGGGATAATTTGTGCTCTCATAAGCCTCTATCAATGCTGTTAATAGAAAGAAAATAGCGTACTTTGTAAATTTATAATATGGAAAATGTTAGAACTCTTCGAAATGTGGGTAATAGGTATACGTTGAGCTGTTTATCTTACCTCGACGCACACTATGTTAGCCTAGGCCAATACTTCCGAGAAGAGATTCATATAGCCTACGCTATCAAAACTTTTAGGAGGATGATTAGCAGGATGAAAAAGAAGTTGCGCGGTCTTATGACCGGAGTTTTAGGAGTTAGTATGTTATTAGGATCTCTTGGCAGCGTATCTGCCGCCTCCGTACCTAAGGATATTCAAGGTCACTGGGCCCAAGCTCAGCTACAGGAATGGTTAGATAGTGGATACCTTGGAGGATACCCAGATGGTACAGTTAAACCAAACAAGGCAATTACACGTGGAGAGTATGTGACTCTGGTAAATCGCCTGTTCGGTTTTAAAGAAAAAGCAACTGTAAGCTTTAAAGATATGAAAAGCACAAACTGGAACTACAGTGAAGTGGCTAAAGCCATGGAAGCTGGCTATATCGGAGGATACGAGGACAATACGTTCCGTCCTAATAGTCCGCTCACAAGACAAGAGGCAGCAGTAATGGCTGCGAAATTACTTAAATTGAGCACCAATAGCACTACTAGCAAATTTAAAGACAATGCACAAATTGCAGCATGGGCAAAAGGTGCAGTAGCCGCTGCAGCAGATAAGAAGATTATTAACGGTTATCCGGATGGAACCTTCGGTCCTAAGAGATCGTTAACACGTGCAGAGGCTGTAGGTATTATCAATACCTCAGTCATCTATTACCCAGGTAGCGGCACAGGTGGTGGAGTGATTCCTACACCAACGCCAACGGCTACTCCGACACCAACCGCTACGCCAACGCCAACAGCTACTCCAGGTGGTAGTACTGGTGGTGGATCTGGCGGCGGTAACGGTGATGGCGGAACTGTCACTACACCAACAGTAAGTGGAGCAACTTATGGTAACGTTGGTTCGGTAACAGCCGATGTATACCTGACATCTTCCGTAACGGGCTCAGTGTACTATGTTGTAGCTCCTTATACTGCTAACGTAAGTGCACCGAGTGCATTGCAGGTAGAAAAAGGACAGATCAGCGATGGAACTGCAAGCGAAATTCATGGTAGTGTTGCAACTGTGACCAACACAACGGTTACATTCTCGGTTTACGGATTGAATCCTGGAACAGAATATGCAACATATATCGTAGCAGCGGATGCATCTGGAAATCTGTCTACTGTAACAACAGTTCGATTAACTACTGCTCAAGCAACTGAAAAGTCGATTACGCTTTTTGAACCAGGACAAGTAGGTACTGTTACAGCAGATGTATATGTTAAATATGGTGTGACAGGTGACACTCCAACCCCAGTAAGATATGTAGTATTACCTGCTAATGAAAAAGCACCTAGCGCAGCACAAATTTCTTTAGGTCAGAATAGTGCGGGTACAGCATTGACTGCTCCATGGACGGACACGCTTACGTTCGCTCCTGGTGTAAAACATACGCATACTTTGACTGGATTAACAGCCAATACTGCCTATAAGGTATATGTTATTACAGGATCAGGTACGCAATTGTCACCTGTAGAAATCATCCAAATTCATACCAAGTAACATAATCTTATACTGTCTCAGTTTGGGAATATAAGAATGGAATTCGTACTATAATAACGACAGGTTTACAATTGGTCCGGTGAGGCGAATAGTTGCTCTTACCGGACTTGTTTTATTTGTGAACACAAGGACAATATTTGTTATCTAATTGTAAGGGCTGTAAGGAATTACTTTTTACTTAGCCTTAACAATTTGGTATAATGAAGGTGTAACTAAAGGAGGAGTGGCCATGCAATTCACCATTCGAGGTCAACAAATTGACGTGACCGACGCTTTGAGAGAGTATGTTGATAAGAAGCTCAGCAAACTTGAGAAGTATTTCGAAGCACCCCCTACCTCTGAAGGGTCTGTGACGCTTGGCGTAGTTCGCGGCCTTCATACGGTGGAAGTAACCATTCCGCTTGCTGGCGTGACGCTTCGTGCGGAAGACCGCAGCGATGACATGTATGCTTCCATAGATGCCGTTGTGGACAAGCTGGAACGTCAAATTCGCAAACACAAAACGAAGATCAATCGTAAGTTCCGTCAAGAGGGACTGAAGACGCTGTTTGTGGATGGAGCTAGTACCGCTGTTGCTGTAGAAGAACAAGATTATGATGATTTAGAAGTTGTGCGGAACAAACGCTTTACAATGAAACCGATGGATGTGGAAGAAGCGATTCTTCAAATGAACATGGTAGGACATAATTTCTTTGTTTTTTCCAATATCGACACCTCGGAAGTAAGCGTAGTTTACAAACGTGATGATGGTAAATATGGACTGATTGAACAGGGCTAAGATACAATGATGCCAGTTATGCTCTAAGTATAAAGGGCCTCGAGAGTTAGTCAGAACCTAAGAAATTTAAACCGAGCCCCTATTCGCTTGCAGCGAATAGGGCTCTTGTGCGTATAAGCGACTATATTTGAAAAATGTGGCTGATACACCTTGTATTGCGGCATCTCTTACAAACTGTTACAATTTATGAAGCAGCGGAATCGAATTTATAAATGGCCCTTTCAATTTTGTGAGGATGGGCTCGGTTCCACCATCTGTGTTGCATGAAAGGGGTTAACCATGCTAGGACTTGTAAAGAAAATATTCGGAGACACCAACGATCGTGACGTTAAACGTCTCATGAAGACAGTCGATGTAATTAATGGATTGGAACCGGAATTTGTAAAGCTATCTGATGAACAGTTACAAGCTAAGACAGCAGAATTCCGTGCCCGTATTGAGAAAGGCGAAACTCTGGAAGAAATTCTTCCTGAGGCATTTGCAACCGTACGTGAAGCTTCCAAGCGGACACTTGGTATGCGGCATTTTGATGTGCAGTTAATTGGTGGTATGGCTCTGCATGAAGGCCGAATCTCCGAGATGAAGACTGGTGAAGGTAAGACACTAGTAGGTACATTGCCAGTGTATTTGAATGCTTTGCTAGGTAAAGGCGTACACGTAGTAACGGTCAATGACTATTTGGCTCAGCGCGACAGCGCACAAATGGCACAAATCTATAACTTCCTGGGCATGACGGTTGGGGTTAACCTGAGCGGTATGGACCATGCTGATAAACAAGCTGCTTATGCCTGCGATATTACGTATGGCACAAACAACGAATTTGGTTTTGATTATTTGCGTGACAACATGGTGCTTTATAAAGAGCAAATGGTTCAGCGCCCTCTGTATTTCTGTATTATTGATGAAGTGGACTCTATTCTTATTGATGAAGCACGTACACCTCTTATTATTTCCGGACAAGCTGAGAAGTCTACAGAATTGTATTTTTCAGCAGACCGTTTCGTGAAAAAGCTTAAGGCTGAAGAAGACTACACAGTTGATATTAAGGTGAAGTCTGTAGCCTTGACTGAAAAAGGTGTGGCTACTGCTGAGCGCGCTTTTGGTATTGAGAACTTGTATGATCACAGTCATGTAACTTTGAATCACCATATCGTCCAAGCCCTAAAAGCAAATGTAATTATGCGTCGTGACGTAGATTACGTTGTAAACGAGGGTGAGGTCGTTATTGTTGATGAATTTACAGGACGTCTAATGTCAGGTCGTCGTTATAGCGATGGGCTGCACCAAGCGATTGAAGCGAAGGAAGAAATCGAAGTACAGAATGAGAGTATGACTCTTGCAACAATCACATTCCAGAACTACTTCCGTATGTATCGCAAACTGGGTGGTATGACAGGTACAGCGAAGACTGAGGAAGAGGAGTTCAAGAAGATTTATGGTCTTGAAGTTCTTCAAGTACCTACGAACAAACCAAATCAGCGCGTAGATATGCCAGATGTGGTCTACAAGAGTGAGAACGGTAAGTTCAAGGCTGTTGTGGAAGAAATTGTAGAACGTCACAAAAAGAACCAGCCGGTACTGGTTGGTACAGTTTCGATCGAGAATTCAGAGCTCGTATCTGAAATGCTGAAGCGCAAAGGCGTTAGACACCAAGTGCTTAACGCGAAGCATCACGCTGCGGAAGCAGAAATCATTACCCATGCAGGTCAGCCAGGTACAGTTACGATTGCTACCAACATGGCTGGACGTGGTACGGACATCGTTCTGGGTGAAGGTGTGACAGATCTTGGAGGTCTGCATATCATTGGTACAGAGCGTCATGAATCGCGCCGGATTGATAACCAGCTGCGCGGTCGTGCGGGTCGTCAAGGTGACCCTGGTTCTACACAATTCTACTTGTCGCTTGGCGATGAGCTTATGAAGCGTTTTGGCGCTGACAACGTTCTGACTATGATGGATCGTCTCGGATTCGAGGAAGATCAGCCGATTGAGAGCCGCATGATCACACGTGCGGTTGAATCTGCTCAGAAACGTGTTGAAGGTAATAACTTTGATATCCGTAAAGTCGTATTGCAATATGATGACGTGATGAATCAGCAGCGTGAAATTATTTATAAACAACGCCGTGAGATTCTGGAGTCTGATAATATTAAAGATGTCGTGCTTGAAATGATCAAGCCAGTAATTGAGCGTATCGTTCTAGCACACTGCAGCGATGATATTCCTGAGAACTGGGAACTGCAAGAAGTTGCTGATTACGTAAACAGCAAGCTGCTTGAAGAAGGTGCTTTGACCCGTGATATTCTATGGGGTAAGGAAGCTGAGGAGATCATCGAGTTTATTTTCGAACGTGTGCTTGAGAAATATGCTGCACGTGAAGAACGTCTGGGTTCAGAACTCGTACGTGAATTCGAGAAGGTAATCGTGCTTCGTTCCGTAGATAGCAAATGGATGGATCATATTGATGCAATGGATCAATTACGTCAAGGGATTCACTTGCGTGCTTACGGTGGTACGGATCCACTTCGTGAATATCAATTCGAAGGCTTTGAGATGTTTAATACTATGACTGCTACGATTCAAGAAGAAGTAGCTACTTATATTATGAAGGCTCACATCGAGGCGAATCAGGAACGTCAATCCGTTATTGATGAAGACAAGATCTCTACAAACAGCGAACCTGTTGAGAAACGTCCGGTTCATGTTGAGGCTGTGACTGGCCGTAATGATCTTTGCCCTTGCGGAAGCGGCAAGAAGTACAAGAATTGCCACGGTCAAAACGCATAAGACAAACGTTTAGTAGCGCTCATATTCAGGTGTTGAAGATGTAAGTCTTTAACCCTGATCTCTATGGGTATACTAACCATAAAGAGCGGCTGGGCCCGGGGGTATCCCCCGTTTACGGCCCAGTCGCTTTTTTGGATCTTTAGCACTTGAGTGAATTTGGAATGGAGAGAAGGTTTGGAACTGTAGAAACGGAGTGTTCGCCTTTGTTTCGAGATTCCAACCGCGATGCGGTTATCTATTCAAGGAATCTGGAAACAACAGCGATCGGAAGTCCAATCCTTCTCGGAATGGCTGAACATTCACTCATTCACTAACTATCCAATAGAGCGAAGACCGTAACAACCAATTTTGAAAGGTGAAGTGACCTATGATAGAACCAAATGTAAAGCAGGATCTGCGTGAAATAGGCAAGAAACTAACTGACCTTAGGGGGTCTCTTTGACTTAGATCTTAAGCAAGAGATGATTTCTAACTTTGAAGAGAAAATGGCAGCTCCGGGATTCTGGGATAATAGTGAGCAAGCGCAGAGTGTAATCGCTGAGATGAACGCTGTGAAATCTTCCGTAGATCAATACGAGAAACTTCAACAGGAATACGATGATGCTGCGATGATGGCAGAGCTTGCGGATGAAGAGGGCGATGAGGATCTGGCAACAGAAATCGGAGAGACAATTCGCAGCCTAGGCAGTAAAGTGGATGAATTCGAGCTGCAATTGCTGCTTAACCAACCGTATGACAAGCTGAATGCGATCCTTGAGCTTCATCCGGGTGCAGGCGGAACGGAATCTCAAGACTGGGGTCAAATGTTGCTTCGTATGTACACGCGTTGGGCTGAGAAACGTGGATTTAAGGTTGAAGTGCTCGATTATTTACCGGGTGATGAAGCAGGAATTAAGAGTGTTACACTGCTTATCAAGGGCTTCAACGTATATGGATATTTAAAAGCTGAGAAGGGTGTCCATCGACTGGTGCGGATTTCTCCGTTTGACTCTTCGGGTAGACGCCATACCTCTTTTGTCTCCTGTGATGTCGTTCCGGAAATTACCGATGATGTTGAAGTTGAGATCCGCACCGAGGATCTTAAGATCGATACGTATCGCGCGAGCGGCGCCGGTGGACAGCATATCAATACCACGGACTCTGCGGTACGGATTACTCACTTGCCGTCGGGCGTAGTGGTAACCTGCCAGAACGAACGTTCACAGATCAAGAACCGGGAGCAAGCGATGAAGATGCTGCGTTCCAAGCTGTATGAGCGTAAGCTGCAAGAGCAGCAGCAGCAATTGGATGAGATTCGCGGCGAGCAATCCGAAATCGCTTGGGGCAGTCAGATTCGTTCCTACGTATTCCATCCGTATAACATGGTCAAGGATCATCGTACATCCGTGGAAACAGGTAATGTGGGTGCAGTAATGGACGGAGACCTGGACGCATTCATTGATGGGTACTTGCGTAGCCAGATCAAGGTTGAGGCGGATTAAGGGATTTTTTCGGGAATATAGGAAAGTATAAGCTTACTCCATACTTTATCTTTATATTTTTTTAGGGGAAACGGATACCATTCTTTGATATGGATGGAATAGCCGTTTCTTCTTACGTAGAGCAAGATGACACTTTAAGGAGCGCCATGAAATGCAAAAAATCAATTCTCGTAATAAACCCCCGCTGATTCCACTGAATGGACCCGTCCGTCATGTGGTGGATACAATGCTTATTCTGATCGGTTCGCTAATCACAGCACTGGGGTTTAATCTTTTTTTTCTGCCTAATCATATAGCTTCTGGTGGTGTATCGGGTCTTTCAGTATTGGCTGAAGCTTGGTTTGGGGCTGAACCGGCATTTACACAGTGGGCGCTTAATATTCCATTGTTTGTACTAGGAGTAATCTTCCTGGGGAAACAATACGGTGTTCGCTCGTTGCTTGGGAGCTTTGTGCTACCGCTATTTATCTTGTTGACAAAAGATTTACCTACACCTACAACTAATCCACTTTTAGCCTCCATTTATGGCGGTATCTGTGTGGGGGTGGGACTTGGCGTTGTATTCCGCGGACGGGGCTCAACAGGTGGACTTACGATTTTGGCGCAAATCATTCAAAAGATATCTGGCCTCAGCTTCTCGGTTTCCGTTGTGTTGCTGGACGGGACGGTTATTGTGCTGGCTGCATTTATACTCGGCATGGAGCAGGCGCTGTATGCGCTGATCGGATTGTTTGTTACAGGTAAGGCCATTAATGCAATAGAGGTAGGCTTCCGTTATACGAAGGTTGCTTATATTATCTCGGATAAGACAGATGAAATATCTACGGCGATATTAAATGATCTGGATCGTGGTCTGACAAAGCTGGACGCACATGGCGGGTACACTGGCGATGCACGTACCGTTCTGATGGTAGTGGTAGGTCAGAATGAAGTATCAAGGCTAAAGGCGATTGTCCAATCCGTAGATACAAGTGCATTTGTTATAATTACCGAAGCGCATGAAGTGTTAGGCGAAGGATTTAAAAGAGAAGCGTAATCTCTCCTACAGGGGAGGTGACGCTTCTCTTTTTTTCTAAATGAGGTTATATTTAGGATGAATAAAGTTCACATATTGTGTTGTATTTATATTAATAGGGATGTATAATAATACATATTTCTAAGACGGTATGCATTATATTAAATAATATATTCAGGATAAGCAGGAAGTGGGGATGACAGTGGAAGGCAAGCTGAGGGCGGCGATTGTTGGATCAACGGGTTATGGAGGCGTAGAGCTGATTCGGCTACTACAAAGTCATCCTAAAGTAGAGATTACTTCGGTAATTTCCTCATCTAGTGCAGGGGATGCGATAGAGGAAGGGTTTCCTCATTTGACGGGCATTATTGACCGAAGGCTGGATGGCGTTGATCCGGCGCAGATGGCTGAGCGGGCGGATGTGGTTTTTACGGCTACGCCGTCTGGTGTAAGTGCAAAGCTGGTGCCGCAGCTGCTGGAAGTTGGTCTTAAGGTCGTAGATCTATCCGGTGATTTCCGATTGAAGGATGGCGCAGAGTATGAGTACTGGTACAAACATACAGCTCCTGCTGATGAGTACCTGGAACAAGCTGTGTACGGACTTTGCGAGGTGTTCGGAGAGCGTGTGGCTGGGGTTGATTTTATATCTAATCCAGGCTGTTATCCTACGGCTACACTTCTTGGACTAATTCCTGCGATTCAGGCAGGCTGGATTAAGCATGACAGTATTATTATTGATGCCAAATCCGGGGTTACCGGAGCAGGACGCGGAACGAGCCTGATGGTGCATTATGCAGAGATAAACGAGAACTTAAAAACTTATAAAATAAATAAACATCAACATATACCAGAAATCGAGCAGACGCTCACGGAGATTGCTGGAGAAAAGGTAACCGTAACGTTCACCACACATCTCGTGCCTATGAGCCGAGGTATTATGAGTACGATGTATGCAGGAATGACGGGCAATTATACGGAGCAGGATTTTGTGAATTTATATCGTGAATATTATGCGGGCAGACCTTATGTGCGGGTGCGCGATGTAGGTGTGATTCCAGCGACAAAAGAAGTTAGCGGCTCTAATTATTGTGATATCGGATTTGCGACAGATGCTCGTACAGGGCGGGTGACCATAGTCTCCGTCATTGATAACGTTGTAAAAGGTGCGGCAGGTCAGGCAATACAGAACCTTAATTTGATGATGGGATGGGAGGAAACCCTTGGCCTCGGCTACACACCTGTGTATCCATAAGGATCAGCGGTACAAATAACATGAGCGAGATTGAATTATTTACTACCTTGGAAGGTGGAAGCATTACTTCACCTAAAGGATTTAAGTCCGGAGGACTGCACTGTGGATTGAAAAAAACAGACCGCAACGATCTCGGAGTGATTCTTTGTGAGGTTCCAGCTACGGCTGCTGCCGTGTATACGACAAATGTTTTTCAGGCGGCTCCTCTGAAGGTGACGCGAGAAAGTCTTGTGAACGGAACGTTGCAGGCGGTAGTCGTGAACAGCGGGAATGCTAATGCCTGCACAGGTGAACAAGGCGAGGCCGATGCTTATGAGATGCGCGCTGCTGCGGCTCAACATTTGGGTGTAGAGGTTAATGATGTTGCTGTCGCCTCGACTGGTGTGATCGGTGAGCTGCTGAAGATGGACTGCGTACGTAGCGGTATTGCTGCAATACCAGAGAAGCTGGACGGTGGGGCTGCTGGAGCGGAAGAATTTTGTCAGGCCATACTTACAACTGATTTAGTTAAAAAAGAGGTTGCCGTGAAGGTGCTTGTTGGCGGTGTAGAAGTTATTATTGCTGGAGCTGCGAAGGGCTCCGGGATGATTCATCCTAACATGGCTACTATGCTCGGTTTTATGACTACAGATGCTGATATTTCAGCGGAAGATTTACACAGTCTACTTCGTTCTGCTACGAACGTTACTTTTAATATGATTACAGTTGATGGAGATACAAGCACGAATGATATGCTAGTGTCGATGGCTAGTGGGCTTGCAGGTAATGAGAAGCTGACTCGATTTCATCCGGATTGGGACGCTTTTGCTGCTGGATTCACTTATGTGTGCCAGACGCTTGCCAAAGCGATTGCTCGAGATGGCGAAGGTGCAACTCACCTGATTGAGGTTCAAGTGAATGGTGCTGTTCATGACGAAGCTGCTTCAGCGATTGCCAAGACAGTGGTGGGTTCTAGCCTAGTGAAATCTGCTATTTTTGGAGCGGATGCGAACTGGGGACGGATTATTGCTGCGGTTGGACGCGCGGGTGTGCCAGTATCGCCGGAGCGTGTGAACATTTCGTTAGGTGATATCGAGGTGCTACTGCATTCGAAGCCGGTTGCTTTTGATGAGGAGAAGGCTTTGGCCTATTTGCAAAAAAGTGAAACTGTGCTGATCACTGTAGATTTGCATGATGGAACCGGAAAGGCTACAGCTTGGGGCTGTGACCTAACTTACGATTATGTGCGTATTAACGCTGCATACCGTACCTAATTTGTGGCGTGCTTAAGCCCACAAGGGAAGGATACCGAACTTATGACGCTAAATAGCGAGCTTGAACTTATAGATGCATTAGATGGTAGTGGATTGTTTGTGATGAAATGCGGCGGCAGTACGCTGGCTGCTCTTCCTGATTCTTTTTTCGAAGATTTACGAGATTTGCAGCAGGAAGGCATTCAACCTGTAATTGTTCATGGCGGAGGGCCAGCCATTTCAGAGAATCTAGCAAAGCTGGGCATTGAAAGCAGCTTCGTGAATGGTCTGCGAGTAACCACCGAGGCAGTACTAGATGTCGTAGAGATGACGCTGGCAGGGAGTATCAACAAGGCGATTGTAAGGCGAATTCAAGGAAGTGGCGGTCTAGCTCTAGGGCTATCCGGCATCGATGGAAATATGATTACTGCTAGACCCGTAGCTAATAGCGCTGAAGTAGGTTTGGTAGGCGAAGTAACGGAAGTGAAAGCTGATATCGTAACAGGGATTATAGGTATGGGATATATTCCTGTCATTGCACCTATTGGTGTAGATGCTGCAGGTCAGCGCTACAATATTAACGCAGATACAGCAGCAGGGGCAGTCGCTTCTTATGTAGAGTCTCCCCAAATGATCGTAGTCACTGATGTGCCTGGCATTATGAGTACGGTGGAGGGTCGAAAGGTTGTGCTTCCATCCGTTACCGTACAGGAAATCGAAGCTTTAATTGAAAGTGGAGAAATCTACGGCGGCATGATCCCAAAAGTACGGGCAGCTATCGATTGCATTCAAGGCAGCGTTTCAGAAGTTATTATTGTGGATGGAAAAGAACCGCGGGTGCTTAGCCGAGTACTGCAAGGTGAAGCGATAGGCACACGTATTATTCGTTCGTAGAATCATAGATGAATATCATTTAGAGGTGCAGCCTGGTACACAGGAGCACAAGGTGGGAGAGTGACTTAGAATGAGCAAGCTTACACAAGCTGAATTGGATTCGCAAGCAGGGGCACAGCAGACCGATACAGTAGGATCAGGTACACCGGATGTTGCAGCAGGCAAGCTGAGCGCGGTATTCCCTTCTTACGCCAGATATGATCTCAGCTTAGTTAAAGGCAAAGGCACCTGGGTATGGGATGATAAGGGCAATAAGTATCTTGATTTCACAAGTGGATTAGCTGTGACCAGTCTAGGTCATGCTCCTGAAAAAGTCGGTGCGAAGCTAAAGGATCAGATTGATACGCTCTGGCATGTCTCGAACCTGTTCCATATTCCTGGACAGGACAAAGTTGCAAACCTTTTGACAGAGAATAGCTGCGCTGATCAAGTGTTTTTCTGCAATAGTGGGGCAGAAGCGAATGAGGCTGCTATTAAGCTGGCTCGTCGTTACCACCAGAAGATTAAAGGTGTGGATCGTTATGAGGTTATCACATTTGAACAATCCTTCCATGGACGTACATTAGCCACACTAACAGCTACAGGTCAGCAAAAGGTAAAAGAAGGATTCCTGCCGCTTCCAGCAGGCTTCAAGACAGTACCCTTGCATGATCTCCCGGCGTTAGAAGCTGCTATCGGGGATCATACAGCTGCTATCATGCTGGAGATGGTGCTTGCAGAGGGTGGCGTGCTTGAGGTAGAACCTGAGTTCTTGAACGCTGTAGTGGCACTGTGCAAGAAACACGGATTGCTTCTGATTGTAGATGAGGTACAGACAGGTATGGGACGTACAGGCAAGTTGTTCGCTCATCAGCATTATGGAATTGAACCAGATATTTTCACTTTGGCTAAAGGGATTGCTAGTGGGTTCCCAGCGGGCTTAATGCTTGGCAAAGGGTATTTGCGTGAAGCGTTCTCACCTGGCAGCCATGCGTCCACCTTCGGAGGAACACCGCTTGCAACAGCGGTTATGGCAGCGACGATTGAGACAATGTTGGAGGATGAGCTTCCACAACGCGCTGAAGAAATGGGTAAGTACCTGACAGGTCTTTTGAAAGAGAAGCTGGTGGACTGTTCTTTTGTGAAGGATATCCGTGGTAAAGGACTGTTAATCGGGATTGAATGTCAATTACCAGTGGGCGATATTGTTTTGGCTGGACAAAAGAAAGGCCTGTTGTTCGTGACAGCGGGTCCTAATGTCCTTCGCTTATTGCCTAATCTATATGTAAGTAAAGAGGAGATCGACCAAGCGGTAGACATCGTCTCCGAACTCATTCATACTTATGCTAAACAAGCAAACGGGGAGGTAAGCTCATGAGTCAGGGCGTACAGAGTAACAAGCACACCATTGCGCAGCAACTGAAAGGCCGTGATTTACTGGAGCTGAACGATTACAGCCCGGAGGAAATTACGTATCTGATTGATTCGGCGATTGAACTGAAGAAGAAGCAGAAAAATGGCGAAGAATTTCAGCCGCTGAAGGGGAAGACGATTGGTCTTATTTTTGAAAAATCCTCTACTCGTACGCGCGTGTCGTTTGAAGTTGGAATGTATCAGCTGGGAGGGCATGCCCTTTTCTTGAGCAAAAATGACATTCAGCTTGGACGCGGTGAAACGGTTGGAGATACAGCACAAGTAATGTCACGTTATCTTGATGGAATTATGATCCGTACCTTCGGCCATGACAAAGTTGAGGACCTAGCTCGTTACGCTTCTATTCCAGTAATCAACGGTCTGAGTGACCTGGCACATCCTTGCCAAGTGCTGGCGGATTACCAAACGATTTACGAGCACAAAGGGAAGCTTAAAGGTCTGAAGCTGGCTTACATCGGCGATGGCAACAATATGGCACATTCTCTGATGATTGGTGGCGCTAAGCTGGGTGTGGACGTATCTATCGCAGGACCGGAAGGTTATGAGCCAGATGCAGCGGTTGTAGCGGAAGCCCGTGAGATCGCTAAAGAAACCGGAGCGAAGATTGTGGTCACTCACAGCCCGCAAGAAGCTGTACAAGACGCTGACGTCATCTACACCGATGTGTGGGCGAGCATGGGCTTCGAAGAGGAGCAAAAGGCGCGTGAAGCGGCATTCAAAGACTATCAGGTCAATGAAGAGCTTGTAAAAGGCGCGAAGAGCGATTATCTCTTCCTGCACTGCCTGCCAGCCCACCGTGAGGAAGAGGTCAGCACGGGCGTGATTGACGGCCCTAACTCGGTGATCTTTGATCAGGCTGAGAACCGCCTGCATGCACAAAAAGCTTTGATGGCCGCCCTAATGAGTTAAGGAATTTAAATAATATAAAATATAAATCACTATATAAATTGAATTAATGTTGAGCGAAGTTAGGTTTTGGACGATGGAGTAATGGAGCGGAATTTTTGGAACTGTAGGAGCGTAGCGTTCGCCTTTATCATCAGATTTCATCCGCATAATGCGGTTTGAAATAAAAGAAATCTGATGATAACAGCGACCAGAAGTCCAAACATTCAGCGTAGTTGCGATTAATCGTTAAAGTGCTAGCGAGAGCACGGTTATTTTAATTTATATAGCCCACACGAAAGGAAGTTGCCACACCATGGCTAAAGAAAAAATTGTACTCGCCTATTCCGGCGGACTAGATACATCCGTTATTTTGAAATGGCTTAAAGAAACTTATGATGCTGAGATCATCGCCTTCACAGCCGATATCGGCCAAAAAGAAGAGCTCGACGGTTTGGAGGAAAAAGCACTAGCAACCGGCGCATCGAAAGTATACATCGACGATCTGCGCGATGAGTTCGCTAGCGACTTCATCTACCCTATGTTCCAATCCGGCGCGCTTTACGAAGGCCAATACTTGCTCGGAACTAGTATTGCTCGTCCACTGATCGCTAAGCGTATGGTGGATATCGCCATCGCTGAAGGCGCAACGGCTATCGCGCACGGCGCGACAGGTAAAGGTAACGACCAAGTGCGTTTCGAGCTTGGCGTAGCTGCTCTAGCACCAAACATTAAAGTAATCGCACCTTGGCGTCTGGAAGAGTTCCGCAATCAATTCCCGGGTCGTGCGGAAATGATCGCTTATGCGGAAGCTAATGATATTCCGGTACAAGCATCTGCGGCGAAGCCGTATTCGATGGACCGTAACCTGCTGCACATCAGCTATGAGAGCGGCGTATTGGAAGATCCTTGGTTTGATCCAAGTGCACCTGAGAACAAGGGAATGTTCCTACTGAGCAATGCTCCTGAGGATGCTCCGGATGAAGCGGAATATTTGGAACTCGATTTCGTTAAGGGAGACTGCGTAGCGCTGAATGGTGAGTCCTTAAACCCACTTCAAGTGATGGAGAAACTTAATGAGCTAGGCGGTAAACACGGTATCGGACGTGTGGATATGGTTGAGAACCGTTTTGTCGGCATGAAGAGCCGTGGTGTGTATGAGACTCCAGGTGGAACAATCCTATTTGTCGCTCATCGCAAAATGGAGTCCATCACGATGGACCGTGAAGTGATGAACCTGCGTGACAGCCTGATCACTCGTTACAGCACTTTGGTGTATAACGGTTTCTGGTTCGCTCCAGAGCGTATCGCACTGCAAGCTCTTGTAACACAGAGCCAACAAAATGTAACGGGTACTGTTCGTCTTAAACTGTACAAAGGCAACATCATCGGCGCTGGAGTGAAGAGCCCAGTCAGCCTGTACAACCCTGAAATTGCAACGATGGAAGCTGATCCTACACAAGCTTATGATCAAGGGGATGCAACTGGTTTTATCCACTTGAACGCATTGCGCCTTAAAGTTTCTACTGGTGTAAATGGAGCTTCGAAATAGAACGATAACATAAACTTAAACGGGCAACCCGAAGGCCGTTCCTCCCGTCAGGATAGGAGCGGCCCTCTGGCGTCCAAGAGGAGGAAACTACAGGTGAGCAAGCTTTGGGGTGGACGGTTTACTAAAGGAACAAACAAGCTGGTGGAGGAATATACGGCTTCCATTGGATTTGATAAGGCTTTGGCCAAAGAAGATGTACAAGGCAGTCTGGCACATGTAGCAATGCTGGGCAAATGTGGAATCCTTCCACAAGAAGATGTGGAGACCATTAAGCAAGGTCTGAACAAAGTATTGGACAAGGTTAACGCTGGAGAGGTTGTTTTCTCCGTAGCGGATGAAGACATCCATATGAATATTGAAAAACATCTGATCGAGGAAATCGGTCCGGTTGGGGGTAAACTGCACACAGGACGCAGCCGTAACGATCAGGTGGCAACCGATATGCACCTTTACCTACGGGGCCGTGTAGTTGAGCTAGTTAGCTTGCTGCATGAATTACAGGAAGCTTTGATTGAACAAGCCAAAGATAATGTGGAGACGATCATCCCTGGGTATACGCATTTGCAACGGGCACAGCCGATCCTGTTTGCTCATCACTTGTTGGCTTACGTATCAATGTTCCGCCGCGATGCGGAGCGTTTGACGGACAGCTACAAACGGATCAACGTTCTGCCACTCGGAGCAGGAGCGCTTGCGGGAACGACCTTCCCGATCGACCGCCATTTTGTGGCGGAGCAATTGGGCTTTGACAGTGTTTACGAGAACAGTCTGGATGCTGTCAGCGACCGTGATTTCATCGTGGAGTTCTTGGCGAATGCAGCGCTTGTTATGACACATCTATCCAGACTCAGTGAGGAATTGGTACTGTGGAGTAGTACAGAGTTTAGTTTCGTGGAACTGGATGATGCTTTCTGCACAGGCAGCAGCATTATGCCACAGAAGAAGAACCCGGACGTACCAGAACTGGTACGGGGTAAAACTGGTCGCGTATACGGCAACCTGATTGGCTTGCTGACCGTACTGAAATCACTGCCACTCGCGTACAACAAGGATATGCAGGAAGACAAAGAAGGCATGTTCGATACCGTTACTACACTGACTGGTGCACTGCAATTGTTCGCGCCGATGATCTCCACCATGAAGGTGAACAAGGGACGGATGCGTGAAGCCGTGAACACGGACTTCTCGAATGCAACGGATATCGCCGACTTTTTGGTAGGTAAAGGTCTTCCTTTCCGCCAAGCACATGAAGTAATCGGAAAAACCGTGCTCTACTGCATTAACGAAGGCAAGTTCCTGCTGGATCTGACGTTGGAAGAGTTCATGCAATTCTCACCGCTGTTCGACGAGAATATCTATGCTGTTCTTCAACCGGAAGCTGTAGTTAACGCCCGTAACGTTTATGGCGGCACAGCCACGGTTCAGGTGAAGGCTGCAATCGAACGCGCGGAGCAGGCACTGCACGAAGCTAATGAATGGGTTGTAAAACACGGTGACGCTATATTGTAAAACGTATCAATACCAAATCTCGCCTCAGACTTTAATAGGTCGCAGGCGAGATTTTTTTTATCTAAAGGGGCTCTAATTACAACACGACTGGATTCACAGTGTTCTTTACGGTTATCCTTAGATTAGGGATAGGAGGGTGCGTAAGTATGAGTAGAGAGCAAATCCTAGACGAGCTTAGATCGCAATTAGAACTGGGGAATCATATTATTGGAGTAGCCACAGGTGCGGGAATAACGGCAAAGTATGCGAAGCAGGGTGGAGCAGACTTCCTTCTGATGTTAAACTCGGGTAAATTCCGGCAGATGGGGAGGAGCTCTCTTGCTGGGATTTTGCCGTTTTGTAATAGCAATGATATGGTGATGGACTTTGCGTCTAGGGAAATCATCCCTTTGGTAAGAGATATTCCTATTATTTTTGGCCTCAATGCAACCGATCCGACAAAAGACATGGAGACCTATATCGGTGAAATAAAGAATAAGGGATTTTCCGGAATTAATAACTACCCCACGGTTGGCTTAATAGATGGTCAATTTGGAGAAGCGCTCGAAGAAGAGGGAAATGGTTATCTACTCGAAGTAGAAGCTATAAGAATAGCTCACGAAAAAGATTTGTTCACCATAGCCTTTGTATTTGACGAAATTCAAGCCGCTCAGATGATCGAGGCAGGAGCAGATATTATTTGTGCACATTTAGGCTTAACCGAAGGGGGATTATTAGGAGCCAAGAAGGTATTCTCTCTGGAAGCTGCCAAGGCTAAGGCGGACAAGATTTTTGATACATGCAATGCGCTAAAGCCAGATTTAATTAAATTGGTTTATGGTGGTCCCGTGAAAACGCCGATTGATGTGCAGTATATGTACAGTAATAATCAAAACTTGATGGGGTATATTGGGGGCTCTGCTTTTGAAAGAATTCCCTCGGAGAAGTCCATTACAAATATAACCAAAGCTTTTAAAGTGTCGGGGACGCTGGATGAAGATGATTTTATGGTCAAAATGTTAGATGGCATCACAAAGCACTATGATTATGTTGAATTTGTAAAAGAATACGTAGCCCAAAATTATAGGAATGAGATCTTGTTTGCAGATTTAGCTAAGGTGGCGCATGTATCCCGAAGTTACTTAAGTAGCTTGTTTACCAAAAAAGTAGGCTGCAGCTTTCAAACGTATCTCGTACAATTTCGGATGGATAAGGCAGCGGAAATATTACATAGAGACCCTATCCAGTTATCTGAGCTAGCACCATTAGTTGGGTACCAAGACTATGCGCAGTTTAGCAAAATGTTTAAGAAGTATAAAGGGTTCTCTCCAAAACAATATAAATCTAACATAAACACAAAAACATAAGACATAAAAGCGTTTTCATTCATAAACCAAAGAAGTATGATTAACTCATAAGTTGATCATGCTTTTTTTTGTTGCAGATATTTGAAGAGGAGGTTGAAGAAATGAAGACGATTGCCATTGCCGGAACTTTTGACACCAAGGGTGAAGAATATCTCTACATTAAAAGTTTGCTGGAAAGCTTGGAACTGGGTACGTTCACGATTCATACGGGTGTGTTTGAACCCACCTTTACACCGGATATCTCTAACCGAGAAGTAGCAGCAGCCGCGGGTGTAAGTATAGATGAGCTCGTTGCCAAGAAAGATAGGGCACTAGCAACAGAATTATTAGCCAAAGGTATGGAAAAATTAGTACCTGAATTATATAAGCAAGGCAAATTTGATGGAATTATCTCCTTTGGGGGCACTGGAGGGACTTCACTTGTAACCCCTGGTATGCGGGCATTGCCTATTGGTGTACCAAAAGTGATGGTTTCGACCGTAGCTTCAGGGAATACTGCTCCATATGTAGGCACTAGTGATATTGTCATGATGCCATCCGTAGTGGATGTTGCTGGACTCAACTCCATTTCAACAAAGATTTTTACCAATGCGGCCTTCGCCATCGCCGGTATGCTTAAATTTGAGAATAAACAAGTGATAGAGAAAAAACCATTAGTAGCTACAACAATGTTTGGGGTAACAACCCCCTGTGTAACGGCAGCTCGTAACTATCTTGAAGCTAGAGGATATGAAGTGCTTGTATTCCATGCAACAGGTGTAGGTGGCCAGTCCATGGAAGCGCTAATCGAGGCTGGTTTTATTGAAGGTGTATTGGATCTGACCACAACAGAATGGGCGGACGAAATTATTGGCGGTGTGCTAAATGCCGGACCTCATCGGTTAGAAGCTGCTGGAAAACATCATATTCCACAGGTTGTATCGGTAGGCGCGCTTGATATGTGCAACTTTGGCCCTTATGATACGGTACCTGAGAAATTTGCTGGACATAAGTTCTATAAGCATAACCCTACAGTTACTTTGATGAGAACAACAGTAGAAGAGAATGAAGCCATCGGCAAAAAGCTTGTCGAGAAATTAAATATGGCCAAAGAGAAAACAGTGTTAATGCTGCCGCTTAAAGGGATATCCGGGATTGATGTTGCAGGGGAAGCTTTTTACGGGGTAGAGGAAGATCAAATGTTATTTGATACCTTAAGAAATGGTGTGAACAGAAATGTTGTCGAGGTTATCGAGATGGATTGTGCCATTAATGATTTAGAGTTTGCAGAAGCAGCAGCTCAGAAGCTAATAGATCTCATGAGCAAATAAGGCTTTTATAAGATAAATAAATATTTAAATGGAGGCGTTACACATGAACAAAAATACAAGAACTGAAATCATGGCGAAGTTTAGAGAAGAAGTGGCAAATGGAAAGATTCTTTTAGGCGTGGGAGCCGGCACAGGAATTACTGCAAAAAGCAGTGAAGCTGGCGGAGCAGATATGCTGATTGTTTATAATTCAGGAAGATACAGAATGGCAGGTCGTGGATCACTGGCAGGGTTATTATCTTATGGGGATGCCAACCAAATCGTAGTCGAAATGGGTTCTGAGGTATTGCCAGTTGTGAAAAATACTCCCGTATTAGCAGGCGTATGTGGAACGGATCCTTTTAGAGTGATGGAGGTTTATTTAAAACAACTTAAGGAACAAGGTTTCAGTGGCGTGCAAAACTTCCCAACCGTTGGTTTGATTGATGGCGTATTCAGACAGAACCTTGAAGAGACTGGGATGGGGTATGGTTTAGAAGTAGATATGATTAGAGCAGCGCATGAATTGGATATGCTCACCACTCCTTACGTATTTGATCCTGAACAAGCTAAAGCTATGGCAGAAGCAGGCGCAGATATTCTGGTGGCGCATATGGGCTTGACTACCAAAGGTACAATTGGAGCTAAGACCGCTCTTACTTTAGATGATTGTGTAGAAAGAATTGAAGCGATTATTAAAGCAGGGAAAGCGGTAAATCCAGATATTATGGTTATTTGCCACGGTGGACCGATTGCTGAGCCAGAGGATGCGGCGTATGTAATTGAACGGACAGAAGGTATAGACGGATTCTTTGGTGCATCCAGTATTGAAAGATTTGCTGCTGAAAAAGGGATCACAGAACAGACTGGATTATTTAAAAAAATCACCAAACAAGCATAATTGCCTTCGGCGTCCTTATAAGGACGGTAAGCAATTGAGCGAGAAATATAAGGATACAGTAGTGTGAAACTTATACTCTATCCTTATATTTTAAAAGAACCCTCCTAAGAGGGTAATCTGAGTAGAACAGATATTAAAGGTGTAGCTTATGGCTGCACCTTTTTGTTGTCTATTAGAAGAAGCTAGTTATTACTCAACGGTAGCCAAGCCAATATATCGCGGATTTTGGCATCCCAGTAGCCCCATTCATGGTTGCCAGGACCTTCATCGTAGGTGAAATCAAGGGAGGTTGCTCGGCATGCATCGCGGAATTTCAAGTTATCTGTGTACAGGAAATCTCCTGTGCCACAGCATTGATACAGCGCTGGTTTCGGTCCTGTGGAGCGGTTCACTTCCTCAAGCAGCCATAGAAGGTCTTCGGGCGTTCCGGCGATATCTTCTGTTCCGAAGATCATTTCGTATTCTTTGCTTTTGACGGTAGGATCTTCCGCGTTCATGAAATTATGCGCCATATCGAGTGCTCCTGACAGACTCGCTGCCGCTGCAAAAGACTCCGGTTTACGCAGTCCCAGCTTGATCGCCCCGTAACCACCCATCGATAGTCCAGCTACAAAGTTCTCCTCACGTTTATCTGACAATGGGAAAAACGAGCGCGCAAGCATTGGCAACTCTTCACTAATAAAGGTCCAATAACGGCCTCCAACCGCCATATCCGTGTAGAAACTGCGATGTACATTCGGCATAACTACAGCTATTCCCATCTCTGCTACATATCGTTCTATAGAAGTCCGGCGAAGCCAGATCGAATCATCGTCTGACAAACCGTGCAGCAAATACAGCGTAGGGTGAAGTTCGCCTCTAGTTACGTTGCTCATCCCGATTTGTGTGGTTGTTTTTTGCGGCAAAATTACAGTCATTGAGGTATTCAATCCTAGTACTTCCGAATAAAATTTGCACTCTATTAAAGCCATTTCATCCATCCCCTCTCTCTCCAAATAATAGCACAGAGCAAAAGTGAGAGATATTGTAGAAATATCTGAATTATAAGGGTTTTGAGGATTGCTGTAGCTGGATATGAAAGAATATAATGGAAGTAGAAAATTAAGGAAAAAACGTGCAAATATGAAAGCATTCTCGTAGGCGGGAGGAAGAAAGTAGGATGAAATCAGGCCTAAAGCAGGAAAAAGGATTTACATTGATCGAAGTGCTGGCCGCTATTGTGATCTTATCGATAGTTTCACTGGTACTTACGTCTTACTTTACAAACGCCATGAGTTACTCTAAATCGAACCAAAACAAGACGATTATGGTCAATCTGGCGCGGAACGCGCTGTTTTATGTGGAGAAACAGGATTTTAAGGAGATGAAGGATTATTTCATAACGAAGGGGAACGATGCGATAGAAGCTGAAGAGTGTACCCTAGTCAACTGTAGCTATAGTAATTTATTCTCAAACATGACAGCCTTGGCGAATGTATTGAATCCAACAGTTAACGATATCCGTTATAAGATCAATATTATCTATCAACCGGAATTAGTCGATAATCCGTTCACTACTCCAATTGATAAATCAGCTGTAAAGGATTATTTAATACCCGTTAAAGTTGAGGTAAGACGAGTAGAAAATAATGAACAGCCCGCTTATAACGTAATGTTGGAGGGATACATAACTGATGAAAAAATCCGCTAAAAGACTTAGGTCGGAACAAGGTTTTACCTTGGTGGAATTAATTGCGGCACTCACTGTATTTGCAATGATAGTCGGCCTAATATCTGGAGTTACTATGTACGGCTTTCGAAGCTATCATAAAATCTCAATTCAGAATGCTTTACGCGACGAGGCGGATCTGATCATGTCCTCTATTATTACTGAACTCTATACATATAGTCCTGAACGGCTACAAAACATTTCTGGAGGAATTGAATTAATAAAAGACGGGAGTTCTCCGCGTGTAATTCGGGTATCAGGAAATGAAGTCGTTATAAATGGCAAAGAAAGCGGGGCTGAGTCTGGTTCTCCTCTTGCGGTACAATCGAAAATGGCTGGTTCTATCATAACCGCTTCCACATCAGATGGTAGATCATGTAATGTAGCCTCGCTTTGCAACTCCGGTCTGATCCAGATTAAGCTGGTATTAAAGTATAAGGGAAATGATGCAGATAAAATGGAATTGGAAAGCCAATTTGGATTTTAGGAGGAGAACAGAGATGTTGAGGCGAGCAAGCCTCCGATCAGAAAGAGGGTCGGCTTTGGTACTTGTAATGTTTATCGTCCTATTGCTCACTATTTTGGGAGTTACAGTGCTTAGTGCTACGATTGGAGGGGCTAGGCGTGCAGAGACTCGTGAGAATGATGTACAAAGCCTTCATTTAGCACAGAAATCGATTGATGAGGCGATTGCTTATATTACAGCAAATTTAAATAAGAAAATACAAGTTAGTAGTAATACTACTCAGGCACAGTTTGATCAAGAAATTGAGATGTTTTTAAGGGGGCTCAATTCTAATAAAGGAGCTTTTGTTACCGATACAAGTTTACAGGGAGCTAGCAATGAAATCACGGGAATTACTCTCGATGGCAGTTCTACAAGTAGTAAGCATGTAGTTGCGATTAAAGCCAATGCAACAGTGAACGGCGTGTTAAGAACGTTGCAACAAAAGGTTGTCATTACGACATTCCCAGATTTTTTGAATTATTCATTGGGTTCTGAGGGAACGATCTATTTGAATGGCGCTCCTTATATTCAGGGGAATATTTATGCTGGAAATCAATTAAAAGTTAGCCAGGTGGCTAAGTATAAACATAACGCAGATTTGGAAAAACGCAGTCTATTTCCTTTAATCGATGGAGAGGCTCATATTCAATCAATGAACGATCTGCTTTATTCCAGAACAGGGGATATATTTGAAAAGGTACCGACAATTGATGATGCCGACTATTCTTCACTAGATAATAGGGTGAAGACGATCGTTGAAAAGGCAAAGATCAAAAAGAAAACGACGTTTGTCCAAGTGAATGTGGAAGATTCCTTTTTGGATAAAGTTGCTGAAGCTTCAGGGTCGGCTGGAAATAAGAAGGTATTCAGCGATAGATATTATGGAGCGGCTGGATCTAATAGTGGTGAAGTCCCCACTGCTAGAGGAACAAGATTAATTACCTCGCTTCAGCAACCCGGGGACATTTCCACCTTATGGATGCCTATGTTAGAAGATTTTGAGGACATTGCAACTGGTAATACAGATGAAGAGAAGGAGCAGGAGAAACATAGACTTTTCGAAGAAGCAAAGCTATCACTGAAGCAAAACCTTGAGCGATTGGAGAGAAGCACGATCTTTATAGGCAATCTAAAGTTGGATGGAGTTATGTTAAATCAGATAAGGGATACTTCTAAGCTTAATCTAAGCACTGGGGCTCATTGGCTCATTGTAAACGGTGATTTAACAATAGATAGTTATTCAACGGCCATTGTCCAAAGCAACATTTTGGTGACAGGGAATTTATATATCAGAGGAAAAGCTGAATTTGATTCTACTATGTTTGTGCTTGGAAAAACTGATATTGTGGATGCTACGATATCAGGAATACCGATCGCAGGTAGCGGAAGTAAAGAACTTGTATTGATCTCAAAGGGAGCTATACTTATCAATCGGGTTGAAGAGTTTAAAAATGAGGCTACAAGATTAAGAGCCTTTTTTTATACGGATAGTACGGCAGAGTTGTACGGCGTGGGCTCTATATTTTCACTCGATGGCGGCTTTTTTGCTAAAGGAGATTTGATTATCAATGCGGTTGTTGGCAAAGTCAAGAAGGAGACAGGATCTGCAAACTTTAATTTTGATATCCAGACGGAGGTTGAGCCCCCTCGTTTTATTGTTAATTATAATGAACAAGTATTTGAAGACCAAAATGTGGGACTGCCACGTGTGAATCAAATAAACGTTCATGTAGGTCCCATCGAATTGCTGACTCCAGGTAAGTAATGGGCGCAGATTAGAAAGCAGCCGATCAGTATCTGATCGGCTGTTTTCTCATTATTTAACAGAATTCGAGGTGCTTTAGTAGCGATTCTCAATAGTATCTTGTGATCCAATAATATATATTGTGTAGAATGCTTCAATCATCTCATTACTTAAAGTGAAATAATAGGCTCTAATCGTTGCTTGGCCTTTACTGATTCCACGATAGAGTCCGTTTTGTACTTGTAGAATAGCTGGTTTAGAAGCGTCTTCACCCGATTTGTTGCTAACAATCTCCCAGTGCATTTTGTTTATAAGGCTAGTAGGTAGAGCCCCAAAAGGATCCCGTGTATTTAAGAGTGTTAATAAATTTAGGGATTCACCTTCCATGATTATTCCTGAATCGGGATAGAATACCAACCCTGGTTTAGGCACAATTATGTTGTGGATATTACTGGTGATTCCAACGGCTTTAACTTGAATCTGTATATCATTTTTCGATTCTAGCCCCTTTACACTAACCCTCTTGTCGTAAGTTATTATTTTGGAAACTGGAATAGGATTATCTACCGTGACGAATCCAGCATATTTAAGATCACTGTCGTTGACCAAACTCCATTCAAACTGTTCATTACTTGCGCTGTCAGGAATGGTACTAACACTTAAGTCAGTGGTTCCTTCATATGGCACTTTTTTTGGTCCGGTAATTGTCAAAGAATCAAGACCAACGGTTATTGGTATCGTTTTTCGAATTCCTATTGAATTTAAATTAGAGGTTACAGTAACAGTTAACCTGTACTCTCCTGATTTGTTAGCTGTGAAACTGGTAGTTTTAGGCGTGCTATCAAGAGTATCAAGAGTAACATTATTTGTTGGTAAACCATTTGCATCCACGATGCTCCATGAATATTGAACTCCCGATTCATTTGTGTTTTTATAGTCAGCCGTGAAATCTATTTTCTCATTTACAAGAGCGCGGTTAGGTCCTTCAATATTTAATTGGGGATCCAAGACAGTAACAGTAGCCTTACTAATAAGATTACTTCCATCGTTAGAGGCTACTGTAATTTCAGCAGAGCCAACCTTATTACCAAACACGACGCCTAATGGACTAACACTAACAATATTATCGTTGCTTGATGTCCAGATCAGTTGATTAAATTTCTCCGACGGCTTAATAATCAGATGAAGCATTTGGCTATCTCCTAATAAAAGTTGTGCTCCACTTAACTCTAAAGTAGTTATTCTGTCGATAGCGGTAATCGTCATCTCAGGGAATTTAATGGTCGTTCGCACCGGCGGATTAGAAGTCGGCGACGGCGTTACTGTTGGCGATGGTATTGATGTCGGTGTCGGCGATGGTGTCGAAGTTGGTGTTGGTACAGGAACGGGTCCTCTGTATGGCAGAATATCAATTAAGCATGATGCAGTATTCAGGGAAGCAGCGATTACATTTCCATAAACATTCCCGTTGCTAATACTTAATGCTGCTTTGGGAGCTAGGATCGAACCTCTAATTTCAACTCCTGAGATATTGACCGTTGTTGCATCTGGAAAGTTATAAAGGATGTTGTTTCCTGTCGTATCTTGAGGCAGAGCAAAGGCTTTATGGACATTAACAGTTGATCCGGTAATGGTATAGATCATAGTAGAACCTGAAAGAGCAGTAACATTAGTCCATCCTGTTTGATTAAAATAGTTTGCGGTAAAGTTAAATATGTTAACAGCACGGTTTCCTGTCACATATAAACCACCATCTTTCAGCTCTGTTGTTCCATTTTGCGGAACTGCCGCTAATTGATTAGATAGATTCTCGTAATATTTCTTAGCTGCTGAAAAATCGATTAGTGTATCATTAACCTTCGTGTATGTTCCTGAGATAATGCTACCACTATCAACTCTGTTGAATTCTCCTTGGTGAATGATATTTCCATACACAGTACCATTGGTGAAATTCAGGTTTCCACCAGTAACGATAGCATAAGGTACTTTGTTGCCATTAGACATGTTAATGTCCACTCCACTAGTAGTTACATCACCCCCAGCTGCCAAATTACCTTTCAAAGAAGCAGTCACTGTGGCTTTTCCAAATATAAAAGCATTGTAATCACCAGCAATTCCAAGCCCGGAGCCGGTTGTAGAAACGGATGGGTTGAAATTAGTAGTACTAGGTGTTGGACTAGCCGTAACAACTGCTGTTGCCGTTGGAGTAGGAGATGCAGAAGGAACAGCATGAATATCTACGAAATCAACTAAGGCGTTATCGAATTTATAAGTTGCGGCTACATTTGCTGATACATTAATTGAAAATTTGATGGGCTCATTGGAATCAGGCAGGAAAGTCTTAATCCCATTCACGTTCTTTAATGTATAAGTAATATTATTAAGTGACTTCTCTAATGCTAGTCCTGTTCCAACACTACCAGAAGGGTTGGTCATCCCATCAGGTAAGCCTGATGCTTCAAGCTTAATGTTCGCTGGAAGAATGTCACGGAATACAATGTTTGAAATTACTTGATGTTCAGATGATTGATTGGTTGTACTTACTTCCTCAAATGGAACAGGTTTGGCTTGGATGATATAAGTAATAGTAAAAGGTTCATTTTTTGCTACTTCGCCGTTAGTGCTAACATTGGTTGACAACTCCCGTGATAATTCAAGATTCGATTTAGCTTCTAAAATAGTAATATCAATGATTTTTGGAGCTGCATAAGCGCCTTGTTTATCACGCGCTGTAATTTCTATTGTTAGTTTACCACCTCTAGGGAGAGGGTTTGGGAATACCTGATGAATGGTCTCTCCCGAAAGAATAGCCTTCTCAGCCATCCCTGTATTAGGTAAATAGGTATTCCCGGACTTAAAACGAATAGTTGTAAATAAATCGCGATCTTTTAAATCGGGATCTTCGACTACATAATCTATTAAGAGCTCATTCTGATAAGACGGTTTTATTTCATCTTGCTGTGGCGTAGATACCGTGATTTCTGGCGCATGATTAGCACCAATATAAGCTCGGTACATTGTGTTGACGAAGAGCTTTTGCTCCCATACCGGGAACTGAACGCTGGATGTTCCAAATACGTGACCAGTACCAGAGTATGTTACATTTCCTTTAGAGTAGGTGTAGTAGTGGTTCCAGCTATCATCAACATCCCGTGAACTTCCTATAATGTTATACCAAGGGATGACTGAAGGATCCTCTAGATTTAAAGTAAAGTATTGATTATGTGTTGTTGCTATCTGTGGTGTAATAATGTTTGTCTGCTCATTGTTTGCATTAATAGTACTCAAGTAAAAAGGGTATTGCGTTAGTAAGCCATCATTAATTGGTTTGACTGTAGTTGATGGATTAGGAGCGTTTAGACCTAAGTTTGTTTCCGGTTCGATTTGACCCGTAATTTTCTTAAAATTCTTGACCCAATTGCTATTATTCTGATATACCGTATCATGTGTGAACATGACGCTCTGTTTAGTAACCTCTGTAAAATCAATAACAGCCTGGGTAGCAAGTTCACTTAATACAGCTTTGTCATTATAAATATCACGAAATCCGAATATGAGCATATCGTATACGCCGTTAAGTCCATATTTATTATCTTTGGTATACTGAGTCGCAATATCGGTATTAAATTCAGAAATGGTCTTAGTAGTAATCTTTAATTCGTAACTGCTATTACTTAGGAAACTTTGCGTCATATTTTCAGGTCTGAGAAGACTGCTACTTCTTTCACTATTAGGAATAGTAGGCAATACCTGAAGAATATTAACGATTGTTTTCTTGCCAAGGAATTGAATCGTGCCACTGTCAAAGTCTTTTAATTTGTTCGGATTTAAGTGGTCTACAATTTCTAACTTCCAGTACAAAAGACCAGAGTATGTATTAGGAAGTTTGTATACGATTTCGCCATTAGGATCTTGATTCAAAGTCTGTACAGCCACGACATCATTTTCGGTCATTTTAATCGACTTATCTACACTCATGTACAATTTTGCTAGGATAGGGCGTTCGTTAAGACTGTTTACATTTGATACATTGAATTTAAAACTAAGAGTATTTCCAGGTTTATAAACATGCTCCTGGTTCTGGCTGTAATCAATAATGTTAGCTTTATTAGTAATTTGAATACGAGGACGTTGCTTTAAAAGATCCTTCTGAGCGGAAGGATCTTTCTTCAAATTTTCGATCCATGTATTTAACTCATTGTTATCGACGAACTTAACATTTGATTTTGGTGTTAATGTCCGGTAGGTATTAAAGGTGTTGTACAATATTCCACGCTGATTAGTTGTTTGCTTATCAAACGGCTCTTTGTTGATTAATACGTAAAGTCCTTTATTAATAAAATAATTGGTGATTTCTTTCGCTTTTAAATTAGTTATGTCATTCATAACTGCTTTGGTATTATGATCTTTTCCGGAGACCCCACTCGTACTGTAAGTCCCCTTCCCGATATAAATCGCATCGTATCTTCCATCCAGATCATCCCGCAGCGCCACAAAGCGCTTCATACTCATCGTATCAATGATAAGGCCAGATATTCCGGTTTTTAGAGACGCAAGCTCACTAACTCCATTCTCCGTAACCTCAAGCATACGAATCTGATAGTCATTTGAACTGGCTTCGACATTCGTGAAGTGATTTTTGAGTGGCAGAACAAGCAGAAGGAGAAGTAAGATCGTTACTGTAAAAAGATAGATCCGTTTGTTACTGGCAAATTTCATGTTCATCTCTCCCTGATTGTTAACTATTGGTAGATATGGTCGAATTGTATGTTGTGTATGCTAGTTTCCGACAGCTTTTTCAGCTGAATTCGTTGTAAAATTATCCAATCTATGTTATATACATTCTAGGACATTCAGCATTGATAGACAACATAAATCTATTGAAATATACCTATAAATTTATTACTAAAGTCCCAAGTCTATTGAAAAATACGCTAGTTTGACAAATTCATGAGATCCTTAATTATGGAAAAAATAATCTTCTTATTTTGCAGAAATGGAACTGGTAATTTATCCTCCGTTTATTCCAAGTATTATCCATTATCTAGTAGGTATAAAGGTATAACCAATAACGGCATATGGAGCTGAACGGACATGGCCATCGCAAAAAAGAGACTTGGGGATTTGCTGGTAGAAAATAATATTATTTCGCAGGAACAGCTGCTTGAAGCACTTGCGGAACAGCGTAAAAGCAAGCGTAAGCTTGGCGATCTGCTAATCTCTCAAGGCTATATCACGGAGCAGCAGTTGATTGAAGTGCTTGAATTCCAGCTCGGCATTCCGCATGTCAGTTTATTTAAATACCAGATTGATCCTGCGATTACGCAGATTATTCCTGAAAGTATGGCTAAGCGTTATCAGGTGCTTCCCTTCTTGAAAGAAGGAGGTAAGCTGATGGTTGCGATGGCCGATCCGCTGGATTATTTTGCGATAGAAGATTTACGAATGAGTACAGGGTTCCGAATCGAACCTGCTATTTCCACTAGAGATGAGCTACAACGGGCGATTGCGCGTCATTATGGGATGCGTGATTCTATGAATCAGATGCTAGTAGAGCTCCCTACACAAGAAGAAATAGAAGAAACGGAGATTACAGACGAGGACTCTCCAATCGTGCGTTTGGTCAACCAGATGATTCAGCAGGCTGTTGCTCTGCGGGCGTCTGATATACATATGGATCCAGGTGAGAATAATCTAACGATCCGCTACCGGATTGACGGAACCTTACGGACGGAGCGGATTATTCCTAAGCAGATGCAGGGCTTTATTACTGCTCGTCTGAAAATAATGGCCCGACTGAACATCGCAGAACGGCGTTTGCCACAAGACGGGCGAATCAAAATGCAGTTTGATTACAAAATGGTAGATATTCGTGTATCCTCATTACCTACGATGCACGGAGAGAAGATTGTACTGCGGTTGCTAGATTTAAGCACAGGTGTCAAATCTGTAGATGCTTTGGGATTCAGTGAGGGGAATGCAGAAGCTTTTAAGGAAATGATTGCTCGTCCTTATGGAATTCTGCTAATCACTGGACCTACAGGTAGTGGAAAGACAACGACTTTATATTCAGCGCTGAATCAACTCAATGTAGAAAGTGCAAATATTATCACGGTTGAAGATCCAGTGGAATACCAGCTTGAGGGTGTAAACCAGGTGCACGTAAACTCGGCTATCGGGTTAACCTTTGCGGCGGGATTACGTTCGATTCTCCGACAAGATCCGAATATTGTAATGGTCGGTGAGATACGGGATGCGGAAACTGCTGAAATTGCAGTTCGTGCCTCATTAACGGGTCATCTAGTGTTGTCTACTTTACATACAAACGATGCGATTAGCTCCGTCTCTCGCTTGCGAGATATGGGGGTAGAGCCTTATTTAATTGCCTCCTCACTAATTGGTGTGGTAGCGCAGCGGCTCGTTCGCAAAATCTGCACTGATTGCAAAGAAACCTACATACCGTCTGAGCAGGAAGCGATTATGCTACGTAGCTTGGGGTTGCCAGCGGATGAACTACATCGTGGTCGAGGTTGCGGTAGCTGTAGCAGTTCTGGTTATCGTGGTCGAATAGCGATTCATGAGGTACTCAGCATTGACGATCACTTGCGGCAGCTTATTACAAACACTGCTTCAGTAGAGGAAATGCGTGTCGCAGGTAAAGCGCGTGGACTTGTTCAACTGATGGATGATGGCTTACTCAAAGTTAGTCAAGGGATTACAACGCTTCAAGAAGTAATGCGCGAAACGGTCTCACATTAGGGTCTGTTAGGTGTATTGCATTTTAATCTAGGGGGAGCAGCCGATGCCAACGTATACGCGGGATATTAGACAGCTTTTGCAGACGGCTTACTCCTCCAAAGCTTCCGACTTACATATCTCTGTAGGCTCGCCTCCGGTGATACGTATGGATGGAACGCTTCACCCACTTGAGGGTGCACCAGTAACAGCTGATGAAGCTGCAGAAATGGCAGAAGCGCTGCTTGGCAGTGAACGAAACGTAGCGTTTCGGAATGCAGGTGAGGTGGATTTCTCTTATCCGCTGGGTGGCGGCGTAAGATTTCGGGTGAATGTCTATCGTCAGCGGGGTGAGACTAGTATCGCTGCCCGGGCCATTCCTGCAGAGATTCCGAGTCTAGAACAGCTGTCGATGCCTCCGATTTTGTCTACTTTGTCACTCAAACCACAAGGTTTGATTCTAGTTACAGGGCCTACGGGCAGCGGTAAATCCTCTACGTTAGCAGCTATGCTGAATTACATTAACAAGACCGAAAGCAAGCATATTGTGACACTTGAAGATCCTATAGAATTTCTGCATAGTCATGGAACCTGTCTGGTGGATCAACGTGAAGTGGGCAGCGACACAGCTAGCTTTGCGAGCGGACTACGTGCCGCGTTACGTCAGGATCCGGATGTTATTCTCGTTGGAGAGATGCGGGATCTGGAGACCATTACAGCAGCAGTTACTGCCGCGGAGACAGGTCATCTTGTGATGGCAACCTTACATACAACAGACGCACCACAGACAATTGATCGAATTATTGACGCTTTTCCGGGTCATCAGCAGGGGCAGATCCGTTCACAGCTAGCCTCAGTATTACTGGCAGTTGTTAGTCAGCGGTTGTTTGCAAGAGCAGGGGGACGTGGGCGGATATGTGCAACAGAGATCTTAGTGAATACACCTGCCGTAGCTAACCTCATTCGTACCGAAAAGACACATCAAATTAAAAATGTGATGCAAACGGGACGCTCGCAAGGCATGCATACGTTGGACATGAGTATCCGCGACTATTTATCCCAGGGGTTCATTGAACCAGCAGCAGCTAAGTCGTTTATGGCGGGGGTGAGTAGCTGATGCCTCTTTTTGAATATCAAGTGAAGACAACCGCAGGCAAATCCATTAAAGGCAAGCTAACCGCAACAGATAAGCCCACGGCAATGGAGGAGCTACGCAAGCGGGGCCTTACGGTATTCTCGCTGATCGAACGCAAAACAACGATTCTATCAATGGATATTTATATCGGTAATCCGGTCAAGCCACTTCATTTCATTATTTATTGCAGGCAGTTTGCCACGCTTATGCGTGCTGGAGTGTCGATTGTGGATGCAACGCGTATTTTGGCCGAGCAGACTGAGAGCAAACCGCTTCGAAAAGCACTTGTGGAAGTGAATTCAAGCCTGATGCGCGGGATCTCGTTCTCACAAGCTGTTCAGGATCATAGAAAAATCTTCCCACAGCTATTCGTCAGCATGATCCGTGCCGGAGAGGAATCCGGTGATATTGAGGGGACGCTCGACAGACTGGCCATGTTTTTTGAGAAGCAGCATTCCACGACGGAGAAAATCAAATCTGCGCTCACTTACCCGATTACCGTCGGAGTTATGGCGATTGGAGCGGTTATATACCTCTTATGGGCGATAGTTCCACAGTTTGTAACAATGTTCGAATCGATGAATGCGGAGCTTCCGGCGATTACAAAGATGGTATTGGCGCTTAGTAAAAGCATTCAAGGTCAATGGTATTTCTGGATACTCGGAGTTCTCCTCCTAGTGATAGCTTTTCAGATTACAAAACGCACGGAAAAGGGAGCCTACGCACTCGATTATGCCAAGCTGAAGATTCCGGTGTTTGGCAAGCTGAATCAAAAAGGCTCGATTGCTCAGTTTACGCGAACTTTTTCATCTCTATATGCCAGCTCAGTTCCGATCCTGCAATCTTTGGTGATTGTAGAAGAGGTAGCAGGAAATAAGGTCATTGGGGGATTCATTCGAAGTGCAGGAGATTCGTTGCGACAAGGCAACCCATTATCTGAACCTTTGAAAAAAGCCTGGGTCTTCCCGCCGCTAGTTACACAGATGATTGCGATTGGTGAAGAGACGGGGGCGCTCGACACGATGTTGTCTAAGGTTGCTGACTTCTATGAGATGGACGTGGAGAATACCGTTGATCGTCTGAAGTCACTGCTTGAACCATTGCTGATTGCTTTTCTAGCAGGTGTTGTAGGTGTGATTGTGGCCGCTATTATGTTGCCGATGTTCAGTCTGTACGGCAATATGTGAACCTTGCGGTTCCTTGTAAATATTGAGAGGGGTGACGCCGGGGAGGCGGGGCAGGGTTGCAGATCCTTTGCTAGCGCTAGACAAGGAAGGACGAGCATTGTAGCGGGATTCACGGAAATAAAAGATATAGGCTGTACAATCACACACCACTTAGAGGGGGAAATAAAATGTTAGCACAAGCCATTAAGAGAAGATTGAGCAAAGAGGAAAATCAAAAGGGGTTTACGCTAATCGAGTTATTGGCGGTTATCGTTATTTTGGGGATTATTGCGGTTATTGCGATACCGATGATTGGTGGAATTATTAATAAATCAAAAACGGATGCAGATTTAGCAACTGCTCGACAACTTTATGATGCTTCCCGGATGTACATTATGGGTGAAAAAAATGGAGAATTTAAAAATGCATCAGTAACACTTGCAGAACTTAAGTTGAAAAAATACATTGATAAGACACTTGTGTTACCTAGTTCCAAGAAATCGATTACTGAAAGTACAACCATAATTAAGTATGATGCTGAGGGAGCTCTTGAAAAAGTAACTATAGATCCTGCCCCTGAGGGAAATGCTAGTGGTGTTTATTCCGCTGAAAAGGTGCTTAGTGCGGAGCCTACTCCATCACCAGCAAACTAAGATTGAGAACCATGGGTATTCAATACAAAAACCCAAAAAGGAATCGGACTTCCCGATTCCTTTTTTAAAATCCAGAAAGCCAACAGAGGACATCCATGACGATATTCATCGCAAGTTACATCACATTACTGGGCCTGATTCTAGGCTCCTTCTATAACGTAGTGGCACTGCGGGTGCCAGCTAAGGAATCGTTGCTTAATCCACCGTCACATTGCCCGAACTGCAATACGCGGCTAAAGGCGCGGGATTTGTTTCCGGTGATAAGCTACCTGCTGTCAGGAGGCAAGTGTCGTTACTGCGGCACAAAAGTTTCGCCTTTATATCCGCTCGGAGAAGCGGCAACTGGTTTGCTTTTTCTATGGGTGTACTTACAATTTGGTCTGACGGGGAAGGGAATCCTCGGGTTCGTGTTTGTGAGTTTAGCGGTTATTGTGACGGTTGCGGATTTGAAGTACATGCTGATTCCGAACAAGGTATTGCTATTCTTTTTGCCGATACTGCTCATTCTTGTATTGCTCTTTCCAGAGGGGCCGTTATGGCATCACTTGCTGGGAGCTTTACTTGGGGGAGGGGTTCTTATGCCCTTTGTTCTGTTAGGTGGAATGGGAGCTGGAGATGTGAAGTTATTTGCGCTGCTGGGCTTGGTCATCGGATTTCCTAATGTGATTTTGGCTTTTCTAATGGCTTGTCTGCTTGGAAGTGTGGTCGGAGGACTGCTAATGCTGCTCGGAATCATCAAACGCAAACAACCGGTTCCCTTTGGTCCGTGGTTAGCAATAGGTGCTTTAATTAGTTACGGATATGGCTCACACATCATTGGCGCGTATCTCTCGCTCATCGGATAGGAGGACATTGACATATGCTTGGATTAGGCCCTAAAGTGGCCGGGCTTTCAATTGAAGCTACCGGTATTCGTTATATTAGTTTTAAGAATAAACAGTCATGGGAAGTCCGCAAAAAACGGTATCTCCCGCTCCTTCCAGGCATGATCATAGAGAATCAGGTGGCGGATAGCGAGGCGCTTTATGACCGGGTCAGGCAGTGGGTGAGGAAGGAAGGGTTAAGGGGCAGCAAGGTTTCCTTGTCGATTCCACCTTCGCAGATCATTATCCGCAAAATGAGTATCCCAAGTACCAACGATAAGCAGGTTGAACAGCTCGTAAAGCTCGAAGTGGAGACGGGGCTGCATTTGCCATTTGAAAATCCTGTTTATGACTATGTGACGCTCGAGGTAGATGAGGAGCACAGCCATTTACTCGTTTTTGCCGCTCCGCGGAAATCGATACAGGATTATGTAGAGATTTTGGAGCGTGCGGGTCTGCGAATAAGCAGTGTTGAAATTTCGGCAACCGCCTTGGCGCGAAGTATAGCAACTGCACATGGGGAAAGCTTTGCGGAAACGATGTTGATTAATCTAGAGCCATCCGTCATGGACGTTTATATGTTCAGAAACGGGAATCCGGTGTTCATTCGTACGATTAACTTGCTTGATCTGCATAAAGGTCGAAATGTTGCGGCATTGGAATTTATGGCAGACAGTGAAGTTTTGGCAGAAACAGCAGTTGCTGTGGAAGAGCAATTATCACCGGAACAAATGGTGGAGATCACTGCGGAAATCTCGCGGATGCTCAGCTTCTACCAATATAGCCTGCACGATGGCTCAACTCGTATCAAAAACTTAGTTATAACAGGTGTCCCATCCATTCGCAAACAGCTAGACCTAGAGCTTCAGCAGTCGCTGGCAGAACTCGAGATTACACCGAAAAGCCTAGATCAGATGGGTAAAGATGCTGTGTCTGATCTCGAGCTAAATGATTACCGAGTAGCGGCCGGGACGGCTCTAAAAAGCATCATCAGCGTGGACACGATTGACCTACTGCCAAGAGAAGATCGGGAGACGTTATTATTCCCCTATGTGACCATGAGTCTTGTGGCAATCTGGCTGGTGGGAACGATTGGGACGGGGATTTATTTTTCGGCTAATAAGGGTCAAATCTCTAATGGTAAAGAGGAGCTGCAAGGCTTGCAGGATCGCAGTTTGATGCTACAGGTAGAGCTTGGGAAGCTTAAAAACAGTGGACCTGGGCAGTTAGATCGGAAGACGGCAATCGCAGAGATTCAGAACAATAAGGTAATTGCTGTTCCTATTCTAGATGAAGTAGTCGCAGGGCTGCCGCAGGGTGCTTTTATCCGTGACATTAACTACACCTACCGGACATCAATTGACCTGACTGTAAATGTACCTACTATGGTAGATGCCTCTAACTATTTAAGACAGCTGCGTCAGATGTCCTTCACGGTGGATGCTTCTATTTCGAAGCTGACCGAAGGGACTGTGGATCAGAGTGCGGGGCCAACGAATGCAGCCACTTCCTTAAATATGTATACAGCCATTTATAAAGTAAACTTATTAGCAAATAATCAACAGACAAATGGAACGGATGCAAGCCAAGAGGAGGTGAACAGCGATGGAACAGTTCAATAAGTATCGCTCTCCAATCGTACTGGGTGTATTGATTTTGTTCTTGATGCTGTTTGCCTTTTATATGCTGGGTGTTCAACCAACAAATAAAGAAATATCCGCACAGAACGCCGAGATCAGCCAGCTACAAAAAGAAGCAGAGATTCTCCAAACTAAAATTAATGAACTAAAAAGCAGCGCTACTTCTTTAGATTCGGAACAACAGGAGCTTCTGGCAGCACTCCCGAAAGGCGATGACAGCGAAGGCTTGATTGATGATTTACGAGCGGTTGGGATGTCCTCACAGGCACGCTTAAAGGATGTCAGCTTCATTTTGGATGAGGCTAATTCTATTCAGCAAATGACAGGGTCAGCAGAAGTATTGTTCCCTACCGTCAAACAGATCAAAATGACCGCAGTCATAGAAGGTACGTATACGGGGATACGACAATGGATGGAGGAGTTGCAGAAGCTGCCGCGTATCGTGAATATTGACTCGTTTAATTTCCAACAGTCCTATGAAGAGCGTTCTGCGAACACTCCAGAAAGTATCTTGACAGCTAACGTAGCTTTCACAGCTTATTATGAGGTTGTTACTCCTTCTTCGAATTAGATCTCTAACCGTTGTAATAACACTATTTCACGACTCCACTTTTCCTGTAAATCAGGAGGGTGGATTTTTTCGTTACTATAAAATATAAATGCGTTTTCATTCCTCTGTTTATTGGGTATTTTAGCTTGCGGGGTGCATAAGCTGGAACAGTGGCTATCGCCTGTATTTTTCAGATAAAAAAGGAGGAATTCCGAATGAACAAAAAGTGGATGATTGGTTCGTTGGCCCTTTCCATAGGCCTGATCTCAGCAAGTGGGGGAGCTATGGCAGCTTCACCGTCAGCAGGAAGTACGGCAGTCAAGAAGGTGGCTGTGTCTGCGCCTGGGAAAGAGGGCCCTGCTACCATCAATAATTTGACGGTGAAGAGCATCATACCGCTCGTAGTCCATGCAAGAGCTCTTTATTTCTATAGTAATCGAGGCGGAAACATCTTCCCGATAGAAACCTTCACCTATAAAGCGCAGGAGTACCGTTATCTTTCCAGTGACATTGGCACAAAGACGAAGCTGATGAATTACATAAAAAAAGCCTACACTCACAATGCAGCGGCATATTATGTGCAGACTCAATTTTTGGAGTATAACGGAAGAATGTCGCAGGTTAATGCAGATGTGGGCAATTTATTAATGTATGAAAAAGCCACCGCCCGCATGCTCTCTAAAACTGCGACAACCGCTGAATTCGAACTGACCGTTCCTTATCCAGATGCGCAGCAAACCAGTGAGTCGGTGTATGTGAAGCTGAAGAAAGTGGAGGGATACTGGAGAATCGACACTTCACCGGATATTCTTTTCTGAGGAAAGAGGAAGGTATTAGAGGAAAGATGATGACAGGGGCTATGAATTAACTGCGCTTCAGGTCAGAGATATAAACAACACCTGCGAATTTGCCTTTACGGGTAATAATGACACAATCATTCTTCATAGGATCTGGGCGGCTCATAGCATTAGCTAATACAGCTTCAAGTGGAGTGGAGATATCATAGATAAGTGGAGTTTTGTTCATAAGCTTCATGGCAGGTTCTCTGTAGAACAGATCTACCCCTGATCTTCCGGTGGCTTTTAAAAAGAATCGTTCGCTCATTAACAATCCAAGCGGTTCATTCGTGGCGTTACAGACGACGATACATTTAGATTCTGGATGCTGGAACATTACGCGAAGGGCTTCTCTGCAAGTACGTGAGGCAAAAATAGCAGGTGCACTGCGGACAATATTAGAGAGATCATTTACAAGAGCTGTTGACATGGTATTCATCCTTTCTGATTATAGGTCTATTTCTAATGTACCCCCGAATCGTAAATTTTAAAGGCGAGTAAGGTCATCTACAGGTAAAATAGATGCACAAGTAAAAACGGTCAGAACCTCACGAGGTCTGACCGTTTTTTTTGTAGGCTATTCACTTCGAACGCCATCCTCTACCAACTGCTTTCTAGGTGCTTCTGGAATAACAGATTTGCTTACGCCTCCACGATTGATGGCGATTAATCGTTTTTGTGCGTAATACACGTCACGGGATAATTTCTTTACCTCAGTGGATTTACCGTCAACAAACCGGGTGCTGTAAGTTTCAACAACATATCCGGTCTTCCCATTTTGTATAACGCGTGAGCCTCCACGGGGGAGGGAAGGGTCGTTTACGTACTTGTCGACTGGAGGCAACACCTCTACGATTTGTGAATGGACCTTATATGTAACATTTTTCGGAAAAGTACCGAAGAGCTTGATCGTTAGTGATCGACCTTGCACAGCCGCTTTAATGACTAGATATTTGCCAGTCGTATTGCGAAAACGGAAGTTGATATAGCCTTCAGCAAAGGTGGCATCCTGGCCTTTGGGTAGATAGTTGACCGGCAAGGAGTGATTGCGGCGCTCCACAATCTCCAGTCCGGTGCGCAAAGCGGCATTGTACAGCGTACTGGAAACTTGGCAGATTCCGCCGCCGACGCCGGCTTGTAGCTTACCGTTCACAATGACTGGCGCTTCGCGGAAGCCGTAATCTATTTTTGCTTTTTCAATAGCTTTGCCATAGTCAAAAACGGCTCCAGGTGGGAGCACGGTTCCGTTCACAGCTTTGGCTGCTGATTCGACGTTGTAGATTCGTCCAGGTCCACTTGCTCCGAGAGAGGTGCTGAATTGCATGATTTTTCGCTCAATGCCTTGCTCCTTTAGAGCGTTTAGAGTGATGTCCGGTTGTAATATGGTTAATGGAACTTCCAAAGTGATCCCCTTCTCTTGCAGCGAGAGTAGACGACTAAAACGAGTGGGGGCAGCGGCCCATAGTGAGGTAACCATTCCTGTCCAGTCCACCTCAAGGGAAGTCTTCTCGGACGTATACACTACACGATCATCCCCGGTAATTCGCCGCGTAGCATCTACTGGATCACCGAACGATTCTCTCTCCCAAGCGGGACTTAGGATGGTCTGTAATTGAGCAATATCCAGATGGGCTTCAAGACTCCAATTCTGGGGGAAGCTGTAGCGGGCTTTTACACGATCCCATAGCCGCCCCTCCGTAAGATCTTGTAGACCTTGCTCAAAAGCAGCGGCTTCATAGGCCATTCCAGCTTGTTTAAGCTTGAGGGTAAGCTCAGAATTCCCTTCGACCTGCAACACAAGGGGGATAGATTCAAGGGCCTGTAGCTTTTTCTCCAGTTCGGAACGTACCTCTGAGATATTCAGCCCGCCCACCTCCCATCCGGCAAGGGTTGTTCCTTTTGGAAGCGTGTTTTTATGGCCATATAGTTGAAGTCCCCCATAGATTAGTGAGCCGATAAGAATGAGTGCAATGACTATTATGAGGGTAAAATGGATTTTTTTCATGAATAATCTCCTTCCTGGATGGCTTCTGCAAGCGGCACATTAGGTGCTTTTTATATGTATATGTACAGACATTACAAAACTTTCGAATAGTGGGGCAGTTACGGGGTACTCAATCGGTTACAGATTTGTTACAATAGATACATTGCGGAAATATTGAAGTTTATGGAAACTTAAGCTGTACCCTGTCGATTCACACAAGTGGAAAATGTCATAATTGGGAAGTGAGAAAATGATTGAAATGCAAGATGTATGGAAGACGTACCCTAACGGAACTCACGCACTGCAAGGAGTTTCAGTAAAAATTGACCGCAATGAATTTGTGTATGTTGTCGGTCCATCCGGCGCGGGTAAATCTACTTTTATGAAATTGATTTATAGAGAAGAAGTGCCAACTAAAGGTCAAATTTCTGTGGGAGGCTTTAACATAGGGAAGCTTAAACAACGTAAAATCCCATATGTGCGCCGTAATATCGGCGTTGTGTTTCAAGACTTTCGGTTATTACCAAGGATGACAGCGTATGAGAATATTGCTTTTGCCATGGAAGTTATTGAAGCCCCGAAGAAGGTCATCAAGAAACGTGTGAATGAAGTTCTCGATCTGGTTGGACTCAAAAATAAAGCAAATCGTGAGCCCTCACAGCTCTCAGGTGGAGAACAGCAGCGTATTGCAATTGCTCGGGCTATCGTTAATAACCCATCTGTTATTATTGCGGACGAGCCTACAGGTAACTTGGACCCTGAGACTTCATGGGGCATTATGCAGCTGCTGGATGAAATTAATTTTCGTGGAACAACAATTGTAATGGCTACCCATAATAGAGATATCGTGAATAAAATGCGCAAGCGGGTGCTTGCGATTGAGAACGGAAACATTGTGAGAGACCAGGCGAGAGGGGAATATGGCTATGAGTTTTAAGACCTTCTTGCGACACTTGCGGGAAGGCTTCAAAAGCGTATTCCGTAATGGCTGGATGTCGATTGCTTCGATCACTTCCATCGTCGTCTCTCTTTTTGTCCTAGGTGTATTTATTCTTCTTGTTCTTAATGTGAATGCTGTAGCGGATGAGGCAGATAGCCAGGTACAGATTAATGTGCATTTGGCACTAAATGTAGATCAGAAGTTGCGTGAGACTTTGCAGACTGAAATTGGCAATATGCCGGAGGTCAGCAAGATTACGTTCATCTCCAAGGATCAAGGACTTAAAGATCTCCGTGCAGATATGGGTGAGGACGCGGCTGAGCTTCTGGAAGGGTTCGATGAAGACAATAACCCTCTCCCAGATACGCTTAAGGTAGAAGTTGTCGAACCTACTACAGTATCATTTGTGGCTGAGAAGATTGAAGCACTCAACAAGACACATACTGATCAGCCCATTTACAAAGTGAAATATGGCAAGGGCTCAATAGAAACCTTGTTCAAAATAACACGCGCTGTACGAAACATTGGTTTTATTTTTGTAGCAGGTCTGGGGCTCATGTCTATGTTCCTCATCTCTAATACGATTCGGGTTACGATACTTGCTCGTCGTAAGGAGATTGGCATTATGAAGCTCGTAGGCGCGACAAATTATTTTATTCGCTGGCCTTTCTTTATAGAAGGGGCATTGATCGGTCTGATCGGATCGCTCATTACCTCCGTTGTCTTGTATTTGGGTTACAGCACTTTGGAATCGACCGTACAGGGAGATCCTATGCTCCAATTGCAGCTAATTCCGTTCGATAATATTTGGATGCTGGTCGTCGGTGTACTAGTTGGACTAGGCGTGCTGATCGGCGTCTGGGGAAGCACGGTTTCTATTCGTAGGTTCTTGAAAGTTTAATATTAAAAAGTGAAGGATGGGGAGTGCAAGTTGAAGAAGATTGCTGCCGGACTAGCCGTAATGTTACTAGCTGTCACTATATTCCAGCCCTCTGATGGATATGCCAAAAAAACAAGTGTTGCCGAAATCGATAAGCAGCTAAAGCAGCTGCAAAAAGAGGTGCAGGAAGCTAAGGCGCAGCAGGAGAAAGCGGCGTCCCAAACGCAGGAAGCACAGCATTATAAGAATAAGACGAATCTCAATCTGCAGTATGTCTTACAGCAAGTGGATCAAGTTAAGGGCAAAATGACCGAAATCTCTACCCAAATTTCCGATACAGAACAATCTCTGAATGTTACGGCAACGGAGTTGGATAAAGCAGAAGCACGAGTCGCCTCTAGAGAGGAAGTCTTAGGATCCCGTGTTCGATTAATGTATACCGATGGTGCGGTTTCTTACTTGGATGTTTTGCTCTCCTCGACAAGCTTCGCTGATTTTCTGGATCGCGCGGATTCACTTAAGATGATTGTGGATCAGGACCAGGAGCTGTTAGTTCAACATAAGTTGGACAAGCAGACGGTGATAGAGAAGAAACAAGAGCTTGAAGGGCAATATGCCCAAGCCAAGCAGCTGTATACTTCTTTGGAACAACAGAGAAGTCTGCTGAAGGAGAAAGAAGCTGAGAAACAGGAGCTTATCGCTTTCTATGATAAGCAAATTCAAGAAAGTGATGATTTAAGTGAAGAGCAGAATGAAAAGCTAGTCAAACTGGCAAGCGAACGCTCTGCGCTGGAAACGCAAAAGGATAAGATTAAGGCAGAGGAAGCCGCTCGCAGAGCAGCAGCGGCTAAGGCGGAAGCGGCTCGTAGAGCTGCGGCGGCTGCCAAGAAGGCTGCAGCTGCAGCTAGTAAGGGAAGCAGTAGTTCTAGCTCCAGTTCTAGTGATACGGGATATTCAGGTGGAGATGGGCCATTTCTACTTCCTGTAGGATCCGCAAGAATCTCATCCCCTTATGGACCACGGACACATCCAATCACGGGTGAGAAGGGGAAAGTACACACCGGCGTCGATTTTGCGGTTCCACAAGGAACCAATATTCATGCGGCGGATTCCGGAACGGTTATCTTGGCTGAATGGTGGAGCGGTTATGGATATTGTGTAATTATTGATCATGGAGGCGGAGTTTGGACGCTCTACGGACACATACGTAAAGGCGGTCTTAGAGTTAGTGCTGGGGATAAAGTCAATCGCGGAGATGTGGTTGCTGAATCAGGTTCCACAGGTAATTCAACGGGTCCCCACCTTCACTTCGAAGTACGGATTGACGGTAAGATTGTAAATCCTATGCCTTATCTCTAATTTTTAACGAACTTATAACTCATATTATTTGATTGTACGGCATATACTGGAAGAGATACCGTACCTTTCAGGACGGACTTAGGATGTTGTTTACAAGATGGACAAGAAGGGACGGTGGGAACATCATGTTAAAAAAAAGCACCGCGGCGTTTATGATTATCGCCGCCCTGCTATGCGGTAGTTTAGTAACCTTGGGCGTGACGGGTTATACTCATGTCTTTGGACAAGCTGCAGGACAAGGATTAGCCTCTGCGTTGCAGGTTGCAGGTCTACAGCAGAAGGAATCCCAGAAGCTTGGGACTGCGCTCAGTTTGATTGAGAGCAATTACTACGAGACGGTAGATCGGGAGAAGCTGATAGATGGTGCTGTCAACGGTATGATGGAAGCGCTAGGCGATCCCTATTCCAACTATATGGGTAAAGAAACTGCTGAGAAATTTGAAGAGAGCATTGAGGGTTCCTTTTCAGGTATCGGTGCAGAAGTCTCTTCGGATAACGGTAAGGTAGTCGTGGTCTCCCCAATCAAGGGTTCACCTGCTGAAAAAGCAGGAATTCAGGCCAAGGATGTCATTTTGTCCGTTAACGGAGAATCGCTAGAAGGCATGGATCTAAATGCTGCTGTTGCGAAGATACGCGGACCTAAAGGCAGTAAGGCTACTTTGAAAATACAACGTTCCGGCTCTGTAGAGCCTCTAGAGTTCGCTCTTACTCGGGATGATGTGAAGCTTGAGACGGTATACTCAACTATGGAAAAAGACGGTGTAGGGGTAATCGAGGTCACTCAGTTCTCCCTAAATACTGCAGAACGATTCAAGGAAGAGCTTGGGAAGCTAGAGAAGCAAGGCATGAAGGGATTGGTCATTGATGTCCGTAATGATCCAGGCGGTGTCCTCCCGATTGTTATTGAGATGGCTGAAGAGTTCATTCCAGCTGGTAAAAACATAGTTCAAATAGAATACAAAGATAAAAAACGCGAAGTTAGCACCTCCAAGGGATCTAGCAAGGCTTATCCAGTGGTAGTGCTAATGAATAAAGGTAGCGCGAGCGCCTCGGAAATATTGGCGGGTGCCTTGCAGCAGTCAGCGGGAGCCAAGCTAATAGGTGATAATTCATTTGGTAAAGGCACGGTGCAGACAAGCTTTGACAAACAGCTTGGAGATGGCAGCTTACTGAAGGTTACCATTGCTAAATGGCTTACACCGGACGGCACATGGATCCACGGCAAGGGAATTAAACCGGATATCGCGGTAGCGCAGCCGGATTACTTCTCAGTGGCTCCGATTAACAAGAGCGTGACGCTGCAATATAACATGAACAACGGTGATGTGAAGAGTGCACAGACGATGCTGGATGGCTTAGGCTACAAGCCTGGTCGCAAAGATGGCTATTTTGATACTGGTACTAAGAATGCAGTGAAGAAATTCCAGAGTGAAGCGAAACTTCAAGTCACAGGCATGATTGATGCCAAGACTGCGGAGGCGCTGGAGGTGGCACTGATCAAAGTGATCCAGGACCCTGCCAACGACAACCAACGGAATAGAGGGATTGCTGAGATTCAGAAGGAAATTAAGGCGGCAGCGTCGAAAAAGTAAGAAGGCTGAATTCAGCCTTCTTTTTTTCTGTTAAGATTAGAAAAGGTAAACACTTAGGGCAGAAGGGTACAGTTCGATGTGCAGCAGAATCTTTTGTCGTCTCTAAAGGACGCCGAAGACGCCTCTGCTTGCTATAAACTTATCATTAACCGGAAGAAAAGGAGTGTGACGAACAGTTTGAATGTGATTCAGGAATGGTTAGGAAGCTTGGGCACTGCGTTCTTACACTTATTGATCCAGCCATATTACTATATTGCTATTATATTTATTGCGTTGTATTACCGTCGGCAGGTGGCATTAGAACGTAAGCTAATTCATGTGAAGTTACATAGCTGGGGTCAAGAAACGTGGCGAACGGTGTGGAGCGGGCTGGTAATGGGACTAGTGGTTTCTATTGCAGCCATATTGTTAGGGGTATCCTTATCAGGTACAGCTGTGGCCTGCATTTGGGTAGTCAGTATAGTGTTATCGCTATTGCGTGTACGGTATTTGTGCTTCGCTTATTCTATAGGTCTGCTAGGTGTGATTCAATTTATACTGTCTTTCTTTCCGGATGCCTTACATGGCGGAACGGTCGGGAATATTACAACAGCCATACGGGAGATGGATATTCCCGCTTTGCTAGTTCTAGCTGCGCTATTGCACATGGCAGAGGCGCTGCTGGCCCGCTGGCAAGGGGCGAAGCTTGCGACGCCCCTTTTCTTGAAGGGCAAGCGCGGCATGGTTGTCGGCGGCTATCAGCTGCAGGCTTTCTGGCCGCTGCCGCTGTTCCTGCTGATCCCTTCGGGCGCAGGAACGGATCTGCCATGGCAGCCGCTGCTGGGCGGCGGGCTTGGCATTGTCTCTCTGCCCGTCATCATCGGCTTCAGCGAGATGACGCAGGGCATGCTGCCCGGGCGCAAGGCCGCCCGCACTTCAGGACGGCTGCTGATGTACAGCATCGTCCTGCTCGGCTTAAGCCTGCTTGCCGCTTGGTGGAGCCCGCTGACCCTGCTCGCGGCGCTCGCAGCGATGGTGCTGCACGAAGGGTTAAGCTGGTACAGCGCTCTGGAAGAGCGCAGCATCAGCCCCATCTTCGTGCATCCACCGCGCGGCCGCAAGGTGCTGGCCGTGCTGCCGGGCAGTCCCGGACAGGAGCTGGGCATTCTGCCCGGCGAGATTTTACTGAAGGTCAACGGGATCCTGTTGACCGATGCCACGCAGCTACATGAGGCGCTGCGCATGAATCCAGCGTTCTGCAAGCTGGAGGTGCAGAACCGTGAAGGGGAGAGCAAATACCTTCAGAGCCCGATCTACGACGGGGACCATCATCAGCTCGGCATCATTCTGGTACCGGAGACAGATGGAGCGGTTACTGCGGAGGCGAAGCCTTCCAGCATCTTCAGCATCATCGCGATGAAGACAGGTACTCGCAGCCGGCATCTTCCGAACGGCCGACTCAAACGGAACAAAGCTACTGAAGCCAAGAAGGAATCAGCGGAAGGATAACTAAAGGCAAGCCCGGACTCTGGAAATAGAGTCCGGGCTTTTTTGTAGAACTCCTATCCCCGTCCACCCTTCAAATAGAAAATAGCGATTTGCGTACGATCTCGCAGCTCTAATTTACTTAGAATATCCGTTATGTAATTTTTGACCGTACCCTCGCTAAGAAATAGCTGTCCGGCGATTTCTTTGTTGGTATGCCCCTCAGCGATAGAAGCGACAACGGCCAGTTCCATTTTGGTCAGTCCGAAAGATTCCAGTGGCTGTACCTGTAGAGATTCAGGACGGTTCGTGGGCTGTAGAAAGGTGGTTAGTTTACGCGCGATATCAGGGTGGATTAGCATGTTGCCTTCATTAACTGTTTTGACACCTTGTATGATACGGTCAGGCGGTATGTTTTTGAGCAAATATCCACTGGCACCGTTCCGCAGCGCCTCAATGATATACTCATCGTCATCGAAGGTAGTTAGCATCAGTATCGAAACCTGAGGAAAAGCCTGCTTAATTTTCTCTGTCCCTTCAACACCACCGCAGCCTGGCATCCGAATATCCATCAGAATCACATCCGCCATATCTCCCGCTTGGAGCAAATTCAAAGCCTCGTTTCCGTCACTTGCAGCTCCGATCACTTCAATATCGGGGTCCATCCCTATCAGTACTTGCAGACTTTGACGAATAAAAGGATCGTCATCTACAATCATCACCTTAATCATTAGCGTAGCTCCTTCTTCATAATATAGATTTCTTTTTTGCTTCAAGTCCTACGTTGCCTATACAATCTCTCCCTGCTTATAAATGGGCAACCGCGTAACAATGGTGAATTGAGGCTCCTGCCGCCATTCCAAGGTTCCGCCGATCAGATGTGTTCGTTCGAACATTCCTTTCATCCCGACCCCTCCACTTTCCGGCAGTTTGGTTAGTTTATTGCCTTCGGGAAGCGTCCCGTTGTTGCTGACCTCCATCGTAACTCCAGTATCACTAAAGTCGACTTTAATCGAAATCGCAGTTGCATTTCCGTGACGTAGGGCATTGGTTATGGCTTCTCGGGCGTTCTTATACAAGATCACCTGAATACTAGGATATAGCGGGTAAGGTATCCCATGCACTTGGTATGAGGTCTCAATTCCCGTATCGCGGCCGATCTCTTCTAGCAGACGGTCTAACGCATAAGCTCCCTCTAATTGTGGCGTATAGTTGATACGCTTCACTGCAGAGCGCATATCGTCCATGCTGGCTGACAATTGATCTCGAATGAGCTCCATCATCTGCATTCCGCTTTCAGGGGAGGTGGGTAAGGTGAGTAGCGCGGCTTCCATCATCATTTTAATGCGGATGAGGCGGTGGCCGATATCATCATGGAGCTGGCGGGAGATGCGAACCCGTTCTTTGGACTGGGCTGCATCTTCTATTTGGGCGTTAAACTCCAGCAGTCGGTTGCGGGCTTCATCCAGCTCGAAATGCTTTTTTCGCAGCTCATCGTAAAGATTGAGGGTGTTCTCACGGCCCCGACCCGCCCTCTGTAACAATTCGTTGAGATAGGCGATGAGCAGAAAAGTAATGTTGATGAATGTGATTATAAGTTTTGGAGAATCCCAGAGCGCTATGTTCAAGGTAATCAGATGCACAACCGTAAACACGAGAGGTACTGCTTGGGGCTGAAGTCTAGAATAATAAAGTAATGCTGAAATGGCCGGGAAAATCATTATGCTGCCGTACTGGTAACATAACCAGGCAGTGAACAGTATTTCCACAATGCTTATTAAGGCATGAAAGGAACGGGGTAGCTTTGGCACCATGACCACAAGGAATAGAAGCATCAGAATATGCAACGTGAAGATTCCATAGTCGGCATATGGGTAGATGTAAATGCTAATACAAGCAGGAATTATGATGAGTAGGTATCGCAATAGGGTCAGTTCTCTAGTCACACCTAAGACATCCTTTATAGAGTTTCTTCTAATCTTAGCATATTCGCCTACTTCTTCAGGAGATGACTTAAGTCACCTTCAAAAGATGACCTTTCGTACCTCCGTGGTCAATCCCTTTAAGCTAAAATTGTAAATATAGAAGCGCAAAGACAGGAGCGATGAAAAGATGGCAATCGCCGTATTAACCGATGTGGTGAAACGATATGAAGGTAAATTAACAGTAGATCATGTGAACATGACGATAGAAGAAGGAGAAATCTTTGGCTTGCTAGGCCCGAACGGAGCGGGTAAAAGTACAACGATCAGTATGATCTGTGGCTTGCTTAAGATTGACGGGGGAGACATTGTTATCGACGGTCTGCCCGTGTCCTCGAAATCACTTGAGGTGAAGAAAAGAATTGGTTTGGTTCCACAGGAATTAGCCTTATACGACACGATGACAGCGGCGGATAACGTTACCTTTTTCGGAAGATTGTATGGTTTGCGTGGCAAGCTCTTGAAGGAACGGGTAGATGAGGCTCTTGCGTTTACAGGCCTTAGCGATCGTGCTAAAGAGAAACCCTCAACCTTTTCCGGAGGGATGAAAAGACGTCTGAATATTGCCTGTGCTATTATGCATCGTCCCAAGCTGATTATTATGGATGAACCTACGGTGGGGATTGATCCGCAATCTCGTAATCATATTCTTGAATCGGTTAAGGAGCTCAATCGACTCGGTTCAACGATTATTTATACCAGTCACTATATGGAGGAGGTTGCGGCCATTTGCGATCGAGTAGCCATTATGGATAAAGGGCATATCATTGCTTGCGGCACGGAAAAAGAACTGCGAGAACGCGTTGCCAAGGAAGAAAAAATCGTCATTAAAGCTGCTAATATCACACCGGAGCTTGTTCAGGAGCTGACGCTTCACCCTAGAATTAGACGCGTAGAAGCAAAGGATGAAGTAGTCGAGCTGTATCTGCCTTCTTCACAAGGGGAGCTACAGGACATCCTTTTTATTTTTGCCAAGCATAAGGGGATTATCGGCTCGCTAAATATTGAAGAACCTGATCTGGAGACGTTGTTTCTAAGCTTGACCGGAAGGACCTTAAGAGATTAAAGGGGGGATTATTCTGATGAATACTTGGACGATTATGATCTATGAGCTGCGAAGACTATTTAGCTCACGTTCTATGATATTAAATATGTTTTTGTTGCCCCTGTTATTGATCTTTCTCTTAGGTGCTTCGCTCTCCGGTGTCGTTGGTGACAAAGGCTCCACTACTATTGATGTTGTGCGAGTGGCTGTTGTTAATCTTTCTGGCGAGGGCTATGAGAGCTCGGCGATGATGGATAGCTTTTTGAAGTCAACAGAGCTTAAGGATATCATTACTCCGGTTATGGTGGATAGTCGAGAGGCGGCAGAAAGCGGTCTGCGAACAGGAAAATATGGTTATGCGGTTGTTGTTCCTCCAGGCTTTGATAGTAAGGTACAGAGCGGTGAAGCCGCACAGCTGGAATTTATACTGGGCCAAAAAAGTACAGATAACAGGGTGGCAGGGACGGTCTTCGATAATTTTCTGAGGAATCTTAATTATAAACAGTCTGTGGCGATGACACTGGGTCCAGAAGCTTTGAACGTTATGGCACCTAGTTCCACCAGTAATGAGCCTTCCGTAAAGCTTGGAGAACTGAGCGAGGGAGGATATTCATATACTTCTTCCCAGTTCTATGCGGTATCCATGATGCTGATGTTTTTGCTGTATAGCGGCTTGACGGTATGTACTTCTCTTTTTAATGAAAAAGAAAATCATACCCTTTTCCGGATAAATTCAATGCCAGTCAAAGGCTCAGAACTGTTTATTGGCAAAATGCTTGGTGTGGGTGTTGTAAGTATAGTACAGTGCGCAGCGATTATTATTCTGACGAATGTGCTGTTCGGTGTGAATTGGGGAAATCGCCCGGGCTTGTTACTCCTATTTTGCTTGCTGATGATTGTGGCTTCGATGACCTTATCTATCGTTATTTCTATGTTCAGCAAGACTGGAGCAAGCGCAAGAAGTGTGGTTACGGTACTCACTGTAAGCATGACCTTCATTAGCGGGGGAATGGCACCACTTCCAGAATCGTGGGTGAACTCTATAGGGGCGTTTACGATTAATCATTGGGCAATGCAGGCTATTCTGAAAATGATGTTACATGCCGATGTATCGCAAATTATGCCGAATTTGGGAGTGTTATCGCTGATCTGCCTAGTGTTGTTCAGTGCAGCGGCTATTTCGTACCGGAAGGTGGGTTATCATGGATAAAATCTTAACGATTGCCTGGAACATGGTGAAACGAACCATTGGTACTAGGAAGGGGGTGCTCATCTATATTCTGCTTCCTTGTATTGTACTTGCAGGTATTGTTTCCGTTACTGGAACGATGGGAGAGAACCCAGCTGTTGTGCTGTATTCGAATATGGATAACGGGGCAGCAGGTAAGCATTTGCTCACTGAACTAAAGAATTCCGGAGAATATAAATTTGTAGAAAAGACTGACGAGACTGCTTTAAGAGAAGGCGTAGTCGATCAGAATGGAGAAGCGGGGATTCTAATTCCAGCAGGCTTCACTTCGGCACTACTTGCTGGAGAAGAGCCACAAATTAGTGTGTATGAGCTGAAGACGAATGAAACTTCCGTTATGATTAAATTAAAAGCGAGCACAATTGCTGATGAAATGAAGAGTACGGCCGCGATCATAGGGGCAGTTAATAACGGATCTAAGGACGTTGACGCACAGTTTACTACGGTTATGCAAAGAGCGGAACAGCACAGTATTGGCAGCATTCGAACTGATTATAATCTATATCCTCGAGAGGGACTGGGAGTCGTTACGGGCTTAACGCTAATGTTTCTCATGAGCCTGGTCACGAGCTCTGTGTCTCTGATTATGGATGATCGGAAAGGCCGGACGATGATGCGAATGTTCAGTGCTCCGGTTCGTTCTTACGAGATTGCTATTGGTAATTTTCTGGGTAGCTTCATGGTCGGACTGATTCAGATCGTCGTAGTGCTCGCCTTAGGTCGCTGGGTGCTTCACTATGATTATGAAGTTCCAATCTATCTATATTTCCTTGTTCTTGCGGCATTTATGCTGGTGTCTATGGGGATCGCGAGTACAGTGGCAGGATTAATTCGTAATCCAAATAATGCTGGTATGCTGAATTCCCTTATTATCACACCGACTTGTATGCTTGGCGGCTGCTTTTGGCCTTTATCCATTATGCCGGACTATATGCAGAAGGCGGCTAACTTTGTTCCGCAAAAATGGGCCATCCAAGCGGTCGACATCGCTGCAACCGGTGGGGGCTGGAATGAGTTGTGGTTACCCTTTGCCATCTTAGGTCTTATGGCTGCTGTGCTACTGGCGATTGGTTCTGCCATTCTCCGCCCAAGTGAAGCGGGAATTAATGCTTAGAAAGCATAAGACTAGATATTCATAGCTTGGGCTGTTACCTTCAGGTACAATAATAGGTATCAAATGTATTTGATTCTTATTATGTGCAATAGAGGACATTTCTAGGAGGATGAACAGATGAGCAGCAATAAATTGGCTTGGACATGGCGGGTGAAGGAAGAATGTCTGGAAGAGTATGTAGCGATGCATTTAAATCCTTGGCCAGAAGTTTTGGAGGAGCACAGTAAGGCTGGTATTTCTAACTACTCCATCTTTCAGAATGGTAATCAATTTTTTTATTGCTTTGAATGTGAGGATACAGAAGCGGCTTTCGATTACATTGCTAAAAGTGATGCCTGCAACCGATGGAATGCCATTACTTCAAAGATGGTTGAAGGGTCATTTGATTTCAATGATGAGGTGCCAATGTTGCCTTTACGTGAAGTATTCTATCTAAAATAGTGAAGCTGATTCTTTATTAACTAAAATTTGCATAAGGTAAAATATCGGCGTATTTTGTTTACAGTCTTTTATATTACGGTTATAATATATTTAATATTGTTTAATTGAATAATTTTTTGTTTTTTGGAGGAGCCTGTCAACAAGGGCTCCTCTTTGTCTTTTTTTGGCTTGGAGAAGTCCCTAGTTGACAGTTCTTATATACAACAAGGGAGTGGATGAAACATGGAGTTTGTTCTATATCTTATGCTGATTATACTATTCACCAAGCTAGCTGGTGATTTATCTGTACGACTGGGACAACCGTCGGTACTGGGTAAGTTAATTGTCGGTATTATATTAGGTCCTGCGGTACTGGGTTGGATTCAAAATGGAGAGTTTATTCATTATTTTTCGGAGATCGGTGTTCTATTGTTAATGTTTATAGCAGGGCTTGAGACTGATCTGGATCAACTGCGCAAGAACTGGAAGTCAGCTTTCGCAGTAGCCGTCGGAGGTATTATTTTACCTTTTCTAGGTGGATTCGCCATCGGAGAAATGTTTGGTTTTGCTTATCATAATGCTATGTTTATGGGTGTCATTCTTAGTGCAACATCGGTTAGCATATCAGTCCAGGTACTGAAGGATATGAATAAGTTGAATACACGTGAAGGTTCTACCATTCTGGGAGCCGCTGTAGTCGATGATATTCTGGTTGTTATTTTGCTCGCTGTATTAATGAGCTTTTTCGGCACAGGAGAATCAGTGTCCATTGGCCTTTTAATTACGAAAAAGGTGTTGTTCTTCGCTGTAGCGCTTGTTGTGGGTTGGTTCGTTGTGCCGCGGGTTATGAAATGGATGGCTCCGTTAAAGGTGACAGAGGCTGTTATCGCAGCGGCGCTAATGATTTGCTTTGCGTTCGCGTATTTTGCTGAAATTATGGGGATGGCAGGCATCATCGGTGCTTTTGCAGCTGGGATTGCTATTTCACAAACCTCCTTTAAGCACACTGTGGAATCTAAGCTTGAGCCTATTGCCTATTCGATTTTTGTTCCGGTCTTCTTTGTCAGTATCGGACTTAATGTTTCCTTTGAAGGGGTTGGCAGTCAACTAGGATTCGTCCTCTTGTTGACGGTGATTGCCATTCTGACCAAGTTGTTTGGTGGCGGTCTGGGGGCGCGTCTTACAGGATTTAATAACCATTCATCGCTTATTATTGGTTCAGGGATGATTTCGCGGGGTGAGGTTGCATTGATCATCGCGGCAACAGGTCTGCAAAGCGGATTGTTGCAGCAGCAGTATTTTACTTCCGTAATTATTGTTGTCATTGTAACTACACTTGTAACACCACCACTCTTAAAATATATGTTCCGCGATCCAGTGCGCGCTAAACAAAAATAATAATCATAGCAAAAGGGTGTCTCGAAAGCCATTTTACATGGCTTTTGGGGTGCTCTTTTTTTGTTTGCTCTAATTCCCTATCCTTCGGAAGGAGAAAGCCCCCCGTCTTAAGACTGAGTATAAAACCAGCCGTAGGGCTGTTTTGACTTCGACCAAAAATGTCTAAACTAAATCTCGGGATGGAAAATAATACATAATGGGGCAGTCATAAGAGGAGTACCAGAAATATACGGGGTGGAAGGGGAAACGATAATGAAATGGTTAACCAAATGGTCGTTCGGTAACAAGGCGGCGGTAGGGCTTTTAGTGGTAATGGCGCTTGTAGTGGGAGGGCTGAGCTACACTTCGCTACCGATGGAATTTATGCCAGAGGCAGATAATCCGCAAGTGACTGTAACGGTGCTCGGTCCGGGTCAGGATGCCCATGCGATGGAGACGAAGGTTACGAAGCCGATTGAGGCTGGGGCCGCATTTGTTAAGGGAAAGAAAGAAATACTGTCCACTTCCGGAGACGGATACGCACAGGTGAATATTTTTTATGACTCAAAAACAAATATGAAGGATGCAGCTGGGGAGGTGCAAAAGGTTGTAGATTCGTTGCAGTTCCCTGAAGGGGTGATGGCCCCTTTTGTACTTCAACTGAATACTTCCATGATTCCTGTGTCGCAGGTCACCCTTTCGTTTGACGAAGGTCTGACTAAAGAAAACCTTAAGCTTGCGGAAGAAACGATCATTCCAGAGATGCAACAAGCAGAAGGTGTAGCCAACGTCGCCTTATATGGGAAAGTAACTCCGCAAGTGCGGGTGAAGCTAGATCCAAAATTAATGGCTGAGAAAGGAATTACGACACCTCAAGTACTAGGGTTACTTCAGGGACGTAATGTATCGGCATCCCTTGGAGAGCAGACGATTGGTGGTCAGACAGGTAACGTAAATGTGGTTTCTACAATTGATAGTATCGATACTCTAAAAAAGCTACCCGTATCCTCGGGTGTTAAGCTACAGGATATTGCTGTCATCGAATTGAAGGAAGATCAAGAGAGCGTTAGCCGCTCGAATGGGAAAGATGTTCTTTTCGCCATAGTAACCAAAGAAGCTAATGCGAATGCAGTAAGTGTCGGAGATCATATACAGGATACCGTAGCACATATTAACAAAACCATTCCAAATGCAGAGGCAGCGGTCGTATTCAGCACATCAGATATGGTGGTTACCTCTGTGAATAGTATGATGCGTGAAGTATTGCTGGGCGCATTGTTCGCGACGATCGTAATTTTACTGTTCCTACGCAACCTGCGGGCAACCCTGATTACGGCGGTTTCTATCCCGCTTTCTCTAGCAGTTACCTTATATCTGCTTGATATATCCGGCATAAGTCTGAATATTATTACGCTCGGTGGTGTAGCTGTTGCGGTCGGTCGCTTGGTTGATGATAGTATCGTAGTGATTGAGAACATTTACCGTAGGCTGCAAAAAGAACCTTTCTCCCGTGAAATGATTATAAGCGCAACTGGGGAAGTGGCTAGAGCGATTACTTCATCTACGATTGCAACGGTAGCGGTATTTCTGCCGATGGGTCTTCTGCGTGGTAGTTTACAGGCGTTTCTACTTCCGTTTGCCTTAACAGTCACGTATTCATTGCTTACTTCACTCGTTGTAGCTTTGACGGTAGTGCCACTGTTAAGCTCATGGCTGCTGAGAAGAACTTCAATGAAAGAACACGAGCCGTCTAAATGGTTCACTCGATTCCTCGATTGGAATCTGCGCCGGAAATGGATAACTTTATCGCTAGGTCTTCTCCTTCTGATTGGCTCCATCGCTGCTTACGTGACTATGCCAAAAGGCGCGCTTGATGCTTCAGATGCCAGCTATGTCTCTGTTCAGTTGAATTATCCGAAGGATGTTCCTGTCAAAGAGATTTTAGAAAAAGGAAAGCAGTTAGAGCAAGATTTGATGAAACAGCCTGAAGCGGAAACGGTGATCATGCAATCAGGGAACAGTGCAGATGCGGCCCAGTGGGGGTCTGTCAGCTCGGAGACCTTAGTGGACTATACCGTTGTGATGAAAAAAGGTGCGGATGCGCAAGGCTTCATCGATCATGTCCGTGATGTGAAGGATTCCTACGCTGGGGCAACACTTGTTGCTAATCAAATGAGTATGATGGGTTCAAGCTCCACTAGCGAATATATTGATATCGTGGGTGATAATCTTACAGATATTACTGCTGTTGCAGCAGAAGTTACGAATAAGTTGAAGACTGTGGAGGGTATTCAGAAGGTCAGTAGCAATATGGAGGATACTAAACCTGTCTTTACATTTAAGGTAGATCCAGCACAGACGAATGCACAAGAAATTACCATGCAATTGTCGGCTATGCTGAATCCGATCCCTATGGGGCAAATCGAACTGGACGGTACACTTGCAGGAGTAGTGTTAGATCCTATAGCTGAGCCAAAGTCGGAGCAAGATTTAAAAGCAATGACGCTCATGACTGCTGAAGGTCCAAAGCCGTTGTCTCAACTAGCAACCTATGAGGTTCGGAATGAACCAGCACTGTTGTTCCATAAAGATGGGAAGCCATATGCGAGAATTACAGCGGAAGTCGATCCGAAGAAGGTGTCTGAAATCGGAGCGGATATTAAAAAGCAAACCGATAGTCTTACCCTTCCAAAGGGTGTGACTCTATTTGCAGGCGGAGCCTCGGTTGATCAGTCAGAGGATTTCGCTGACCTTGGTATGACAGCGCTGATCTCCATCGGGTTGGTGTATCTGATCATGGTCCTCACCTTCAAAACCCTTCGTGCTCCGCTGGCAATCATGTTCTCCTTGCCTTTGGCTGCGATTGGGGCAATTGTTGGACTGATCGTATCCGGCGTAACACCTGATTTCACTGCCCTGTTCGGGGCTCTGATGCTAATTGGAATCGTCGTTACGAATGCGATTGTGCTTATCGACCGTATTAAGCAGAATGAAACGCATATGGGTATTCGCGAAGCCATTCTGGAAGCGGCCGGAACACGGATGCGCCCGATTCTGATGACAGCTATTGCTACCATTTGCGCCATGACTCCACTGCTGTTCGGCCATGCCGAGATGGGCAGCATTGTCTCGCAAAGCTTGGCAATTGTGGTCATCGGTGGCTTGACCGCGGCAACGCTGCTTACGCTAGTTGTAGTGCCGGCGATTTACGAGCTGTTCTACTTCCGTAAATCGGCTAAGGAGCGCAAAGGCGTGGCGAAAGTAGAAACTCCGACGCATGGTGCGTAATATCAAAAAGTTATAGTGATAAACAACTGAAACAGGCCCTTCTCAGACATTTTTAATGATGCTGGGAAGGGCCTGATGATTTAGAGGATGAGAACTTTTCGTGTAGTTGGACAGTGCGAAAAGCAGGCGACGATACTTGGTGTCGTGGCCTGCTTTTTTAATACTACTCATTAGCTGTTAACCGCAAGAACAATTCAATACCGGCTTACGTGCAGCCTGTGTCTCATCCAATCGGCTAATTTCTGTGGTATGAGGTGCGTTGATTACGATTTCCGGTGTCTCCTGCGCTTCTTTTACGATCTGGATCATCGTATTAATGAAGCCGTCGAGCGTTTCTTTACTTTCCGTTTCCGTCGGCTCGATCATCATACATTCCTCAACAGTCAGAGGGAAGTACACGGTTGGCGGATGGTAGCCGAAGTCGAGTAATCGTTTAGCAACGTCTAAGGTGCGTACACCATACTGCTTGAGGTTTTTGCCGGACATTACGAATTCATGTTTACATACGCCCGGATATGGGATTTCAAAATACGGCGCCAGACGGTGCATCATATAGTTCGCATTCAGCACGGCATTTTCGGATACCTCACGCAGTCCGTCTGGACCATAGGTGCGGATATAGGCGTAGGCACGAACGAGAATACCAAAGTTGCCGTAAAAAGCTTTCACGCGTCCAATCGATTCAGGACCGCCGAAGTCGAGTGAGAAGCTGCTATCTTCGTTTTTCACCACAGTTGGTTGTGGTAGGAACGGAATCAAGATTGATTTTACGCCGACAGGTCCGGCTCCAGGGCCACCACCGCCGTGCGGGGTGCTCATTGTCTTATGCAAGTTCAGATGCACCACGTCAAAGCCCATGTCGCCAGGGCGGGTAATGCCCATAATAGCATTGGAATTGGCTCCATCGTAATAGAGTAAGCCGCCTGCTTCGTGCACGATCTCAGCAATTTCGACGATTTGGGTCTCAAACAAGCCGAGTGTGCTTGGATTGGTCAGCATCAATGCGGCTGTGTCACTGCCAACAGCTGCTTTGAGTGCTTCAAGATCAACCATCCCTTTATCTGTGGAAGGGATCGTGATCGTTTCAAGTCCTGCTGCTGAAGCACTAGCAGGATTGGTGCCGTGTGAGGAATCCGGCACGATAACCTTCGTGCGGGTCTCGCCGCGGCTTTCATGGTAGGCGCGGATCATCATGAGGCCGGTCCATTCACCATGAGCACCTGCGGCAGGCTGTAAAGATACAGCATCCATGCCGGTTAGTGCGGATAAGTCATTTTGCAGGGTATACATTATTTCCAGTGCACCTTGAATGCTTTCTTCTGGCTGGTAAGGGTGGATCTTAGCTAGGCCTACGATGCGGGCAACATCTTCGTTAATCTTCGGATTGTATTTCATCGTGCATGAACCGAGTGGATAGAAGCCGTTATCTACACCAAAGTTGCGGCGTGACAAGGAAGTGTAATGGCGAATGACGTCCACTTCGGATACTTCTGGAAGCACGACGGGTTCGCTACGGAGTAAACCTGATGGAATCAGAGCTTCCAAGGTTTCTTCCTGCGGCACATCGCATATTGGCAAGGAATAGGCCGAACGGCCGGGACGGCTTAATTCAAAAATTAGACTTTGCTCCGGTTTCATAAACAGCCCTCCAGTGCGCTAGCGAATTGGTCGATTTCGTTTTTGCTTCTTTTTTCCGTAACGGCTACCAGCATATGTCCAGCAAGTTCAAGATAATCACGGCCCAGATCATAACCGCCTAGATAGCCTTCCTTCAGCAGCTTCGAATTAATTGCACTTACGCTGCTTCCTTCCGGAAGCTTCACGACAAACTCGTTAAAGAATGGGGAGGAAAAGGTAAGTTCAGCCCCTGTTAGTTCGCTTAGTTTATTAGCGGCGTAATGGCTTTTACGAATGTTCAGCTCGCCTACTTCACGCATCCCTTCTTTACCCATTACGGACAGGTAGACGGATGCGCAGAGTGCGAGCAGCGCCTGATTGGAGCAAATATTCGATGTCGCTTTTTCACGACGGATATGCTGTTCACGAGCTTGGAGTGTCAGAACGAAGCCGCGTTTACCGTTACGGTCAACAGTTTGACCAACGATACGACCTGGCATGCGGCGCATTAAATGCTCTGCTACAGCGAAGAATCCACAGGTTGGACCGCCGAGGGAAGCGGGAATACCGAGTGGCTGAGCGTCACCGACTACGATGTCGGCTCCGAGCTTGCCTGGTGATTCTAGTACGCCAAGAGCGATCGGATTTGCACTGACGACGAACAACCCTTTAACAGCATGGATCAGCGGCTCAACGGAGCTAAGATCTTCGATGCTGCCAAAGAAGTTAGGCGATTGCATCAGTACTGCAGCCGTATCACCATCAATGGCCTCAGCAAGCTTAGCCTGATCGGTAACACCGTCTCTATAGTCAATCTCCACTACCTCAAGACCCCAAGCATTAGCCGATGTGCGTAACACTTGGCGCGCTTCAGGATGAACGGTGCGGGAGACAATTATTTTTTTGCGTTTGGTAGCACCAGCTGCGAGGACTGCTGCTTCGGATAATGCGGTTGCGCCATCATACATGCTGGCATTGGCTACTTTCATACCGGTTAGTTCGCAAATGTAGGATTGGAATTCGAAGATCGCTTGCAGTTCGCCTTGGCTGATCTCCGGTTGATAAGGGGTGTAAGCAGTGTAGAATTCTGAACGGGAAATGACATGGTTGATCACCACGGGGATGTGATGGTCGTATAATCCGGCGCCGAGGAAGCTGGCGTGCGAATCGAAGTCAGCATTGCGGTCAGCGAGACCTTTCATGTGACGTAGCAGGGCGTACTCATCGAGCGGTTCAGACATCGGCATAGTGCCTTGATAACGGACGGCTTCAGGGATATCGGAGAACAGCTCATCTATGGACTGAATCCCGACGGTTTCCATCATCTCTACGCGGTCCTGTGCTGTCATGGGCAGATAACGGTGCTTCATTAAGGTTTCACTCCTTGGCTTTTTTAAAATATAAGAAAGTATAATTTTCACGTTATACTTTATCCTTTTATTTCTCGCTTAAAAGTTCACCGTCCTAATATGGACGCTAAAGGCGTTTATACTTGTAAAAAGGGGCCTTAATCACGACAGCTTTAAGCTGCTTGCCACGTATCTCTACGAAAACCTCTGTGCCTATTTCACTGTAAGCTGTATCAAGTAAAGCTAATCCCAGGTTTCGTTTCAGCGTTGGAGATTGGGTTCCGGTTGTGACTTCTCCGATTTTGATGCCGTCCGCATAGACTGGGTAATGGGAGCGTGGAATGCCTCGATCAATCATTTCTAGACCGACAAGACGGCGGGGAAGACCGGCTTCTTTTTGCTGTATCAACGCATCGCGTCCGATGAAGTCCGCTTTGTCCAGCTTCACGAAGAACTGTACTCCAGCTTCAAGAGGCGTGATGTCAGCCGACAGCTCCTGACCGTACAATGGCAATTTTGCCTCGAAACGAAGCGTATCCCGTGCGCCCAGTCCAGCAGGTGTTAATCCGTGAGGAGAGCCAGCTGCGAGAAGGCCGTTCCATAACGTTGCTGCCCCATCCAGCGGAGCGTAAATTTCGAAGCCATCTTCACCGGTATAACCCGTACGGGAGATCAGTACTTCTACACCGCAGACGGTTGCGCGTTCGATGAAGTGGAAAGGCTTGAGCGTTGAGATCGGTGCATCAGTAACTTCTGCGAGTATGGTCTCTGCCAGCGGACCTTGCAAGGCGAGCAAAAGCGTCTCGTCAGAGACATTAGTGAGTGTGACTTCACCGAATTCAGAGGTCAGATGTTCTTGCAGCCACTGGAAGTCCTTATCGATGTTGGAGGCATTTACGACAAGCATATAACGGCCTTCACTTAGTCGATACACGAGTAAATCGTCGACCACCCCGCCGTTTGGATAACAGAGCAGCGTATATTGTGCCGCACCATCGGTAAGGCGGCTGACATCGTTGGTCGTCATTTTTTGTAAGAAGGCTTCAGCGCCGCTTCCGATCACCATAAATTCACCCATATGCGATACATCGAACAGTCCAGCCTGCTGGCGAACAGCCTCATGCTCCTTCACGATACCTGTAAACTGTACTGGCAGCTCCCAGCCGCCAAAATCAATGCACCTGGACTCCGCATATGCGGAATAGAGATCATAAAAAGGCGTTCTTTTCAAAGCATCCATGTCGTCACTCCCCTAGTCTGATTACATACGAAAAAAAGGACAGGCAGAAGCAATCATGCATAAATGCACTAATCGCTTTCTGCTCTGTCCTTTGTACCTGAGAGTTACCCTGCGTAACTAACATGCAAGTTTCCCCGTTGGTGACCTGACGCACTCAGCCTCGCGTCTGATGCTCTCCAGAGGTACGTCCGACAAAGGTCCTTTTGCCTGAGAGATTCACCCCTGTTAGGGCTTACTCCTTCGGCGCCGTCTTCAAGTGAGACAGTCTCTCCCTATGCCATCATCCGCAACTGTATTTGTTTCTTATGTCTCCATTAAACGGGTATAGGAGGGCGCTGTCAACAAGAAAAAGTCAAAAAAACGACAAATTTATTTTACTTTTAGTAATATTGACATTATGCTCCGCGATCACTTAGGCTATAACTAAATTTAGAATTCCAATTTGGAAATGAGGCGGCTTGAAATGAGTGAAGTTTTAGATAACCTTCTTTACAGCGAAGAGCATGAGTGGGCACAGCAAGTGGAAGGACGCGTAGTACGTGTTGGGATTACGGATCATGCTCAGCATTTGTTAGGCGATATCGTATTTGTGGAATTTCCAGAAGTGGGTTCGGCCATTTCAGCTGGCGACAGCGTAGGCAGTATCGAATCCGTTAAGACCGTATCGGAACTGTATTCACCCGTCTCAGGGACGGTTACCAAGATTAATGACGGTTTAGAAGCTAGTCCAGAACTGATCAACGATAAGCCTTATGGCGAGGGTTGGATTTTTGAAATTGAAGTGGACGGAGAGTACGCTGATGCTGTAAAAGGACTGCTAGATGCAGCTGGATATCGTGCATTGGTAGGAGAGTAATTGGGATTTTTCACTGTATATTAATTTCACTGCATGTGATATTTGTAGCAGCAAGTTTCCGTTTTTGGGGACTTGCTGTTTGGTGTTTTTATATAGATAGTGGTGGTGATTTTTGAGTTAAATCCTGGGACTGTTTGGAATTATGGGATTTTATTTAAAAGAAAATCTACTGATTGTGGAATTAGGGAAAACCTCCCTTATTTTAGACGAATATAGCGTGACACTAAGGGTTTTAGGGAATTCCTCCCTAAAATTTCAGTGAAAAGCGCTATTTCTGACTAAATAGGGTATTAATCAGGGAGGAATTCCCTAATTCTGCGCCTGGACAAGGGAATAGGCAGATAATCAGGGAGCATTTCCGTAATAAATAGTGACGAGGATTCGCTCCCGCACAGGCCTAGCTACTGTAACTAGCTCTGAGTAAAACATTTTTTAGGCACCCTCTTGAAGCTGCCGCAGCACAATGATCTCTACACGGCGGTTCTTTTGCTTACCTGCAGCTGATGTGTTCTCCGCGGTGGGCTGGGTATCAGCATACCCTGCATATTGAAAATTGTCGGGGTTCAACCCTTCATGATCTAAGAAAAAGCGAAGCACTGACAGCGCACGAGCACCAGATAGCTCCCAGTTGTCGTTATAGTGAGAAGCCGAAGATACTGGAGTATTGTCGGTATGTCCTTCAATGCTGATCTTTGCGCCGATATCGCTGAATAAGCCAGATAACTGCTGAAGAGCAGGCAGGGCTGGAGACTTCAGATCTGCCTTACCTATATCGAAGAGAAAACGGTCACTGAGCGTGATTTCTATCCCCTGCGGTTTGTCGGCAACAAAAATTTGTTCTCCGAGATTATTTTCCTCTACATAGTTCGTAATCACACCCATTAATTCAGCAAGTTTAGCCTCTTGTTCTCGAAAAGCAAGTTCACGTGCCGAAGGTGTTTCGTTCTCCGTTTGTTCAGCAGATCCATCATTCGGTCTCGCAGTTGCAGCTGCATTCCCATTCCCGTCTGTACTTTCCGGTTTGTTCTCAGTTGATTTCCCAGCATCTAAAATGCCGTTCCCACCCTCAAGGACAGTGCTGCCAGATTTGAAGGTCTCGGATAACGAGCCTGTCACGATGTTATATTTGTCAGTATCCAGGCTGCTCATCGCATACAATATAACGAAAAAAATAAGTAAAAGTGTAATTAGATCAGCATAAGTAATCATCCAACGGTCGCGGCTTTCCCGAGTCTCTACACGCCGCTTGCGCCGGTCTCTTTGTCTCATAGAAGACCTCTAGTTTCCGCACGGTCATTCGTGTCCGTGTCTGAGATGAATGAGTTCAGTTTTTTACGCACCAGCAAGGGGTGATCCCCGTTCTGCAAAGAAAGAATGCCGACGAGCAGCATTTCCATACTATGTAGCTGGCTTTGACTGCGGGATTTGATTTTGGAAGCGATGGGTAAAAATATTAAATTAGCGATGGCAACACCGTACAGTGTTGCGGTAAATGCCACTGCGATAGATGTGCCCAGATTTGACGGATCTGTAAGGTTGCCAAGTACACGGATGAGCCCCATCACCGTCCCGATAATTCCCATCGTTGGTGCATATCCACCTGCAGCTTCAAAAATCTTAGCATAGTTCTCATGCTTCAATTCTTTAGCATCCATTTCTAATTCAAGGATCTGTCTTACCTGCTCAGGATCAGTGCCGTCGACAATAAGAAGTAGACCTTCACGTGTAAAAGGGTCCGGATGTTCTTCAGCTTGTTTTTCTAACATTAGAACGCCGCCGCGACGAGCCACGGTTGCCATTGCAATGAGTTCTTCTGCTTTTTCTTCATCACGATCAGGGTTGCTACCGAAAGCCATGCGTAATGCTGTTGGAATGGAGCGCAGCTTAGATGCCGGGAAGCTGATCATAACGGCGGCAAATGTACCCCCGAACACAATCAAAGCTGCATTAAGCTGCAGCAGTCCTGAGAGGCTTCCGCCTTCCCAGAGATAGCCGCCGATTAACGCAGCCAGTCCAGCCAATAGGCCGATTATTGAGGTAATATCCATGCTTCAAGCTCCTAACATTTCTATGTATTATGGTTTGCAACGATCTAGGCAACACTGTATAATGAACGGGAACACATATTCTTATCTTCCATATTTTTTAATTATAAGAAAGTATAAGTTTCACGTTATACTTTAATCCTTATAATTCTCGCACAAACGCTTAACGTCTTTTAGAGACGCCAAAGGCGTTTTAGCTTGCCATCGTATGGAGAGAGAACATTCAGACAACAATTATAATATATTAATCTAGTTTAGACGATAGAGGGGAGACGGGCAAATGAGTGATATTGTCGTCAGTACAAAGACTTTTGAATTGGAGTCCGAGTATACACCCCAGGGCGATCAGCCTCATGCCATAGAGGAATTACTACAAGGCATCCGGCAGGGCAAGAAGCACCAGACGCTGCTGGGCGCGACGGGTACGGGTAAGACGTTTACCGTTGCACAAGTTATTTCCAAATTAAACCGCCCGACGTTAGTTATTGCGCACAACAAGACTTTGGCTGCCCAACTGGCGAGTGAGTTTAAGGAGTTTTTTCCGCATAATTCGGTAGACTATTTCGTCAGCTACTACGACTATTACCAACCAGAGGCGTATATTCCCTCCTCCGATACTTATATCGAGAAAGACTCCAGTATTAATGAAGAGATTGATAAATTGCGCCACTCCGCAACGAGCTCCTTGTTCGAACGGCGTGACGTTATTATTGTGGCGAGTGTGTCTTGTATTTACGGCCTCGGTTCGCCGATGGAATACGGAAGCTTGCTTTTGTCCTTGCGGGTAGGGATGGAGAAGCCTCGAAATGAGATTTTGAGCAGGCTAGTGGATATCCAGTACCAGCGTAATGATATCAATTTTGTACGCGGAACCTTCCGTGTACGTGGTGATGTGGTTGAGATTTTCCCGGCATCTCAGGGTGAGCATGCCATTCGGGTCGAATTGTTCGGTGACGAAATTGAGCGAATCACTGAGATTGATGTACTGACGGGTGAACTGATCGGGGAGCGCGATCATGTCGCTATTTTTCCGGCGTCTCACTTTGTTACCAAGGAAGAAACGATGCGAGTGGCACTGGTCAACATTGAAAAAGAGCTGGAAGACCGCTTAACGGTTCTTCGTGACGCAGGAAAGCTTCTTGAAGCTCAGCGTCTGGAACAGCGGACACGTTATGATATTGAGATGATGAAAGAAGTGGGCTTCTGCTCTGGGATTGAGAACTATTCCGGACCGCTCACCTTCCGTGAACCAGGGGCAACTCCGTATACATTAATGGATTATTTTCCGGATGATATGCTGATCATTATTGATGAGTCCCATGTAACACTTCCACAGATTCGGGCGATGTATAATGGTGACCGGGCGCGTAAGACGGTACTGGTAGAGCATGGTTTCCGTTTGCCGTCTGCGCTGGATAACCGTCCACTCCAGTTCGAGGAATTCGAAGAAAAAGTGAAGCAGATCGTATATGTTTCAGCGACACCAGGACCCTATGAAATGGAGCACTGCGACACCATGGTGCAGCAGATTATCCGGCCTACAGGTCTTTTGGATCCGATCATTGAGGTTCGTCCTACAGAGGGACAAATCGATGACTTGATTAGTGAAATTCGTGATCGGGTGGAACGAGACGAACGCGTACTCGTCACAACGTTGACGAAGAAGATGTCAGAGGATCTGACGGATTACTTTAAGGAAATTGGGATTAAGGTTCGTTATATGCACTCTGATATCAAAACGCTGGAGCGGATGGCGATCTTACGTGATCTTCGACTTGGTACATTCCATGTTTTGGTAGGGATTAACCTGCTAAGAGAAGGTCTCGACCTCCCGGAAGTATCGCTGGTCGCTATTCTCGATGCGGATAAAGAGGGCTTCCTTCGTTCCGAACGCTCCCTAATTCAGACGATTGGTCGTGCGGCCCGTAACTCCGAGGGTCGTGTAATCATGTACGGTGATCGAATCACTGATTCGATGGAGAAGGCGATGAGCGAAACGTCGCGTCGTCGCGCCATCCAGATCGCCCATAATGAGAAACACGGCATTACCCCAACCACCATTAATAAAAAGGTGCGTGACATCATTGAGGCAACGAAGGTTGCCGAGTCTAAAGCGGATTACCTCACGGGTGTTGGTGGCAAGATGAATAAGAAAGAGAAACAAAGCCTAATCCAGCGTCTGGAAGCGGAGATGAAGGACGCTGCGAAGAACCTGCAATTCGAACGCGCGGCAGAGCTGCGTGACGCATTGTTGGAGCTTCGGGCCGAGTAATAAACCTTAAATGCATCACCGATATTTAAAATAAGTAATTGAACGGTGCTGTCCTGGCCGTTCTTTTTGAATAAATAGATGGACGCGCATCCCGCAGGGACAGCGCCCCGCAACGCTATAGCAGTTGCGGTAATCTCGCACCTCTTACCTAGTGTGCGCCTAACGTCCAAGCGGTCCCGTAGGGATAAGCGATCCGAACGCCGTCGTCACTAAGTCCCGTCCCCCAACCTCCTTCGCCAAAAAAATGCGGGTGTCCAGAGGGTGCAACCCTTGGGGCCCTCCCTTGGAAGGGAGGGTTTGGGAGGGATCGAAAACGCTTTTAATAAAGTCTCTGAAATCGTTAAAGCTTTGATATTTGATTCATTAAGGAGAGGTTCCGTTGGCGAACGATAATATTGTAATTAAAGGCGCGAGAGCGCACAATCTCAAAAACATCGATGTGACGATTCCACGTGACCGTTTCGTCGTGCTGACGGGGCTGAGCGGCTCGGGTAAGTCTTCGCTTGCATTTGATACGATTTATGCTGAAGGACAGCGGCGTTATGTTGAATCTTTGTCAGCTTATGCTCGTCAGTTCTTGGGGCAAATGGAGAAGCCGGATGTGGATTCGATAGACGGATTATCCCCGGCAATCTCTATTGATCAGAAGACAACAAGCCGCAACCCACGTTCTACGGTAGGTACGGTAACTGAAATTTATGACTATCTGCGGTTGCTTTTCGCACGGATCGGTCACCCTCATTGTCCAGAGCATGGAATTGAGATTACCTCCCAGACTGTAGAACAGATGGTAGACCGGATTATGCAGTATCCAGAGAAGACTCGTTTGCAGATCCTGGCACCTATCATTTCAGGGCGTAAAGGGGAACACAAAGGACTCTTCACAGACATTTCTAAGCAAGGGTTCGTACGTGTGCGTGTGGACGGTGAGCTAAGAGATCTGTCTGAGGATATTGAACTTGAGAAGAATAAAAAACACACCATAGAAGTTGTTGTAGACCGGATCGTCGTTAAAGACGATGTGGAGACCCGGTTGACGGATTCACTGGAGACGGCACTTAAACTTTCTGGCGGTAAAATCCTTGTGGATATCATCGGTCAGGAAGAGCTTCTGTTCAGCTCTAATTTTGCTTGTCCGATTTGTGGTTTTAGTATTGAAGAGCTGGCACCACGTATGTTCTCCTTCAACAGTCCGTTTGGAGCCTGCACAGAGTGCGATGGACTTGGAATGAAGATGGTGGTCGATCCAGATCTGCTTATTCCTGATGCTGAGAAATCGATTGAAGAAGGTGCTTTTTTAGCTTGGACCGGAAGTACTTCTAATTACTATCCGCAATTTCTGAAGTCCGTGTGTGAGCATTTTAATATCCCACAGAACGTTCCAGTGAGCAGTTTAACACCTGATCATATGAATAAACTACTGCATGGTACAGGTAGCGAGAAGGTTCGCTTCAAATATGAGAATGATTTTGGACAAAAGAAAGATGCGATGGTTGCTTTTGAAGGGATTATTCCGAATCTGGAGCGTCGTTACCGGGAGACCGCATCTGACGGTATTCGTGAATTTATTGAAGGATTTATGAGTGCTAAGCCTTGTCATGTCTGTAAGGGCAAACGTCTGAAGAAAGAAATTTTGGCGGTGACGATCAACGAACAAAATATTTCGGATATTACCGATCTCTCGATTGGTGACTGTCAGCATTGGTTTGAAGAAATAAAGTTAAGTGAGAAAGAGACAGCTATCGCCAATCTCATTCTTAAGGAAATCTGCAATCGTCTGGGATTCCTGGTGAATGTCGGATTGGACTATTTGACACTTAGCCGCGCAGCAGGCTCGCTATCTGGTGGTGAAGCACAGCGTATCCGGTTGGCCACTCAGATCGGTTCCAGTTTGATGGGTGTTCTGTACATTCTGGATGAGCCAAGTATTGGTCTGCATCAACGGGATAATGATCGCCTGATCTCTACGCTTGCTCATATGCGTGACCTAGGCAATACGTTGATTGTTGTAGAGCATGACGAAGATACGATGATGGCAGCGGACTATATTATTGATATCGGACCGGGTGCGGGTATTCATGGTGGACAAGTTATGGCGCAAGGAACACCGGAAGAGATTATGAAAGATCCGAATTCCTTAACCGGTGAATATTTGAGCGGTCGTAAGTTTATTCCAGTTACCGCTAAGCGTCGTGCTACCGATGATCGTTGGATAGAAATTCGTGGCGCTAAAGAGAATAACCTGAAAAATGTGAATGTGAAGATTCCATTGGGTGTATTTACGGCGGTGACTGGTGTGTCGGGCTCCGGTAAATCTTCACTTATTAACGAAATTCTGTACAAGAGCTTGGCACGGCAGCTGAATAAGGCTGTGAAGGTGCGTCCGGGTCAGCACAAAGAAATTCGTGGCTTGGAAAATCTCGATAAGGTTATTGAAATCGACCAATCGCCAATTGGGCGTACACCACGCTCTAACCCAGCAACCTATACTGGCGTATTTGACGACATTCGTGATCTGTTCTCGAAGACGAATGAGGCAAAGGTACGGGGGTTCCAAAAGGGACGCTTTAGCTTTAACGTAAAAGGCGGACGCTGTGAAGCTTGCCGTGGGGACGGAATTATCAAGATTGAGATGCACTTCTTGCCTGACGTATACGTTCCTTGCGAGGTATGTAAAGGTAAACGTTATAACCGGGAAACACTAGAAGTGAAATATAAAGGGAAAAACATTTCCGACGTGCTGGAGATGACAGTAGAGGATGCTACAGAGTTCTTCGTGAATATCCCTCGTATTCATCGTAAAATGCAAACGCTGATGGATGTGGGTCTTGGCTACATTAAAATTGGTCAGCCAGGTACAACATTATCCGGTGGTGAAGCGCAGCGTGTGAAGTTGGCTTCTGAGCTATACCGTCGTAGTACAGGCAAGACACTCTATATTTTGGATGAGCCTACAACAGGTCTGCATGTGGACGACATTGGTCGTTTACTAGAAGTATTGCACCGCTTGGTGGATTCCGGAGAATCGGTTCTTGTCATTGAGCATAATCTGGACGTTATTAAGACTGCTGATTATATCATTGATATGGGACCAGAAGGCGGCAGTGGCGGCGGAACCGTACTGGCAACAGGAACACCAGAGAAGATCATTACTGTTACGGAGTCTTACACAGGTAAGTATCTGAAGCCAGTTCTGATTCGTGATACGGAGCGTACTGAAGCGCTTATGCTTGAGACGGCGGAAACTACCTAAGCTAATAATGCTAGATAGTATAACTAATAAATAATAAAGGTCGCGGCAATTTGCCGTGGCCTTTATTGTTTGTTGTCCAAAATTATTATTTTGGGAAAACAATTGATCGGTACAATTGCTGGTAGTCACCAGTAAATTATAGAAATTATCCGTTCTGATGTGAGTTTTCTAGTAAACGTTATATGACTCCTATAAAAAGAATACTAAATAATAGATGGGATAGGCATATGTAGGGCATGTCCGTCGTAAGATTTAATGAGGAACATGCTGTTGCTGTAAGTATACTTAATGGGTAATAGAATAACTGTAGGCTCGATGGTTCCTTGAAAAATAAATAACTAATTGTAATATACATTTTGTTCTATTAAAGGCTTCAGCTACTAGATTGGGGAAGCAGCCTTAGAACTAAAATCAAACCGATAATCGGCTAATTTGAGGGGGCTTAATCCATAACTGATACTTCATTTCATCACCTTCAAAAAATAGTGCATTACTCGTTTGGTTTGTATCGCTTTCGCCGGAAAACACTAAACGTCAATGAACAAAATCATTAATTTATCCGATTTTGCAGTAATAAAATATTTTTTTTGCGACAAATACATAATTTTTCTACAAAACCTATTGCATCGCCCAAATGGTAGCGATAACATAGAAGAGGATATGGGGAATACTGGATCTTGCTTGACAACATTTTTGAGGAGGTAAGGTAATGCTACTTGCAGAAGTTGCCGCGCAAGGACCGTCTAAATTTCATACCTTTGATGTCTTTATGATTTTATTCACCATCCTAATTTTGGTTGGAGTCGTTCGGTTACTGAGAGCTCCCCAAAAGAACAAGTTCGCCATTGCTTTCGGAGCGGTTAGTTTGTTGGTCTTTATAATCTCTGACTATGCCATGGTGATGCATTGGTTAAGTTAACGGAAGAATTAAATTGAACAGCTTTGCACCAAAAGACTCCTTTAACGCCATGGGCGCATTGAAGGTGTCTTTTTTCAAATTATATATGTAAAATTTATCCATTCGCAGAGAGAGGGTCTGGTGAAGGTTGATGAGGACTGTGGAGAAACTGGTGAAGAAAGGAATGGGCTTGCTGCTGTGCGGTGTGTTGCTGTCAGGAGTATGGAGTGAGTCGGTTTATGCGTTGGGTGATACGACTAAGACGGTTAGCGCGGCGACCACAACCCAGAGAGACAAAATCAAAAATTCAACAGCAGCGGAAGACCCCGTACCAGGGATTATTAAGAGTATCACCCCCTCCGTAGTGGGCATTATCGGCAAAGACGATAGTGGGGGGGCTAGCGGACCGGATGATCGATACAATCTGACGCATGGTTCTGGCATTATTGTGAAATCGAATGGATGGATTGTAACCAATGCACATGTCATCAAGGATCTGCAGAATGCCTTGGTAGTGACGTCGGACTCCAAAACCTACAGCATTAAAGAAACATATCTAGATGAAGTTAGTGATCTGGCCCTGATCAAAATCAATGCCACCTCCCTTAAACCTGCAAAGTTTATTCCATCGCCCGGCAAAACCGTTGTTGGTGAGAAGGTAGTGGCCGTCGGAACACCGATTAGCTTTTCTCTAAGGAATTCAGCGACCGTAGGGGTTATAAGTGGCCTTAACCGCGAAGTAGCTGCGGCTTATCGTCTGATCCAAAGTGACACAGCGATTAATCCCGGGAATAGCGGGGGCCCTCTTGTGAATATGAAGGGCGAAGTGCTGGGAATAAACAGCCTGAAATACTCAGCGGTGGGCGTGGAGAATATGGGCTTCTCTATACCGTCGGATACCGTGCAGTATATTATGAACCAGCTTTTTAAGTATGGTGAAGTAAAACACCCGAGTCTTGGATTGGAGTTGGAGCCGAGTTGGTCCTCGATTGTGGGCTTGCCAACGCTTGATCCCCTGACTGTAACCAAAGTGATTTCTGCTGAAGCACGCAAGGCGGGTGTTGCCGAAGATGACGTCTTGTACAGCATTGACGGCCACCGTGTGGTCTCACTAGTTGATATTAATGAATTGTTTAAAAGCTATTCTCCAGGTACAACGGTACGACTGGTTATGCAAAGTGATGGGGATATCGTCATCCGTAAGCTGGTGCTCACTCAGGGTGATCCCCTATTAAGTGAAGAGGATGCAGGAGCAGATGGAGACGAGCATACGGAAGAGTGATCAGGAAACTTGAGAGGGGGACGGAAAATGGGCTTTAAAGTTTTAAAACAAGGATTGTGTGCGATGCTGGCCTTATTATTGCTATTTTCTATATTACCGATACCAACCGTACGGGCAGCAGAAACAGACAAGCTGCAGCTGAGTCTTAAAGTTGGCAGTACTTCTGCTACGGTGAATGGCAAGAAGGTGACTATCGAGCGGCCTTATATGGAGAACGGAACGGTTATGGTACCGCTCGGGGTTTTTAAAAAGACATTTGGCAGCACGGTTTCCTTAGAAGGAAATGATGTAGTGAAAGTAACGTACGGCTCTCATACAGGGTTAATGACGATTGGTAGTATTAGTGCCTGGAAGGATGCGACTAAAGTTAAACTCACCTCCGCGCCTCGGATGGTTTCAGGTGTGTTGATGGTGCCGCTGCGTTTTGTGGCCAGTATACTGGGTGCAACCCTCTCCCAGGGTAACGGTGGTGAGCTGATCATTACCTTAGCTCCTGCTGACAATGAAGGCGATGTGCCAGTGGATACTGGTATTGATAGCGATGTGGGGAAGACGCAAATTGGGAACAGCTATTATCGATGGACACTAAATTATCCGTCTGGACTGATTGCTGGAAATAGCGGTGGTGATGAGAGTGTGGCTACCTTCTCCAGTGCGGACAATCTTTATTATTTGGAGATTCATGCAAGTGATCAGGCAGTTGCTGTTGATGCAGATGGGCTATTAGAACAACTAGTCCGGGAAGTCGAGTTAGGCAGTGAACTGATATTAGACCGGGAGTCGTTCCCGAAAGCCTCTGTACCCTATGCACGATTGGTCAGTAAAGATTCTAGCGGAGCACTCTGGGAAAACAGGCTGATCTATGCTGAAGGTAGACTTTACGAGATTTATTTGACGGATGAGAAAGCCACTAATTATAAGGATTTAGCCAAATATGCGGGGTTACTGAGCTCTTTTCGGCCCTCTTTTGACACTAAGGATAACAAAATCCGTGATCTCTCTACCGTAAAGAATGGCTTAAGTGAAGCCTATAATGAGGACTATGGTATCTCACTACAGGTTCCTGCCGCTTGGACTAAGGATGACCAGCATTTTTATTATGAAAGTAAACAAGGAAGTCATTTGAGTGTGGCGATTACATCGGCACCTGCTGGTTCTACACTAGAGAGCTGGGCTGAAGAGTTGAAGACAAAAACGCAGGAGAACTTTGTAGCGGACGCTTATGTTTTTAAGGATAGCATGAAGTCTGAAATCTCCGGCGTACCTGCGCAAATAAGTGAGACACAGCTGAATTTCGGCAACGGTTGGGCGACAGAATATCAGGCACTCGTACTCAAGAATGGGTACCGTTACTATTTCGAATATGTGACACCTGCTGGACAAGAAGACGATAAGGCCAAATTTAAAGCCATTATATCCTCTATTGATATTGATTTTGATCTGTTGAAGGAGAACTTCGGGCGACTCGCTAGCGATGACTATAAGACAATCAAGAATAAAACGATAACCAAAGTATCTAAAAGATACGGCTATGCCATCGACATTCCACGTTTATGGACACCCAATCAAGATGTATTCGAGACACAGTTGGTAGAGTATCGGTTCATCGGAGGACGTTTCCAGATTAATTCGAAACCTGAGGGCTCAATCGATTATGCGGTGAATATGCTCAAAGATTCTTATCAGAATAAAAATAATGATCCTAAAGGTCCTCGCATTGAAAGTATAGTGGAGTCTACCTTTGCAGGTGTTTCTGCTACGATCCTTAATGTGCATCAAATCAAGAATGGTGTTCCTCTCCGCAGTAAGCACGTTGTTTTTGGCAAAAATGAGGTGGTCTACACGATTACTGTTACGCTGAATGATGCCAATGCTACTGCAGAACAGCAAGCTTTGTTGGATAAAACGCTGCAGTCGTTTCGGTTTACGGGGAATGAGTAGTTTAGAGGTGATTGGAGTTCATGACTAACTAATAGTAGAGTGTAATTCAATTAGATGAGAACGTCCTTGTAGCCTAAATGGCATGGGGCGTTCTTTTCTTTATATAAATGTTGGTAAACACATGGCGCTGAGATGTGATATTTGATACAATTATCAAGTTAATCAACTAGAAATGACCCGCCACATGGCGGTTTGGGAGGATATAAATGAAAGAGCAACAAATACGCAGAGAAGACGTGGAGCTATTGGCACCTGCAGGTGACTGGGACTGCATGCGTGCGGCGGTAGCAAACGGAGCGGATGCTATCTTTTTTGGCGTAGAGAAGTTTAATGCACGGGCGAGAGCGAACAACTTTCGCATGGACGAGCTGACGGAAATTATGGCGTTTTTGCATAGCTATGGTGTGAAGGGTTTCCTGACCTTTAATATACTGGTTTTTGAAAATGAATTGTCCGATGCAAAAGAACTGATTGACGCTTGTGTAGATGCTGGCGTGGACGCGGTGATTGTACAGGATTTAGGTTTGGTCAAAATGATCCGTGAAATCTCACCGGATTTCCCGATTCATGGATCGACACAGATGACCATTACTTCCCCGGAAGCGGTCGAGTTTACTAAGCCTTTCAGTTTGGAACGTGTGGTACTCGGTCGTGAGAACAATCTGAAGCAAATTAAGACGATTGGGGAGCAAGCCCGTCTGCCGATGGAAGTATTCGTGCATGGTGCTTTATGTGTCTCTTATTCGGGTCAATGTCTGACTTCGGAAATGTGGGGCGGACGTTCCGCCAACCGCGGTGAATGCGCTCAAGCTTGCCGTCTGCCTTATGATCTGATGGTGGATGGAGAAGTTAAACCTATGGGTGATGTGACTTATTTGCTCTCCCCTAAGGATTTGGCAGCTATAGATCTTATGCCTGAGTTGATCGAGGCGGGCGTAACTTCTTTCAAAATCGAAGGGCGCCTCAAGAGTCCAGAATACGTTGCGAATGTAGTTAGTAAGTACCGTAAGGCAATTGATCGGTATTTTGATGGCGATATGTCCAAACCATCGAAGGAAGAAGTTCGTGAACTGCAACAAAGCTTCTCCCGCGGTTTCACGCATGGTTTTCTAGATGGAACGAACAATAAAAAGCTCGTAGACGGCACTTTCCCGAAAAGCCGTGGTGTATATCTCGGAACGGTTGAACAAATTCTTCGTGATGGAGTTGTCTGCCGTATTCATGCACCTCTTAAGCGGGGAGACGGAATCGTATTTGATGCAGGGGATCCGACGAAAAAAGAAGAAGGCGGACGCGTTTACGACCTTCGTCGTAAAGGTGTGAAGCTCGAAGGTGAAGCCGGAGAAGGCTGGATCATCGACATCGTAGCCGGTCGTAATGATGTGGATCTGCGTCGTCTAAATGTCGGTGACCGCATTTGGAAGACAAATGACCCTGCGTTAGACAAGGCGCTGCGCCAGACTTATGAGACAGAGAAGCCGTACCGGGTATTCCCGGTACATGTGCGAGTGCAGGGCTGCGTCGGCGAGAAGCTGACCACCTGGTGGACGGACGTTCAGAAGAACGTTACCGTCCGTGTGGACTCGGAGCTCGCGCTGGAAACAGCGCAAAAGCGTCCGATGGATGCCGCGCTGCTGGAAGAACAATTCGGCCGCCTGGGCGGAACCGTGTTCCAGCTTGACGCGCTAGAGTCGCATCTGCAAGGCGACGTCATCGTCCCTATGCGCGAGCTGAACAGCATCCGCCGCCAAGCGGTGGAGCTGCTTGCGGGCGAGCGCCCGAAACCGCCCGTGTACGTGAAACGGGCGATCGAGGTCTACGTCGACGCTACCCGCAGGGACGTCGCTCCGCAGCGCGCCGGTGAAGCGGAGCTCACCGCGCTGTGCCGCAGCCTGCCGCAGGTGCAGGCTGCGCTCGAGGCCGGCGTGAGAAACATCTACGCCGACTTCGAGTTTATCAAGCAGTTCCCGGCAGCGGTAGATGCGGTACGGGCTGCAGGGGCCAGCATCGCGCTGGCCACACCGCGCATTCATATGCCGGGCGAGAACGGCTACCACGCCAATATCCTGCGGCTGCAGCCTGATGCCGTGTTAGTACGCAACACCGGCGCGCTGTATTATTATCTGCGCCGCCGCCAAGAGCAGCCTGATGCTGTGCATCCTCGTCTGATCGGCGATTTCTCATTGAATATCGCCAATCATAAGGCAGTGGATCTGTTCCTTGAGGCAGGCTGTGACATGGTAACACCATCCTATGACCTGAACATTCAGCAGATGGTTGACCTGCTTGAACATAGTGATACTTCTCGTATGGAGATCGTTATTCACCAGCATTTGCCGATGTTCCACACAGAGCACTGTGTATACTGTACCTTCATGAGTGAAGGCACAGACTTTACGAACTGTGGCCGTCCATGTGAAGAGCATCGCGCTTCCCTGCAAGACCGTATTGGAATGTCACATCCAGTTCGTGTGGATGAAGGTTGCCGTAATACTGTCTATAACGCAGTTGAGCAGTCCGGTGCAGAGTATTTGAACAATTTCCGTGATCTAGGCGTATCCTCGTACCGCGTGGAGTTCCTGGAAGAGACACCAGAGCAAGTGGCTGAGGTAATTAGCCTGTACAGCCGCGCACTGCGTGGCGAAATCTCTGGTACACAGGTATGGAAGAGCTTGAAGGCTACCAACCAGCTGGGGGTAACACGGGGACAATTGGTAAACGCGAAGTAATAAAGGTTAAAGAAATAGGGCTAGGTGACTACCGGAGGATACTCTGGAGTTGCTTGGCCCTTTTTTATAGATATCATCTCGTCCTCTTTGTTACTTGCATATACTAGATAATATATAGGTGAGAGTTAGTAAAGTGTTTGAACTTGCGATGAATGCTTTATAATTTCTTCTCTCCGGTTTGTTTGGAATAGATATACAAATATAACAAACACTCTGATATTAATCTGCTATAACTGCTATAATTAAAGGAAATATGCCATTTTACTTTACAGAGTATTTAAAATGGAAGAGTAACCGACAGAAGGAGTTAATGTGATGAAGATCCGTAAAGCCATTATCCCCGCTGCAGGTCTTGGTACCCGTTTTTTGCCTGCAACCAAAGCAATGCCTAAAGAAATGTTACCGATAGTAGATAAACCGACGATCCAATATATTGTCGAAGAAGCAGTTGCTTCAGGAATTGAGGATATTATTATCGTGACGGGGAAAGGGAAACGTGCGATTGAAGACCATTTCGACAACTCTTTTGAACTGGAGTTTAACTTAGCAGAAAAGCAGAAGTGGGAACTTCTTGAATCCGTTCGCAAATCCTCCGAAATGGCTGATATCCATTACATTCGCCAAAAAGAACCAAGAGGTCTCGGTCACGCGATTTGGTGTGCGCGTAAATTCATTGGTAATGAGCCGTTTGCTGTTTTACTAGGTGATGATATTGTGGAGTCGGAGAAACCCTGTCTCAAACAGATGATGGAAGTATACGAGCAGTACAAATCCTCTATTGTGGGTGTCCAACCTGTGCCTTGGGAAGAAGTTTCCCGCTATGGATTGGTGGATGGAACTGAGTTAGCTGAACGGGTCTATAAGGCCAATCGCCTTGTAGAGAAGCCGAAGAGAGAAGATGCTCCTTCTAATCTAGCGATTCTAGGGCGGTACATCTTAACTCCACGCATCTTTGATATGCTTGGTGAGCAGCAGGTGGGTGTAGGTGGAGAAATTCAACTGACGGATGCCATTTCCCGCCTAAGTGAAGTGGAGCGGATTATTGCTTATGACTTTGAAGGCAAACGTCATGACGTTGGTGAGAAGATGGGCTTCATTCAGACCACCATTCATTATGCACTTCAGCATGAAGAGCTTAAAGATGACTTACTTCGTTATATGAAAGAGCTTGTAGATAGTGAAGTTGCTAAGGCAGGTTTATAAGTAGAACTAGTATCATCAAAAAAAGCGTACCACTGTAATCACAGTGGTACGCTTTTTCCATTTCATTCTTTTTAAAACTTTGAATTTGCGATTGTCTCGACCTGTGCTGCTTCCGCAGGATCTGCTGCAATCAGCTTATCATAGATCGCTTGATCCTCATTGTTTGATTTTTTCAATGCAGCAAGGTACCAACGGGCTATTTCACGATTCGTTGCATTCGTATAATCGTCGATAAGACCAAGCTTTAAGGTCTTAATAGCATTTTGTAACTGCCCGGACATTAACTGAATTCTACCCACATTTAGAGCAATACTTGGTGTAAGGGTTTCATGATCACCAGCAACTTGGTTGTAAGCCTGGAGTCCAATCTTGAGATTAAGCAATTTACCTGCATCATCTTGCCCGGCACGAGCTTGTTCTGCCAGTTCGTAAGAACGGCTGATGAGCGCATCATACCAGTTCATATCCCACAGCGTTCCACTGCTAATGATATCTGCGTAACTTTCATTAAAGCCAAGCTTCAAGGTTGCAGTGGCAGCTTCTGCTTGTCCAGAAATCTGCTGAATTTTGGCGATGTTTAATGCAATCGTTGGTGTTACCGAGAACGGACGTCCTTGCAATTGCTCAGGTGGAAGCGTCTTTAGGTGCTCTATACCAGCAAGAACGTGCTCATAGGCTTCAAGTGCTGCATCGAAATATTCCTGTTTATTAGCTTCATTCTTTTGATTAAGTGCTTGCTGACCCAATGCAAAGGAACGACTGATGAGAGTTTCGTACCAATCAATATCCCAGTTGAACTTATCAGCATTGTCACGGTAAACACCGTATGCAAGATCACTTTGGCCTTTTAAGTCATAATAGCTTACTAATTGAGCTAGAATATTCTTATTGTATGGCTCATCTTTTATTGCGCGAGTCAGTACGTTATAAGCCTCATTAAGAAATTGCTCATCCTGATTCTGGCTAAAAACCTGTTGATCTAAAGAGGATAGGTATAAGACTGATTCTGGATGACCTGGACGTGTTTTTAAAGCCTCCGTTAATGGTTTCTTAATTTCCTCGTAAGAATTACTAACTCCGAATAGATTTTTACCCTTTAGGGCAGCATTACTGGAACCGATATAGCTAATCGAGAGGAATAACAAGAATATAGTGCCTACCGTGAGAACAGCGGAATATCCAAGCCGCAAACCAGTTTTATTCCAACTTTTACGTAGCTGTTTGCTATCCATTACAACTGCCATGCCCGCCAGTCCAAGGAAAACGAGTATTCCCATAAAGGCATAACTCATATTGAAATCAAGTAGACTATGCACAAGAATGGATAATGCAATGATTAGATAAAAGAAACCATTCTCAAAATCATTTTTATCGCGTTTCACATACCCACGAATGTACTTATAGAAAATATACAAAATGAACCCCATAAATACGATGAAACCAAGGATCCCAACCTCAATCAAGTATTGTAAAAAGAAGTTGTGCACTTGCCGGCTAGTGTAAGGGTTGTTCTGATAATGCTCGTATAGTGAGGACCATCCTCCACCACCAGCACCAAGGATCGGATAGTCCTTAACTACCTTCATCGCATCCTTATAAAAAGTAATCCGTTCAAGAACACTATGTTGCTGGAAGTTGATGTTCTCAAGACGAGTTGCCATATTGCTAGGTAAGATATTTTTTGCGCTTGTACCAATTAGTAGGAAAGCTACAATTCCGACGAGTGCAACAGAACCAAGAGGAATCCATAGACCTGTCAGTTTACGCGACGACCAATTGCTGAGCTTCTCCTCTAGCCAAGGGGCGACAAACCTCTGAATGATCCAAGATACTATAGCTACAGCGATTGAAGCTCCAAGTAGATATCCCCAACCTTTCAAGGCGCCGGAAGAAGTGAAATTCGTATTTAATTCTAATCCTAGGTTAGTCACTGGAGTCGTAATGAGTAACGAAGCAATGCCAGCGGCACCAAGATGAAGAATCCAGAGAATTTGCTGTGCGGGTTTCAGAAATAGCAGCAGCAATATAAATACGACAGGTAGCAATACAAGACCACCACGAGATAATGTTAATAAGATTGATACAATGATGGGAACTAACATAAAGCTATGTGTGACCGTTCCATACCATTTTTTAGAGCGAATAAGAGCGAATATAGCTACAAATAGAAAAGCCATTAGGAACGCTGCGTAGGTATTTGCATATTGAAAGATCGAAGTCAGACGAAGTCCGTTAGAGTCCGTCATTACTGCATCTAAGTAGATATTATTTCTTACGGTGTTTGAGAACCAACCCACTAGAGCTCCCGCTAGTTTGTTACTCCCCAACCAATTTAGTAGTCCAAACCCTACTATGAAATAAGCAATTGCTAGAATGGCATTTTGAATGACAACATTTACTTGCTTTTGCTTCAAGAGATAAAAGGCTATAATGAAGACTGCAACATACATGCTCTGAATAAACAACATATTCATCGCCATATAATGCGAAACTGCGACAAACAATGATAGAGCATAAGTCAGAGGCAGTAATATTGAAGCTGAAGCCACTAAGTCCCTCTGTTCATCTAGTTTGAATTTTTTGTAGTATAAGCCAACACAGACTAGCAGCAAAAGTCCACTTACTAGTGCTGACACATATATAGGCTTCTCGAAGTCTAACTGCTGTCCGTTAAATAATCCCACTTGAAATGGGGCCCAACACAAAAATAAAATGAAAGCAATAACCAATGCCCATATCGGACTTACTGTCTTTTCAACATTTCTCGACTGAGCGGCGTTTTTACCGTATACTGGTTTCGACACGTTATAATCTCCTTTTCCTGTAGGTACGACAATATTTTAGCATAATCTTAACTTCTATTACTACTAATATGAAACGAATAAGAGGGATGAGATAAGTTATTGTTTTTTACCAGTTCTGAATATCTACTTTCTATTTAGTTATAGAAAGGTAGAGCATTGCATTTTTTAATATATTTAATCTTCAGATTAGAAAAAAATCTAAATTTGCTGATGATTTAAGGAGTATAATAATGAAATTTAAAAAAACGATACTCGCTGTAATGGGAATTATCTTGGTGGTTTTATTCTTTAATATGTTTACTGCATATCAAAAAAATGAAACTAAATTAACTCTTGAGGTTCAAGTGAATTCAGATCGGCCGGATGATTACCAGCTATTTTACATTATGAATAAAGATCAGGAATGGACAGAAGAACAATCTCTTCATCAAAACTACGAGCGAACAGGAGATTGGGTAAATATTGAATTTGATTTACCGAAAGATGTATACTCCCTTAGGTTAGATCTGGGTAATCAAAAGGCTATAGTTAAGATTAAAGATGTTAAGTTAACAGGTAACTCTAGTGTAAATGTTCCACTTGGGAAAATAATAAGTGAAGAGCATGAAGTGAAAATAACAAGCCAGAAAGAAAAGCAAATAGAACTACAAGTACTTGATTCAGATCCGTTTGTAATTTTAGATATTAAAGCACACCGGGATGCCGCAATAGAGGGAAATAGTTTTCTGACTATTGCATTGGTTTCATTAAGTAGTGTGGTTGCAACATTAATTAGTCTGTATATTATTAACTCTATTAAAGAAGTTTATAAATTTATGAAAGAGATATTTATTGGGAGAAAGCTGATTTTCAGCTTAGCTAAAAATGATTTTAAAACTAAGTATGCGTCATCCTATTTGGGGATAGTATGGGGGTTCATTCAACCACTACTAACCATCGTAACCTACTGGTTTGTATTTCAGGTAGGGTTACGAAGTGGTAGTGTATCGGATGTTCCATTTATTTTGTGGTTTATAGTTGCCATAATTCCATGGTTTTTCTTCTCAGAGGCTCTATCTAGTGCTACAAATGTGTACACAGAGTATAGTTATCTTGTCAAGAAGGTTGTATTTAAGATTGAACTTCTTCCTATAGTAAAGATTATTTCGGCTTTATTCGTACATCTGTTTTTTATTTTATTTATCTTTGTTATGTATACTGGTTATGGATATTACCCTAATTTATACAGTTTTCAGATGTTATATTATTTAATTTGTACAATCATGCTTGTCTTTTCGGTATCGCTGGTCACTTCTGCAATTGTGTTGTTTTTTAAAGATTTAAATCAAATTATAATAATAATTTTGCAAATAGGATTTTGGTTCACACCTATTGGATGGTCATACGCTATGCTATCTGATTTTTGGAGTAAAATTTTTAAATTAAATCCTATGTTTTATATAGTAGAAGGATATAGGGATACATTCATTAGAGGAGTGGCTTTTATAGATCATCCTTACTATACACTTTACTTTTGGATGTTCTGTTTAGCTATGCTAGTAGTTGGGATAAAAAGTCTGAAAAAGCTGAAGCCGCATTTCGCAGATGTAATATAAAGATATAAAGGTGGGATGGGATTTGAATGAGATGATTGAAGTTCAAGATTTAGTGAAATCTTATAAATTATATGATAAGCCCATGGATCGCCTGAAAGAGGCGTTATCCATATCTCATAAAGTTTACCACAAAGAATTCAAAGCTCTTAATGGTATTTCTTTTAACGTTCAGAAGGGAGACGCGCTGGGGATCTTAGGGAAAAACGGATCCGGTAAATCGACTTTATTGAAGTTGATAACAGGAGTCTTATCTCCCACTAGCGGAACCCTAGAAGTTAAGGGGAAAATATCTGCAATTCTGGAACTGGGAGCAGGATTTAATCCGGAATATAGTGGCCGAGAGAATGTATATCTTAATGGTCTGATGATGGGGTTTAGTCGCGAGGAAATCGACGATAAGATGAATGATATAATCGAGTTTGCTGATATTGGCGAATTCATAGAGCAGCCTGTAAAGATATACTCTAGTGGGATGTTTGCTAGGCTGGCTTTTGCTGTTTCTATTAATGTAGATCCGGATATCTTGATTGTTGATGAAGCTCTCGCTGTTGGGGATGTGCGTTTTCAAACGAAATGTATTGATAAAATGAAAGAACTGAAAAGTAGGGGTACAACAATATTGTTTGTATCTCACGCAACCGAACAAGTGAAGCGATTTTGCAATAAAGCAATATGGCTTAAAGATGGTAACGTGCAAGCGTTAGGTGAGTCATCTGAAATCGCTGATCTTTATGAAGATTTTATGAAATACAATAATAATGACCATGTTGTTGAACAGGTGATTACGGATGAAATTAAACCATTGGAAGTTTCACAAGATGAAGATTTTATAAAGCCAGAAGATCCCGATTTACTAGCCGCAATTACAAAAGTAGAACTAAATAAAAATAATTTCAGGACCTTCGATGAATTATTAGTTGAAATTGAATATGAGATCTATGCGGATATTATAGAGGACCTATTATTGGGGGTGGCAATTTACACCCCTGATCGAGAATATATATTCGGACCAAATACACACTTGGAAAAAATAGATATACCTAATAAGTTTGGCAGGCATAGGTTGAAATATATAGTACCTAGTTTACCGTTACTTGGTGGTACCTTCTGTCTAGATGTTGGGATATTTAATAATGAAGGAATTGTATGTATGCACTATAAAGAGAATGTTGTTAACTTTGTTATAACTAATAAATACTTTTCTGAAGGTTTAGTATATATGAATCATAGATGGGAAGTGTCAAAATGAAAAATTGTGCCTTTGATCAATATCAAAGATATAATAATATCCGAAATATTATTAATGAAATGCGTAGTGATAATGAGAAGTATCGAATTCTTGAAGTCGGAGCTAATGAACATCGCAATTTAGAAAAATTCTTGCCTTTAGATAAGATAACTTATTTAGATATTCAACTACCAGAAGAGTTGCAAAAAGATCCGAACTATATACTCGGGGATGCAACAGATATGGATTTTCCTGATGATGAATATGATGTAATTGTTGCTTTGGATGTATTTGAACATATTCCCTTGGAAAAAAGAAACCAATTCATTGATGAATTATACCGTGTTAGTTCACAAATATGTATTATTACTGCACCATTTCTTTCTAAAGAAACTGTAGATGCAGAATCTAGAGTGAATTCAATATATAAGAGTTTATTTGGAGGAGACTATATTTGGTTAGCAGAACATAAGGAGAATGGGCTTCCTGATAAGGATGCTCTTGAAGGGTACCTTCAAGCAAAAAATGTGAAATTCAAGATGATAGGTCATGGGAGATTAAGTATTTGGGAGAAGTTAATGGGTTTCCACTTCTTTGCTGCTAAGTATCCAGATTTAGCGGTTTATCGTCAAGAAATTGATAAATTTTATAACTCTTATATCTTTGATTATGATTACACAGAAGATTCCTATAGAAAAATTGTTGTTTTAGAAAAAGGAAGAAATCTAAATTTATCATTTGAGACATCTTCAGAAATTCCTGCAGAAACATTAAAAACGTTAGAAACGATGGAACGCACATTTTATAACCTTTGCTCAATGACCGGTGAGAATAAAGAAGAAAATTCATGTATAGATAAAGTACAGATCTTTATAGATGCTGGAGATGGTTTTACAGAGTTGAATAGTAAGAATTATCAATTTAATGATAAAGAATTAATGAAGTTTGTTACAGTTGATCTTCGTGATTTTAATGTCATTAAAGGTATTAGAATAGACCCCTCAGATTACTGTGGCTTTTACAAAATCGATAATCTCAGACTTATTGGGGCTAATGATACTGAGATGAAATATCAAATATCAGGTAATTTTGATTTTAAAACTTCTAATGTTTATTTGTTTGAAAAGGATGACCCAAATATAATATTGAATTTTGAATCTGAAGTGGGCATAGCGCGCATTGAATTGTATATATCGAAATTATCTACAACCGAGATTGTTAATCAATATGTGAGTATGTCAGTTAGTAAAGAAAATGAAATTACGTCTATAAATAGTGAATATAAACAGCAATTAGAGATGAAAGAAACGAATGAACAAGTATTGAAAAAAGAAAACCAAGATTATCGAAGAATGAACGAAGCTCTCGTTAATGATTTAGCGGATAATGGTAGGGTAAATGAAAAATTAAATGATGAAATTGAGCATCTAAGAGCAACAAATATTTTATGTGAAAACGAAAAACAAAAGTTAATTCAGGAATTAGAAATAAAAGAGCTTGAGTTAAGTAGTATTTATAAATCTAAAGCTTGGAAATTAATTGTTAAGGCGAGAAAAATATTGGGGAAATAACTAACAAAAGAAGTGCATTTAGGAGGATTGTATTGAAGATTACAGACATAGTTAGTCGAATTTTGACAGCAATTGCGGGTGTGTTTGGTTTTAGATCAACCTTGAATCCCCTTCCCATATCTGATTTGAAAAAAGTAAATGGAACATGGATTTCATTGGGGACAGATCCAGCATTTATTTTGGACGGGAAGTTTTATTGCGGCTGGAACATCATATCTTGGAATTCAGTGAGCAACGATAGTATTCCAGTTAAACTATATTGGGATGATGGTGCGGGGTTTTCGGAAGAAAAGAGTATGAATTTGGCCTCCATTTCCGCTGGTGAAAGTAAGTATAAAGCTACTTTTCACATCCCCATTGGCGTTAAAAAATTGAGATTAGATCCAGGTGATAGGGAATTTGAGTTTAAAATGGAAAAGATAATAATAAAAAAAACATTAAAACACTATCTAATCGCGTCATCTATTTTTAATATTATTAATCAACGAGGATTTAATGCCAAATCAATAAAGACATTAACGAACAAAGCTATTAATGTATATAAAGCTCAGGGAATAGAGGGCTTGAAGCAACGATTTAAAATTGTACAAGTTAATAGTGTTGATAATAATGACAGTTATGAAAGATGGCTTGCTCATAATGCTGTTACTTCAAGAGATATTCAAGAAGCAAACAAAAGAATGAGAGCATTTAATTATAATCCGTTAATATCAATTATTCTTCCCGTTTATAATGTAGATGAAATATGGCTGAGAAAATGTATTGACTCAGTAATTTCCCAAAATTATACGAATTGGGAGTTGTGTATTTCAGATGATGCTTCTCCTAAAATACATATTAAAAATGTATTGAAAGAGTACGAAGAGCAGGATCAGAGAATAAAAGTTGTTTATAGAGAAAAGAATGGTCACATCTCTGAAAATTCCAATTCAGCACTTCAAATAGCTACCGGGGAATTTATTGCATTATTAGATCATGATGATGAATTAGCACTTAACGCGCTTTTCGAGAATGTTCTGTTACTTAATAATCATCCAGAAGCAGACATTATATATAGTGATGAGGACAAAATTTCGGTCGAAGGAAAAAGATTTGCTCCTTTTTTTAAACCCGATTGGTCTCCGGATTTATTATTATGTCAGATGTATACCTGTCATTTGTCGATTTATCGAAAAAGCTTGATTGATCAAGTGGGTGGATTTCGGGCAGGATATGAAGGTAGTCAAGATTTCGATCTTATGTTAAGAGTTTCTGAGCTTACAAATAATATATACCATATTCCCAAGATCCTTTATCATTGGAGAGCGATTCAAAGTTCAACAGCTTTTAGTGGGTCTACCAAAGATTATACACACATCGCCGGATTTAAGGCTGTACAGGATGCAATAATCAGAAGAGGATATAATGCGGAAGTTGAATCGGTTGATAATTATTCTAACCTATATTTGACAAGGTTTAAGCCAACTGGTAATCCGAAAGTCTCCATTATTATCCCTACAAAAGATAATATTCAAGTGATAAAAATGTGCTTAGAATCCATATATACAAAAACAAAATATGCTAATTTTGAAATTGTTATTATAGATAATGGTAGCAGTGATCCAGAGGTCTTTGATTTGTATCGGTACTGGCAAGCAAAAGAGCAAAACAGATTTAAGTTTTTTGTCTTAGACATTCCGTTTAACTATTCTAAATTGAATAATTTTGGTGCGGAAAAAGCGAGTGGAGAGCTTTTACTATTATTAAACAACGATGTGGAAATAATAACGGATGATTGGCTGGATGAGATGGTGGGACAAGCGATTAGACCTGATATTGGTGCGGTGGGTGCATGTTTGTATTATCCTGATAATACCATTCAACATGGTGGAGTTGTCTTAGGGATCGGTGGGGTAGCAGGCCATAGCCACAAATATTTACCTTCCGAGCATGAAGGATATTTTCGGAGATTAAAAGTTACATCGAATTATACTGCAATAACTGCAGCTTGTTTGATGATAAAAAAAGAAAAATTTAGTCAAGTCGGTGGACTAGAGGAAAAGTTACAAGTTGCGTTTAACGACGTTGATTTTTGTCTTAAAGTTTGGAGTGCTGGGTATAGGAATATTTGGTTGCCACATGTAAAACTTTATCACTATGAGTCAAAAAGCAGGGGCCATGAAGATACTCCAGAAAAGATAGAGCGTTTCTCGAAGGAAATTGATTATATGAAAACGAAATGGTCCATAATTTTGGAGAATGATCCAGCATATAATCCTAACTTGACGAAGGTACGAGAAGATTTTTCTATCGGAGAGGCGCTTGAGGATATATAACCTGTAATGACACGCCTCAATATGGGATCGAAAGTGAATTTGTCGAAATTGCTAAGTAATTGTATAAATAAATGCTCCATTATACCCTTGGTATGTAAGGAAAAACTAAAAATCAAATCCTATAGTTTAATAAAGCTGGGATCTACGGATCATTATTTTTTGTTTGGGGTGGTTAATCTACAATTTACATATCCAGATGCTGATATGATTTACACAGATGAGTGTGAAATAGGTCTTAACGGTGAAAGGCATTCTCCTTACTTTAAGCTAGATTGTTCACCCGATCTGATCCTTTCTCATATGTAAACTTGTCACTTAGGTGGATTTAGATAAGGTTATGAGGGCGGTCAAGATTACGACTTAGTGTTAAGGTTTACTGAATTAACTGAGAGTATACATCACTTGCCAACAATCCTTTATCATTGGAAATCTATGCCTGGATATACATTTTCTGGATCTGGCGCTAAGAATTATACACATTAAGCTGGAGTAAGGGGTTTAGAAGATATGCTTAAAAGAAGAGGGGGAGATGGTAAAGTGCAAGAATTGATGGTTATCCTAACATGATCGAGTAAATTACAATTTCAAAGATGAACCGCTTGTTTCAATAATTATCCCTACTAAGGATGGAAGTGGGAATAACGTTTAAATGAGAAGCTTAGAATAATACCTTTGGACATCCCATTCAATTACTCAAAGATTTAATAATGTTGCTGTCCAAGCATCTAAAGGTTCTTTAATATTGCTACTTAATAATGATATTGAAATTATAAGTCCGAATTGGCTAGAGGAGATGGGGGGCACTCTTGGACCTAATTCTGGAGCGGTTGGAGCCAAGCTATTTTATTTTTGGTATTATGATGGTACAAAGGAGATAGAGTAATGAGGTTTTTCAAGAGAAGTTCATTAGAAATTAGTGAAGAATTTCAAACATTTTTTTCTTATATGAAAAGTAATAAGTTATTTTGTGTTTTTATATTTTTTGTAGCTCTATTCGCCTACGGATTTCCATTAACACATTTTACACTTTCTATAGATGAAGAGAATGCTTTATTTCGAGTTGGAGATGCTATAACTATTTGGAGTATGCAGGGTCGTTTTGGGATATCAATACTAAAGACTTTATTTTTTAGTGGGCAGACTAATTCTATTACAAGTACCTTTTTATCTGTATCGGCACTCAGCTTTACTAGTCTGATATGGGCTTATGCTATTAGTAGTTGTTTGAATACTAGTAAAAATGAAAGAAAGTTTGATTTTGGTGGATTAACTGTAGCTTTATTATTTTTAAGCTTTCCAGCCCATTCAGAAAATATAGGGTTTTCTATAATGAGTATTGAACTGGGAATTGGATGGATATTTATTTCAATAGCTACGTTACTTATTGCTAAATGGGCGCTTTTTAGAAAAGATAAATATTATATGATGATAGGTCTACTATTATTAGTTTTAGCGATTTCGATATACCAAGCATTTTTACCAGCTTTTATATGTGGGGTAATTTTAATTACATTGATAAATTTGGTATCTTTACATAAAGAAAATATCAATGTTGTTTTCAAAGATTACCTGATAATAATCTTGAAATATATAACTGTTACAGTGGTTAGTCTTATAATTTATAAGATTATCGAAACAGTAATTTCACTATTTATTCCTAAGTCAGATTATGTTGAAGGTTTTTTTCTTTGGGGTAAAGAGGCTCCAAGTACTATAGTCAGAAACTTGCTCGGCAACATTAAAGGAATTGTTATGGGAGATGTCATACACGGTAGTAATGTTATATTACCAAGTATAATTGTTAGTATCTTGCTTTTATTATTTTTCTTCTATAAAGCTTTGATACGTGCAGAAGTAAGAAGAACCGATTGGATAATAGTCGTATTATTCCTTGGTTTTATCATTTCTCCCTTTTTGATGTCTATTTTGCTAGGATCTCCAATGCCGATTAGGGCGAATTTTGCTATAGTGTTATTTATATCTGCAAGTTGGTACTTACTTTATATAATAATGAATAAAAAAATTTACAAAATTGCATTTATAACCTTTGCAATAATTACCGTTTTCTATCAATCTCAGTCAATGGCTCAACTGTTTTATAGCGATTATAATAGATATCAAGAAGATGTGAAAATAGCCAATCAAATTGGATATAGAATAATGGATCTTGACTTGGGAGAAACACCGCCATACCCAGTTGTTTATCTGGGTAAGCATGTGCAAGCGAAAAGGGCAAATGTTATTAAACAAGAGGTATTAGGGTTTTCTTTTTTTGAATGGGATGGAGGCAATAGTGTTAGGATTGGTAATTTCATGAAATCTTTAGGATATGATTATTTGGATCCGACGGAAGAACAAAGAGAAAAGGCATTAAAAATAGCGGATTCTATGCCTGTCTGGCCGCATAAAGGTTCCGTGGCGTTAATAAATGATCTTATTATTGTCAATCTCTCAGAAAACCCTGAAAAGTATAAGCTGAATTTACATTATGATTTTGATGACTCAACAATCCAAAATGAAATGATTTCAGATTTGAATATTACTGAAAAAGTAGAATATTTTAATGATCTAGAAATAGAGAAGGCTGATAGTAGTGGACTTATTATAAAGGCAGGTAAATTAGATCCCTATGTTTCAATATCGCTTGGTCATAAGCTTGAGGAGGATTCATATAAATTTATTTCATTTGAGATAAATTCTAGTGTCGATGGGGATATGCAATTATTCTTACTTCAAGAGAATGAGAGTTACAGCGAAAAGTTTAGTGGGACTATTAAAGTGAAGAAGGGCATAAATAAGATTTATTGTGATAGGAATCAACTGATGAATAATCTTATATCGCTTCGGATAGATCCGCCCGCACAGTCAACTTTTGAAGTGAGAAAAATTAGTTTTTTTAAATGATTAGTAGTAACAACATGAATTAATTGATAATTACAAGAATTGAAATATGAGAGGGTATGATAAGTATGGAAAGTGAAGCCCTAGAAAGCTCTATCATTGAAAGTACCATGCTTGGTGATGAAAGAGGGCATTTAACTGTCATTGAGGCAGAGAACACTATTCCGTTTGACATTAAGAGGGTGTTTTATATTTATGGAACTTTATCCAATATACGCCGTGGATATCACGCTCATTATAAAACTAGACAAGCATTAATAAGCGTATCAGGAAGCTGTAAAGTTTATTTGGATAATACGAAAAGAAAAACGGATATATTATTAGATTCTCCTACCAAAGTTCTCATTCTTGAACCAAATGATTGGCATGAAATGTATGATTTTTCTTCAGATTGCGTATTACTCGTTCTCGCTTCCCACTTATATGATTCAGCAGATTATATTCGTGATTATGACAAATTTATAGAGGTGTATGGGGGATGAAACATCACTTTGCACATCCACAGGCTATTGTCGAATCAGAGAAAATTGGAGTGGACACTCGAATTTGGGCGTTTGCACATATTTTACCGAATGCTGTGATTGGCTCGAACTGTAATATTAACGATCATACCTTCATCGAAAATGATGTAATCTTGGGGGATAATGTTACTGTTAAATCAGGAGTGTATATTTGGGATGGTGTTAGAATAGAAGATAATGTTTTTATTGGTCCGAATGTTACTTTTACTAATGATTTGAGACCTCGTTCCAAACAGTACCCAACTGAATTTTTGAAGACTGTGCTTGAAGAATGGGTTTCAATAGGTGCAAATGCAACAATTATAGCAGGGAATACAATTGGTAAGTACGCTATGATTGGAGCAGGGTCTTTAGTGACTAAAAACATTCCAAACAATACGTTATGGTATGGTAATCCAGCAAAATTCCAAGGATATATATGTAATTGTGGAGAAAAACTCAATAATGAATTGTTATGTTCTGCTTGTAGTAAACAATACTTACTGGAAGATAAAGTTATAGTAGAGCAACATTAAATTAATGAAATAGGTGAACAAACATGATCCCTTTCCTCGATCTGAAGAAAATCAATCTACGTCATGAAGAAGCTATTTTAAATAGTGTTCGTAAAGTTCTACACTCTGGATGGTATATAATGGGTGAAGAGGTTAAATCTTTTGAATCGGAATTTACTGATTATTGTGGCACCAAATATGCTCTCGGAGTAGCTAATGGATTAGATGCTTTGGAATTAATAATTAGAGCTTATGATATCGGTCCTGGAGACGAAATTATTGTGCCTTCGAATACCTATATTGCGTCTATATTATCCATATCCGCTAATGGCGCAATACCTGTGCTAGTCGAACCTAACTTACTAACATATAACCTAGACCCTGAAAAAATTGAAGAAAGTATTACTCCTAATACAAAGGCGATTCTAGTTGTTCACCTTTATGGTCAAGCATGTAATATGACGCCAATTAAGATTATTGCAGAAAAATACAACCTGAAGATAATCGAAGATTGTGCGCAGGCTCACGGTGCTGTTTATGCTGATAGAAAGGTAGGAAACTTAGGGGATGCTGCAGCATTCAGTTTTTATCCTGGTAAAAATCTTGGGGCCTTAGGCGATGCAGGTGCCATCACTACTAATGATGAGAAACTATATACAAATCTTCATGCTTTAAGAAATTATGGATCACATAAAAAATATGAAAATATTTTTAAAGGTTATAATAGCAGATTGGATGAATTTCAAGCACCAATTTTGAGTGAAAAATTAAAATTTCTAGATCAAGATAACAGTCATAGAAGAACTATCGCATCATATTACTTGAATAATATCAATAATGAAAATCTTGTATTGCCATTTGTTGAGGAGAAATCGGAATCACATGTTTGGCATGTATTTGTAGTTAGAACGTCCTTTAGAACTGATTTTATTAACTATATGACCCAAAAGGGTATTCAAACTATGATTCACTACCCTATTCCGCCTCATAAACAGGAAGCATATAAAGAATGGAATGAACTATCCTTCCCTATCTCTGAAAAAATCCATTCGGAAATTGTTAGCCTCCCAATAAGTCCGGTAATGGATTTAGAAGATGTGAAGAAAGTTGTGGAGGTTGTGAATGATTTCAGAACGTATTAAGTTATCTATTGTCGTCCCTATATACTTTAATGAGTTAAACATTCCACATACTATCCCACGATTGCAGAATTTAGAGACTATTATACCCAATTGTGATTTTGAATTTGTTTTTGTCGATGATGGTTCAAAAGACAACTCATTTTCTTTATTGATGGAAGCTAAAGAACAAGATTCTCGGATTAAAGTTATTAAGCTAAGTCGTAATTTTGGTTCGATGTCGGCTATACAGGCGGGCTTAAGATATACTACTGGCGATTGTGTCGGCATTATAGCTGCTGATTTACAAGATCCTCCTGAAATGTTTAAAGAGATGGTAGAACATTGGAGAACAGGCATAAAAGTTGTACTTGGAACAAGAGCAGATAGAGAAGAGTCATTCTCTCAGAAGATGTTTTCAAATACCTATTATTTTTTATTGGAAAAATTCGCATTAAAGGGATATCCAAAAGGTGGATTTGATTTTTTGTTAATTGATAGACAGGTTGTACAAGAAGTTTTGGAAATTCAAGAGAAGAATACGAGTGTTATGAGTCTCATATATTGGCTTGGACATGATCAAGTACAAATTCCTTATGTGAGGCAAGAAAGAAAACTGGGTAAATCTAGGTGGACACTCGCTAAGAAAGTAAAACTTTTTATTGATTCATTTGTAAGTTTCTCATACACACCTATTCGTTTCATGTCATTCATCGGGTTTGTTACAGCTTTTCTGAGTTTTCTATATGGTGTTTTTGTTATAATTAGTACTGTCTTTGGTATCATTGAGTTACAAGGATGGACTACAATTATAGCTCTAATTACTTTTTTATTAGGGATTATAATGATTATGTTAGGAATTATAGGTGAATATCTTTGGAGGATATTAGATGAAAGTAGAGAAAGACCATCCTACGTTGTTGACCAAACTTTTGAGTAAACAATTTTTGAAATTTGTCATTAGCGGAGGAATAAATACATTAGCAACATATCTGGTCTATTTACTCCTTCTTGAATTCCTTAGTTATTCTATGTCTTATACAATTTCTTATATTTCTGGAATATTTCTTTCCTATTACTTGAATACAGCTTTTGTATTTAAAGAAAAGGTTTTATTTAGAAAGTTTCTTAAGTTTCCGATCGTATATCTGGTACAGTATTTAATTAATTTGTTTATGTTATATGTTTTAGTTGAGCATTTAAATCTATCGAAACAAATCGTACCCTTAATAGTTATTGTAGTGACAATTCCGATCACCTACACACTTTCTAAACTTATTATTAAAAGTAAATGAATGGAGGCAATACAATGAAAGGTATTATTTTAGCAGGAGGTACAGGCTCGCGCTTATACCCATTAACAAAGGTAACAAATAAACATCTTCTTCCCGTAGGCAAATACCCAATGATTTTTCATTCCGTTTATAAGTTGAAGCAAGCTGATGTAACAGATATTCTGATCGTTACTGGTAAAGAACATATGGGTGATGTAGTTAATCTATTAGGTAGCGGACATGAAATGGGTGTTTGCTTTACTTACAAAGTACAAGATGAGGCAGGCGGAATTGCGCAGGCTTTGGACTTGGCAGAGCAATTTGTCGGGGATGATCAAATGATCGTTATCCTTGGTGATAACGTGTTTGCTGATGATATCGCTCCTTATGCACGTAATTTCCGTGAGCAAAAGACAGGTGCTAAGATCCTGATTCAGGAAGTTCCTGATCCTAAGCGTTTTGGTGTGCCCGAATTAGAGGGGAATCGGATATTGTCTATCGAAGAGAAGCCTAGTGAACCCAAGTCTGGCTATGCAGTCACAGGGATATATATGTTTGATAGTGAAGTGTTTAATATTATCAAAACGATTACACCTTCTGCACGTGGAGAATTAGAAATTACTGATGTTAATAATGCATATATTAAACGTGGAGAATTGACCTTTGATGTTCTACAAGGTTGGTGGACAGATGCAGGTACACATGCCTCATTAGCTAAAGCACATAACTTGGCTCAAGACCTTCTATTTGGTGAAGAATTCGGAAAACTGAAACTTTAGATGAGAAGGAGGTTTGCAATATGAAAGTTACACCCTTACAACTACAAGGTGCGAGCATTTTAGAACCTGTAGTCCACGGCGACAACCGTGGATTTTTCATGGAAAGCTACAACGAAGAAGTAATGCATAAGCTCGGCGTAAACTACAATTTCATTCAAGACAATCAGTCCCTCTCTGCAGACGTTGGAGTGCTGCGTGGTCTTCACTACCAGCTGAACCCAAAAGCTCAAACGAAATTGATCCGTGTTCTAACTGGAGCTATTTACGATGTTATCGTAGATATCCGTCGTAATTCTCCTACATTTGGTCAATGGGTCGGAGTAATACTTAGCGAATATAACAAACGCCAACTGCTTGTACCTAAGGGCTTCGCGCATGGATTCTGCACATTGGTTCCGAACACCCAAGTGTTATATAAGGTGGACGAATATTATTCCCCCGAAAATGATCGCGGCATATTATGGAATGATCCAGCCTTAGGTATTGATTGGCCGACTTCTAGTCCAGTATTATCGGATAAGGATCAGCGTCATCCATTGCTGAAGGACGCTGAACTTAATTTTGAGTTATAAACACAATATTTCATGAAATAAAGGTGGGCTACACATGAAACTGCTAGTTACCGGCGGAGCCGGCTTTATCGGCAGCAACTTTGTATTATACATGCTGCAACAACATCCTGATTATCAAATCGTTAACGTAGACGCGTTGACGTATGCAGGTAATTTGGAGAATTTGAAGTCAATTGAAAATCATCCGAACCACAAGTTCGTAAAAGCAGACATTACAGATGTACAGGCAATGGATGCTTTGTTTAGCCAAGGTGTTGATGTAGTGGTAAATTTCGCGGCTGAATCGCATGTGGATCGGAGTATTTTGGAGCCAGAAGTGTTTGTGAAGACGAACGTGCTTGGAACACAAGTACTTTTGGATGCGGCGAAAAAATACAGTGTTACTAAATTCGTTCAGGTTTCTACGGATGAGGTATACGGATCACTTGGAGCAACCGGTTTGTTTACTGAAGAAACTCCTTTGACTCCGAACAGTCCATATTCGGCAAGTAAAGCTGGTGGCGACTTGCTTGTACGTGCATACCATGAGACATTCGGACTGCCAGTGAACATTACCCGCTGCTCGAACAATTATGGCCCGTACCAATTCCCTGAGAAGCTTATTCCGCTTATGATCTCCCGCGCACTTGCGGATCAAGCGTTGCCTGTATATGGCGATGGGATGAATATCCGTGACTGGTTGTATGTTGAGGATCACTGCAGCGCGATTGATTTGGTTATCCACAAGGGCGTGAACGGTGAAGTATACAACATTGGTGGCAATAACGAACGTACAAATGTGCATATCGTGAACACAGTATTGCAGGAACTTGGCAAACCTGATTCACTGATTACTTATGTTCAAGACCGTCCGGGTCATGATCGACGCTATGGAATTGATCCTACCAAGATTATGAACGAACTGGGTTGGAAGCCGAAGCATACGTTTGAAACAGGTATTAAAGAAACCATCCAATGGTATCTCAATAACCGAGAATGGTGGACTCGCATTCAATCTGGGGAATACCAGAAGTACGCTGAATTACAATATGGCGATCGTTTGGGAGAATCTCTATAATGGCTCAACTGAAGGTACTTGTTACAGGCGCGGCCGGACAACTAGGCCAGGACGTAGTTTTACTAATCCAGCATCAAGGTCACCAAGTGATGGGCTGTGACCGTCAAGAGATGGATATCACCGATCTGGATCAGTGTATCCAGGTTATTGGTGAGTTTGGACCGGATGCTGTCATTCATTGTGCTGCGCATACAGCAGTAGATGCGGCAGAAAGTGACATCGATGCAGCTTATTTAATTAATGCAACGGGCAGTCGAAACGTAGCGCTAGCTTCTGAAAAAGCTGGAGCTAAGCTGGTGTACATTAGTACGGATTATGTATTTGATGGTTTGGGAGTACAGCCTTACCATGAGTATGATAATACAGACCCTAAGAGTATATATGGTAAATCGAAACGTGCGGGCGAGGTGCTCGTTCAATCCCTCTCCTCTAAGTATTTCATCGTACGCACATCATGGGTGTATGGTAAATACGGGAATAACTTTGTCAAAACAATGCTAAAGCTTGGTCAAGAAAAGCCAATGCTTCAAGTAGTCGATGACCAAAAGGGTTCGCCTACCTATACAGTTGATTTAGCTCGTTTCTTACTTGAGCTTATCCAAACTGAGAAGTATGGTGTATACCATGCGTCAAATAGCGACTCATGTACTTGGTTTGAATTTACACAGGCAATTTTTGCAGAGGCTGAGGAAGTTTTAGGTTTGAAATTTACCGCTAAGCTTGAACCGTGTGCTACAGAACAGTTCCCGAGACCTGCACCACGTCCTCGGAATTCGGTGATGGAGCATCTGTCGATACGTACGAATGGATTTGAGGATATTCGACCTTGGCGTGAGGGCCTGAGAGATTTCCTCTTAGAGCTAAAAGAATAAGATAGTAGCAATTGAAACTCCCAAATCGGTTATAACGATACGGGAGTTTTTTGTATTCTTTCGTTATAATAAGAAGGGAGTGTGTAGTTAACAAGAAATTACAAAGTCGAGGATACTCATGAATAACAAAACAGTAAGTGTACATATCGTCACCTATAATAGTGCTGATGACATCATAGATTGTATAGAGGCAGTAATGGCACAGGACTATTTGGTCAAAAAAATTGTCGTAGTGGACAACGCTTCAACTGATGGTTCGGCGGATAAGGTCAGAACGTTCTATCACCAGTTTAACTCGGACTCACCCGCTGCATTCTTGGTGGGGCATGAAGCTATGAACTCCGCAAGGGAGATAAAGCAATATCCAACAATTGACCTTCTGGAGAATGAGCTTAACACAGGCTTCGCCCCAGCCCACAATCAAGCGATTGCCGCTACGGAAACAGATTACGTGCTCGTCCTTAACCCTGACCTAACGCTTGCTCCAGACTATATTTCCAGACTAATCACACAGATGGAGAATAATCCGCAGATTGGCAGCGCCACAGGCAAGCTTTTGCTAAAGGCAGATCATGGGCTGGTAGACAGCACAGGTCTCCTTATGAACAGAGTACGCCGTGCATTTGATCGCGGTGCGGGTGAGCCAGCTGACCAATGGACGCAATCGGGTTCTGTATTCGGTGTATCTGGAGCGGCTGCGATGTATTCCCGACGGATGATCGACGACATAAGTGTTGATGGCGAGTTTTTTGATGCAGACTTTTTTGCCTATAAGGAAGATGTGGATGTGGCTTGGAGGGCGGAGTTATTTGGCTGGCAGGGATATTATGATGCTGAGGCGATCGGGTATCACGAACGTGGCTGGAAAACGTCTGGTCGTAACACTAAGCCGTTGTTCATCCGACGAATATCTTACATTAACCGCTACAAAATGATCTACAAGAATGAACCGACTCGAACTTTGCTGAAAACAATCTTCATTTCTCTCCCCTATGAAATTGCAGCTCATGGTTATATGCTTCTGAGAGAGCCAAAGTTAATTACAGCGTGGAAGTCCTTTTTTACTCAGCTCCCTGCGTTAAAAAAGAAGCGGGAGTATATACAAGCCGCGATAAAAGAGAGAAAGAAACACAAAAGCTAAACCGCATCTGGAAAAACCTCCCTGAAACGTCACCTCCTCTCAGGGAGGTTTTATGTTATAATTATTGTCGGTAGATTACTATATTTGTCAGGAGCGTTACGCAGTGAATGTAGATGTAAGCATACTTATTGTTAATTACAACACGTGTCGCCTGACGATGGATTGTCTCAGGTCGGTGTATGACTCAGCAACGAACTATTCCTATGAGATTATTTTAATAGACAACAATTCCAATGATGATTCAGTAGAGAAGATTAGTAGAGAGTTTCCAGGTGTAATGTTGATCGCAAATAACGACAATGTCGGTTTTGCCCGTGCTAATAATCAGGGGATGGAAGCTTCATCCGGACGGTATGTGCTGCTGCTGAATTCAGATACGGTGGTACGTAAGGATACGCTAGAGACGATGATCTCCTTTATGGATAGTCGGCCTGATGTAGGAGCGTCAGGGTGCAAGATTATTTTACCGGATGGCTCGCTGGATAAAGCTTGCAAGCGGGGGTTTCCTACACCGTCTGCTTCGTTCTATTATGCTTTTGGATTTAGTAAGCTATTTCCGGATCGTCCGAGGTTTAACGGTTACCAGTTAGGTTATCTGGACCCTGATCTTGATTACCCGATAGATTGTCTGGTTGGTGCGTTTATGCTGCTGCGGCGGGAGACGATTAACCAGGTGGGTGGATTGGATGAAGAGTTCTTTATGTACGGTGAGGATTTAGATTGGTGTTATCGTATTAAAGAGGCTGGTTGGGAGATTTATTATTATCCGAAGACCTCTATCGTACATCTTAAAGGCGGCAGCGCCAGACGCAGACCGTTTAAGATCGTCTATGAATTCCACCGGGCAATGATTTTATTTCATCGTAAGCATTATAGTAAGAAGTACAACAGTATGATAAATGGAACAGTATATGCCGGCGTAGGTGTGAAGTTCGCACTTTCGCTTTTGCGGAATGCCTTAACTTCACCTAAAACAGTCCCATCACCTGCTCAGAGTCTTAACTCCGCTAATGAAACAGGTGCACGTAACGAAAAGAATACTGAGGTGAATTTATGATTCGGCGTAATCAGAAATTTTTGACACAGCTCTATATGGTGGCTGACTTTCTTGTCATCCAGCTGTCCTTCCTTATAGCCTGGTGGTTAAAGTTTAGAAGTGGTTGGATGGAGTACGAAAACCCGTTGCCTGTAGAGTCGTACGCTTACTGGAGCATGATTTATGGCGGAATTGCAGTGCTAATCGGTATACTGCTGTCGCTGTATTTGCCGAAGCGTAAGAAACGGTTTGTCGATGAATTCATTAAGATTTTCCAAGTGCATATTATGGGCATTTTCATTCTGCTCGGTCTGATGTTTTTCGTGAAAGAAATAAATATCTCCCGAACATATCTAGCTCTTTACATGGGATTGAACATTCTTTCTATTATGCTGTACCGTTATGTACTGAAGAAGATGCTTAAATCTTTTCGCGAAAAAGGCTTCAACCGACAGTTTGTACTTATCATCGGTGCAGGTACGCTAGGCAAAAGATTCTACAATAATCTAGAGCAATATCCTGAACTTGGATATGAAGCGATTGGCTTCTTGGATGACTATCATACATGGGATGGAATTGAGGAACAACGATATAAACCGATTCTTGGAACAGTTGACCAGTTGTCTGGAATGCTAGAAATGCTGCCTGTGGATGAGGTTATACTTGCGCTGCCACTTGATGCACATTCGAAGTATCCTTCAATTATTGCGGCCTGTGAAAAAGCAGGCGTGCGCACATTGATTATCCCTGACTTTTTCGACTACTTACCAGCCCGCCCTTACTTTGATAACTTTGCAGGCATGCCGATGATTAATGTTCGTGATATTCCACTAGATATGACGGGTAATAAGATGGCAAAACGATTGTTTGATATTGTGTTCTCTTTGTTCGCTATTATTATGATCTCTCCTGTGATGCTTATCGTGGCTCTTGGTGTTCGTCTGACCTCTCCGGGACCGATTATATTCAGGCAGGAACGTGTGGGATTGAACCGTCGTAATTTTATGATGTATAAGTTCCGCTCCATGAAGATGCAGCAGGACGGCGAAGAGGATACGGGCTGGAGTACGCGTGAAGATCCTCGTAGAACAAGATTTGGAACCTTTATCCGTAAGACAAGTCTGGATGAGCTTCCGCAATTTTTTAATGTGTTACTGGGACATATGAGTGTGGTTGGACCTAGACCAGAACGCCCATATTATGTGGAACAGTTCCGTGATGAAATTCCGAAGTATATGGTAAAACACCATGTACGACCTGGAATTACAGGTTGGGCACAGAGCAATGGACTCCGCGGTGACACTTCCATCGAGGAGCGGATCAAACACGATATTTTCTACATCGAGAACTGGTCTTTACTGTTTGACATTCGAATTATTTTCAAAACGATTCGCAACGGCTTCGTCAACAAAAATGCTTATTGATTCCTGCACTTATTTTGGATTTATTAAACTTTTATACGATCCCCGTTTCTACCTATGGTAGAGCGGGGTATTGTTTATCTATTGTTTTATAATCTAAACTTCGCAAAGGAAACTCTCAACTATGGATAAGAAAAAGATTGTTGCAACCGTGATTGTAATTGGAGCTCTTATCATGTTACTTGTAATCGCTTTTAGTAATGAAGACAAGCAGCCTGCAAGTGGCTTTGAAGCTCACAAGGTCGTAGCACATGCCATGGGTGGCATTAACGGCCATACATACACCAATGCTTTTGAAGCATTTGTTGCTAATTATGCACAGGGAACTCGCGTATTTGAAGTAGACTTGTTATTATCGGCTGATGATCAGCTAGTAGGTAGGCATGAGTGGTCAGGCAACATGAGTAAGCTTTTAGGTCAGTTGGATATTCTTCCTGCTAATAAACAAGGGGTAGTACTAGATTATAAGGAATTCATGGACAGCCCAATCCTGAATATATACTCCCCGATTGATGTCGAGAAGTTGCTTGATCTGATGCAGCATTATCCAGATGCTTATATCGTGACCGATACGAAAGAAATCAAACCCGAACTTATAAATAAACAATTTACATTGTTGGTAGAAGCGGCGCAGCGCCGGGATCCAGCCATATTAGATCGGATTGTTCCACAAATATATAATCAGTCGATGCTTGATGAGATCAATAAGGTGTATTCTTTTCCAGAAGTGCTTTACACTCTGTACCAATCCAAGGATACGAATGAACAAGTTATTGAGTTTGTTAATAAAACAGGTGTGGATATTACCATGCCAGTTGGCCGAGCCAACAAGAGCTTTGTTAAAAAGCTGCAGAAGGCCGGAGCTCGTGTATATGTTCATACAGTAAATGAAGAAGCTGAAATTAGGGAGCTCGCCCGTATGGGCGTGGATGGTTTTTACACTGATTTTGTACCCGAAAAGGATTTGATTAACATCTCAGGTGTACGTTGAAATCTTACACTACTTATTACCATTAATATATCCCCACAAAGTGCTGCTTTCCCTAGATGCGTATTCAGGTACTTTGCGTGGTGCCCCAAACATAACACGAAAAAATGTTCGCATTTTTGTTCGCTTTAAATTGACACACCTGCTGTGCTGGCATAGACTAGATCTATATCTTTTGCGGCGGCAGGAGTGTCTTTGTCTTGCCCAAATGACTATTAAGGATGATTCTCATGAAATCAGTGCAGCAAATGATCAAACCTTGGCGGCATGTATTTAAGCTAGACCCTGACCGGATGATTTCGGATGAGGATTTGGAGGCCGTTTGCTTATCTGGCACGGATGCCATACTGATAGGGGGCTCAACAGGAGTAACCTATGAGAATACAGTGGATCTCCTAGCAAGAGTAAAACAGTTTGAGTTAACTTGTGCACTTGAGGTATCCGAACTTGAAGCTGCTGTTCCCGGATTTGATCTTTATATGATCCCTATGGTGCTTAATACGCCCGATCCAGCTTGGATTGTAGGCCATCATCGCCGAGCTATTGAACGCTATGGATTTATGATTCCATGGGATTCGCTTCTAACGGAAGGTTATATTGTGCTGAATAGTGACTCTTCAGTTGCACGGATTACAGGGGCTGAGACGGCCATTGATGCTGAAGAAGCGGCTGCTTATGCTCAGGTTGCGGACAGGCTGATGTCACTGCCGATTGTTTATCTTGAATACAGCGGTAGGTTCGGGGATATGGAGACTGTGCGGACGGTACGCGAAATGGTGGATCACGCCCAACTTTTTTATGGTGGGGGCATTACTTGTGAGGCGGAAGCCGAGCAGGCAGCAGCTCTATGTGATACAGTAGTGGTCGGCAATATTATTTATAGTGATGTACAGCAGGCACTGCTAACAGTTGCGGCTGTAAAAAAGACAGTACAAGAGAAATTCGATTAAATTATAAGAAAGTATAAGTTTCACGTTATACATTATCCTTATATTTTTCGCATAAACACTTACCTTCCTTATAAGGACGCCAAAGGCGTTTATGCTTAGTGGTTATTTTTAGGACTACTTATGATTGGTGATTTTATATTTAGAAAGGAGCATGTTACACATGCAACTTATTAGCATACAAGACGCAGTAAGTCGACTGAATCCTCCACAAAGACAGGCTGTCGAAACTACTGAAGGACCACTTTTGATTATGGCTGGTGCGGGCAGTGGGAAGACGAGAGTGTTGACTCATAGAATTGCCTGGCTGATTGCCAATCGAAAGGCGCCGCCTTGGGCGATTTTGGCGATTACGTTTACGAATAAAGCCGCGCGGGAAATGCAGGAACGTGTATCTAAGCTTGTCGGACCTGAGGGAAGAGATATCTGGGTATCCACCTTTCACTCTATGTGTGTTCGGATTTTGCGGAAGGATATCGAGCGGATTGGTTTTACCTCCAACTTTTCCATTCTGGACTCTACAGATCAGTTATCCGTAATACGTAACTGTATGAAGGAACTGAATATTGATACGAAGAAATTCGAACCAAAAGCTGTGCAGGCTATCATTAGCGCATCCAAGAATGAGCTGATCACTCCGGCGCAGTATGAGCAGAAGGTTGGCGATTATTTTGAAGGCTTAGTTGCAAAGGTATATAAGATGTATCAAAGGCGTCTAAGAAGCAATAACTCGCTTGATTTTGATGATTTGATTATGAAGACCATCGAACTGTTTAAGGAAGTTCCCGAGGTACTTGATTTCTACCAAAAGAAATTCAAATACATCCACGTGGATGAGTATCAGGATACGAACAGAGCGCAGTATATGTTGTGCCGTATGCTCGCTGATAGCCACCACCGGATTTGTGTGGTAGGGGATAGTGACCAGTCGATTTATCGCTGGCGCGGAGCGGATATTACGAACATTCTTAATTTTGAAGAGGACTATCCAGAAGCGAAGACCATTCTTCTAGAGCAGAACTACCGTTCAACTGCTAATATCTTGAATGCAGCCAATGGTGTGATCGCACTCAATAGTGGACGTAAGCCGAAGAAGCTGTGGACCGATTCCGAGGAAGGCGCCAAGATTAAGGTATACCGGGCGGACTCCGAGCATGATGAAGGTTACTTTGTAACCGGAGAAATCAGCAAAAATGTGAAACAGGGTCAAGCCTACCAGAATCATGCGATACTGTATCGTACGAATGCCCAGTCACGGGTAATCGAGGAAATTCTAATTAAATCTGATATTCCGTATCAAATCGTAGGCGGGATTAAGTTCTATGATCGTAAAGAAATCAAAGATCTGCTCGCTTATTTACGCCTGTTATCTAACCCTGATGATGATATCAGCCTGACGCGTATTATTAATGTACCTAAGCGGGGATTAGGGGATACAACGGTTGGTAAGCTGGTGGCTGCGGCTGGTGAGCGTGGTGTTTCTATTTTCCGCGTACTGCAAACTGTAGATGATTTGGGCTTTGCCGGACGGACGCGGAATATGCTAGTAGAGTTCTACGATATGATTGAAGCTCTGCACCGTATGGTGGAGTTCTTGTCCGTAACAGAACTGACGGAAAAAATACTGGAGATGTCGCAGTACCGTTTGGAGCTGCAAAATGAAAACACTCTCGAATCTCGCTCGCGACTAGAGAATATCGATGAGTTCTTGTCCGTGACGATGGAGTTTGAAAAGAATAACGAGGACAAGTCGCTTGTCTCCTTCCTCACGGATCTTGCACTTATCGCAGATATTGATAGTGTGAATGATGATGAAGAGGACCGTAGTGACGCTGTAGTCCTGATGACGATGCACAGCGCCAAAGGTCTGGAGTTCCCAACGGTATTTATCGTCGGGATGGAAGAAGGCGTGTTCCCGCACAGCCGAGCCTTCCAAGACAACGATGAGCTCGAAGAGGAACGCCGGCTTGCATATGTAGGGATCACCCGCGCCGAGAAACAATTGTTTCTCTCTTGCGCGCGGATGCGTACGCTCTTTGGGCGGACGACGGCGAATCAGCCGTCCCGCTTCATTGAAGAGATTCCGGAGGAGTTGAAGGAAGATACCGCGAAGACGCAGGACCGCTTCCAACGCGGAGGCTCAGAGGTAGGCGGTGCTTACGGCGGACGCGGCTTCAGTGGCGGCAGTCGTGGGAACTTCGGCGGCCGAAGTGGAGCTGCTGGTGCGGCGCCGATTGGCAGCGGAAGCACAGCGTCCGCAGCGACAAGCAAGAGCAGCGTGACCGTAACCTCCGGAGGCGCACAGCGCGCTACTGGAGCAGGGGCTGCAGCAGCTGGCGAATACAAAGCGGGTGATAAAGTTTCGCACGGCAAATGGGGCACTGGCACCGTTGTAGCTGTAAAGGGCACCGGGAATGATACGGAGTTGCAGATTGCTTTTCCGGCACCAGTGGGTGTAAAACGACTGCTTGCAGGGTTTGCGCCGATTACCAGGGTGGAATAATAGTAGGAAACGATTAACGAACGGATATTTAGACCACGCTAACCATTAGGAAACTTATTGACGGAGGGATGTACCTGCATGGATGCTATGCATGTGATGGAAGAGCTTGTTGCGGAGTTAAATAATTATAATTACCACTATTACACGCTGGATGCTCCGCTAGTCAGCGATAAGGAATACGATGTTTTATACGACAAGCTTGTAGCACTGGAGGCTGAGAGTGGCTTCGTACTACCGGATTCACCTACACAACGTGTAGGTGGAGAGCTGCTTAAGGGCTTCACGCCGCATCGGCATCTGGCTCCGCTTTGGAGTCTCGATAAAGCACAGAATATTGAACAGCTGCGGAGCTGGAATACGCGGGTACTCCGCTTAGTGAATGAGTACAATCTTAAGAACCCAGGCAACCCTCTACCTGATCCTTGTTATGCAGTAGAACTGAAGTTTGATGGCTTGACGCTGAATCTAACCTATCGGAATGGTGTTCTCGAACAGGCATCGACGCGTGGTAATGGTGTCATTGGTGAAGGAATACTTGCTCAGGTGAAGACCATTAAGTCTGTTCCATTAACGATTCCTTTTAAAGAAGGTGTTATTGAGGTTCAGGGTGAAGGGATTATGAATCTGTCTGTGCTCGCTGATTATAATACCCGGGCTGCAGAGCCGCTTAAGAATGCACGTAATGCGGCGGCAGGTGCACTGCGCAATCTTAATCCGAAGACTACTGCAGAACGTCGTTTGAATGCATATTTCTATAATGTAGGTTTTGGAGAAGGTGTAGAGTTCGCCGATCATCAGGAGATGATGGATTTTCTACGGAATAACAAATTCAAAGTAAATCCTTATCTGACTTACTGTAATGATTTCGATGATGTGACTGAGCAGCTTGCTGGAATCGAGGAGAGTCGTTCAAGTCTTGATTACCTCATTGATGGAGCGGTGATCAAGGTGACGGATTTCCGTATTCGTGAAGTTCTTGGTTACACTGACAAGTTCCCTCGCTGGGCAGTGGCTTATAAATTTGAAGCTGAAGAAACAACGACCGTGCTTGAGTCTGTTAGCTGGAATGTAGGACGTACAGGTAAAGTGACTCCTTTAGCTCGTGTTGAAGCCGTAGAGCTTGCTGGAGTTACCGTACAGAATTGCACATTAAATAATGTGGGCGATATTGAGCGCAAAAACTTGAAATTCGCCTTAGGCTCACGAGTGTTTATTCGGCGTTCTAATGATGTTATCCCGGAAATTCTCGGCAAGGTAACGGAAGAGAATGACGGAGGAGAAATTATTTTCCCTGAGGATTGCCCGGCTTGTGGATTTCCGCTAGAAATGCGCGGTGCGCATCTTTTCTGTAATAATAAGCTGAACTGTAGACCGCAAATTATTAGTCGGATCACCCATTTCGCTTCACGAGATGCGATGGATATTGAGACGTTTAGTGAGAAGACGGCAGGTCAGCTCTACGACGAGCTTAATGTTCATGATTCTGCGGATCTGTATGAATTGTCCTTTGAGCAGCTTGTACAGCTGAACCGTTTCGGGGAGAAAAAAGCACAGAATTTGCTGCAAGCGTTAGAGGATAGCAAAGGTCGCGATCTCGCCTCATTCCTCTTTGCGTTAGGAATCCCTAACACAGGTAAAGCAACAACTAAGATGCTGGCTGATCATTTCCGCGATCTGGATGCTGTGATGCAGGCTAAAGCGGAAGAACTTGCCGAGTTGCCAGACATTGGCGGGATTGTCGCCGAGAGTATTGTTAACTTCTTCGCAGATCCTATAGTTGTGGCGAATGTTGCTCGGTTGCGGGCGCTTGGGGTTGAAGCAAAAGCTCCTGAGGCCGCACGCCCTGTTAGCACGGATTCCTTCTTTAGCGGAAAAACGGTAGTGTTGACCGGTTCATTACAAAAGCTTACACGTGACGAAGCCGCCGAACGTCTGGAAGCACTCGGAGCGAAGGTGTCTGGAAGTGTATCTAAGAAGACGGATTTGGTTATTGCCGGCGAGAAGGCAGGTAGTAAACTGGCCAAAGCACAGCAGCTGGGCATTCAGGTCATCGAGGATGAGGATGAGCTGATTCGACTGCTGGAGATGTAAGCATAATTTTACTAAATTCTAAAAGGGTACCAGTTCCATTTCGTTTAAGTACGAGTGGAGCGGGTACCCTTTTTTGCGTAACCTATTTATTGTCGTTCGATTTTAAGTACATGTATCTATTTTCGAGGAAAAACGTTCGATGGATCTGCTAATATAGAAGCTAAAGATAATTATTACTATATTTGAAAGGAAACCCCTCCTGTGAAGAGAGAAACGATTTTGTTAGTAGATGATGAGAAGGAAATTGTAGAGCTGTTATCGATATACCTCTGTAATGAGGGCTATCGCCTGCTTAAAGCTTATGATGGGATGGAGGCACTGGCGTGTCTGCAGAAGGAAGAAGTGGATCTAATCATTCTTGATGTCATGATGCCTAAGATGGATGGATTAGCTGCATGTATGAAGATCCGTGAAGATCGGAAGATGCCGATTATTATCCTTTCAGCCAAAAATACGGATATGGACAAAATCTCAGGACTTAGCATAGGAGCGGACGACTACGTGGGCAAGCCGTTTAATCCTTTGGAGATTGTGGCACGAGTTAAGTCACAGCTGCGTCGTTATCACGCTTTCAATAAAGATAGTAGTAGCCTAGGGAATGACAGCAAACTGAGCTTTGAAGATTTAACTATAGATACGTCTAAGCATGAGGTACATATAGACCAGCAGAAGATTAAGCTGACCCCCCGGGAATTTTCTATTTTAGAGCTTTTGGCAAGGCACCAAGGTCAAGTGCTCAGCTTAGAGCAGATATACGATAAGGTGTGGAACGAACCATTTTTAGATGGGGGCAATACTGTTATGGTACATATTCGTAACCTCCGCGACAAAATCGAAGTGGATTCGAAGCGCCCCCGTTATATCCAAACCGTCTGGGGAGTTGGCTATAAATTAGATGGACCTTCCTGAAAGGATTAGGTGAGGCTTCTTGAATTCAAAATATATAACTACGATTCGTTGGAAGTTTATATACGCCTTTTTGCTTAGTGTGCTTTCCGGTGGATTACTGCTGTTTGCAGGTTACCAGCTCGTTAATTTCATGATCTATCTGAATCCAGTGTCAGAGTCGGCTCCCTATTCACGTATCTTACGCTGGATCATTAATCATATTGGCTCTATGCCACTGCTGACCGCAGCTGGTATTATCAGCTTTTTACTGTTCTTTTTTATCTATACTCGTAAAGTAGTACTGTATCTGGAGGAGATCACCAAAGGAATTCGGGAAATCACAAGCTCCGGGATGTCGCACCGAATTGAAGTCAGAACCACGGACGAGCTGGGAGTGCTGGCTGAGAATATTAATGAAATGGCTGAACGTTTGCAGCACTCTGTGGAAGAGGAACGTAAAGCTGTGAATGCAAAAAATGACTTGATCACGGGTGTCTCCCACGATTTACGAACCCCCCTTACCTCTGTCCTCGGTTTTCTGGAATATATCGAGCAAGATCGATGCCAGGAAGAAGTAGAAATACGATATTACGTGAGCATAGCCTACAACAAATCCCTTGTGCTGCGTAAACTAATCGACGATCTTTTTTGAATATACACGCGTAAATAGTGGGGAATACCCTCTGGTTATGGAGCGATTAGATTTAAAAGCATTTATACGGCAGCTAGCGGAAGAGTCAGTTCCCGAACTAACAAAGGCTGAAATGACCTATGAGATCGATGACCAAGCTGATGAGTTGTGGATAGAGGCTTCCCCTAAAGAATTAGTTCGTGCTTACGAAAATTTGATTACGAACGCGATCCGTTACGGTAGAAGCGGCGGGAAAGTGGAGATTGGTTTCAGTAAAAGGGGAAATGAAGCGGTTATCCGCATTAGCAATTTTGGAGAGATGATCGCAGAGAGTGATATTCCGTTTATTTTTGAACGATTCTATCGAGCAGAGAAGTCTCGTTCACAGCATACAGGCGGTTCAGGCCTAGGTCTTGCCATTTCCAAAAGTATCATCGAACGCCACAATGGCGTTATTTATGTAGAAAGCTCCCCACATCGGACGGATTTTATCACCTATTTCCCATTCTTCATAGAATCTTAAGAAAACTCTTGGCGGGTTCTTAAGATTTGGAGGATATCCTTGTGAACACAAGGAGGGAATGACTATGCATAAACTTCGGACGGTTCGCATCCATTATCTTTATATTTTTATAGGGAGTGCTCTTTTGAGTGCTGCCTTTCTTTTTGTTGTCCAGCGTGGTGTTGCTTTGCTGTATGCTCATTATTCAGGGCAATCAGGCGTCTTTTTTGTTCGTCTTATCCACTGGGTTATTAATCATATTGGAACAATCCCCAGCGCCATAATTCTATTTGTTCTATTCTTCAGCGGGTTGTTTATTCTCCGTTCACAGAAAATTGCTGATGATTTGCACGCGGTATTGATTGGGACCTTAGAGCTGGCAGACAAGGGAGTAACAAAAGAAATCAAGGTCCTTTCTGGAGGAGAATTGGGCCAAATCGCCGCTAACCTGAATCGCAGGCAAAGAATTGAAGTTCCAAACAGAGGCGTAGCAACAGAAACGATGCAGGACACACCAGCTGTAGCTTTATTGATAAGAACTCGGGCAATTCTCCGTGCTCTCCGTGAGGTAGAGGAGGCTGACAACACGGATGATGGGATGGAAGCCCAAGCACTTCTTGAAGCAGCGAGTGTTGAAGCCCGTAGTATGGAGCGGTTCTTAGAGAACCTGATTATAGAATCATGAATGCCGTTACCGAAAAAAAACAAAGTGTAGCCCATTCAGGCAAGGATGGCAGATGGATCGTGCGTACCCGGATACTCCGTCTGGGGTATTTATTATTTGATGGGAGTATCATTGGAATAATAATAGCGCTCGTGGGTTTGCTTTACGTATTTCAATACGGCGGGCAAGTGGTTAAACAGCAAGAGGATAAACTTCAGCTGCCGGAATCGAGCATCATTAAGACCTCGGATGGGACGACATTACGAATGATCCCTTTACCGGGCTCGGGGTATAGACATTCAGCGGAGCTGGAGGAAATGCCTGCATTATTGATAAATACTTTTTTAGCGGTGGAGGACCGGCGCTTTTATAGGCATCAGGGATTAGATTATAAAGGAATTTCTCGCGCTTTTCTAAATAATATTGTGGATATGGATCTCTCCGAGGGCGGGAGTAGTATTACTCAGCAGCTAGCTCGCAATCTTTATTTGAATAGGAACAAGAATGTCATACGTAAGCTAAACGAAGCATCCATTGCTCTTGCATTGGAGAGGCAGTTATCAAAACGAGAGATTCTAGGGCTTTACCTTAATCAGATTTATATGGGGCGTGGACAATATGGAGTAAAGGCAGCTGCGGAGCGTTACTTCGGCGTATCCGATTTGAAAAAACTAGAAATATGGCAAATCGCCACCTTGGCGGGAATCCCTAAAGGACCGTCTATTTATAATCCGGTAGACAATAGTACATTATCCAAAACAAGAAGGAATCTCGTTCTACAGATTATGTTAGATCAAGGACTGATTACTAAAGAACAAATGCTTGAGGCCAGAGATAAAAAGTATCAACCTCCCGCTGCGAACAAAGTAGAAGTCATTGGTGTGCATTATGTGGACGCTACGCTTAAGGAAGCGGCTCAGATCACTGGGAAGTCTGTGGAGGAGCTTCGAACGGGTGGCTACACTATCGTTACAGGGTTGAACATTAAAGCACAGCAGGCGCTAGAGCAGGCATTTCTAAAGGGTTCTTCTTTTCCGCCTGACGGAAAAGATCAGCAGGTAGAAGCAGCTATGACCATAATGGATCATCGTACAGGTGAAGTGGTGGCACTAATTGGTGGGCGTGAACAAAATGAGGGGAGCTTGAACAGAGCTACAATAGATGCGCGGCAGCCAGGCTCCAGCTTCAAGCCGATCATTGATTATGGACCCGCGCTAGAGAGCGGGAAGTTTAGCCCGAATAGCATACTTTCTGATCGCAAATACGCTTATGGAAACTATGTACCTGAGAATTTGAACGGTGTGTATCAAGGTCAAATCACAATGAGTAGAGCGCTGCAAAAATCCGTGAATGCGCCAGCTGTTTGGCTTTTGAAGCAGGTTGGAATCTCCTCTGCACGGCAATTTGCAGCCAAATTAGGAATTGTACTGACAGAGGAGGATAACCATTTATCAATAGCTTTAGGAGGGCTTCATAATGGGGTATCGCCACTTAAAATGACACAAGCCTATGGTGTCTTTGCTAATGGAGGTAAATTCAATGAGGCTCATATGGTACGCACGATAATGGATTCAAAAGGGAAGGTTGTGTATTCACATCTCTCCGAATCACGGCAGGTAATATCGCAACGAACCGCAGAGGCAATGACGATGATGCTACGTAATGTTGTCAATGAAGGAACGGGCAAAAAAGCGCAAATGAACAGGCCTGTAGCGGGGAAAACCGGAACAACCCAATTGGATCTGCCAGGCGTAAGCAAGAAAGCTAACCGGGATTTGTGGTTTGTTGGTTATACTTCGGAATGGACAGCTGCAGTGTGGATTGGGTTTGATCGTACAAATAAGGATAATTATATGACAGAGGGCAGCGGGAAGGCTGCCGCTCTATTTTCTACAGTCATGAGTAAGGCGTTAAGTGGTTACTGATGTTACTGATGTTTATTGAGCGGCCCATTCTTCTAGTTTCTCGTCTCTAGGAAGCAGGAGAGCAAGGAAACCCAAAAGAGGTAGGAATCCACAAGCTATAAACACTTTTGAAATTCCAATGCTGTCAATCAGATTGCCGAGTACCAAGGAGCCAATTCCTCCGAGCCCAAAAGCAAGACCAGTGATTAACCCTGAAACTGTTCCGATATTGCCTGGATAAAGCATCTGAGCATAGATTACAGTAACAGAGAAGCTGGACAAAAGGATGAAGCCGCCAATCAGTAAGAGTATAGCTGCCCACATTTGGTTCACGAAGGGTAGAGCCAGTGCGAAGGGCACTGTTCCGACCATAGAGAGAAGAATGAGATTACGCCGTCCGAAGCGGTCTGCCAGTGGGCCTCCAAAGAATGTACCGACAGCTCCAGCTGCCAGATACATAAAAATATAGATTTGGGCCTTATCAAGCGTCATTTGATATTTGTCCATTAAATAGAAAGCGTAGTAACTGCCGATAGAA